>NZ_JALPRG010000005.1:0-566654 GCF_030464945.1 Paraburkholderia sp. CHISQ3
GGGGTGGGTCAGATTTAGATGAAATCGGTGGGTTAAGACTCGGTGGAAATCAACACTTCGATCTCATCCAGCCGCAAGCAGAAATTTACCGAGCACCACTCACGCCGGAAATAGGATCACTCCCAAAAGTGAGATGAGCGTGTTAGAAACTCCAGGATCCTGCGTGACCTGTACCGGTCAGCCGAGTGGCATTGCGGAAGCCGCCCGGCAACAAGAAGTGGAATGCGCAGTGGAAGTTGAAAAGCTGGAACGCCGCACTCGTAACCCTGGGCTGCAAGGACGGCGCGATTGAAGGTCTGATATCTATCGCGCCGATTCGCGGCGCGGCACCACACACCCATTGCGGGCGATGACCATGCAATGCGAAGCCTGACAACCTTCAGGTTCTAATTAGCCCTGGAGTCAATCACATGCTTCACAAAATCATGAGCAGACATCGGGGCAGAGAATGCATTCCCTTGTCCCACCCGGCATCCCAATCGACGCAGCAAGGTCATGCAACCTTCGCTCTCGATTCCTTCCGCTACGATGCCCACGTCCAGAAGCCGCGCAAGATCGATCGCGGTCGCCACGATCCCGCGGCAAGTAACGAGACTTTCAATGTCGCGCACAAATGAGGCGTCGATCTTGATCTCGTCGAATGGCATCCTGGCAACCCGCTCGAGAGCAGCAGGCCTCACTCCGAAACCGTTCAGCGACACGATGAACCCACACGCACGCAGCGTATTCAGAGCCGTCGACAAGGTAAGGTCATCGACCGTATGCGTGTCATCGATCAACTCGATCTTCAGCAAAGCGGGCGACAGGTTCGCACCATGCATGCTGCTGGTCAGCCGCTGCACGAATTCGGGCGTACAGATTGCCTGCGATGAGATACCGACGGCCATAGGCACTTCGGCACGCCGCGCACGTAACTCATGGAGCACGCTGACCACGCGGTTTCTCATGAAACCGAACAGCAGCAAATCCAGGCCAAGGCGCCGAACGACCGGGAAAAGCTGTGTCGAAGGGATATCGCCCAACGCAGGGTGCCGCCAGCTTGCCAGCACTTCGGCCCCGACAATGTCGCGTGTTTGCAGGTCGTGCTGCGGCTGGAACTCCACATACAGACCATCGCCGGATATCACCGCCCTGACGACTTCTTCGTCAGTTAGCGATTCGATGTCGATGCAATTGTCGGCCTTGACCGTGTGCTGCCGGGCCAGCGCAGTGAGCGCATCATGCAGACCCAATGGACCGCCGCTACGGGTAATCTCGACCTGCAAACCCGTCCGCCTTGCGAGGCTGGCATGGCACTCCAGGGCGCTCAGATCGATTCCCCCTACGCGAGCAAACTCCCGGTCGTTGACCACCGCGTTTCGTCCAAGCCAGGCGCTTCGACGTGGTCTCGCAACGGCAGGCGAGTATTCGCCCCACCACAGGACCCGCGGGCGCTGGTGGGCAGGAAGACGGGTGTTTGCCCTGAGCGTCTCGGGCAGGAGCAACGCACTGTGATCGTCCGAGTCAAGATCGGCCACGATGATGTCGAACGTCGACTCACTCAAGCGAGAAATGGCATCCGCCAGCGACGACGCATTTTCAAAGCGTTCGACGCCCATGTTCCCCAGAATCGAGAACAGTTTTTGCGCGCGAACCGGGTCGGACGCCAAAGTCATCACGCAGAGGGCGGAGAATTCGGGCAGTGATGTCGCTTGTTGGTCAGCCATGTCCGTCTGCCAGTTTTGAAGAAAGCGAAAGTCTATCTGCGCGCTTTAGACCGCCCTATCGGATCAGGACTAAAAGCGATATGAAAACCCCAACGCGACTCCAGCTAGAATGCTGACCAGACCCACATCCGGCATCGTCGCCCGCGCACATCGCGGCAGCGAGCGCAAGACCGGCCCACTCAGGAGACCGTCGTGACATCACCCGCTCAACAGCACTCCGCTGCGCCCCCCGTCGACCCCGGCACCATCTCCGCGCGCCTCGACCGCCTGCCCGCCACACGTTCGATCTGGAAGCTCGTCGTGCTGCTAAGCCTCGGGTTCTTTTTCGAACTGTATGACCTGCTCTATACCGGCTATGTCGCGCCAGGCCTCGTGAAGAGTGGCCTGCTCACTCCGACGACACAGGGTCTGTTCGGCACCACCGGCGTAGCAAGTTTTATCGCGGCGTTGTTTGCGGGGCTGTTCATCGGCACCATCGCGTGCGGCTTTCTCGCCGACCGCTTCGGCCGGCGCGCGATCTTCACGTATTCGCTGCTGTGGTACACCGTCGCGAATGTCGTGATGGCGTTTCAGGAGACTGCCACCGGTCTCAACTTCTGGCGCTTCGTCGCGGGCGTCGGGATCGGCGTCGAACTCGTCACGATCGGCACCTACATCTCCGAGCTGGTGCCGAAGCACGTTCGCGGTCGCGCGTTTGCCTGTGAACAGGCCGTCGGTTTCCTGTCGGTACCGGTGGTCGCGTTTCTCTCTTATCTGCTGGTGCCGCATGCGCCGTTCGGAATCGACGGCTGGCGCTGGGTCGTGTTGATCGGCGCGCATGGCGCGCTGTTCGTCTGGTGGATTCGCCGGGCACTGCCGGAAAGCCCGCGCTGGCTCGCACAACAGGGCCGGCTCGATGAAGCGGACCGCGTGATGTGCGCGCTCGAAGCGAAGGTCGAAGCGGAATCGGGGCGTCCGCTGCCGCCGCCTGCCGCTGCCGTGCCGGTACTTGCGCAGGGGCGCTTCACGGATATGTGGGTACCGCCGTACCGCAGCCGCACGCTGATGCTGGTGATCTTCAACGTATTCCAGACCGTGGGGTTCTACGGCTTCGCTAACTGGGTGCCAACGCTGCTGATCAAGCAGGGCATCACCGTCACGACGAGCCTGATGTACTCGACACTGATCGCGCTCGCCGCGCCCGTCGGGCCGTTGATCGGCCTTTTCATCGCCGATCGTCTCGAGCGCAAGACGGTGATCGTGTTAATGGCTGCGGCGAACATCGTGTGTGGTCTGTGGTTCAGTCAGGTGGCGAATGCTGTGCTGCTCGTGAGTCTCGGCATCTGTCTGACGCTCGCGAACAACATCATGTCGTATAGCTTCCATGCGTATCAGTCGGAGCTTTTCCCGACCAGTATTCGTGCGCGGGCTGTCGGCTTTGTCTATTCGTGGAGCCGCTTCTCGGCGATCTTCACGGCCTTTCTGATCGCGGGAGTGCTGCGGGAATTCGGCACGGTCGGTGTGTTCATGTTTATCGCCGGGGCGATGGCGATGGTGATGCTGGCGATCGGCTTGATGGGACCGCGTACCCGCGGTATTGCGCTCGAAGAGATTTCTCACTAACGCCAGCGTGCGTGCCCTGTGACACTCAGGTCGACGGGCACGCCCATGGCCAGCACGACGCGCTACGCTTCCAGCGCAAGTGTCGCAAACGTGGCGAGCCAGTGCTCGCCCATGTAGTCGCCGGCGACGTGCGCGAGTGCGCTGTCCAGATGCCGCTGTGCCGCATCGAGAAGCGGCGCGCGACGAGCGTCGTCAGCGGGCAGTGCGCGGGCCAGCGAGCGCTGGCACCACGCACGGCTCAGGTTCAACCCATCCAGATGCGCGATCTTGCCGTCGCTGCGATCGGTTACGGTAACCGGTGTGAACAGCGTGACCGGTTGGCTTTGCGCAAGGTCGGGCAAAAAGCGCGTGAACCAGTCCGCGAATTGCGCTTCCGGTAGTACGCGCCGCATCAACTCGGCTTCCATCAGCGACGGCGACAGAAACTCGTCGCCTGCGGGCTCCCATGCCTGGCAAGCCGCATCGTTCAGATACCAACGCTTCGCGGTCTCGACGATCAGCGCAGCGAGTGCATCGCGCGATGTCTGCCGCGCGAAATCGAGTGTCAACGCCAATGCAAACGCCATGTTGAAATGCGTGCCGACGCGCAATGGATACGTCGCCTTCGGCAGAAATTCCTCGAAGCGCTCGACGAAGGCACCGGTCAGTGGCGCGAACGTAGTTGCCCATCGTTCGGCATGTGGATGCGTCGAGGTATGTAGCTGACCAGCAAGCGCGAGCAACCAGGCCCAGCCATACGGCCGCTCGAACCCGCGATTGTGCGGCAGGTCAAGATACGCGCGTTCGCCCGCTACGTTCTCCGCAGTGAAATGGCCATCGACCACAGCACCCACCCGCTCCGCTTCCGGCAGATCCGGAAAACGTTCTAGCAGATGCAGCACAAGCCAGTAGCCGTGCACGCACGAGTGCCAGTCGTAGCTGCCGTAGAAGATCGGATGCAGCGCGCGCGGCCCTTGCACGTCCTGCGGACCCGCGAGCGCATGAGTGAGTTTGTTCGGGTATTCGCGCGTGAGATGGTCGAGCGCAAGCGTTGCGAATTTCGATGCAATAGCGGAGGTGAGTTGGGCGGTCATCGGCGTCTCTTCGGAAAGCCTGCGGAAGTGAGGACAGGCGAGGCAGGAACGCATTGTGCCTCGATTGTGCCACCGCTGCTATGTAGGTCGATACGCGCCGCCGCACGCGCCATGTAGCGCGGCTTAGCGACGCAACCTCTCACTACTGAACCGGCAACACCGATCTGCTCGTCGGAGCGACTGAAACGAGCAGCGCTGCGCAGAGCGATAGTCCGGACACTATAAGCAGACCCGCTACTGTCCAGCCACAGTGTTCTTTAAGCGCGCCGAAAACGTAAGCGACAAGCGGTACCGGTAGATAGAAACTGCTGAAAAAGAGACCAATTGCCCAGCTTTCCCGAGACGGTGCAAGGGATTCGCTCATCCACGTCAGCAGATTGACGTAGGCGCCCGCACCGATGACAACGCCGAACACAGCGGACATCATGATATGGAAGGTCGGCGACCCACTCAAACCACCGAACAGTGCGCCACCTACGATGGCTGCTGCCACAAAGCCACCGATTAACGTTCTGCGCGACCCGTACGTGTGGCCAAGCCAACCGCCGTGTAACGCAAACAATGTACCAAACCCATAGGCACCGACCGCCACATTGGCCAGGCTTGGCGGGAACCGTTGGCTTTCTTGCAGGTAAGGCACGTACTGCAGCAGATAACCGTACACTGCAAAGCTTAGCAAGATCACCGCTGCGGTAGGCAACAACAGATGCGTGGACCGGCGAACTTGTGTAGTCCTATGGCGCGTGTCGCCTGGTGACTTGAACGCGTCACCTCTGTTCTTTTCGGTAAAGGCCGGCTTGACGAGCCATACAACAAGAAAAGTGGCAGGCAATGCTGTCAAACCAAGCACTGTATGGAGGATCCTCCAGCCGTATGCGTGGAAAACAACGCCTCCTAAATTGGGTCCAAGAGCGGCACCGATCCCAAAGGTGAATGTAAACGCACCGGCCACCAGCGCGCGATTTTTTGGAAAATTGGCCATCCCGATGGCAAGGACGGCCACCAGGTGTACGCCAATCCCGATTCCGGTCAGAAATCTCAGCGCAATATATTGCGGTACGTTTTGTACATAGGCCACCAGACCCGTTCCGATAGAAAACAGGGCTAGCCCGCCGATGACGAGAAGTTTCCGCTGTACGCGACCTGCCAGCCAGGCAGCGGGAAGTGCCGAGAGGCCTGCGCCGAAATATAAGGCCACATACGACGTGCTGAATTGCTGGGCTGACATGGCGAGTGCGAGCTGGACACTCGGGATGACGACGGAGAACACTTGCCTGTCCAGCACGCTGACTACACAGGTCAGCATCAAGACAATGAACATGCCGTGAGATCCGGAATTTTCCTCCGGGTAACGTGTACTACGCATCGCCTCGATCATTTTTCGTGCTGCTCAACGCGGTCGACTTCGTGCCAGCAGCGCACGAAGTCGCGTAGCACGCTGGCGGAGAATTCCTCGTCTTCGAAATATTCTCCGGTGCGCAGCAAATGATCCAGTTGTTCGCCCATCTCCGCCATTTGGTCCCAACCGAGCGTTAACGCTGCGCCGTGTATGCGATGTGCAGCGCGAGCAGCAAGGTCTACCTCACCGAGCACAATCGCTTCGAGCAGCGCCGTTACGTCATCCGTCATCAAGCGACGAATCTTCTCTGAGTTGAAATCGGTGTGATCGGGTTGCGCATCTGGAAGCGGTCTCGCTTCGACACCGCACCAGAGCGAAATCACGTCCTCGAGTTTCGCAAGGCGGATCGGCTTGCTCAACACGCCGTCCATCCCCGCGTCGAAACAACGCTCCGTATGCGCGCTCCCCGTTGATGCGGAGATCGCGACGATCGGGCAGCGTTCGCGTTTCCTTTCTGTCTCCAGGTTGCGCATGGTGGCCGCCAGCGTATATCCGTCCATATCCTGTAGATGGCAGTCCAGCAGGATGAGGTCGAATTTATGGGCAGCAAACGCGGCCATCGCCGTCGCACCATCCGGGGCGACAGTGGCCTTGCAGCCAAGCCGTCCAACCTGGGCCGCCAGCACTTCCTGATTCGCCGGCGTGTCTTCCACGATCAGAACGTGTGCAGCAGAATTCGCGCTTGATGATGCATGCGCCGAAATCAAAGCCGCTGGCACTTGCGTAGCGGGCAGTCGATCGGATTCACTGGCAATCGCGGCGCCTAGCGAAACGGTTATCGTCGTGCCTGTTCCAACAACGCTGTGCATCGCGACGGTACCGTGCATCAAGGTTACCAGTTCGCGGCAAATGACCAGGCCCAGTCCAGTGCCTCCCGATGTCCTGTATGACTGATCGGCCTGGGAGTAAGGTTTGAACAAAGTTGCTTGCACCGCTGCGGAAATTCCGGCGCCGCTATCGATCACCTTGATTTCCAGATGTTTGTGCTTTCCGTCGTCGCCATCGGTTGCGCAGACTTTTATCTTCACTTCACCAGTCGACGTGAATTTAATGGCGTTCGATACGAGGTTATGTACAACCTGAGCGAGGCGAGACTCGTCCAGCATCAGCAGGCCAATGGCCGGTTGAATCTCCGTTGTCAGCGCGATGCCCTTCTCGCTCGCGCGCAACTGATGCAGATCCGCGACGTCATTCACGAGGGTTTGAATATCGACGGGACCTGGCATCAGCTTGAGTTGCCCCGCCTCCAGCCTGGTGATATCCAGCACGTTGTCCAGCAGTCGTAACAGCATGTTCGCGCCCGCGTTGGCGAGATCGACGAAATGCTGCTGGCGCTGGTCGAGCGTGGTGTAACGCAGCAGTTCTACGGCTGCGAGGACGGAATTCATCGGTGAGCGAATCTCATGACTCATCACCGCGAGGAACATCGTCTTCTCGCGCTCGCTGCGGATTGCCCGCTTATGCAGCCGGTTTGCCTGCCATGCCAGACCGATTAGAAGCACGATGGCGAGGCTGATCAATGCAAGCTCGTGGGCGTAATAGCCAGCGACGACACTGAGGGAAAGCGCGCCATGTTCGGTGGCGGCAAGCCATCTGGCTCTTATGTCGTTTGCCTGAGATGCCGTAATAGCCGCCAGGGCTTTTTGTACGATCGAGTAGAGAACCGGCTGGTCACTGCTCACCGCCATCGAAAGATTCGACATCAGTCCGGTCGCAACACCCGATATTTGCAGAATCTCCTCGTACTGATGCTGCAGATACGGGATCAGAGAGGCTTCGCTGCCGAGGGTGACATCGGCTCTGCCGTCGGCGACCATCTCCAGCGCTTCTTCGGTCGAGCGACCGATGACAACCCGACTTTGTGGAGCCCGGCTGCGAATGATCGGCCCTAGCGCGCTCGCGGACGACAGCGCAATGACTTTGCCATTCAGATCCTCAATATCGAAGACAACCGGTTCCTTGCTTCGCGTCACTATGATCGTGGCGCCCGAATAAAAAGGCGTGGTATAGGAGACCCCATCGGTCTGCGGCAATGTGCCGGCGCTTCGCACTGAAGACACCAGATCGACCTGATTCTGTCTGAGCAGGTTAGTCCGTTGCTCTGCGGTTTCCGTTTCGACGTAAACAAACTTCAATCCCGTCTTGAGGGCAATGTTGGCGAGGTATTCGGCTGACAGGCCGTGCAAGGTTCCACCTTGCATGTACTCGATAGGCACCGAGTAGGCGCCGACCGCGACTCGCAATACAGGGTGATGGTGAATCCAGGCCTGCTCGTCGGAAGTCAGTCCGAGAGGGTTTGCATCCGGTGCTGCAGAGGCCCACGGATTGACAAGGCCGAGCAAAATCCACAGCACACAGAAACGGAACACCCTCATGACGACTGCGCCGTGTGCTTGATCTTGAAAAGTTCGTTGTTCGACGTGACGCCCAGTTTGCGAAATGCCGCTGTTTTCTGGGTACTGATCGTTTTGAGGCTGCGATTGAATTTCTGTGCGATCTCAGTGATGGTCATGCCGTCGAGATAGCATCGAATCACCTCGCGCTCCCTCGCCGACAAGCCGGCGCCGGACAGAATATCCGTTCCGGCTTCCGGGTCGTATGACGTGCTGGTGTCGGCGATGCGGTAGGACATATCCGTGTTGAGGTAGATGACCCCGGTCGCAACCGAACGTATCGCCTTGACGAGTTCGGTCATATCCGCGCCTTTGCCCACGAATCCCCGCGCACCAACCCGCAGGGCCAGGGCGACCGTACCGGGGTCATGGTGTGTGGAGAGGATCAGGATCCGGCACTCGGGCGCCTTGACACGCACGGCACGGATCAGCGACGCACCGTCCAGTTCGTCCGCGCTCAGCGAGTAATCGAGCAACAGCACGTCGATCGGCGTAGCGCGCAACCCAGCCAGGAGTTCACGGCTGGTGGCATAGACCCCCACTATGTCTAGATCGGCTTCGGCACCGAGGCAGCTGACCAGGCCGTGACGGACGATCGCGTGGTCATCGAGTACTGCAACGCGTAGTCGTTTCATGAAAAGAGCTCACACATCGGCCGTCCCTTCCTTTCATTAATCATTCAATTTCGAGCGTGCAGCAATTGTCAAAAAAAATCGAATCACTAAAGTAATGTAGCAAGAATCCGCCGGAAAACAACGAGCGGGAGTGCGATAGGCGGCCGGCCCGCAAAGCTACCCGGAACGACCGTTGCGTCAACGAGGGAAGAAACGCCGTGATCGACCTTGCGAGGCGTCGATGTCAGTTCATTTTGAAGTCACCGCTATTTGTCGATCGATAATTCGACCGATAATCTATTTTTCACAAGAATTAATTGAAATTCAGCAGACCCTGCACTGTATGGACAACGTTCCGCTCGAAAAATAAGACTATTCCTATTTCCTTCATTACGTTTGTTAAGGAATGTTAATTGGAGGGGTGCTGATGATCCGATGCAGACACCGCCTTTTCCACCACGTCGTTCAACCAGTCGTTGATGCTGACATCGGCCAGTTCCGCACGGATGGCGATCTTCTGCCGCAATTCGTCCGATTTTGGACGAAAGGTCATTTTCCCTTTCCAGGTCTTCTCCGGCTGGATTCCGTTTTCTGCGCAATACCCCAGATATTCGTCGACGACCGTCCGGAAACTAAGATCGAGCTCGACACCGTCTTTTCCGGCAAACGACAGCACCGTTTTGGCTCCAAGTACAGACCCATAAAGCATCTGGTCATCCGCGTCATATTCGACCTTACCAATAAAGCCTTTATATTCGACAGCATTCTTCACAATCCACTCCTTCAATCAAGAACACTTGCATCCATACATTGCCGGAGGATGCCTGGCTATCTGCAAATGGGTCCTCAAGTCATGCACCGCGCCTTTGTCCATTAACGGTTTCGGGTGAGGTCGATGCGAAATCCAGATAACGCCATTGCCAAAGTCGCTCCTCATGCCGCTCTTCGTGCGGTTGACCTTCGATCCCAACATCGTCAACAACCGCTCGACGTCGTTCCAGTCGACATTTGGTGACGCAGGGAGCCTGACGATTTCGCACAAGATCTTGCAGAGCTTCGAGTTCAACGGCATCTGGTTTCTCCATGGTGTCATAAAGTGACACCACAATCAAGCGTCACGAAATATCGGTGGCTGATGTGTGGTGCGTTGCCCAGCTACAAGGCATAAGGGTTCCTCGATCATCCCCGAAGGACCGGCCCCACACTCCTCTAACGAATGTCCAGCAATCGCAGCCCTCTCCCGATTTACCCGAATCTGCCACCCCACGTGCTGCGACGCACAATTCAATATCTCGATTACTCCGGTTGACCTGTCGGGAAAACCACACGGACTCCTTTCTCGCAATGCACCAATGCCAGTTTCTTGACACGCATTGTCGAGACTGCTGTACTAAATAAACTAGAGTGATTTAATCGACACCGCCCGCGGCACGCCGAGCCGCAAACGGTCAGTCGTCAACGAGAGGCGCAACGAACGCCCGTCCATCTCAGATCGACATCGTCAACTACCGGAGGAGCAACCCATGAATCAGCATTCCCGCAAGCACCCTGTCGCACGGCGACTCGTTTCGATATGCGTGGCCGCATCCGCGGTCTGGTGCGCGAGCGCGACGCTTGCCGCCGACCAGCCGGTCGTCGGCCTCATCACGAAGACCGACACGAATCCGTACTTCGTGAAGATGAAACAGGGTGCCGAAGGCGCGGCACAGAAAAGCGGTGCCAAGCTGCTCACCGCTGCGGGCAAGTTCGACGGCGACAACGCAAGCCAGGTCACCGCTATCGAAAACATGGTAACGGCCGGCGCGAAGGCCATCCTGATCACGCCAAGCGATACGAAGGCAATCGTGCCGAGCATCCAGAAGGCACGCGCCGCGGGCACGATGGTGATCGCACTCGATACGGCGACCGAGCCGCAAACAGCCACCGACGCCCTCTTCGCCACCGATAACTTCAAGGCCGGCGTCCTGATCGGCCAATACGCGAAGGCGGCTCTCGGCAACAAGCCGGCGAAGATCGCGACACTCGATCTCGCACCCGGCATCTCGGTTGGTGTGCAGCGACACAACGGCTTCCTGCAGGGCTTCGGTGTGAAGGAAGGCGACGCGGCGATTGTCTGCAGCCAGGACACACGCGGCGACCAGGCGAAGGGACAGACGGCAATGGAAAACTGCCTGCAGAAGTCGCCGGATATCAACGTCGTCTACACGATCAACGAACCGGCGGCAGCGGGCGCGTATCGCGCGCTGAAGTCCGCGGGCAAGGACAAGAGCGTGATGATCGTCTCGATCGACGGCGGCTGCGAAGGCGTGCGCAACGTCAAGGCCGGCGAGATCGCGGCAACCTCGCAGCAGTACCCGCTGAAGATGGCCGAACTCGGTGTGGAAGCCGGCGTCGAGTATGCGAAGACCGGCAAGAAGGTCGCCGGCTATCGCGACACGGGCGTGACACTGATCACCGACAAACCGATGGCCGGTGTCGACAGCAAGGACACGAAGTTCGGTCTCGACAACTGCTGGGGCAACAAGTAACGCGCGGGTAGCGGGACGCGCTCGGGCCCGTCTCGCACCAGCATTGAAGGCAGTGCGCCGCCGCGCACTACCCCGAATGCTCACCTCAGCGCACCGCGCTACGCCTTTGCATCGAGGAAATCATCATGTCGACTCCCACTGCGTCCGCGTCCTCATCGCGCCGCCTCACCGACCGTCTGCCGTCGCTTGCGGAAATCGGTCCGCTCATCGCATTGCTACTGGCGGGACTGTTCTTCGTCTCGCAGAGCGATCGCTTTCTGTCGTTCCAGAATCTCTCGCTGATCCTGCAGCAGACGATGGTCGTCGCCGTCATCGCAATCGGCCAGACGCTGATCGTGTTGACGGGCGGCATCGATCTGTCGTGCGGCATGGTGATGGCGTTCGGCTCGATCATCATGACCAAGTTCGCGGTCGTGCTCGGTGTACCACCGGTGCTGGCGATCTTCTGCGGGATCGCGGGCAGCATGTTGTTTGGCGTGCTCAACGGCGTGTTGATCACGCGAATCAAGCTGCCACCGTTCATCGTGACGCTTGGCACGTTGAACATCGCGTTCGCGATTACGCAGATCTATTCGAATGCGGAGAGCGTATCCAGCCTGCCCGACGCGATCATGTTCTTCGGCAACACGTTCCGGGTCGGTCCCGCGGAGATCACTTACGGCACCGTGCTCGCGCTGCTGATGTATCTCGCCGCGTGGTTCGTGCTGCGCGATACCGTGCCGGGGCGCCATCTATATGCACTCGGTAACAACGCAGAAGCTGCGCGCCTGATGGGCCTGTCGTCACAACGCATCCTTCTCACGGTCTATACGCTCGCCGGCGCGATCTACGGGATCGCCGCGCTGCTGTCGGTTTCGCGCACCGGAGTCGGCGATCCGCAGGCAGGACAAACGGAGAACCTCGACAGTATTACGGCCGTTGTGCTCGGTGGGACGAGTCTGTTCGGCGGGCGCGGCTCGGTGGTGGGCACGTTGCTCGGCGCGTTGATTGTCGGCGTGTTCCGCAATGGCCTCACGTTGATCGGTGTGTCGTCGGTGTACCAGGTGCTGATCACCGGCATGCTGGTGATTCTCGCAGTCGCCGCCGACAAACTCTCACACCGTCGCGCGTAAGCGCAGGGACACAGGAGATCGATATGTCGACACCTCAATCCACTGCCGCTGCGTCCGGCACAGTCACACCGGTGCTGCAGGCTCGCGGCCTCGTCAAGCGCTACGGCCAGGTCACTGCGCTCGACGGCTGCGATTTCGAAGTCCTGCCCGGCGAAATTCTCGCGGTAATCGGCGATAACGGCGCGGGCAAGTCGTCGCTGATCAAGGCGTTGTCCGGCGCGACTGTGCCCGACGAAGGCGAGATCCTGCTCGACGGCAAGCCGGTGAAATTCCGCAGTCCGCTCGACGCACGCGAGCAAGGCATCGAAACCGTCTATCAGGAACTCGCGGTCGCACCGGCGATGAGCATCGCTGAAAACCTGTTCCTCGCGCGCGAAATCGTCAAGCGCGGCTGGCGCGGCTCGATCCTCAAGATGATCGACAAGCGCCGCATGCTGGAGGAAGCAACCGCGCACATGAAGGATCTGCAGATCGGCATCCGCTCGATGCGGCAGGCCGTCGAAACATTATCGGGCGGCCAGCGCCAGGGCGTCGCTGTCGCGCGCAGCGCGGCCTTTGCGCGACATGTGGTCATTCTCGACGAACCGACAGCCGCACTCGGCGTGAAGGAAGGCAACATGGTGCTGGAGCTGATTCGCCGCGTGCGAGATCGTGGCTTGCCCGTCATCCTGATCAGCCACAACATGCCGCACGTGTTCGAGGTCGCCGATCGTATCCACATCCAGCGTCTCGGCCGGCGCGCGGCTGTTGTCAACACGAAGGACATCCATATGTCCGAAGCGGTGGCGATCATGACCGGAGCGAAGGAAGCGGACGTCAAGGCGATCGCATGATCTCTCTGCGCAACTTCGCGCACAACTGACAGACACGCTCATGAATCCCCCTACCCGTTCGCCGCCCAGACGCACGGTCGGCTCGAACCAGGTCGGCATGCGCCAGTTCAACGAGCGGATCGTGCTGCAGGCAATCCGCCTGCACGGCCCGTTGCCGAAGGCCGACGTCGGCCGGCTCACACGGCTATCGATGCAGACTGTGTCGATGATCGTCGAACGGCTGATTAGCGATGGACTGCTTGCCAAGCAGCCGCGTGTGCGTGGTCGCATCGGTCAACCGTCGGTGCCGATTGCGCTACGGCCCGACGGCGCGTTCACGATCGGCATCAAGGTCGGGCGCCGCAGCCTCGATGTGCTAGCGATGGATTTCACCGGCAACGTCTGCTGCCGCGAGGTGCTCGACTACGCGTATCCCGACCCGCGTATGCTGTTTCCCGCACTCGAAAGCAAGCTTGCGCGCGTGAACGATGCGCTCGGCGCGCGGGCCGCGAAAGTGGTCGGTGTCGGTGTGGCTGCGCCGTTATGGCTCGGCGGCTGGCGCGACTTTCTCGGCGCGCCGCAGGAGGCGCTCGACGCGTGGCACGACATCGACATCCGCAGCCGCATCGAAGCGATGACCGGCCTGCCCGTCGAATTCGCGAAAGACACGACAGCAGCATGCGCCGCCGAACTCGTGATGGGCCAGGGCCGTGGCATTCACAACTTTCTGTATCTGTTCGTCGGCACGTTTATCGGCGGTGGGCTCGTGATCGATGGGCGCCTGCACAGCGGTCCGCACGACAATGCCGGCGCGGTCGGTTCGATCCCGCTACCGGGCGCTACGCGTCAGGGTACGCAGCAACCGGCGCGGCAACTGTTGCACGCGGCCTCCGGTTTCGTGCTCGAGCAGGCGATCGCCGCAGCGGGCGCACCGCCGGCTGCGGCACACGATCATCGCGCACTGTCAGCGGACCTGTGGCGCCACACCGAACAGTGGCTCGATACCGCGTGCCCGGCGATTGCCGGCGCGTTAACGAACGCCGCAGCGCTACTCGATCTCGATGCAGTGGTAATCGACGGCGAGCTCGACCGGCAACTCGTGCGCGAAATCATTCGTCGCACGGAGCGCGTGCTCGACGGTTTCGAATGGGAGGGGATAGTGCGACCGCAACTGCTCGAAGGAACCATCGGTGCGGACGCACGTGCGATGGGCGGCGCAATATTGCCGCTCTATGCGCATTTTGCCCCGGTACACGAGCTGTTTTTGAAGCCGGCCGCTGAGGCCGATCAATGAGATCGCGCTCAGTCCAAGTACGTCACACCGTCGCGATGACTGAGATGCTGTAGGACCGGATCTTCCGCGTGGACCGCGACGAGATTCATGCCGGCAGAGAAACAGCGATATCCCAACTCATCGACCAATGCTCTGATCGCGGCCTCGTCAGATTTGAAAATTTCGATCAAAAGTATCGGCTTGATATTTTGCAGCGTCTTACGGGCGCCGCGCAGTACCTCAATCTCCATACTTTCGACATCGAGCTTGATGAGATCGACACGCTGAAGATCCAGCGAATCGATACTCACCATCGGCACCGTTACGCCACGTGATGGGTCGTACGAAATGCTCTGACCGATATCTTCGGTGTTCTCTCTCTGACGCAATTCGAAGCTGCCAAAGCTGGCGTGTGCGAAATAATCCGGCTCGGGAATAATCAATTCTCCGCAGTGCTCGCCCAGTGCAGCAAGCCTCGCACGTGCGTTCAGGCAATTATTGATGGCGATGTTGCCTGCCAGCGCGTAGTAGAGAATCTCCTGTGCCTCGAAGCCAAGCACCCGCCCCCAGCCATGCATGTGGCGACCCCATTCGATCGTATGCACGCCAATATTGGCACCGCCGTCGATGGCAAAAACGCCATCGCCGAAATAGTGGCGACGCCAGGTGAGCAGTACAAGCACGAAGTTCACTTCACTCGCGCTGAAACTCGACGTTTGCAGAATATCTTGTCCTACACCGTAGACGTCCCCGGAGCTTTTAACGTTGTAGTCGTTGCGATTGACAATCATCGTGCCGTGATTCGAGGCCGCGAGTATGAAGGCAATTGGACGAGCGGGAAATGACATGGAGTAGGTGTCCCTGTGAAGATTCTTTCCCTGCCAGAGTAGCGCACCCGTATCGCGAAGGAAAGGCAGATGAGGGTACGGCTCTTCGTTATCCCCGTGACGTGCTCATTGCGCAGTCAGCCACGTTGCAGCATCTTGCACGACCGAATCCCAGTCGCCTTCGCGCGTTTGCCGCAACACGGTTGCGCCTTCGATCCACGGCGTCGTCGTTCCCTGCGTACCCCAACGCCAGTCTCCAGACGTATTGACCGGCACACAAGTCGGCTTGCTCATCATTGCCGCAAGATTAGCCACCGCCGAATCCACTGCGAACACCGCGTCCAGTTCGCCGACGCAGGCAGCCGTATCGTCGAAATGGAAGATACCCGGCAGGTAGTGGCTGACATCGCCAGCGGGTGTGCCGGCTTGCGCTTCAACGAGCGGATGGTGCAGATTGACGAAATGCACGCGCTCCGTCACAGCGGGATTCGTCGTAATCCGGTTCAGCATCTCGAGCGGCAGGCTACGACGTGCAGCCCAGCAACGCGCGATGCTGCCCAGCTCGGGCATATGCCGCTGACGGCAGTCCCAGAACAGGCCAACCAGTTTCTTTTCCGGATGTTGCGAACGCAACTGCTGTGCCCATTCCCTCGCAATCTGCTGCTTCGTTGAGGGAGCCCGCAGGTACGCACGAAAACGATATCCGGACAGCGGGTGATCCGCATTGAGCAACGGCAAACGAAGCAGCGTTGCGTGCAGATGCGGCGCGAACGCCTGCACCCTCGCCTGCACCGCGTCAGGCAACGGCGCGTGCGATTGCTGCGGACTCTCCATACTGACGACTTCACAATCGGGCAGCGACGCCTGCATCAGTTGATGAATCTGTGGCGCGCAAGTGATCATCATGCTCGCACCCGCTGCCCGCCAGTCGGCCACGCGTGCTGCCAGCAGGAAGTTGTCGCCGAAACCGAGCTGGTGCGTGACCAGCACGCGCTGCCCGTGCAAATCGGGTTCGCCGGTCCACTCGGGAATGTCTGCCGGACGATAGCTGAAGGCGTCGCCAGAGTCGCTGCGCATCTGCCAGTGGGTGAAGCCGCGCGGGTCGCCCGCCTTGAGCATCGCCTCGCCCAGCAGGGACTCCGCCTCCGCGCGGACGTGCATGCTGTCCGCGACCTGCCGCACCTCGTCCAGCAACGGAATAGCCCTTACGAGATCGCCGGCCATCATCAGGCTGTAGCCGAGCCTCAGTCGGTAAATCGCGGACTCGCTGAATGTCGACAGATCGTGTGCCAGCATGTCGGCCGCTTCGGCATGGCGTCCCAACAGATTGAGCGCGGTAGCGCGCATCGCCCGAAAATCGGCGTGATGAGGACTGAGCGCCAATGCCCGGTCGGCCCACGGAAGCAAGCGATCCTCGCGCTTGAGGACGGCCAATATTTCGATCGCCTCCCATATGATCGATAGATCGTGCGGGTTGTCCGCATGACGTTCGGACGCGGCTTGTAGTCGCTGTTCCAACTCGATGGTCGCGTTATCTGCCGAATTGTGCATCGCCACGTTGACTAACCTTGCGTAGAGCTTATGTATTACCAGGTAGCTTCGTCCAGCACGTCTCACGACTGACCGGGGAATCTCGAATTTGTCGCAGTCACGAGCAGAATCTCCGTAAGCGCATGTCGAAGCAACGACTGCGAAGATTCTATCCGATGATGCGATATGACGATCGAATGAGGGAGATAGCGCAACCGCAATTGCTCGATGCGACCTTCTACAGCACGCCCGGTTCAGCTCGCTTCCGCGCCGTGCGCCACGGGCGTACCACCAGCGGCCGCGGGCACCGACCCGTCATCGAGTAGCGGTTGCAAGGCCGGCGCGAGCGACTTCAGCAACTGCACCGATAGTGCACTCGTAAAGTCGTAGCGCGCCGCATACGGTTCGTGCACATACGCAGTCAGCGTACCGAAGAAGCGGTCGCCAATAGCAAACACGAAGGTCGCGCTGCGGTTCACCTTGCGCGACTCGATCAACCGCGCGCCTCGCGCAAACACATTGAAGCGCTGGTCGCCGGTGCCAGTCTTGCCGTACACCTCGAGCGTTCTACCGTCGGGAAGCGCAATGCCTTGCGCAAGACGCTTCGCGGTTCCACCGTTCACGACATCGCGTAACAGCCCCCGGGTAACGGCGGCGATCTCGGGGGACACCAGTGGCTGCGGTGCCGCCGCTACGCGCGTGAAGCGCGTTTCGTAAGGTGTGCCCTGAGCAAAATCGAGCGACGTGATGCTCTGCGTTGGAAGCTTGTTGCCGTCGTTGGCGACGATGCCGATCAATTGCGCAAGTGCGACCGGTCGATCGCCCGACGCGCCGATTGCCGCAGCATACGACGGCGTGAGATTCGCAAACGGATAACCCAGCGCCTGCCACGACTTGCCGATCGCATCGTAAGCACGCAGCTCGACCATATGCCGGATACGGCGATCCTGCGTCGCGTGATAGCGCGTCCTGAACAGCCAGCTATAGGATGCGAAGCGCGCATCGTGGCTCGCGTCCTGTACCTGTTTCGCCGTTGCATCGGGATGACTGCGCAGATAGTCGAGCGTCCATAACTCCAGAGGATGCACACTCGCGATGTAGCCACGATCGTTCAGACTAAAGTGGTCGGCACTGTACTTCGTATAGAGCACCGCGAGGTCGTCGTCCGATAGCGAGGCCGCCGGCGTGCCCTTCAACGCAGCACGCATCTGCGTGTCGAACCACGCTAGCGTGCCGTCGGGGGCGACACTGCGCAACACGGTTGCAACTTTCGCTGGCGATCTGTGCACGCGGAGCAGCAAGATGGCAAGCGCTTCGTCGGATGTCTTGTCGTGGTACTTCGTGTAAAAACGATTCATGTACACGCGACTTTCTTCATCGACGAAACGGCGCAAATACATCTGACGTGTCGCCGGATCGTCGAGCCATTGTGACGACGGCCCCGATGTCTCGATCATCTCGTAGCGCACGATGTCGCGCATCAACCGCACGAAGACGAGGTTCACCGAATGCTGGAACGCGCGATGCACCGTCAGGATGCGACCGTTGTCGCTCGACTCGAAGTTGGTAAACACCTGCGCGCCGCCGCCCGTATAGAACGTTTCGCCGGCGCTCGCCGAATACTTGCGCTCGACCGCGGCATCGAGCATCGCGCGCAAGGAGTGATCGGGCGTCTTCGCCAGGTAGTCGAGCGCCCAGCGCGTCAGCGCGTCCTGCCGGTCGGGCTGCACGGCGCGCAGTTGGGCGGCGCTCAGCGAGCCATAGCGCGCATGCAGCGTCGACACGATCTGCAAGTACGTAATGATCGTGCGCAGCTTCGCGGTCGAACCGAGATTCAGGCGTGCACCCGAATTGATGTCGAACGGCTGGTCGACGCTGTCGGTCTGCACCCGCACGAGGTTCGCGCCGCCGCGCCGTTCGAACAGCGTGAAGCTGTAGGTGATCTTCGATGGATCGTCCTGGGTGCGTAGCATCTCGAATCCATACAGGCCGGCGGCCGCTGCACCATCGCGGGTCGCAGCGGCGGCAAGCCGCTCGCTCACGGCCTGCTGAACGGTATTGTCGAGCGTCGCGGTTGCATGCAGATCGAGGCGATCGAGATCGTAGAGGTTCGTCACGCCGAGCGTGCCGAGCAGTTGCGCCCGCAACGAGGTCACCGCCTTGCGCGTGACAAACGATGCGGTCGGCGGCGCCTTCGATGTCCGCTGCAAAACCAGCGGTGCATTGAGCGCCGCGTCGCGCAGCGGCAATGAGATGACGCCGCCTGCAGCGAGCAGCCGGAGGTAACTGTCGGTCAGCCGCTGGAGTTCCGGATAATCGCGTTGCAGGAAGAACGACGGCGCGCGCTGCGCAATCATCAACGACAGAACCTGCCGGAACGCGAGCCCCTGCGCGGCGAGCCGATCAGGATCGCTCGACACCGGCTCCTTCAGGATGCGATTCACCTCGGCGAAATCGCGCCCGTACCACGCCGTCAGACCATCGCCGATCCCATTGATTTCGCCGATGCCCGGTTGCGCGGCAAGCGGCACCGAATTCAGATACCGGACCACGATCTGCCGCCGTGCCGGCATCGTCTGTGCTCCGTGCAGATAGGCGCGTATCGAAGCGGAGGCGATCTGCCGTAGCTTTTCCGGCGGCGTCGCAGTGCGCCCGCCTGCGGAGTGACGGAATTTCTCGATTTGTGTTGCCAGTGTGCTGCCGCCAGGTGTCTGCTGATGCGTCTTGAAGACACGCACGCCCTGATCGGCGAGTGCACGGCTAAAACGGCCCCAGTCGATCGCGGGATTACGGTTCGGCTGATCCGCATCGAGCAGGTAACGGTCTTCGATGAACAGCAGCGCGTTCACGACGACCGGCGGCACGGCCGCGTAATCGTTATAGATGCGCGCGGGATAACGCGCACTAAAAAGCGGCGCACCGGTAGCGTCGAACAACTGCAGCCCCGCCTGATCCTTCTCGTCGTAAGGCAGGAAAAGCCCGTCTTCCGCGAGATCGACCATGCGCGCCGAATCACGTGCCTGGGCCGCTATGGCATAGCCTCTTTGAGTCAGGCGCCGCTCGAACGACGGCAGCAACGCATAGCCGAGCCGAACGTCGTAGGGGCCTTGAACAGGGAAATGGATACTGTTGCTGGGACCGTCGCTAACAGTGAAACCAACGTCGCGCGTCAGCTCGGACAGGTAGTGCGCCTGCAGCCGCGAAGTTTCGATTTCGAGCTGCGCTACGCGGAACGCGATCGCCACGGCCAGCAGGAATGCAACGAAAAGTAGCCACTTGAACCGCGTCCAGAAAGACGCGGTGCCGATCCCGCGAAGCGGTATGCGAACCAGCGGCCGATTCATGGCTGCCTTCCCTGCCTGCAATTGTGTTGCAAGTGCGGCGACAAAAGCGTCGCTTGAATATCAGTCTAGCGCCCTTTAAAGAAACGGGTTGTGCCACTGTTGTGCCGTAAAAACATTTACTTTCGACCGCGCCACGTGCGTCAAACACGACTAGAATATTTAGTCCGCAGTAAGCGAATCCTCCCTGTTTCAACATCCCACCATCGCCTGCATCACGTCCACCGCCGAAGCACCCCGCACAACGCGTCCTACTGGACGAATACCGGTTTCCAGCACCTTTCCCCGCATTTTGCTGATAGCCTGCGCATTCATCGAAATCCGCGGCTAACCTCGCTAACCTTCATGCAAAGTTTCTACGAAGCAACGGTCGTGCGACCCGAACGGCCGCCGCTTACCGGCACGCAAAGCGCGTCGGTGTGTATCGTCGGCGGTGGGCTTGCCGGGCTGTCGACGGCGCTCGGGCTCGTCGAACGCGGCATGCGCGACGTGGTCGTGCTCGAAGCGCAACAGGTCGGCTTCGGTGCGTCGGGTCGCAACGGCGGCTTTGTGTTCGGCGGCTACAGCCTCGACTGCGCCGACCTGTTGCGTACGTTGGGACCGGTCCACGCCAAGGCGCTCTACACGCTCACCACCGACGCGGTCGAGTTGATGCGCGAACGCATCCGCCGCTACCAGATCGATTGCGATGCGACCCACGCCGGGGTGATCCTCGCCAACTGGTTCGACGAGCCGGCTCGCCTCGAATCGCAGCGCCGGCTGATGAAGGATGCTTTCGACGTCGACTGGGAACCCGTGAGCCGCACCGACCTCGCCGCACAGCTTCGGACCAGCCGCTATTACGGCGGCCTGCTGGAGCGCAACGCGTTCCACTTTCATCCGCTGAAATACGTGCTGGGTGTCGCCGCTGCCGCGGTGGCAGCCGGGGCACGCATCCATGAGCATTCGCCGGTCGTGCGGCTCGAACCGCAACCCGGTGGCGGTTTTCTGGTGCGCACCGCCAACGGCACCGTCGAAGCCCAACATGTCGTGATGGCGGGCGGCGGCTATGCACGCAACGTCTATCGCCGTGTCGAGCGTGCGGTACTGCCGATCGCCACCTACGTCGTGGCAACCGAGCCGCTCGGCGCACGTCTGAAAGATGCAATCGACTGCGCATCGGCGGTCTACGACACGCGCTTTGCCTTCGACTACTACCGTCCGTTGCCCGATACGCGCATCCTGTGGGGCGGCCGCATCTCGGTGCTCGAACGTTCGCCGGACAGCATCGCGCGGTTGCTA
The DNA here is from genome assembly GCF_030464945.1 of Paraburkholderia sp. CHISQ3. Lineage (NCBI taxonomy): Bacteria > Pseudomonadati > Pseudomonadota > Betaproteobacteria > Burkholderiales > Burkholderiaceae > Paraburkholderia > Paraburkholderia sp. CHISQ3. Next base: position 21,492 of record NZ_JALPRG010000005.1, read on the forward strand.
CGGCGCGATCTGTTGCGGGTGTACCCGCAACTCCACGATGTACATATCGACTACGCGTGGGGCGGTTTGATGAGCTACGCGCGGCACAAGATGCCGCAGATCGGCCGCAGCGCCGACGGCGTCTGGTACGGCGTCGGCTTCGGCGGCCATGGCATGGCGCCGACTACCGTATCCGGCGAACTGCTGGCGGCGGCGATCTCCGGCGAAAAACCGCTGCCGGACGCGTTCGCCGCGTTCGGGCTCACGCGTACCTTCGGCGTGGCCGGTCTCGCGGCCGCCCAGCTCACGTACACCACGATGCAGACACGTGATGCGATCGCCGGGCGCCGCCGGGGTTCATCGTAAGCATGCCGAAACCCTTCTGCGGAAATGCAAAAAGAACCGTTAAAAACAGGCTCAAAACTGCCGGACCGGTAACCAGATCGGCGATTTTGCCATGCTAGAATGCGCGCTCATCGCCGCTGAAAACGCACCATGAAACAGGCAACCCAGGCTGCCCCGCCCGACCCCGACGGTCCCCCATCCGAAAGCCGCCGTAAGTACGATCCCGAACAGACGAAGCGCAACATTCTCGATGTCGCCACCCAGGAGTTTTCCGCCATGGGACTGGCGGGCGCGCGCGTCGATGCGATCGCCGAACGCACGCACACCACGAAACGCATGCTGTATTACTACTTCCGCAGCAAGGAAGGGTTGTACGAAGCCGTGCTCGAGAAGGTGTACAGCGACATCCGCGCGCTCGAACAGGACCTGCACATCAGCGAACTTACGCCCGTCGAAGGCCTGTGCACGCTGGTCGAATTCACCTTCGACTATCACGACATACACCGCGATTTCGTACGTCTTGTCACGATCGAGAATATCCACGGCGCAAGGTATGCCGCGCAGTTGACGTCGTTCAAGTCGCTCAACGCCAGCGCGATCCAGACGATCCATGACCTGCTTGCACGCGGTGTGGCCACCGGAGACTTTCGCGCCGACATCGACGCGATCGACCTGCATCTGTTGATCAGTTCGCTGTGCTTTCACCGGGTCAGCAACCGGCACACGTTCGGTACCGCGTTTGGCCGCGACCTGTCGCATCCGGAACTGCGGGAACAGCATCGCGCGATGATCGTCGATGCAACGCTGCGCTTCGTGAAGCGCTAATGCATCATTGATGCATTAGCGCACCGAGCCAGCCTGAAGCACGATCCGCCGGATATCGCCGACCACGAAGAGATACGACGCCGCACCGGCCAGCGCAATCGCACCGATAAGCGCAAGCGCCCACACGAACGATCCGGTCGCCGCAACGATGAAGCCCACCGCGAGCGGTGTCACGATACCCGCCAGATTCGCGGCGAAATTGAAAATCCCGCCGGTTACGCCGAGCAATCCTTCCGGCGCGATGTCCGACACGAGCGTCCAGCCGAGCGCCGCCATCCCCTGCGCGAAGAACGCAACCGAAAGGATCGCGATCACCGCCCCATTGCTCTCTACGTAGTTCGCCAGCACGATCGTCGACGCAAGCAGCAGCCCGGCGATGATCGGCAGCTTGCGCGCGACGTTCGCCGATCGGCCGCGCCGTAGCAGCCAGTCAGAAAGCGTCCCACCGAACATCACGCCAAGCGACGCCGCAATGAACGGCATGATCGCGAAGAAGCCGATCTTGAGCCAGCCCATGTGACGCTCGGTTGCGAGGTAGGTGGGGAACCAGGTGAGGAAGAATACGAGCGTCGCATTGCCCGCGAACTGGCCGAGACAGATGCCCGTCAGTTGACGGTGCTTGAGCAGACGCCCGATCGTGCGCCACTCGAAACCGCCCTCCCGCGCACCGGTCGCGTCTACCGGCAACGTCTGCGTGAGACCGCCGCCAGCCTCGATGTACTCCAGTTCCGCGGCATTCGCCGCCGGATGGTCGCGCGGCTCGCGATAGCACCACCACCACACAATGCCGAACACGATACCCACACCGCCCACCACATAAAACAGCGCACGCCAGCCGAAAGCACCCATCAACGCGAACAGGAACGGGCTAAAGAACGCGAGGCCGATATATTCGCCGACCGTGTAGGTGCCGGTCGCCATCGCGCGTTCGCTCTGGGGAAACCATGTTGCGACGACGCGGCTATTGACCGGAAAACACGGGGCCTCGGTGACGCCGAGTCCAAGCCGGCACGCGAACAGCGCGCCCGCACTGCTTACGAACCCTTGCGCGAGTGTGAAAAGCGACCAGAGCGTCATCGACAGAAAGTACGTGACCTTGCTGCCGAAGCGATCGAGAAACAGCCCGCCCGGTATCTGCGACGCGACATAGCTCCACGAGAACGCCGAGAACATCACGCCCATCAGCGCGGCGTTGATCCCGAGTTCTTTCGTCAACTGCGGCGCGGCGATGCCGAGCACGGTCCGGTCGAGATAGTTGATCATCGTACCGACCGCCAGCAGCGCGAGCATCCGGTAGCGGGCGTTCGAGCGACGCATGGCCGGTTGCGCCGCGCCGCCGGAGGCGGTCGTCGTATCGCTTCGCTGGGACAGTTCGGTGGAAGTGGATGGTGGTGTCGGTTTAATTCAGCTGTCTCCTGGCTAACGAAATGCGCGGCACTACCGGTGCAGCAGCGTCTGCAGATGCGCGAACATCCTCTCCGCGTCGGGTTCATGCCCCGTGAAGAGACGCAACGCATCGGCTGCCTGATACGCAGCCATTCCGCCGCCCGCAAGCGTGCGGCAGCCCGCGGCTTCGGCGGCTTCCAGCAGTGCGGTGCGAATCGGGAAGTAGACGATATCTGCCACCCACAGTGCGGGATGCAGCAGTTCGGCGGGTAGCGGCAAACCTGGCTGCTTCGCCATACCGGTCGGCGTCGCGTGGATCAGGCCCTGCGCCTGCGCCATCGCATGTTCGAGCGAGCCGCCCGCCGCCACCGACGCGGCCGGAAAACGCGCTTGCAGTTCGCTAGCGAGCGCATCGGCACGCGCCGCATCGACATCGAACAGCGTGAGCGCGCGCGTACCGAGCATCAGCGCCGCGTGCGCGACCGCCGCTCCCGCGCCGCCGGCGCCGAGCTGCACGACGCGCTCAAGCTGCGCACCTGGCAGGCCACGGCGAAACGCGCGCGCAAAGCCTGACCAGTCAGTGTTATGACCGATGCGCTTGCCGTCCTTGAGCAACACGGTATTGACCGCGCCGAGCGCACGCGCATCGTCGGACAGCGCATCGAGAAGCGGAACGATCTGCTGCTTGCACGGATAGGTAATGTTCAGACCGTCGAAACCCATCCGCTCGGCAGCGACCAGCAACGCCGGCAGCGCAGCCGTATCGAGCCGCAGCACATCCAGATCGATCCGCCGATACACATACTGCAAGCCGAGCTGCCTGCCCTCTTCTTCGTGCATCGCCGGGCTCAGCGAAGCGCCGATCCCGCTACCGATCAATCCCACCAGAAACGATGACTTCATCGGGCATTGCCCCGCTGCATAAGATTCCCTCCGTTCGGAACCGGCATCGCCACAACACCGGCCACACAATTGTTTGACAACTTTATCAAAAATACGTGTATGTTTGACAAAAATCCGGAACACGATTCCGGAAACGATTTCATAAACGCCGCATCAGCGGCTTGAACGACAAAGGTAAGGAGACAGGTATGGAGATGACACAACCCCGTCGCCGGTTGAGCAAGATGCTGTTCGCAGCCGGCGCCACGCTCGTGGCCAGTCCGGCATTCGCACAAAGCAGCGTGACGCTGTACGGCATCGCCGATAACTCCATCGCGTACGCCAACAACCAGAAAGGCCATTCGGACTGGTATCTGCGCCAGGGCAACCTGTATGCATCGAAGTTCGGCCTGCGCGGCAACGAGGATCTGGGCGGCGGCACGAGCGCAATCTTCGATCTGCAGGCGGGCTACGATCTGAACTCGGGCGCGGCGTCGTCGAGCGGCTTGCTGTTCAACCGCCAGGCGTTCGTCGGTCTGCAAAACCAGACTTACGGCACGTTCACGATGGGCCGCCAGTACACGCCGTATTTCCTGCTGGTCGGCCCGCTCGCCTCGAGCAACTGGCTGACGGGCGCGACCGGTGCGCATCCCGGCGATATCGACGGGCTCGACACGACGATCCGCATCAACAATGCGCTCGTCTACACATCACCGACCTGGTACGGACTGCAGGCCAGCGCGATGTACGCGTTGGGCGGCATCGCGGGCAGCACCGGCAAGGGCCAGACGCTGAGCGGCGCGCTGCATTATTCGAACGGGCCGATCGGGCTCGCCGCCGGTTACCTGCGCATCGATAACGCCGGCTCGACAACCGGCTTCGATCCGGCATCGACGGGAAGCTTCGGTACGTCGGCACTGAACCAGGGCTATATCTCGGCGCGCGCGATCCAGCACGTCGCCATAGCCGGCGACTACACGATCGGCAGTCTCATGCTGGGCCTCACGTACACGAACGTCGAGTATGTAGCGGGCGGTCGCTCGATCTTCGCCGACACCGCCGTCTTCAACACCTACGGCGCGCTCGGCGTGTACCGCTTCACGCCTGCATTCGATATCGCCGGTGCTTTTTCGTACACGCTGGCCTCGAGGGCGAATGGCATCTCGAGCGCGGCACGCTACCAGCAGTACTCGCTAAAGCAGTCTTATCACCTGTCGAAGCGCACGACGCTGTATGCGCTCGAAGCGTGGCAGCACGCGACCGGGCAAACGCTCGGCGCGCAAGGCGCGGGCGATATCGTCAATGCCGCGCCGGTCGTTGGCGACTCGCAGAACTCGACACCATCGTCGACGAGTTCGCAGTTCGTCGGCATGCTCGGTATCGCGGTCGCGTTCTAGCGCTTTAACGTTCCGGGTACGGATCGTGCGGCCAGTTTGCCGGCGGTTGTCCTGCCGGCGGCGCCAGGTGCCATATTCACAGGCCGATATAATGGCCGTTTGGGCCGGCGGCACGTGAAGCGAAACTGCACTACGACGTAAAGCTCCACTTCACGCTGTCCGCATCGATCGAAAACCAAGGAGGAATATGAGGAAGCTTGCGATTACCCTGTCAGTCCCGCTGCTGCTCGCCGCCTGTGGACAGTTCCAGAACCCCGATGCCGGCGACCCGGTCGCCGATACGTTGACCCGGCGCCCCGTCGATGACGTCATCCAGTGTCTGACCCAGGAGGCCGCGAAACACAACACGAGCTTCCAGACGAGCGCGATCCCGCAAGGCAAGATGCTCGATTTCGGCGACTCGAATATCGTCAAGGTACGCAGCGATAACGGCGGAACGACGTATCGCTTCTATGCGGGCAAGCGCCACATGTCAAACCTCTGGCTCGAGAGCGCGGGCAAAACCTGCGCATCGTAATGTGCACGGGCGCTGCAGGGTAACCGTCAGTAATGGTCGGCGGATGATAAAAGCCGCGGAATCACGGCGATCTTAAGAATGGTTTAAGTCTTGGTCCGCATCATCCGTCGAACAGACTTGCACGAGGTGCGCCCATGAAGACTAGAGACATTCCCGCGGAAGCTGCGCCGGCCGCCCCGAAAAAGCCAACCATCCTGCGCCGCCTGCTGAGCCATCACGAACTCGCGACCTTGCTCTTGTTGCTGAACGCACCGATCCAGGCGTTCGCGAAACCGGAAATCCCGATGCTGCAGGAAGCCGGTCTGGTTGAGACGGTCGCGTCCGATGCTGGCGTGCCGCAAATCCGTCTGACACCGGAAGGCAACGCGGTCCTGCGCGGCCTCGGCATCAGATAACAGGAAACACGTAACAAGAAGTAAGTCACCCAGCGCCGAACTCCGGCTTCGTATCGCCGCGCAGCATCAGCGCCTGTTTACACCCGTCACGCCTGCCACACCCCATAACCCGCTTCACGCAGCCCGATCCCCAGTTCGACTTCCATGTCCCGTGCACCGTCGTACGGCAGCGGATTGAACACCTCGTAGAGTTCGGGCATCAGACGCACACCATATTCGCGCACGTAGCGATTCGCCTGAATGTCGGCCTTGTGACGGTCGAAGCGCAGATCGGGATCGAGCCCGGTCATTCCCACATAGACACACGGTTTGTCGAACCGGTATTCCGGATTCGCGCGGCGAAAGCGCGCCTCGTTCCAGACCGTATCCGCGAGCAAGACCACATACACGTAATAGCGTAGACGGGGTGTGCGGGCGGCCATGTCGGTTGCGCTCAGCCTCGCGCGTGGCCATGCAGCAGCGTGCGGTACTCGCTCGGTGTCACGCCGACGGTCGCCTTGAACTGCCGCGTGAATGCGCTGTGATCGGTGTAGCCGCACAGCGCGGCGACATCGGTGACCTTGTCGTGCGACATCAACAGCGCGGTGGCCGCGTCGAGTCGCGTCTTCAACAGCACCTGGCGCGGCGTCAGGTGAAACACCTTGTGGAAGTAGCGTTCGAGTTGCGCCACCGACATGTCCGCCATCGCCGCCAGTTGTTTCAGATTCAGCGGCTGCACATAGTTGTCCTGGATGTACTGGACGACTGCGGCAAGACGGCTATACGCGGGATGGCTGCCTTCGTCGGCTCGCAAATCGCGCGAGATGCCGGCAAGACCGACTACGCGACCAGCCGCATCGCGCAGCGGCTGCTTGCAGGTCAGGCACCAACCGGGCTGGCGGCCCGCGTAGAGATGCAGCTCCAGCTGATCGACCATCTGGTTGCCGACATCGATCACCGCCTTGTCCTGCGCGGTATAGATGCGGCCGAAGCGGCGCGGAAAGACATCTTCGGCGGTCTTGCCGAGCAATGCCTGCTTGTCCTTCTGGCCGCAGCGCGACGCGAGCGTGCGGTTCACGAGCGCATAGCGCGCGTGTGCGTCCTTCACGAAGAACACGACGTCGGGCATCGCATCGAAGATCGGTTCGAGCAGCGTGAAGTGCGCGAGCATACCGCTTAGCGTTGCGTCTGCCGGATAGGGTGGCAGCAGCGAATCGAGCGAGGTCGGCGAATCGGTCGGGGGAACCGGCATGGTCATCTTGCGGAGCGCGTCTATCGAGCGCGAAGAGCGTCGGTGCGGCCGATTATAGGGCCGCGCGGCAGGTGAAAGAATCCGGGGGTAACCGGGGTGGACGTGCGGGCTCGCGCGTGGGGGTTTGTGGTGATCGATGCGCCGGTTGATGAGCCCGTTCGATCGCCGGGTTCACGCAGCGGTGTGTGCCCCCGCCCGATCCGCAGCCATCAGCGTCTCGATCCGCGTCGCGCCGACCGGCGGACGCCACTGCGCCACGTCCCAACCGAACAGTGTCTGCGCAGCCGTTCCGCAAACCCGCCCCTGGCACGCACCCATCCCGCAGCGCGTGTGCAGGCGCGCCGCACGCCAGTCCGGCTGCGCGCGAACCTCGCCGCAGGTCACGTCTTCGCAGCGGCACAGCAGTGTATTGTCGGGTGGCATCGCTAGTGCTGCTTCGCCGAGTGCGAACGCCGTGTGCAGCCGTGCGGCGAAGCGCTGCCAGCGTGCACGCTGCGCGCGTAGGTGCGCCGCTTCGGATGTGTTGCCCGTGCCGCCACCCGCTGCCCAACCCGCAATCTCCCCTTCGACACACGCCAGTTCCACGCCGCCGACGCCGGTGCATTCTCCGGCCGCATACACGCCGTCGACGGATGTGCGTTGTGCATCGTCAACGGCAATGCTGCCATCTGCCCGCATCGCACAACCGAGCGCCCGCGCCAGCTCGACATTCGGCGTGAGCCCGTAACCGCACGCCACGCGATCGCATGCAAGCGTCACCGCGCGGCCGTCGGCACGACGGATCTCGACCGCTTCGACACGTTCCGCACCGTGCGCTGCGCGCACCACGCTGCCGCTCCAATAGCGAGAACCCACGAAGCCGTGCGTCAACTTAAATGCCTGCCACAGCTTTGACGGTGTCACTGCAAGCGAAGCGCCGAAGCGCATGAGCGCAGCTCGCGGCGCCTGCTCGACGACAGCCAGTACCTGTGCGCCCGCATCGCGCGCGGTCGCGAATGCGGCGAGCAGCAGTGGCCCGCTGCCGGCTATCACGATGCGCTCGCCGCGCACCGGCATGCCGCCTTTGATGAGCGCCTGCAAGCCGCCTGCGCCGGTCACGCCGGGCAGCGTCCAGCCGGCAAACGGCAACAGCCGCTCGCGCGCACCGGTCGCGAGAATCAGGCGGTCGTAGGCAATCGTGGCACCGCCCCGCTCCGCCGATTCCACCAGCAGACCGCGCGCATCGAGCGGCGCAACGATACGGGTCGAGGGCCATACGGTTATCTGCGATGCGTCGTCGGCGAGCGCGGCGAGCCGCTCGCGCAACGCGGCCTGCGGCGGATAAGCCGGCCCCTGACGCCACACCTGTCCGCCCACGCGCGGATTGTCGTCGAGCACCGCGATGCGCGCGCCCGAGCGCGCAGCCGTACGCGCCGCGCTGAGTCCAGCCGGCCCTGCGCCGACAATAACGATGTCGTAGTGCTCATTCATCGCGCGACACCGTCCGTCGTTTCGACTACCAGCCCATCGCGGCACACGGTCTGACAACCCAGCACATGCGCGCGGCCATCGATCGTTACGCGACATTCCTGGCACACACCCATCCCGCACACGGCGGCTCTCGGCTGACCGCTCACCGACGTACGCGTGCCGCGAACACCTTCGGTCGCAAGAGCCGCGGCAACGCTCGTACCCGCAGGCACGACAACCAGGCGGCCATCTATCGTCACCTGCACCCGTGCGTCATTCATTGCAGCGTCTCCATCTCCGGTCCGTCATGCGCGGGCGCAAAGCGCTGCGGTAAATATGGAGCGACGGGAATCGGCGGATCGGTGCGCAGGATCTGTGCGGCGAGCAGCTTCGCGGTAGCAAGCGATGTCGTCACACCGAGCCCCTCGTGGCCGACCGCGAGCCACACACCAGGCGCGGCATCGCCGGCTGGGCCGATCAACGGCAAACCATCGGGCGAGGCGGCCCGAAACCCGGTCCACGCACGCAGCCCGTTGAGCGTCGGCAACCCGGGCAGATAGCGCGCCGCGCGCCGCAGCATCTGTGCAAGCACCGGCATCTCGACTGCAGGATCGGTTGTATCGAACTGGCGCGACGAACCGAGCAGCAACTGGCCGGTCGGCCGCGGCTGCGCGTTGAACGCAACGGACGTTCCTGTCGCGTGATGCGCGCTCTTGATATAACCGAGCTCGAGCAGTTGATGCCGGATCAACCCCGGGTAACGATCGGTGATCAGCAGATGACCCTTCTTCGGTCGCAACGGCACCGACGGCACGAGCCGCCGCGCGCCACTGCCGTTCGCGACGATTACACGCGCGCCTCGCACGTGCTCGCCGTTGGCGAGCGTGACGCCTTCGGCATCGACGGCTACGACTTCGGCACCGGTCCGCACGCGGATTTTCGCCGCGGACGGCGATGCTTCGAGCAGCCACTGCGCGGCGGTCGGTGCGTAGACGATGCTGTCGTCGGTAATGCGCAAGCCGCCGGCCATACCGGGCGCGAGCGCCGGCTCGCAGGCTCGTAACGCGGCGGCGTCGAGCAGCTCGCCGGCTACACCCTGCGATGCGAACGCTTCGTGCATCGCGAGGGCCGCGCGCCATTCTTCATCGTCGGCGGCGACCCACAGCGTACCGCAGCGCACGAACGCGTCGCGCGCACGCAACTCGGGTGCGCGCGCGAGCCACAGTGCGCGTGCATAGCGGGTCAATGCGAACTCGGCGGGCGAATCGTTCATCACGACGAGATGCCCCATGCCCGCGGCAGTCGCGCCGCCACCGATCCCTTGCGCATCGATCACGTCGACCCGCAGCCCGCAGGCTGCCAGTTCCGCCGCGCACGCTGCGCCGACAATCCCCGCGCCGACGACGATCGCATCTGCAATAGTGTGTGAGCCCATCCCGGCGCTCATGCGGTATGCACGCCCCACGCGAACGGATCGTGCTCGTCGAAACACAAACGTCCTTCCGCCATGATGTACGCACGACCGGTAATAGTCGGCACCACGGTGCGCCCGTCGCCACTGTGCCGATAACTCGCGTCGAACACACTGCCGATGATGCTCTCCTGGCGCCACACTGCCCCTTCGGCGAGCTTGCCGTCCGCCGCGAGACACGCAACCTTTGCGCTCGTGCCGGTGCCGCAAGGCGAGCGATCGTACGCGCTGCCTGGACACAGCACGAAGCTGCGACTGTCGATACCGTCGCGCGAACCCGGGCCGAACAGTTCGATGTGATCGATCAATGCGCCGTCCGCCCCGGTGATGCCCTGCGCGATAAGCGCGTCGCGCATCGCGTCGCTGAACGCGGTCAACTCACCGATGTTCGACGGCACGAGCGCACGGCCATGATCCGCAACCAGAAAGAACCAGTTGCCGCCCCAACCGATATCGCCGGTGAAACTACCGTATCCGGGTACATCGACGCTCACGTCCTTGCGGAATCGCCACGCGGGCACGTTGCGCAGCGCGACGCTGCCGTCGTCGTTGAGTGTCGCTTCGACGACGCCGACCGGCGTTTCGATGCGATGCCGTCCCGGTCCGATGTGGCCCATATGCGCTAGCGACACGACAAGTCCGATCGTGCCGTGTCCGCACATGCCGAGGTAGCCGACGTTGTTGAAAAAGATCACGCCTGCCGCGCATTCCGGGTCGTTCGGTTCGCACAGCAACGCACCGACCATCACGTCCGAACCGCGCGGCTCGGTAACGATGCCGGCGCGCCACGCATCGAAGTGCGAGCGAAACCGCTCGAGTCGTTCAGCGAGCGTGCCACTGCCGAGATCCGGGCCGCCCGAGGTGACGAGGCGGGTCGGCTCACCGCCGGTATGGGAGTCGATGATGTTCAGGGTTTTCATGCCGCCATGGTAGAAACCCGACGGCTGCGAGTCTTGGCGCCGTTGCGCGTCGATTGTGACGATTTCGGCACAAAGCGAGCATCGGGTCTGCTGTAACCGCGGCGACGTGCGCCGGCAACGCGCCGGTTGTGCCGAAATCGTCATGCGGCACGCGCGAATCGCGCAAGACGCATTGTTTTTCCGTGCTTAAACTGCGACTCACTCAATACCACCCGAAACATTCAGGAGAGCAGTCGTGGCGCATATCTGGGAAGGCGTATGGCCGGCAGTCACCACCAAGTTCAACGCGGATTTCAGCATAGACCGTAAGTGGACCGAGAAGAACATCGATGCGCAGATCGAGGCGGGGGTCGACGGCATCATCGTGTGCGGTTCGTTGGGAGAGGCATCGACGCTTTCTCTCGACGAGAAGCTTGAGGTGCTCGATATCGCGGTGGAAGCATCGCGTGGTCGCGTGCCGGTGCTGCTGACGATTGCCGAAAACAGCACACTCGATGGCTGCCGTCAGGCCGAGGCCGGTGCAAAGCATGGCGCGAGCGGCTACATGGTCTTGCCGGGTCTGCGCTATCTGTCGGACCGGCGCGAGACGCTGCATCACTTCCGCTCGGTGGCGAGCGCAAGCGCGCTGCCGCTGATGATCTACAACAATCCGCTCGCGTACGGCGTCGACATGACACCCGAGATGTTCGCCGAGATCGCCGATGAAAAGAAAATCGTCGCGATCAAGGAATCGTGCGGCGACGTGCGTCGTGTGACCGACCTGATCAACGCAGTCGGCGACCGTTTCGCGATTCTGTGCGGCGTCGACAACCTCGCAATGGAAGCCCTGCTGATGGGCGCACATGGCTGGGTGGCCGGTCTCGTCTGCGCGTTTCCGCACGAGACGGTGGCGATCTACAAGCTGCTGAAAGCGGGCCGCCTCGAAGAAGCGCGCGCGATCTACCGCTGGTTCGCGCCGCTGCTCGCACTCGATGTCTCCGCAAAGCTCGTGCAGAACATCAAGCTCGCGGAAACGATCGTCGGTCTTGGCACCGAGCCTGTGCGTCCGCCGCGTCTGCCGCTCGTCGGCGACGAACGCAAGGCTGTCGAAGCGCTGATCCGCCACGCGATCGAAGCGCGCCCAACCCTCCCGTCGCTGTAAAACAGCACCGCTTTCGCAGTTGCCCTGGTTTCAGCAGTTGCACTACCCGCACTACCACGGCTGTCGACGCAACGCCGACGGCGCCGCACATCGTGCGCGCCGTCGCGCATCCATAACGGGGGAGATCATAGTGAAGCTCAAGGTACGGCATTTCGCGGTCGCATCGCTTGCGACGGTGGCAGCGCTTGGAGGCGGCGTCGCTCATGCAGCGTCGGGAGACATCGTCAAGATCGGTTTCGCTGCACCGCTTACTGGCCCGCAGTCGAACTACGGCATCGACATGCAAAAAGGCGCGCAACTCGCGATCGACGATTTCAACGCGACGAATCCGACGATCGGCGGCAAGCCGGTCAAGTTCGTGCTCGAAGCCGAAGACGACCAGGCCGATCCGCGCACCGGTACGACGGTTGCGCAACGACTGATCGACGAGAACGTGCGCGGCATCATCGGCCACTTCAATTCGGGTACCAGCATTCCTGCTTCGGATCTATACGACCACGCGGGCCTGCCGCAGATTTCGATGGCGACCTCGCCGCAATACACGGCACGCGGCTACAAGACAACGTACCGTCTGCTCACGAGCGATTCGCAGGCCGGCAGCATCATGGGTACGTATGTCGTGAAGACGCTGAAATACCGGCGCATAGCGATCATCGACGACCGCACCGCCTACGGCCAGGGCATCGCCGACGAATTCGCAAACGCAGTGCAAGCCGCGGGCGGCACCGTGATCAAGCGCGACTTCACCAACGACAAGGCACTCGATTTCGCCGCGATCCTGACCAACCTCAAGGGCATGAACCCCGATGCGATCTTCTACGGCGGCGGCGACGCACAATCGTCGCCGATGATCCGCAAGATGCGCCAGCTCGGCATCGGGTCGGCATTCATCACCGGCGAGATGTCGAAGTCACCGACGTTCCTGAAGGTGGGCGGCAGCGCGGCGGAAGGCGCGATCGTCTACATGGGCGGTTTGCCGAACCAGCGGATGCCCGGCTTCAAGGGCTTCGAAACGCGCTATGAAGCGCGCTTCCACGAGAACCCCGTCACCTACGCGCCGTATTCATACGACGGCACGATCGCGCTGCTCACCGCGATGAAAAACGCGAACTCCACCGATCCGAAGATCTACACACCGTTTTTGCAGAAGACCGGTTTGAAGGGCGTGACGTCAAGCGACATCGCCTACGATTCGAAGGGCGATCTGAAAGACGCACCGGTGACGATCTATAAAGTGCAGCAAGGCGCGTTCCTGCCGATCGATACGATCGGCGGCAGGAGCTAGATGGCGCCGATGGTATGCCTTTGAAGCTTTACACCGCGGCGGCGTGCCACGCCGCCGCGGCGCGATAGACGCACGCAAACCCGCATCGATAGTTCAGATGACGCCGAAACATCGGCTGTGACATGGCTATACCATGTCTCTCATGAACACGACCTCCACTCCCGCCTCTCCTCACGTCCCGTTCACGCCTGCGCTCGCGCGCATCCTTGCAACGGTCAGTGTGGCCTTCGTTGTCACGCAGCTCGACGTGACTATCGTCAACATTGCGCTTGCGCGGATCGGCACGGATCTGCAGGCGAACGTCGCCGGTCTGCAATGGATCGTCGACGCGTACACGCTGTCGTTTGCGGTACTGATGCTGTCAGCCGGTGTGCTCGGCGACCGGCTCGGCGCGCGTCGCACCTTCGCGGCCGGTATTGCGCTGTTCGCGCTCGCGTCGCTAGCCTGTGGACTCGCGACGAACGCGACGACGCTCGTGGCCGCGCGTGCGCTGCAAGGCATCGGTGCCGCGGCGATGCTGCCGAATTCGCTCGCGCTGCTCAATCAGGCGTGTCGGCACGATCCGAAACTGCGCGCTCGTGCAGTCGGTTTGTGGACTGCCGCTGGCGCAATATCCATTGCAGCAGGCCCGGTGATCGGCGGGCTGCTGATCGCGGCATTCGGCTGGCGCAGCATCTTTCTTGTCAATCTACCGCTCTGCGTGGCCGGCTTCATCGCGACCTTTGCGTGGGTGCCGGGTCCCGCGCGTTCGACCGCTGCATCCAACGACGCGACGCAGTCGCCGCGCGGTCTAGACCTTCCCGGCCAGTGCCTCGCAGTCGTCACGCTGACCGCGTTTACTGCTGCGGTCATCGAATGGCGGCCACTTGGCCTCACGCATCCTCTCGTGGCGGGTGGTTTCGTGCTCGCGCTGGTGGCCGGGAGTCTCTTCATCGCAGTCGAACGCCGGGTGCGCGCCCCGATGATGCCGCTGCCGCTGTTCGGCAACCGCACCTTCAGCGCTTCGGTGCTATTCGGTATCTGTGTGAACCTGACTTACTACGGCGTCGTGTTCGTACTGAGCCTGTATCTGCAACGCGTACGTGGTGACACGCCGTTGCAGGCCGGTCTCGCGTTCCTGCCGCTCACCGGCGGGTTTCTGATCTCGAACGTCGCGAGCGGCTGGGTTGTCGCGCGATATGGCGTGCGTGTGCCGATGATTGTCGGTGCGTTGACCGCGGCGCTCGGCTATTGGCTGCTGCATTTCGTGAATGCCGATACGTCGCTGGTCGGGCTACTGGTGCCGTTCCTGTTGATCCCTTCGGGTATGGGCCTCGCGGTCCCTGCGATGACCACCGCTGTGCTCGCGAGCGTCGAACCGCAGCGTGCCGGTACCGCGTCCGCCATTCTTAATACCGCGCGCCAGGCCGGCGGCGCGGTTGGCGTCGCGACCTTCGGCGCACTCGCAAGCGGGGCCGGTGTCGCGCATATTGTGTTTGGGGTGCAGGCTGCGACCGCGGTGTCGGCGGGACTGCTGCTGATCGGCGCAGTGCTCGGGTGCCTGGTGCATCCCGAGCCGCATGCACGACACGCGACGAAGACGGATGCGCGTACCGCGACGTAGTCGCGTACCAAGAACCAACACCCACGATACGTATGCATCGTGGGTGCCATGACAGATGAAACTACAGCGCAGCCTCCTGGACTTCGCCCGAGCTCAGTGCGCGCTCTATCAACCCTTCGCTCTTTGCCTTGCTGATCGCATTTGCGATCAGTTGTGCCGGTTGCTCGATCTCGGCCTTCAACGCACCGAAAAATCCAGATGCATCGAACACGACGAGCGTCAGTGCCGAATCGGCCTCGCTGATAATCACACGATTGTGCGACGTCGGCCCTTCGCCGAGGCTCGCGCAGAATGCCTTCACCTCGCCACCGATCGTCTGCTCAAAACTTTGAATCATCACGTCACTCCCAATGCAGAACCGCATTTGCAAACATCGCGCGCGGCGAACCGTGCCCGCGTTATCTGATTACCTGCCGAGACCGCTACGCGGTGCGCGCGCACCGTCGATGCTGATACGCCCCGCCCCCGTCGTGCAGAGCAACAGGAACCCGCCGGCGATGCCCACGTTCTTCAGGAAATGGATCAGCATGTCGTGCTGCATGACGGGGTCGGTGATATTCCAGAAGTCGTGCCCGAGGACCGCAGTCGCGATCGTATAGACGGCCAGGATGAAGCCGAGCGGACGGATCTTGAAGCCGAGCACGAGGAACAAACCACCGAGCGTTTCGACCGCGACGGCGATCGGTGCGGCGATCTGCACGACCGGCACGCCCTTCGATTGCATGTAGCTGACAAAGCCCGCGTATCCGAGCAGTTTCGTCACGCCGCCCCACAGGAACAACACAGCGAGAGCAAGGCGTGCAATGAAGATTACGCCGGAATCGACGGGACGCGTCATGAGGGGGGCTCCTGTAATGAATTAAGCAGAAGACCGGGAAGCGCTGCGGCAGTTCCCGGGCGCTGACGTCAGCATATGTGCATTACCCACCTTTTCCAAGTGAAACCGTACGCCGCGAACGCCCGTGCCATGCGGCCCCCGGGTCGAAAAGCCGTGAAAATCGCCTAAAAACACGTGACCCGCACGTGCATCTGCTTGTTATAATCTTTTCATGAAATCGAGCGAAACATAACGCGCTCACACCTTCACAACCTGACGCGTAGTGACGCGTTGTCACCGGGACCACCATGCTGAAATCCGAACGCCTGCGGGCGCTCGCCGACGCACTGGCGAGACAGAACGTGATGCGTCTGCGCGATGCCGCCACCTTGCTTGGGGTATCGGAAATGACGGTACGCCGCGATATTGCGGCGAGCCCTGGGCATTTCACGTATCTGGGCGGGTATATCGTCAGCGCGACCGATGTGCCGAACACGGCCGGTTATTCGCTGGAGCAGGAGAAGGATCATTTCGCGCAGGCGAAGGCGGATGCGTCGGCGTATGCGGCGAAACTGATTGGCGATAACGAGACGTTGTTTATCGATTGCGGTACGACGTTGACGACGCTGGCGCGATTGATTCCTGCGGAGCGGCACGTGACGGTGGTGTGTTACTCGCTGAACGTGGCGGAGATTTTGCGGCGCAAGCCGAATGTGCGGATGATCTTGCTGGGCGGGGTGTATGTTCCGTCGTCGGATTCGTTTGCGGGCGATGAGAGTCTCGAGACATTGCGACGCATGGGGATCAACAAGGCGTTCATCTCTGCGGGCGGGGTCGATGTGGAGCGCGGTGTGACGTGCTGGAATTTTCACGAGGTGGCGTTGAAGCAAGCGGCGATGGCGAGCGCGGTGGAGCGGCATCTCGTGGTGGATACGAGCAAGTTTGGTTTGTTGAAGGCGGTGAGGTTTTCGCAGATCGACGATTTCGATTCGATCATTACGGAGAAGGGGCAGGAGATTCGAAAGCGGAAGTGATTTTTTTTCTACCTGTGCAGGCGGCTTTTTTTTTGCGCCTCGCGGCTGGTTTGTTTGCCTGTGCAGGCGGCTTCTTGTTAGCGCCTCGCGGCTGGTTTGTTTGCCTGTGCAGGCGGCTTCTTGTTAGCGCCTCGCGGCGCAGGCGTTGCCCCTGTGCGGGGCGGCACCTTCTTTCTTTGCCGCGGCAAAGAAAGAAGGCAAAGAAAGCCGCTCGAAACGTTACCGGGTCATTTCCATATGTGGCCTTCGTGGCCCGCACCTAAGTGTCGACCTCGCAATGACACGATAGTGGTCCGAGACGAGATCACACCTCGCACCTTTGGCGGCAGTGACAAGGCCGTCATCCGTTCCGGCGCGCTTCGCCGCCGATGGGCATAATCCACCTCGGCTTTGTTTGGTGCCTCCTTCGTGTTCGATCTCGGCTTCTTGCCCGCGATGTCGACACGTCCGTGTGTGCAGTAGCAGAATTGACGGGCCTCGATACGAATCGAGCAGTCCCGTCATGTGTTGCCAGCCAGAACGGAGGAAGACCATGCCACGCAAACTTGTGCTACCGCTCATTCTTATTGCCATCGGAGTCCTGATAGAGCTATTTCATCCTTTCAATGCGATGGCCGCGACGCTAGGACCCGGTTGGGGCGACCTGCTGAATGGCAGTGCCGGACTCGCATGCCTGGTTGTCGCTCTGGTCATTGTGCTTATTACCAGCAAGCGGGAGGGCTAACACCCGCCGTCCCCCTATGGTTACCCGACCGCGAGCACGTCGTGCGAGCGGGATGAATGACGGCCTGGTCACTAACGGTTGCGGTGCGAGAGATGGTCTCGTCTCGGACCACCATCGTTTCAGTGCGAGGGTGACACTTAGGTGCGGGCCACGAGGGCTACACATGGAAAGGACTCGGTAACGTCTCGAGCGGCTTTCTTTGCCTTCTTTCTTTGCCGCGGCAAAGAAAGAAGGTGCCGCCCCGCACAGGGGCAACGCCTGCGCCGCGAGGCGCTAACGTGAAGCCGCCGGCTCAGGCAAACGCCAAAGCACAAAATCAAAAGCCGCCGCCCAGGCAAAAGATAGCCGCCTGCCAAGGCAAAAACAAAAAAATCGCCGGATGACAGCCGAGGGACCGTCAACCAGCGAGAGAGAAATCAACCACTGAGAGAAAAAGAGAGGACAGCAAAAACAAAACGAAAATGCACGGAGAAATCTGAAGCAAAAAATCACCTCCGCTGAAAAGCAAACATAGTCCCGGCAATCAGGATGAACGCCCCGACAATCACCTTCTGCCAGGTACTCGGCACCCCAACCAGTATCAATACGCTGTTGATCAGCGTCACCAGCACCACCCCCAGCAAGGTCCCCGCAACCGTCCCGGTGCCCCCCGTAATCCGTGCCCCACCCAGTATCACAGCCGCAATCACATCGAGTTCCGAACCCACCAGATCGAACGGATTCGCGAGGCGATTATTCGACACATGCAAGATGCCCGCGATACCCGCCAGCATCCCCGTATAACCAAACACAAAAAGATGAATCGCCCGCAGGTTGTAGCCAAGCCGTTCCGCAATCGCGAGACTGCCGCCCATCGCGTACACACCACGCCCCATCATCGTGCGGTTCAAAAGCCACCACGTCACCCCCGCGGCGAGAAACAGCGCCACCACCGAAACCGGCAGCACCGCGCGCAACCCATCGGCGGTGTGATAGAAAAACAGCGGCACGCGACCGAACCGGTCCATGCTGTGCGGGATGTTCATAAAGAACGTCGTCCCGACAAAGGTCAGCAGGATGCCGCGGTACAGATACTGTGTGCCGATCGTCACGATCAGCGAAGGCGCCTTCAACCGGTGCACCAGCAACCCGTTGATCACACCGAGCACGACACCGCCCAGCGCACCCAGCAGCAGGATCAATGCAAACGGTGCGTCCGGCCACCACGCGAACACAGCCTTGGTGATCGAATACATCGTCAACGCGCCGATCGCTGTGAACGACACATCGATACCGCCCGACGCGAGCACCACGAGCGTCCCCAGCGCAAACAACGACATCGTCGTCGCCGAGTGCAACAGATCGAACAGCGTCGCGAGCTGGAAGAAGCGCGGATTGATCGCCCCGACAATCACACAGATCACCACGATCAACGCCATCGTGAACCATTCGGGATTGCGCGTCAGCCTCGTGCCGAGGCTCGGCGATTTGACTCGCGGCGCAACGTCGATGACGGGGGGCGGGCTCATGGTCGGGTCGGTACGCGAATTCATGCTGGATAACGTCCTCGATTATGCTGCGTCCGACAGCAACGCACGGTACAGCCCCGCCTCGTCCAGCTCGTCCGCACGGTACTCATTGGCCACGCGTCCTTTCTTCATCAACAGAATGCGGTCGCAGTTTTGCAGCAGCTCAGGCAGATCGTCGCTGATCAGAATGATGCCGATGCCGCGCTTCGATAGTTGCTGCATGATCCGGTAGATGATGTCCTTCGAGCCCACGTCGACACCGACCGTCGGTCCATGCAGGATCAGCACGTGCGGATCGATTGCGAGCCAGCGGCCGATCAGCACGCGCTGCTGGTTGCCGCCGGACAGCGATTGCACCGGCTTGTCGACGCCCGGCGTCGCGATCTGCAGATCGTTCACCGTCTGCTCGGCAAGTGCCTGCGCGCGCTTGCTGTCGACCTGGCCGAAGCGGTCGCGCAGGTTCGTGATCAGCGCCGTGATCACGTTGTCGCGAATCGATTTGTCGAGAAACAGCCCTTCGTTCAGGCGGTCTTCCGGCACGTAACCGATTCGCTGCTGGCGCGCATCCGAAGGTGTGCGCAATCTGATCGGCCGGCCTTCGAGCACGACCGTCCCGCTCTGCGCTGGCGCCACGCCGGCAAGCGCGCGCGCCAGTTCGTTGCGGCCCGAATCGAGCAACCCCGTCACGCCGACAATCTCACCGCGGTGCAGCGCGAACGTCACGTCGCTGAATTGCCCCGCGCGCGACAGGCCGCGCACGTCGAGCACGATGTCCTGACCAAGGCCGCCTTCGCGGTAACGTTCGGTCGACAGATGGCGCCCTGTCATCAGTTCGCTGATCTGCGCCTTCGTATAGTTTGCAATCGGTCCCTGCGCCATCTTCTGGCCGTCGCGCAGCACGATGACCTCGCCGCCAATCGCATAACACTCGTCGAGCTTGTGGCTGACGAACAGCACCGTGACACCCTGCGCGCGCAGATTCGCGAGCACGGCGATCAGGTTGTCGACTTCCTTTTGCGTGAGCGAGGTTGTCGGTTCGTCCATGATGACGAAGCGCGCCTCGCTCGCAATCGCACGCGCGATCGCCACCAGTTGGCGCGTCGCGAGCGGCAGCTGTTCGACCAGTGTGCCGAGAAACGCAGCATCGCCAGGCAGGCCGACCGACTGCAGCGCGCGCGCCGCCGTGCGAGCCAGTGCACGACGATCGAAGGTTCGCGCGAGACGTCCGCCGTGTTCTGCAAGTTCCGAGGTCAGCCCGACGTTTTCGGCGACGCTCATGTTCGGCAGCAACGAGAGATCCTGATAGACCGTTTCGATGCCCGCCGCGAGCGCTTCGAGCGCGCTCAATCGCGCGTGCCGCACACCTTCGACGATCAGTTCGCCTTCGTCGGGCGGCTGCGCGCCGGAGATGATCTTGATCAGCGTGCTCTTGCCGCAGCCGTTCTCGCCGAGCAGGTGATAGATCTGCCCGCGCTCGAACGACAGGCTCACGCCGCGCAGCGCATGCACGCCTGTGAACCGTTTATGTACGCCGACCACTTGCAGGAACGGCGTGGATGTGACCGCTTGATTCGTCATGACGCACCGCGAAGATAACGCACCGGTATGGCTACCGGCGCGCCGTTAGTCTGATCGAAGCGTGCGATCAGAACGGATACTGCTTGTAGTTCGACTTGTCGACGTTCACCCAGCCCTGACCGCGCACGATGATGCCCTTGCCCGGTCCCTTCGCCACAGTCACCTTGTTGTAGCCCGGAATGCCGAGGTCGGCGCCGTTCTCGACGGTCTTGCCGTCGAGCAACAGCTTCGCGATCTTGTTCATCGCGAGGCCGGCAAGCTTCGGATCCCAGAACGCGATGCCGTTCACCGCGCCGCTTTCGAGGAACTTGCCCGCTTCGGTCGGCAGGCCCGTGCCGTACACGCAGATCTTGCCCTGCAGGCCCGCTTCTTCGACCGCGCGGCCGATACCGATGATGTCGAGCGACGACGACCCCTGGAAGCCCTTCAGGTCCGGATGCTTGCGCAGCACTTCTTTCGCGACTTCGTAGGCGCGCTCGCCATCGTTATTGGTTTCGAGTTTCGGCTCGACGAGATCCATCTTCGGATACTTCGCCTTCGCATTGCCGATCCCTCCGTCGGCCCACTGCACCTGCGAGCGGCTGCCCAGCGAGCCGACCAGCACCGCCCACTTGCCTTCGTCGTGCATGCACGATGCGAGCCGTTCATTGAGACCGGCGCCGTACGCCGTGTTGTCGAACGCCTCGATGTCGACCATCGTGTTCCTCTCGTTGTCGGCCTCGTGCGTGACGACCTTGATGCCGCGATCCATCGCTTTCTTCA
The DNA here is from genome assembly GCF_030464945.1 of Paraburkholderia sp. CHISQ3. Classification (NCBI taxonomy): domain Bacteria; kingdom Pseudomonadati; phylum Pseudomonadota; class Betaproteobacteria; order Burkholderiales; family Burkholderiaceae; genus Paraburkholderia; species Paraburkholderia sp. CHISQ3. Next base: position 42,741 of record NZ_JALPRG010000005.1, read on the forward strand.
GCGCAGGTTCAAGTGTGGGCGGATCGTATGGCACCACTGCGATCGCGTTGACTTTCTTCGCGATCAGATCTTCGATGATCTTCAGTTGCTGCGCTGCATCGGCGCGACCCGGCCCGGTCTGATAAGCGGTCACGCCCGGCGTGTCCTTCGCGAATTCCTTCACGCCGTCATCCATCCGGTTGAACCAGCTGATGCCCGTCACCTTGACGACCGTGACGATCGTCTCGTTGGTTGCCGCCTGCGCCGCGACGATCACGCCTGCTGCGAGAGTCCCCGCTGCCACGGCGGCAGCCAGTCGAGTCAGTTTCATGCCATGTCTCCTTTTTTGTGGTCCTTAAAGCCCCGGCAGCCTCAACCTTGAGGCAGCCTCGTTGATATCGCTATGGCATCGGGGTGACAGGGGAAGTGGCACCTCGAGGACCATGTAGGTCAGATGCTCGAGCGCCAGTCCCATTTCCCGGTGGTCCAGATAACCCCGGATGATTTTTCCACCATCGATCAAGCCAAGAGAAGCCGACGCCCCATGCTGATGCGCACTCGAAAGCTGGTCGGGCAACAATGCCTCCACCTCGCCGAGAACCCTCAAAATGAGCTTCGTCACACGATCGCTACTCATCTTTACTCCATCATCGCGCCTGCTCAGTTGCGTTCGATTGCGTTCGATTGCGCTCGTCTAAGGCTTCGTCTGCGCGCGGTCGGCGCGCACGAAGCCGAAGATCGCACGCACCCGTTCGCCACCCGCAAACGCAAGCGACAGCAGCAACAGGAAACCCCATGTGCAGTCGCCGAAGAACTGCGACACGCCGAGTAGATTGAACAGGCTCGATAGAAATTGCAGCACGGTTGCTGCAAAGAACACACAGATAATGCGTCCGTAGCCGCCGGCGGGATTCACGCCGCCCATTACGGCGATCAGGATCGCGATCAGCAGATACGAATTACCGTAGTCCCACTTCGCGCTCGACGTATGCGACGTGCTGATCAAACCCGCCAGCGATGCGAGTACGCCGCACATCGCATAGGTAAGCACCAGCATGCGCGTACGCGGAATTCCCGCGTAAAACGCGGCCTTCGGGTTGGTGCCCATCAGATACAGGCGCAGGCCGAACGGACTGCGACTGAGCAGCCAGCCCAGCACGACGATCGCCGCGATGAAGATGACGAACGAAATCGGTACCTGAAACACGGTGCCGTTGCCGATGTCCGACAGCGGATCGACGTAGTCGACGTGCACCGAAGCACCATTGCTGAGCACCACGGCAAAGCCGGTGAACAGCAACTGCGTGCCGAGCGTGCAGAGAATCGGTGTGAGTTGCAACCGAGCGATCACGACGCCGTTCAGCAGCCCACCGAGCAGCCCCATCGCAACCACGATCACGCAAAACAGCGATGTATAGAGCACCGGCGAATCGTCGCCGCTTACGAAGTGCGGCACGATCAGCGCGGCGACCATCCCCGACAGGTTCGCAAGTCCGACGCCCGACAGATCGATGCCGCCGTTGCCGGAAATCATCGATAGCATGATGCCGAGCGCGAGCAGGCCGAGTTCGGGTAGCTGACTACCCATCGACTGCAGGTTGTCGATTCCGACGAACAAGCCATGCGACAGCACCGTCGCAACCACCACGACCAGTACGTTGACGATGAGCAGAAAATTCAGTTGCCGGTCGGCGAACAGCTTTCCGGCGGCAGGCAAGGACTTCATGATGACGACCAGCTCCTTCTGACTGCGGGACTGCCTGTAACCTGTATCGCGACATCGACAACGGCCTGCACGAAAGTCCTATCGACTCCCGGCGCGCGCTGCGTCGCTCAACACCTGATTCACTTCGTTCAACGTCGGCATCGATGGAGCAGTGCCCGGCCGCGTAACGGAGATGCCCGCCAGCGCACAGCCGAAGCGCATCGCTTCGACCGGGTCGGCGCCGCGCGCAAGCGCCGCTGCGAACCCGCCAGTGAAACCATCGCCCGCGCCCGCGGTTTCGACCACCTTGCCGCAGCGAAAAGCCGGTACCAGCACCGACTGCTGCGCCGAATGCAGCAACGCGCCTGCTTCGCCGAGCGTAATGATGGCTGTGCCGACGCCCTTCTCGAGCAGCAGCTCAGCGGCACGGCGCGCGTCGTCGATCGATTCGATCGGCACGCCGGTCAGTGCTTCGGCTTCCGTTTCGTTTGGCGTGATGTAGTCGCACAGCGGATAGAGATCGTCGGGCAGCGGCATAGCCGGCGCCGGATTGAATACGGTGATCACACCATGCCGTCGCGCGACTTCGAGACCGCGCCGGGCAGCCGGCAGCGGCTGCTCGAGCTGCGTGACGAACACGCGCGCGGCGGCGATATCGGTTTCGATTGCATCGACGTCGGCAGCACTCATCGTGCCGGCCGCACCGGCCGCGACGATGATCGCGTTCATGCCGGTCGTCTCGTCGACGAAGATGTGTGCGGCACCAGTCGATAGATTGTCTACTGTCGTGGCGCGCGCGGTGATGCCTTCGGTCGCCCATGTCGCGCGTGCAATCTCGCCAAACGCATCGTTGCCGATGCGCGTGCAGAACACCACATCGGCGCCTGCTCGCGCGGCCGCAACGGCCTGATTCGAGCCCTTACCGCCTGGCCCCATCGCGAACGCGGTACCGGCAATCGTTTCGCCGATCAGCGGCATGCGGGCGGCGCGAAACGTCAGATCGGTTACGTAGATGCCAAGGATGACAACCCGGCCGCCGCGTTCGGGCTGCGTGCTCATGCGTCGTTCCTTGCGGGGTCGCGCGGTGCGTCCGGTGCGAGCAATACGCCCTTGCTGAAAACGAAGCAGCCGTAGCCGCGCTGTTCGCCGGTCGCGATCACGCAGTAGGCTTTGCGGGCGCGCTCGTAAAACGCAAACCGTTCGATCGAGGCGAGCGGCACGCTGCGGCCCTCGGCTGCATCGATTTCGGCCTGCACTTCGCGCTGCACGGCCGGAATCGTGTTCGGCTCGCCGACCACTTCCATGCGCAGCGCCGGATGCTCGACGAACGTATCGAGCGGCATCACCGACAGCACGGCGCGAATCGCGCGCGCCGAATCGACGCCGTCGAGGCGCAGCACCTTGCCAAGTACCGTTGCGCGGGCGACGGAGTCACCGGGAAAATTCGCGTCGCAGATCACCAGTTCGTCGCCGTGTCCCATTGCACGCAGCGCATGCAGGATGTCGGCGTTCAACAGCGGGTCCAGATTCTTCAGCACATCGTCTCCTTCGTGTCGGTTGCGCGGGTTCGCACGTTGAGTGCCTGCGCGCCTGCGGATATCGCCGGACGCTCAGTCGCCGTACGGTATCCAGATATTTTTCACTTGTATAGCTTCACGCAGCCACATGGGCCCTTCGCTCGACCGGTCGAACCAGTCGAACTGGCGGCCGTAATCGACGAAGGTACGCTTCAGGTTGCCGATCGACTCGCGTTCGACTAACACCGAGTGCGCTTCACTGCCGAAGCACCACAGCGCGTCGACATCGTCGTGCTTCGCAAGCGCGCCGAGCAATGCGTCGCGTTCGCCGGTCACGATGTTCAGTGCGCCGTCGGGCACGTCCGAGGTTTCGACGACCTGGTAAAAGTCGGTTGCTGTGAGCGGACATGTCGTACTTGGCAGCACGACCACGCGGTTGCCGAGCGCAAGCGCCGGCGCCACCAGCGAGACAAACGACAGCAGCGGCGCTTCATCGGGACACGCGATGCCGATCACGCCGAGCGGTTCGTGCATCGCCAGCGCGACGCCGCGTAGCGGCGGCGTATGCACCGCGCCATCGAACTTGTCGGCCCACGCCGCGTAGGTGAAGAGGCGCGCCACCGAGGCATCGACTTCCGCCCGCGCAACCGCTTCGCCGGTGCCGGTACGCACCATCAACTGCCGCGCGAATTCCGCCGCGCGTACCGCGAGGTTTTCGGCGAGGAAGTACAGCACCTGCGCGCGGTTATGTGCGGTGGTCTGCGACCACTTCTGCGCGCTGCGCGCGGCGGCCACGGCGTTGCGGATGTCCTTGCGGTTGCCGCTACCGACTTCGCCGGCCAGTGTGCCGTCGTGCGCATACACCGGCAGCACGTAGCCGCTGTCGGGCCGTACCTGCTTGCCGCCGATAAACAGCTTCGCGGTGCGGTCGACGGTCTGAAGGAGCGCTGTACTAGCGGCGAAGTCAGATTCGGTTTCCTCGTGCGCGGCCGCTTGCGGCGCCGGACGACGCATCGCAAGATCGAGCCATGCGAGCGGCTGCAGATATTCGTAGAGGCCTTCGCGGCCCCCTTCGCGTCCATAGCCCGACTCGCGATAACCGCCGAATCCCACCGCTGCATCGAACAGATTGGTTGCGTTGACCCACACGACACCGGCAGCTAGTTGCGGCGCGATGTCCAGCGCGCGGCCGATAGTTTCGCTCCACACGCTCGCTGCAAGGCCATAGCGCGTGTTGTTCGCGAGCGCGACGGCTTCGTCGGGTGTGCGAAAGCTCATCGCCACGAGCACTGGGCCGAAGATTTCTTCCTGAGCCAGCGTCGATGCAGGTGCGACACCGGTGACAAGCGTCGGCGGATAAAAGCAGCCTCCCGACGGCAGACCAGTTTCCGACGCCTGCCACACCGCACAACCTTCGCGACGACCGGTTTCGACGAGACCGCGAATGCGTTCGAGTTGCACCGGATCGACGATCGCGCCGATATCGATGCTCTTGTCGAGCGACGGGCCGACGCGCAAAGTCTGCATGCGGCGCTTGAGCTTGTCGATGAAACGTGCCTCGACGCCTTCCTGCACGAGCAGCCGCGAGCCCGCGCAGCACACCTGCCCCTGGTTGAACCAGATCGCGTCGACCACGCCCTCGACGGCACCGTCAAGATCCGCATCGTCGAACACGATAAACGGCGACTTGCCGCCCAGTTCGAGCGTAAGCGACTTGCCCGAGCCCGCGGTGCGCGAACGGATTAACCGCCCGACTTCCGTCGACCCGGTAAACGCAATCTTGTCGACCTGCGGATGCTCGACGAGCGCGGCGCCTGTGCTGCCATCACCGGTCACGACATTCAGCACGCCGGCAGGCAACCCCGCGCGTTGCGCAAGTTCAGCGAACAACAACGCAGTGAGCGGCGTGTATTCAGCGGGCTTCAGTACGACGCAGTTGCCGGTGGCGAGCGCCGGTGCAATCTTCCACGCGAGCATGAGCAGCGGGAAATTCCACGGCACGATCTGACCGATCACGCCGAGCGGTGCCCAGCCTGCGAATTCGCTGTCCTGCAACTGCGCCCAGCCCGCGTGATACAGGAAGTGCCGCGCGACGAGCGGCACATCGATGTCACGCGTTTCGCGGATCGGCTTGCCGTTGTCGAGTGCTTCGAGCACGGCGAAGAGCCGGCTGTGCCGCTGCACCATGCGCGCAAGCGCATACAGATGCCGGGCACGCCCTGCACCACCGAGCGCGCGCCATGCCGGCTGCGCTTTACGCGCGGCGAGCACCGCCGCATTCACATCGGCGGCATCGCCTTGCGCAACGTGTGCAAGCAGTTCACCGCTCGCAGGCGCATGCGTTTCGAAACGCTGGCCGGCAGCCGGCGCACGCCACACACCATCGATGAAATGCCCGAAGGTCGACTCGTGCTGCGCGAGCCACGCGCGCACGGGTTGATCGTCCTCGGGGGCGGGACCGTACTCCATCGAAGAAAAATACTCGGCTACGCTCATGAGATCGGTCTGTTCAGGCAACGGGGTGACGATTGAAGGCGGAATAACGGCCGCTCGCGTAGTGCTCGAGCTGACGTTCGATGTCGGCAAGCAGGCTCGATGCGCCGATCCGGAACAGTTCCGGCTCGAGCCACGCACGGCCGAGTTCTTCCTTCATCAGGATCTGGTACGAAAGCACGGACTTCGCGCTGGAGACACCGCCCGCCGGCTTGAAACCGATCAGCACGCCGGTACGCGCGTGATATTCGCGGATCATCCGCACCATCACGAGCGCAACGTCGAGCGTCGCGTTGACGCCTTCCTTGCCGGTCGACGTCTTGATGAAATCGGCGCCAGCCATCATGCACACCATCGATGCGCGTGCAACGTTCGACAGCGTGCGGATGTCGCCGGTAGCGAGAATCGCCTTCAGATGCGCGGGACCGCACGCGGCGCGGAATTCGCGCACTTCGTCGTAGAGCGCCTGCCAGTTGCCGGTGAGCACGTGTTCGCGCGTGATGACGATGTCGATTTCGGCCGCGCCGTCCGCCACCGACGCCTCGATTTCCTTCAGCTTCAGCGGATGGGGAATGAGCCCGGCCGGAAAACCTGTCGACACCGCGGCAACGGGGATGCCGCTACCTTGCAGCGCATCGACTGCCGCGGCGACGAAGCGATGGTAGACGCACACCGCCCCCGTCGAGATGGCGTGCGGCGCGATGCCGAGTGCGTCGAGCAGGTCTGCCCGCACCGGTTGGCGCGCCTTGGCGCACAGGCGCCGGACGCGGCCTTCGGTGTCGTCGCCGCTCAGCGTAGTGAGATCGATGCAGGTGATTGCCTTCAGCAGCCATGCCGCCTGGGCGTCTTTCTTGACCGTGCGCCGCGTGGCGAGCGTGGCAGTGCGCCGCTCGACCGCCGACTGATTGACGCGCAAGCCATCGAGCCAGCCGGCGTCGAACGGCATGCCGGGATTGCGCAGCGGCTGAACGGCGGCGGCGCGGTGCAATGCGACGACCGGCTGGGATAGCGTAGACAGCGTGGGAGCTTCAAACATGAGACATCCGTGTGTTTCGTGCAGCGCGCATCAACCGCTGATGGTTGATGGTGGGTTGTTCCCACATATGCTACATCGATTGAGAGGATCATAACAAGCTTCGTTACGATCATTTCCATCTGTGTTTTCCCGGATATCCCTTTCCTGCCCCCTCAAAAAACCCGAACCTCCCGTCCAGCGATTCGGGCCAGCCGGCTAGGCGGCGAGAGGCACCGCCCTTTGAATCTTCTCGAGTTCGTCGGCGAGTTCCTCTTTGGCCATCGCCGTATCGTGGTCAAGCTGCAGGCCAGTCCAGAATTCGTCGCTTGTGCCGAAGTAACGGGACAGACGCAGCCCCGTATCGACGGTAATCGCCCGGTTACCGGCGATGATTTCGCCGATGCGGCGCTGCTGAACACCAATGTCTTTTGACAGACGATAGGCGGTGATGCCCATCGGGCGAAGAAACTCTTCTTGCAGGATTTCGCCCGGGGTCGGGTACACGACTGCGCGTGTCATGATGATTCTCCAGTTAGTGGTAGTCGACGATCTCGACGTCAAGCGCGTTGCCATTCTCGAAGAAAAAACACACGCGCCACTGGTCGTTGATGCGAATGCTGTACTGCCCCTTCCGGTCGCCCTTGAGCGCTTCGAACCGGTTGTTCGGCGGGATGCGCAGGTCGTTGAGATTCGCCGCGCGGTGAAGCATGGCGAGCTTGCGCATCGCGACAGTCTCGATGTTCACGAATCGCGCCACGCGCGTGCCTGAAAACATGGTTTCGGTATCGGGACATTTGAAGTTCGAGATCATGTTGAATAGTATTGATGTGCGATAGTATTGTCAAACGATAGTAACGACCCGCAGCAACATCCAACGTGGACAACGACACGAAGCGTTGCGTTACCCTCACCGGCGGCGCAGCTCACCGACTACCTTCAGCACGCAGACCATAAGGACATCCGCCGTGACCCGCAATATCCCGATCGGACAACTCGGCCCCGCCGATCTCGACGCCTATTTCCAGTTACGGCTGCGCGGCCTGGCCGAGCATCCGGAAGCATTCGGCCAAAGTCACGCCGAAGCACTCGCGAAGGGCGCGGCGCAGCATGAAGCGATGCTCGACGGCAGATCCGCTGCCGAGGGTAATTTCATCCTCGGCGCGTCGCTGTCGGCAGACGGTCCGCTAGTCGGCACGATCGCCATGGTGCGCTCGCCAGGGGAGCGCAAACGGCACAGGGCATCGGTGGTCGGTATGTATGTCGTGCCGGAGGCGGGCCGGCAGGGCGTAGGCCGAGCTTTGCTCGAAGCGCTGCTCGCGCGTGCCGCACGGATCGACGGCGTGCGTCAGCTGGAGCTGGGTGTGACGAGCACGAATGTTGCCGCGCGCAGGCTGTACGAATCGTTTGGCTTTGTCGCGTACGGCCGTGAGATCGACGCATTGCGCGTGGGCAACGAGTATCACGACGCCGATCTGATGGTGTGTTTCATCACACCGCGCGTGCCTTCCAGTTAGAGAATTAGAGAGCAAGACTCGGCGCGCCACGTAACGCCTGTCTCCGTACACTGACTTCATTGCGAATGTTCAGAGGAACAGGCCATGCCCAGTCATTTCATGCTGCAGGACACGTTGCCCGGCGTCGAGCCTCGGGACTTGATTGAATCGAAATCGAGCGAGGTAAGTACCGCGCACAGCGACGACGCCACACTCGACCGACCATCGATTGCTTCCACCGCATCGATCTCGCATCGCGTCGACACCGCCGACTGGCCACGCATCGCCCGCGAACTCGACCAGTACGGCTGCGCGATGCTGCCCGGCCTGCTGGACGCACGCGAATGCAATGCACTGGCCGCGCTGTACCCGCGCGACGATCTCTATCGCAGCCGCGTCGTCATGGCGCGCCACGGTTTCGGACGCGGCGAGTATCGCTACTTCGACTATCCGTTGCCGGATGTCGTCGGCGGTTTGCGCACGGCGCTGTATCCGCATCTCGTACCGGTGGCAAACCGCTGGAACGAGACGATGGGCATCGAGGTCCGCTACCCGACCACGCATGCGGCGTTTCTGCGCCGCTGTCACGACGCAGGGCAGCTGCGCCCGACTCCGTTGATCCTGCAATACGGCAAGGACGACTACAACTGCCTGCATCAAGACCTGTACGGCGAGCACGTGTTTCCATTACAGGCGGCGATCCTGCTATCCGAACCGGACGTTGACTTCAGCGGCGGCGAATTCGTGATGACCGAACAGCGCCCGCGGATGCAGTCGCGTGTGGAGGTCGTCCCCTTGCGCCAGGGCGATGCGGCGATCTTCGCCGTGCATCACCGGCCGGTGCGGAGCACGCGCGCGCCGTATCGCGTCAATCTGCGGCACGGCGTGAGCCGTTTGCGTTCGGGGCGGCGGCATACGCTGGGCGTGATCTTTCACGACGCGTTGTGAGATTCGGCCCGCTAGCCGGGCACGAACAATTTTCCTGTATTTGTAACAGCGCCTGCACCATCTTGCGGCATCCGTACTTGTCCCTATTTGCCCGCAACCCACCCCGCCGAATTCGCATCTTTTACCGTTTTGTTTGAATTCATTCTTTTCAATTACCCAACGGATTTGACATTTCAGCTAATTTAGTAGAACTCCCCCAAGCCAAGAATCCATTCCGTTAAACGCTTTTGTATCAACGCTCTCCATCGATCGACCTCGACCACGACAGGCCCAAAAGACCCTTTCCAAAATTGCATTACACGCAGATGAAAAACTTACCGAAATTCAACATCACTTTTTCAGGTATTTTTTTGAAAAGGTATTGATTTCCTGAATTCCCCTTCATACAATTCGCTCCAAGGTGTTACGAGTTGTAACACCTTGTATCAACTAGTCACTCCTTGTATCAAAGAGGAGGACTGATCGCCAGGCGGCAAGGTCGTCGGCGGGGGGTTACAAGAGCATAAACGGCAGGAAATGCCGACGGGTAATACGGGGCTTCGGAAACATAACTAAATGGACCGTAGCAGCGAGACGCTGGAGTCAATCCGCGAAATCAATTTGTCGTACATCATGCTCGCGCAGCGCATGTTGCGCGAGGACAAGCCTGTCGGGATGTTCCGGCTGGGACTGTCATCGGAGCTGGCCGATCTGCTTGCCGGACTGTCGCTCGCACAGATCGTCAAGCTGGCCGCCTCCGATCAGCTTTTATGTTTTTTCCGCTTCAACGACCATGCCATGTTGTCGGCGTTGACGCAGACCACGAAACATGCAGAAGTAGCGCCGACTCACGCGGCTATCCTGCTAGCAGGCCAGCCGGCCGAGCAGTTTGCCTGACGAGGAACCGCAACCATGACTGCGATGCTCAAGCGAAGCCTGACCGAAGACGCACAAGACGTCTTCCGCGCCATCGCGCTGATCGAACTCGGCGCGCGCATGCAGGTGCTGGAAAGCGAGCTCACGCTGTCGCGCGACCGGATGATCCGCCTGTATCGCGAGGTCAAAGGCGTGTCGCCGCCGAAGGGCATGCTGCCGTTCTCCGCCGACTGGTACATGACGTGGCTGGCTAACATTCACGCGTCGCTTTTCTATAATACGTATCTGTTCCTGAAGAACGAGGCGCGTTGCTCGCATCTCGACGCGCTGACCAAGGGCTACAGGCTGTACCTCGAACACTGCCGGCATAGCGAAACCGAGCCGGTGCTGGATTTGACCCGTGCCTGGACGCTCGTGCGTTTCTTCGACGCGAACATCCTGCAACTGACACCGTGCTGCCGTTGCGGCGGCAAGTTCGTTGCGCACAAGCATGATTTGCAGCAAAACGTCGTGTGCGGGGCTTGTCAGCCACCGTCACGCGCCGGTAAAACAAAAAAGGCGGCCGCCGCCGCGAAACAGGAAGTGCCGACGATTGCAGAAGCGGCCTGATAGGGGGTGAAATAAAGCGGCTCGCAAGAAGCCGTTTTCGGAGTGCGGCGGGTAAAAAGCCTCATGAAGCCGTGTCACGTGGCCACGTGACACGGCTCGTTTTTTTAGAGCACAGCAAAAACCTTCATCCGATCCAGCCGAACGTCTGCACCGCGAGCCACAGGTTCGCCACGCTGATCGCCACGAACAGGAACCACGCCAGCACGCGGGTAGGTAGCCGGTTTGCGAAGGCGCCCATCAACGTGCGGTCGTCGGTCATGCGGATCAGCGGATAGAGCGCGAAAGGTAATTGCAGGCTCAACACCACCTGGCTTGCGACCAGCAGTTTGCCGACCGCATCGTTACCGAGCATCGATACGCCGATCAAAGCCGGAATCAACGCCAGCGCGCGCGTGATAAAGCGGCGCTGCCAGCACGGAATCTTCATCTTGAGGAAGCCTTCCATGATCACCTGGCCGGCGATCGTCCCGGTGAAGGTCGAGCTTTGCCCCGATGCAAGCAGCGTGATCGCGAACAGCACGGCGGCAAAACCCGTTCCGACGATCGGCGCGAGCAGCTTGTAGGCATCCTCGATTTCGGTCACCTGGTTGTGGCCCGTCGCGTTGAAAGCGGCGGCCGCGAGAATCAGGATCGCTGCGTTGATGAGCAGCGCGAGCGTCAGCGATACGAGCGTGTCGATGCGCGACAGGCCAATTGCCGACGCGATGCTGCGCGCGTCGCGCTTCACGGCGCGCGTTTGCACGATCGACGAGTGTAGATAGAGGTTGTGCGGCATGACGGTCGCACCGAGGATGCCGATCGCAAGATACAGCGGCTCGCGCTCGCTGACAGCCGACCACGACGGCACGAGCCCCTGCATCACCGACGGCCAGTGCGGCTGCACGAGCGCGAGTTCGATTACGTAGCCGAGGCCGATCGTCGCGACGAGGCCCAGCATGATCGCTTCGAGATCGCGGAAGTTCTTGCCCTTCAGGCCGAGCACGATCAGCGTATCGAACGCGGTGAGCAACACGCCAACCGTCAGCGAACACTTGAACAGCAGATGAAACGCAAGCGCACCGCCCAGCACTTCGGCCAGGTCGCAGGCGACGATCGACAGTTCGGCAAGCAGCCATTGTCCGCGCGCGACCATCGGCGAATAGCGGCTGCTCGATAGTTGCGCGAGATCCTGGCCGGTGACGATACCAAGCCGCATGCTCAGACATTGCAGCACCATCGCCGCGAGACTCGACAGCACGACGACGAACAGCAGGCTATAGCCGTAGCGCGAACCGGCTTCGATATCGGTGGCCCAGTTGCCCGGGTCCATATAGCCGATCGATATCAGCAGGCCGGGGCCGGCGAACTGCAGGAGTTTCTTCCAGAACGGCGCGGACGGCGAAACCGCGACGGTGCCCTGTACTTCAGATGGACAGAACGGCGCGGTGGCGGTGGTCGGGAGTTTGAACTGCAAGCCGGTTTCCTCGCGGTGGGAAGCACCGCGAGGCCTCGTCGGCGGGGGCGGCGAACGGCCTCAAGTGTACAGAGAAACTTCCGGCAATGTCCCGCTCAGCGCGTAGCGGCCGACGTCGCGCACGCGGTAGTCGAGCGGGTCGTGTAGCGTGTGCACGCGTGCGTTGCGCCAGAAGCGGTCGAGCGCGAGCGGTGCGCCGGTCGCGCGGGCGCCGCATGCGTCGAAGAGGTTTTCGCTGACGTCGAGCGCGGCGCGATGCGCGACGATCTTTGCTTCCGATGTGGCTAGTGCGACGTGTGCGCGTTCCTCGGCGGTTAGAGCAGTGCCCTTTTGCCATGCGTCGTCGAGTGCCTCGGCGGCGCGCGTGGCAAGCGCTTCCGCACTCACCGCCTGCAGACGCATTTCGCCGAAGCGCTGGATGACGTAAGGGTCGTCGGTGGCAGTCGCTACGCCTGACGTGATCCACGGGCGGCCGTGCTGCGTGACATAACGGCGCGCTTCTTCGAGCGCGCCTTGCGCAATACCGACGAACAGGTTGGTCAGCACCAGTTGCGAGACCAACGTGCGCAGTGTTGCACGCGGTGTCGGCGGGACTTCGGAGCGGTGCAACACCTCGTCGGCCGCAAGCGTTACGTGCTCGAACGACACGCTGCCGCTATCGGTCTGGCGCTGACCGATCGGATTCCAGTCGTCGTGCACCGTGATGCCTGCACGTGTAGTCGGCACGACACCAAACACCGGTTTGCCGGTCGCGGGATCGTGTGCGGACACGGTCATCATCTGCGAGCCGCGCGTGCCCGAGCAGAAACCCTTCGCACCGTCAATGCGATATCCACCATCTGCCGTTGCGGTCGCAACGAGCCGCGTGTCGAGCGGATTGACGGCGTTGCCCCACCACCACCGTGCGTCGACGGTGCCGCGCAGATAGCGCGCGCGCTGCGCGTCGTTACCCCATACATCGACACTGACCACCTGCAGACACTGGAACCCGAGCAGATGCGCGAGCGCACTGTCGACTGTCGCGATCGCGCGGATTGTCCGGTAGATGTCGGTCCAGCGCGCGCCCGCACCGCCGAATTCGCGCGGCACAGCGAGCGTCAGCAGCCCGGCATCGGCAATCCATTGTTTTTCTTCGGCGGCATGCCCGCCGTCGCGGTCGCGCTGTGCGGCCGTCGCGCGCAACGCGTCGAGCAGACCGTCGAGATCGCGTGTGCCTTTTGTTGTGACCGGGACCGGTTCGCGTGGATCGTTCATGCGACCTTCTCCGTGCAAGAACCGCCGGCAACCGACGCACGTCGATTCAAAAATCCCGCCACGTGAAATCGCAACAGAATGAATGTCTTCTGCGTCATATCGGTGTTCCCTGAAAGACCGCGACGCTCACGCGTGTCGCGCGAGACGCCGGACAAAGCGGTCGCCGACGAACTGCACGGCCGTCACGATGACGATGAGCAGCACGATCACCGTGACCATCACGGTCGTATCGAAGCGCTGATAACCGTAGCGGATCGCGAGATCACCAAGCCCGCCCGCGCCGACCGCGCCCGCCATGGCCGACGAGCCGATCATCGCCACGACCGTAATCGTGAAGCCACCGAGAATACCCGGCAGCGCTTCGGGCAGCAACACGTGCCAGACGATGTGGCGGCGTTGCGCGCCCATCGCCTGCGCGGCTTCGATCAAACCGCGATCGACCTCGCGCAGACTCACTTCCGCCACGCGCGCAAAAAACGGAATCGCGGCGATGCTGAGCGGCACGATCGCGGCCCAAACGCCGATCGTCGTTCCAACCAGTAAACGTGTGAGCGGCAGCAGCGCGACCAGCAGGATGATGAACGGTGTCGAGCGAAATGCATTGACCAGTGCGCCGAGTGTCGTATTCACCGCGCGACGTTCGAAGATGCCGCCGCGCGTCGTCGTCACCAGGATGAGTGCTAGCGGAATACCGATCAACGCCGCGATCACCGCCGATACGCCCACCATCACGATCGTGTCGCGAATCGCACCGGCCAGCTCGGATAGCCAGAGATCAGACATAGCCGAGCACCTCCACACGGTTCGCGTAACGTTTTGCTTGCTCGACCAGGGCGGCGACCTGGGTTTGCAATCCTTCGTGTGTAACGTCGGCATGAGCGCTACTTAATTGCGCTGCGACGATCAATCGTCCTTGCGCATGCCCTTGAATCCGGTCGATACCGCCATGCACGAAGCTCACGCGACCGCCGCCGCCCGCGCCAAGCGCACTGACGAGGCCACCCAGATCGGGCTCACGCGCATCGGCGCCGGTGAAGCGCACGTCGAGCAGCACCTGGGCCGCGTCGGGCGCTGCTTCGTCCAGAGATTTCACGCGCGCCGCAAGATCGGCCGGCAGATCGTGAACCAGTGTGCGCAGCAACGCACGCGTCGCGTCGTGCTGCGGATCGCCGAACACACGCCACACGGGACCCACCTCGACGACTTCACCGCGCTCGAGCACCGCGACCGTATCGCACACTTCGCGGATCACTTCCATTTCGTGCGTGATCAATACGATCGTCAGACCGAGACGCCGGTTGATATCGCGCAGCAGCGTGAGAATCGCCTGCGTCGTTTCCGGATCGAGTGCGGATGTCGCTTCGTCGCACAGCAGGATGTCGGGATCGTGCACCAGTGCGCGTGCTATACCGACCCGCTGCTTCTGCCCGCCCGAGAGGCTGGCTGGCCACGCATCGCGTTTCGCCGAGAGCCCGACTAGCTCGAGCAGTGCATCGACCTTTTCGTCGATTGCGGCTTTCGGCACGCCGGCTATCTTGAGCGGTAGCGCAATGTTGCCGTGCACGGTTTTCGCGGACAGCAGGTTGAAGTGCTGGAACACCATGCCGGTGCGCCGCCGCAGGCCAACCAGCCCGCGCTCGTCGAGGCCTCCGACGCTCACACCGTTCACGCGCACGGTGCCGGACGTCGGCTTTTCGAGTCCGTTGACGAGACGCAGCAGCGTCGACTTACCCG
Organism: Paraburkholderia sp. CHISQ3; assembly: GCF_030464945.1. Taxonomy (NCBI): domain Bacteria; kingdom Pseudomonadati; phylum Pseudomonadota; class Betaproteobacteria; order Burkholderiales; family Burkholderiaceae; genus Paraburkholderia; species Paraburkholderia sp. CHISQ3. The sequence continues at coordinate 57,796 of NZ_JALPRG010000005.1, forward strand.
CCCCGCTACGACCGATGATGCCAAACACTTCACCGCGTGCCACCGAAAGCTCGACGTTCGCCAGGGCATTCGCATTCGCACCACGCGGGCCGGCAAAGGATTTGCCGATACCTTCGAACTGCACGGCAGGTAGCGCAGCATCGCGCGCCGCATGGTCCGCGGCTCGCGCAGGCGCGTCCTCGATAAAACCGGGCCGATCGAAAAGCGACGTCATGCTTCAACCGACGTGTTCGCACGACGCCGATGCTGCGCACCCACGTGCACATCGGGCAACCGCGCCCGACCCGCGCCGAACAGCTTCTCGCGCAGCGTCGGCGCGGCAGCGTAGTCTTCCTTGTAAACCCCACGGTTCTGCAGCTCAGGCACGACGAGATCAACGAAATCGACGAACGATTCGGGCATCACAGTACGCGTCAGATTAAATCCGTCGACGCCCGCCTCTTCGATCCACGACACCAGTTCGTCGGCAATCTGCTGCGGCGAACCGACCACCGGCTTCGCACGACCGCCTAACGTCATCTGTTCGAGCACCTTGCGCTTGGTCCACACACCGGTGGTACTTTTCTTCGAAATCGCCTCGACCGCCGATTGCATCGACTCGGTCTTCACATACGAAATCGGTTCGTCGAGTTCGTACTGCGAGAAGTCGATGCCGGTCGAACTGGAGAAGTGCGCAATACCGCCTTCGGCACTCGCATAGCGGCGATATTCCTCGAATTTTTCCTGCGCGACGCGTTCGGTTTCACCGACCACGACTGTGATGCCGGCAAAGATCTTGATGTCGTCAGGCGCACGACCAAAGCGGACGGCGCGAGCGCGAATGTCATCGACGATCGAACGCGTCAGTTGCTTGTTCTGACCGCCAACGAACACGCACTCCGCATGACGCGCCGCAAAATCGACGCCACGCTGCGACGATCCTGCCTGATACAACACCGGCGTACGCTGCAACGATGGCTCGCTCAGGTGGATCGCATCGATCGAATAGTACGGACCATCGTGCTTCACACGGTGCACCTTGTCCGGATGCGAAAACACGCGTGCCGCGCGATCGCGTACCACCGCATCGTCTTCCCAGCTCTGCTCCCACAGCTTGTACACGACGTCCATGTAATCATCAGCGCGGTCGTACCGGTCGTCGTGCGCGATCTGCTGCGTGAGCCCCATGCCGCGCGCAGCGCTGTCCAGATAGCCGGTCACGATATTCCAGCCGACGCGACCCTTGGTCAGATGATCGAGTGTCGACATACGCCGGGCGAACAGATACGGCGGTTCATAGGTCAGATTCGCCGTCACGCCGAAGCCGATGTGCTTCGTTACCGCGGCCATTGCCGGCACGATCAGCGTGGGGTCGTTGATCGGAATCTGCACCGATTCGCGCAACGGCGTATCCGGACCGCCTTGATAGATGTCGTACACCCCGACAATATCGGCCAGAAAAATTCCGTCGAACTTGCCGCGCTCGAGCGTGCGCGCGAGATCGGTCCAGTAGTCGAGATCGGTGTAGTGCGCCGAGCGGTCGCGCGGATGTGTCCACAAACCGTGATTGATGTGGCCGACCGCATTCATATTGAACGCGTTCAGCAGGATTTTCTTCTTCGTCATTGCGTGGCTCCGTCGTGCTCGCTGCGTTGCGTTGCCGTTACCACGCGACGGCGTAGAGATTGCCGAACGCCTTGTCGAGCGCGGTGCGCACCGCCGGCGAATGCTGATAGATCGAGATGAACTTGCGGATGCGCGGATCATTCACGCTGTCGGGCCGCACCACCCACTAGATCGCGAATATCTTGTTCTCAGTGCCGTCGAAAAGCAGCGCACTGTTCGGATCGGTCGTGCCGGCGAGCTTGATGAAGCTCGGATAGCCTTGTGCCAGATCGACGTCGTCGAGCGAGCGGGCGAGTTGCGACGCTTCGAGTTGCACGATCTTCAGATGTTTCGGGTTGTCGACGATATCGAGCGTGGTCGCCCGGTAGTCAATGCCGGGTTTCAGCTTGATCAGGCCGGCGCGTTGCAGCAACAGCAGTCCGCGACCGCCGTTCACCGGGTCGTTCGCAATCGCCACGGTGGCACCGTCTTTCAACTCGTCGAAGCGCTTCACTTTCTTCGAGTACAAACCGATCTTCATGATCGTGCCGGGCGCGATGGCAACGAAGTTATAACCGCCCTGCTTCTTCGCGTTCTCGAGAAACGGAACGTGCTGGAAATAGTTGACGTCGATGTCCTTGTTCGCCAGCGCTGCGTTTGGCGTATTCCAGTCGGTGAATTCGATGATCTTCACGTCGAGGCCCTGATCTTTTGCTTCGCGCGCCGCGATTTTCAGTGCTTCGATCTGCGGGCTCGTCGCGGTACCGATCTTCAACGTGGGTAGATCGGCGGCCACGGCAGCAGACGCGGACGCCGCAAACACGAGTGCGCTACCCAGAGCGAGCATGGGCGAGCGCCCCGCCACGCGGAAGAAGCGCCGCACGCTGGACAGGAAAAATTTCATGGTGAACTCAATCGACGAGGTTGGTCGGGGTGTACCGCTTCCGGCCTGACAGCGGAGATCGGTGCCGCCGGTGTCGGGCGTACCCGTGGGCGGCTTGGGACGCTTGATGCGCGATGCGTAGACGAACTAGCGGATCAGCGCGGACAGCGGAAATGCAGGCAGGTCATCGCCTCTCTCCAGATGAGGTGCAGACGATGATAGGGCCGCTCCGGGACGCGGTCTACGAACGGATTTTCGAATGGAAATCGCGAAATGCGATATGGATGGGCGAAACTGTGCAGTCGCGTTGCCGCCTTCGCTGCGAAATAAAAAAAGCTGGTGACCTGGAAGCACCGCCGGGTGCACCCAGATCGCCAGCTAACACAAGGAACCTGGAAGGAACCTGCGTGGGAGCCACCGTTAGCGCTTGACGCGCCGAATTAACTTAACGCTTCGCAATCTGCTGTTGCGCATCGCTGTTCGCTACATCGGCCGCAGCCGTAGCGGGCATTCCATCCCAACCACCGCCGAGCGCACGGATCAGGTTGACCGTCGACACAGCCTGGGTACCGGTCAAACGGCTCGCCTGCAACTGCGACACCAGCACCGAACGCTCGCTGTCGATCACGTTGAGATAGCTCACCTGCCCTTCCTCGTACTGCGTCTGCGACAGATGCGCCGCGCGCTGCGACGCGACCACTGCGTCGTTTTGCGCGCTGATCTGATCGTCGAGCAGACGTAGATCGGCAAGGTTGTCCTCGACTTCGCGGAACGCGACGAGCACCTGCTGACGATACTGCGCCACATCTTCGTCGTACTTCGCGCGAGCCTGACTGAGACCGGCGCGGCGGCGACCGCCGTCGAAGATCGGCAGCGTCAACGCAGTACCGGCCAAAGGCCCAAGCAGGAACGTCCGGCTCGACCACATGAACAGGCTGCCCAACGTCGCCGATTCATAACCAAGCGCACCGGTGATATCGAGCTTCGGGAAGAACGCCGACTTCGCCAGACCGACCCGCGCATTTGCTGCAGCCATTGCGCGCTCGGCCGCCGAAATATCCGGACGACGTTCGAGCAGCGCGGACGGCAGCCCAGCCGGCACACGCGCGACGACCGGCGCGAGCGGCGTTTCCGGGAACGAGAAATCGGCGGGCGCCTTGCCGAGCAGGATGGCAAGACTGTGCTCCGACGCTGCACGTTGACGCGCTACGCCCACCGCATCGGCGCGTGCCGATGCGAGTTCGTTGCGAGCCTGCGCGACGTCGAGTTCGCTGATATCGCCTTCCTTGAAACGGCGTTCGGTCAGCTTCAGCGAGTCCTCACGCAGTTTGACGGTCTGGCGGTACAGCCCCTGATCGGTGTCGAACTGGCGCAACTGGAAGTAGTTCTGCGCGACATCCGCCTGCAGCGCGAGCTGCACCGAGCGGAACAGCGCTTCGCTCTGCTGTGCGTCGGCACGCGCCGCGTTGACGTTCGATCCGACCCGCCCGAACAGATCCGCCTCGTAAGAAACGGTACCCTGCGCGCGCCACAACGTCGTGGTCGTCGAACCATTGTTCTGCGGCAGAAACTGCGATGCCGCCGACGCCGTTTCGCGCGTCGGCCCAAAGCCCGCATCGAGCGACGGGAACCACGCGGAGCGAGCCGCCTGGGTCAGCGCACGCGCCTGCTGCACGCGTGCGGCCGCCGCCTTCAGATCCTGATTCGCCGTCGCAGCCTGCTGCTCCAGATCGTTCAGCGTCGAATCGCCGAACACGGTCCACCATTCGCCGCGATGCTCGGCATCGGCCGGTTGCGCGGGCTTCCACGTGCCCGCATCCTGCGCACTGATCGCTGGCGCTTCCTTGAAGGCGGCCGGTGTCGGTGCATCGGGCCGCTTGTACGTCGGCTCTACAGAGCAGGCGGCGAGCAACATCAGCAGCAGGCCGCTCGCGGCCGCCCGGCTCCAGCCGGGCAAAGATTCAAGCCTTTTCATTATTGGTTTCTCCTCAGGCGTGCGTCGCCGGCAACGCTTGATGCGGCGAATCCTTCTGCGCCACATGAATCTTGCCGCCAGCGAGCGTACGCAGTACCACATAGAACACCGGTGTCAGCATCAGGCCGAACAGCGTCACGCCGAGCATGCCGAAGAACACCGCGATACCCATCGCATGGCGCATTTCCGAACCCGCGCCGGTCGACAGCACGAGCGGTACCACGCCCATGATGAAAGCAATCGACGTCATCAGGATCGGACGCAGCCGCATGCGGCTCGCCTCGATTGCCGCCGACAGCGGCGAATGGCCATCGTGTTCGAGCTCGCGAGCGAACTCGACGATCAGGATGGCGTTTTTCGACGCCAGCCCCACCAGCACCATCAAGCCGATCTGCGTGAAGATATTGTTGTCGCCCTGCGTGAGCCACACGCCGGTCAACGCGGACAGCAGGCTCATCGGCACGATCAGGATCACCGCGAGCGGCAGCGACAGACTTTCATACAACGCAGCGAGCACGAGGAACACGAGCAGCACGCTGATCGGGAACACCCACATACCGGCATTGCCCGCCAGCATCTGCTGGTACGTCAGGTCGGTCCATTCGAGCTTCACGCCGCGCGGCAAGGTTTCCGCCGCGATGCGTTCGGCCGCTGCCTGCGCCTGGTTCGTCGAATAGCCCGGCGCCGGACCGCTGTTGATGTCCGCAGCCGTGTAACCGTTGTAGCGCACCACCATTTCCGGACCGTACGTCGGCGTCACGGTGACGAGCGACGACAGCGGCACCATATCGCCGGCGGCGTTACGCGTCTTCAGTTGCAGGATGTCGTCCGCGCGCTGCCGGAACGGCGCATCGGCCTGCACCCGCACCTGGTACACGCGACCGAAGCGGTTGAAGTCGTTCACGTACAGCGAGCCGAGATAGATCTGCATCGTGTTGAACACATCGGTGACCGGCACGCCGAGCTGCTTCGCTTTCACACGGTCCAGATCGACGTTGAGCTGCGGCACGTTGATCTGATAGCTGGAGAACGTCGGCCCGAGTTCAGGCGTCGTCGATGCCTTCTTGATGAACGCCTGGCTTGCGTTATTCAACTCCGCATAACCAACCGCACCGTGGTCTTCCAGCTGCAACTTGAAACCGCCAAGCGTACCGAGACCGAGCACCGGCGGCGGCGGAAACACCGCCACGAACGAATCCTTGATCGCGCCGTACTGCTGGTTCAGCGCACCGGCAATCGCACCGGCCGACAACGTCTTGCTACCGCGTTCCTTGAACGGCTTCAGCGTGACGAACACAATGCCCGCGCTGGAACTGTTCGTGAAGCCGTTCACCGACAGCCCCGGGAACGCCACAGCACTTTCCACACCCGGCTGCTTCAGCGCAATCGCGCTCATGTCGCGGATCACCTTCTCCGTGCGATCGAGCGATGCACCGTTCGGCAGCTGCGCGAACGCGATCAGGTATTCCTTGTCCTGCGCCGGCACGAAGCCGCCGGGCACGACGTGCGTGATCAACGCGGTCGCGCCGAGCAGCACCGCATACACGACGAGCATCGCGCCCTTGCGCTTGAGCGCACCGTTCACACCGCGGCTATACGCGGTCGAACCACGCCGGAACACCTTGTTGAAGCCGGCGAAGAAACGGCCGAGCACACGATCCATCACGCGCGTCAGCACGTCCGGCTTCGCACCGTGGTCGCGCAGCAGCAACGATGCAAGCGCCGGCGACAGCGTCAGCGAGTTGAACGCCGAGATCACCGTCGAAATCGCGATGGTCATCGCAAACTGCTTGTAGAACTGACCGGTCAGGCCCGTCATGAATGCGAGCGGCACGAACACGGCAACCAGCGTGAGCGCGATGGCGATAATCGGCCCGCTCACTTCCTGCATCGCCTTGTAGGTCGCATCGCGCGCACTGAGCCCGCTTTCGATGTTCCGCTCGACGTTCTCCACCACCACGATCGCATCGTCGACGACGATCCCGATCGCGAGCACCATCCCGAACAGCGACAACGCGTTGATCGAGAAACCGAATGCCAGCAGCAGCGAGAACGTCCCGATGATCGACACCGGCACAGCGATCAATGGAATGATCGACGCGCGCCACGTTTGCAGGAACACGATCACCACGATCACGACCAGCGCGATGGCTTCGAGCAGCGTATGCACGACCGCCTCGATACTCGAGCGCACGAACTGCGTCGGGTCATAGACGATCTTGTAGTCGACGCCAGCCGGGAAGTCCTGCTGCAATTCCTTCATGGTTGCCCGAACTTCGTCGGAAATCTGCAGCGAGTTCGCGCCCGGCGACTGGTTGATCGCGAGTGCGACGGCCGGCTTGTTGTCGAGCAACGAACGCAGACCGTATTCCGATGCGGCAAGCTCGATCCGCCCGAGGTCGCGCAGATACGTGACGGCGCCATCGGGCGCGGTCTTCACGACGATGTCGCCGAATTCGCCTTCCGTGCGCAGACGGCCGCGAGCGTTCACCGACAACTGCAACGGCGTGCCCGGCACCGACGGCGACGCGCCGATCGTCCCGGCCGCGACCTGGATGTTCTGCTCGCGAATTGCATTGACGACATCGGTAGCGGTCAGGTCGCGCTGTGCGACCTTCTGCGGATCGAGCCAGATGCGCATCGAGTAGTCGCCGGCGCCCCACAGCTGCACCTGGCCGACGCCCTTGATCCGTTCGAGCCGGTCCTTGACGTTCAGCAGCGCGTAGTTGCGCAGGTACGTCATGTCGTACTGGTTGTTCGGCGAGATCAGGTGGACCACCATCGTCAACGTCGGCGAACTCTTGATCGTCGTCACGCCGAGCCGCTGCACGTCGTCCGGCAGACGCGGCAACGCTTGGTTCACGCGATTCTGCACAAGCTGCGTGGCGAGGTCCGGGTTGGTACCGAGCTTGAACGTGACGGTGAGCGTCAGGTTGCCGTCGCTATTCGCCTGCGACTGCATGTACAGCATGTTCTCAACGCCGTTGATCTGCTCTTCGAGCGGCGACGCGACCGCTTCCGCGATCACCTTCGGGTTCGCACCCGGATACTGCGCGTGAACCACCACCGAAGGCGGCACCACTTCCGGATATTCGGAGATCGGCAGCTGGAACAGCGAAATCACGCCTCCCAGCAGGATCAGGACCGACAGCACACCCGCGAAGATTGGCCGGTCGATAAAGAATTTAGATATGTTCATTGGAGGCTCTTGATGTTGGAGCGCTTGCGCGTGTCGAACGGTGCGAGCTCATGGCTCGCGCCGTTCAGCCTGGACGACAGATCGCGTCCGCGGTTCACGAATTCTTCTCCGTCTTCGCTTGCGGCTGGGCCGGGGCTTGCGCGTCTGCCTGGGCCGGTGCGGGCTTCGCTGCAGGCGTTTTCGTCTGGGCAACCGGTGCCGCATTCGGATCGACGTCGGCGTTCATCGGCACCATGTGCGCGCGCACCTGGTCGCCGGGTCGCACACGCTGCGTACCATTCACGACGATACGATCGCCAGCCGCGAGACCGCTCTTGATGACACGCAGGCCTTCCTGCTGCGCACCGAGTGTCACTTCGCGGTACGCAACGTGATCATCCTTGTCGACGACGAACACGAACTTCTTGTCCTGATCGGTATTGACCGCAGCATCGTCGATCATCACCGCCGGATGCGGCACGCTACCGCTGACCTTCACGCGTGCGTACAGCCCTGGCACGAGCACACCGTCCGCGTTATCGAAACGCGCGCGCACGCGGATCGTGCCTGACGACGTATCGAGCCGGTTGTCCACCGATTCGATCGTGCCGCTGCGCGAGTAACCGGTTTCGTCGGCGAGGCCGAGTTCGACCGGTACCTTGCCGTCCTTCACACGGCTGATGTACTGCAGATAGGTTTGTTCGTCGGCATCGAACGATGCGTAGATCGGCGACACGGAAACGAGCGTCGTGAGCGGCGCGGCGCTGGCGCCCGCCGATACGACGTTGCCAAGCGTGATTTCCGCACGCGATACGCGACCCGACACCGGCGCGACGATCTTCGTGTAGCCCAGGTTGATGCGCGCGGTTTCGAGCGCGGCTTCAGCGGCCTTCTGGTTTGCATTCGCTTCGCGCGACGCGTTCTGCTTCTCGTCGTAGTCGCGTTTCGCGATTGCGTTGTCGCTGAGCAGGCGTTGTGCGCGTTCCCAGTCGCTTTGCGCATAGCCGCTGCGTGCCTGCGTGGCGGCGAGCTGCGCCGCCGCGCGATCGACTTCGGCCTGATACGGCCGCGGGTCGATGACGAACAGCGTGTCGCCCTTTTTCACGAGCGCGCCGTCCTTGAAATTCACCGAGACGATCGTGCCCGACACCAGCGGACGCACGTCGACCTTCTCGATGGCTTCGAGGCGGCCCGAATAGCTTTGCCAGTCGGTGATCGTCTTCTGGACGACCGTCGCGACGTCGACTTCGGGAACGATTGCCGACGCGGACTGCGCCGGCGCGCGTGCATCGACGCGGATCGCGCCCAGCGTACCGAGCCCGGCTACGACGAGGACAGCAACCGTGGCGATTGCCAGACGGGGGCGGGAGAGCGGAAGAATGGACATGTTGGCTCCAAGGTGGTTTCTGTAGTCGATCAAGTTGTTTGTTTGGCTGCGCGCGTTTCACGGGCCTCGCGTGCATCGCGGGCCTCGCGACTGTCACGGACATCGCGGGTATCGCGCATCTCGAAGCGGCACTGGAAGAAGCGCACGGCTTCCTCCAGGGCGGCCGGATGTTCGGCGACGGCGGCATGCGACACGCTCGGGTAGCGCACCACCTGGGTCAGCACACCCGCGTCGATCAGGCTGCTCGCGTACTTCTCGGCCTCGACGTGCAGCACATCGTTTTGTGCGGTGATGACCAGCGTGGCCGGCAAACCGGCAAGCCGCGCCGATTCGAGTGGCGCAGCATACGGATGCATGCGTTGCGACGCCTGCGGCAAATACGCGCGGTAGCAGGCTGCGCACTCGCTCGCGGTGATGTCCGAACTGAGCCGACGCTCGTCGCCAAGCCGTGTGAGGCTTGGATCGAGCATCGGACCGAACAACGCCTGCGCGTCGATGCGCACGTCGCCGCGATCGCGCCCGATGAACGCGAGACAGTTGGCCAGTTGCCCGCCGGCGTCATGGCCCGCCACGCCCAGACGCCGCGTATTGCCGCCGAACGTGCGCGCGTTGGTCTGCGCCCAGAGCGCCGCGAGGTGTGCGTCTTCAGGCGCGGCGGGAAACGGAAAGCGCGGCGCGAGCGAATAGCCGACCGACACTACGAGAGCCGGTAAGCGCTCTGCTAAATAGCGTGCGGCGGTGTCGGCGGCATCGATCGAACCGCGCACGAAACCCCCGCCGTGGAAGTACAGCAGCACCGGCAGCCCCGACTTGGCGGCAGGCCGGTACAGACGCAGCGTGATCGGCTGTGCGTAGCCCTCGATCTGTACATCGGTGAGTTCCAGCGAGGTGCCGTCCTCCGCGAGGCCCGAGGCCGAGGGAGTGAAGGAGTACGGCGATTTGAATGCATCCATGTCGAGCAGCGCAATGCGCACAGAAAGGCGATGGTGCGAATTGTGGGTTCAGCAGACTCGCAAATAAATGCCTATAATCCGGCAACACAATTCGGTGCACCTGAACAATCGCCTCGCTTATCGGCTGGGCGGCTTCTCTCCAGATGCACCTGCCCTTTCGGAGGTCTGCAATGGACCGGCTTCAGGCCATGCAAGTGTTCACCCGGGTCGTCGACACCAACAGTTTCACGCGCGCAGCGGAAACGCTCGACATGCCGCGCGCGTCGGTCACGACCATCATTCAGAATCTCGAAGCGTTTCTCGGCGTACGCCTGATGCACCGGACCACCCGGCGCCTCTCGCTGACGCCCGATGGCGCCGCCTACTACGAGCGTTGCGTGCGGATTCTCGCGGATGTCGAGGAAACCGAAGCAAGCTTCCAGAGCGGCAACAAGAAGCCGCACGGCAAGCTGCGTATCGACATGCCGGGCTCGATCGGCCGGTTGATCGTGATTCCTTCCCTGTGCGAATTCCACACTCGCTACCCGGATATTGATCTGCAGCTCGGTTTAACGGACCGGCCGGTCGATCTGTTGCAGGAGGGTGTGGATTGCGTGGTGCGCGTGGGCGCGCTGCAGGATTCGTCGCTGGTGGCGCGACGTATCGGGTTATTCGAAGGCGTGTCGTGCGCGTCGCCCGATTACCTCGCAAAGTTTGGCACACCGCAGACATTCGAAGATCTCGAGCAGCATAAGGCTGTGAATTACTTTTCGAGTCGTACGGGACGTGTGATCGACTGGGCTTTTCTGGTGGACGGCAAGGAAGTCGAGGCGAAGATGCAGGGCATCGTGTCGGTCAACGATGCGGATGCTTATGTCACCTGTGGGCTGGAGGGATTCGGTTTGATCCAGCCGGCGCGCTTTATGGTGCTGCCGCATTTGCAGTCGGGGCAACTGGTGGAGGTGCTGCCGCATCTGAAGCCGCTGCCGATGCCGATTTCGGCGGTGTATCCGCATAGCCGGCATCTGTCGTCGAAGGTGCGGGTGTTTGTCGACTGGATTGCCGAGGTGTTCGATCGGTGTCCGTTGTTGAGTGGGCGGGCAAGTCTTGATAAGACTTGTACGATGCGCACGCCTGAGCAGCGGGAGGCGGCTTCTGCGCTGGATACTCCTGTTATGACTGAATGGGTCGCATAGGGTTTTGTTTGTTTGCCTGTGCAGGCGGCTGTCGTTTGCTTTGGCCGGCGGCCTAGCTTTAGCGCCTCTCGGCTGGATTGTTTGCCTGTGCAGGCGGCTTCTTGTTAGCGCCTCGCGGCTGGTTTGTTTTTGCCTGTGCAGGCGGCTTTGTTTTAGCGCCTCGCGGCGCAGGCGTTGCCCCTGTGCGGGGCGGCACCTTCTTTCTTTGCCGCGGCAAAGAAAGAAGGCAAAGAAAGCCGCTCGAGACGTTACCGTGTCCTTTCCGTGTGCCGCCCTCGTGGCGCGCACCTAAGTGTCGCCCTCGCACTGACACTCCAGCGGTCCGAGACGAGATCGCACCTCGCGCCGCGAGCGGTAGTGACAAGGCGCTCATTCGTTCCGGCGCGCTTCGCCGCCGATGGACATAACCGCTCTCGTTTAGCGTGTCTTGACCTCTTCGATTTAAGCCCTCTTCTTTGGCCTTCAGCCTGGCTCTTTGTCCCTCAGTTGCGTCTTTAATCTCGTCACGGACTTCCTGTTCAGGCCTGGTGTTTAAACTGTTTTCAACGTTCGCCTACGGCTTTAACGTCTCACGCCCCAGGTCGGGTTTCCGTTGTGGTCACCCGACTGCAAGCACGTAGTGCGAGCGGGATGAATGACCGCCTGGTCACTAACGGGTGCGGTGCGAGGGATGGTCTCGTCTCGAACCACTACCGTTTCAGTGCGATGGCGACACTTAGGTGCGGGCCACGAAGACTGCACATGGAAAGGACACGGTAACGTCTCGAGCGGCTTTCTTTGCCTTCTTTCTTTGCCGCGGCAAAGAAAGAAGGTGCCGCCCCGCACAGGGGCAACGCCTGCGCCGCGAGGCGCTAAAACAAAGCCGCCTGCACAGGCAAACAAACCAGCCGCGAGGCGCTAACAACGAGCCGCCTGCAAGGACAAAGGACAGCCACCTGCCAGGGCAGAAAAACCATTGTTCCATTTCGACGACAATTCATTTCACAAAACCGCGATTTATCGCCGGAGCACGAAGGCCTACATTTCACCCTGTCGCAACGCCGACTAACGAGCGTTGCAAACGAATCACAGGAGTGAACCATGAAACACCACCTAATCGCAGGTCTCCTGCTCTCTCTCGCCGCAAGCACAGCAGCATTCGCCGACGGCGGCATCGGCCGGGCAGGCACCTACAACGATTACACGTGGGCCAACAGCAACGCCACCCAGGCACCGAAAACCCGCGAAGAAGTTCGCGCGGAACTCGCGCAGGCCTATCGCGACGGCTCGCTGCCAGCCCTCAGCCGAAACGTGTATCCGAACAAAAGCCTGATCGCCAGCACGCAAGCGGAGCGTATCGCCGCGCAGGAACGCAACGCCGACAACGCCACCCGTGTCGCGCGAGGCGAGTAACGCAGCGTTCGCGTTACGTGCGACATCGATCTGAAACATCGCGCGTGTCCGGCGCACACACCAACACCGGACACACATCACTCGAAGGAGCTCATCATGAACCCATCCGAACTCGACGACTGGTCAACCGATACGCCCGTGTGGACGCCCTACCGCGCGCATTGAATCACCACACGGGCAGTGTTGCCTTACCGATGCGGCACGCCGTCGCGCCACTCGCCCCAGTGCGTCGCAATGTCCTGCACCAGCGGATTGCCCGCGTTATACAGGTTGTCGACTGCAATCGAGAAACCACCCTGCGCCGCGTAGTTCAACAGATTGTCCGCACTCGTCTGGCCCGCATACGGCCGGTCGAAATCGGACCCTGAACGCAGCACCGCTACGCGGCTCAGGTCGACACGCTTCACCGTCGCCGCACGGGTCAGCGCTTCATAGGTGGAGTTGTCTTCCTGTTGCGTCGTGCAATACACGCCCTTGCCGTCGGTCAGGATGTTGGTCCAGTCGCGTGCACGCTGGCCGAGATCGGTACCCGACCACCATGTATCGCCCGCCAGCGTGTCGCACTGAATGACGCTCGGTGGCTGGTTCGCCGGTGCATAGCTGAATTTGGCGCGTGCGGCCTGTGCCTGAGCGTTGTCTTCGAGCGTCACGTTGCGCGACAGCGCGAATGCGGCATCCGCAAGCTGCGTATTGAGCTGGAACACTTCGGTCTTATAGTCGAGCGGCGGTTTTTGCGTCGGGCCCGTCGTGTTGATGCCGAGATAACCGGTGGTCCAGCCCGGCGGAATTTCGCGTCCGTCGATTTCCCACTGAATGCCGAAGTCGACCAGATATTTGGCCCACGCCGCGGAACCGACAGTGCCGCGCAACGGATCGATACCAGCAATGCCCGCCACCATGAAGTACGTATGTCGCAGATCGAATTTCGGCGAGAACGTCAGCGCCATCGTCGAAGCGGCAGCATTCGCGTGACCCATGCCGGTCGTCATCACGCAGATGTCCTGCTTGTTGCAATGCACGGTCGGATAGTCCGGCGACAATCCGGCCACTGTGATTTCCTGCCACGGTCCGAGATGGTCGAGCCAGACCTGGCCCTCCGGCGCAAACATGGAGATGATCATCACCTTCACATGGCGTGCCTGCGAGCCCGAGTCGTTTTGTGCGAAGCTGTTGCTGTCGTCGGCATTCGCCGCTAGTGGCGAAACAGCGCACGCCGCCAGCATCAAGGCCGGGATGGCACTAAAAGTACGGATCAACATAGGAGGTCCTTCCTTTGTTCTATGCAGCGTTGGGAGGAATAACTTGCCTGTATTGCAGATGCGGCAGGATGCCGGATAAGGTCCGGCGCCTCCTGCGAGGGGTGACGTAAAGCGGAACCAAGTATACGTGGCCGCATTTCTTTTGCCATCACGCATTTTTTACGCAGTCCACGTCATTATCAAATCTGATTCAGTAATTTATGCGGATCGGCTCGTCAGTCGCGGCGCGCCGCTTCTTATAAGCGAACGCCTTCCTGGTTCGTTCCCGAACTTTCCCACAGGAGCAGCACGATGGACTATGTCAAACTCGGCCGCACCGGCATCGACGTCTCGCGTCTGTGTCTCGGCTGCATGAGCTATGGCGCCCCCGATCGCGGCGCGCACGCGTGGTCACTCGACGAAGCGCAGGCACGTCCGTTCATCAAGCAGGCGCTCGATCACGGCATCAACTTCTTCGATACCGCCAACGTCTACTCGCTCGGCTCGAGCGAGGAAATCGTCGGTCGTGCATTGAAGGATCTCGCGCGTCGCGACGAGATCGTACTCGCCACCAAGGTCTTCAACCGGATGCGTCCAGGACCGAATGGCGCCGGCCTGTCGCGCAAGGCAATCATGGCGGAAATCGACGCCAGTCTGCACCGGCTCGGTACCGACTACGTCGATCTCTATCAGATTCATCGCTGGGACTATCACACGCCGATTGAAGAAACCATGGAAGCGCTCCATGACGTCGTGAAAGCCGGCAAGGCGCGCTATATCGGCGCGTCGTCGATGTACGCATGGCAATTCTCGAAGGCGCTGCATGTCGCGGAGCAGCACGGCTGGACCCGCTTCGTCACGATGCAGAATTACGTGAATCTGCTGTATCGCGAGGAAGAGCGCGAGATGCTGCCGCTGTGCGAAAGCGAAGGCATCGGTGTCATCCCGTGGAGTCCGCTTGCCCGTGGTCGCCTGACGCGCGAATGGAACACGAGCAGCGCGCGTTCGGAAACCGACGAATACGGCCGCACGCTGTACGCGCACACCGAAGAGGCCGATCGCAAGGTAGTTGAGCGGGTCGGCGAAATCGCGGCCGCACGCGGTGTGCCGCGCGCACAGGTTGCGCTCGCGTGGGTGCTGCAGAAGAAACCCATCACCGCGCCGATTGTCGGTGCAACCAAACTACATCATCTGGACGATGCGGTGGCTGCGCTGTCGCTCGAACTCAGCAGCGACGAGATCGCAAAACTCGAAGAGCTTTACGTGCCGCACGCGGTGGCCGGGTTCAAATAAAAATACATATATACGCGGAACCGGGCGCACTCGCCAGGTTCCGCGAATTCGTCAACGCTGCCGAAGCACACAACTTCATCGCGACAGCGGTCACATCATCGGCCACATGCGACCTCGTAGCGTGCACAGCAAAACTGTACAGTTAAACTGTACATATGCTATGCTCCGCCCATGGTCAAACAAGCACTCACATCCGAAGCCGCCCAGCTCGCCGCTCTAGCCGGCGAACTGCGCATTTCCCTAAGCAAGCTGATTCGTCGAGTACGGGAGCAGGCCTCCGCAGGCGATTTCACTTCGTCGCAGCAATCGGTGCTGCTGCGTCTGGAGCGCGACGGGCCCGCCACCGTGTCCGCCCTCGCCCGTGCCGAAAGCGTGCGACCGCAGTCCATGCGCATTACGGTCGCCGGTCTCGAGGCGATGGGCGCCATCAGTGGCGAACCCGATCCGGATGACGGCCGGCAAACCCTGATCACGCTGACCTCCACTTTCCGGAAGACCGTCAAGGCGAGCCGCGCCGCCAAAGAAGACTGGCTCGTCCACGCATTGCAAGCGCAACTGTCCACACAGGAACAGGAGCAACTCGCCGCTGCGGTGAAACTGCTGCAACGGCTTGCCGACTTCTGAGTCCTCCCTTCGCTCTCGCAGGAAACACATGGCCCTCACCACACTCGATCCCGACACCGCCCTCATCGTCGTCGACCTGCAAAAAGGTATCGTCGCTCTCCCGCTCGTTCACTCCATCGACGCAGTCGTAGAACGATCGCGCACGCTACTCGATGCGTTTCGCGAACGCGGTTTACCGGTCGTCCTGGTCAACGTCGCAGGCGGCGCACCGGGCCGCGTCGAACGGCCGCGTCAGGGCGCGCCGTTCCCGCCCGACTGGACCGAGCTTATTGCCGAACTCGATCGACAACCTGGTGACATCGTCGTCACGAAGCACACCTGGGGTGCCTTCGCCAGCACCGATCTCGCAGACCAGTTGAAGAAGCTGGGCGTGACCCAGGTCGTCATCGTGGGTGTGGCGACCGGAACCGGTGTCGAATCGACCGCTCGCCAGGCTTATGAACTGGGGTTCAACGTGACGCTCGCGCTCGATGCGATGACCGACGGGCGCGCCGAAGCACACGACTACAGCATCAACAACGTCTTTCCGCGGCTCGGCGAAACCGGCACGGCCCAGGACATCATCGATCTGCTCAAAACAAGGAGTGCCTGAAAATGAACTGGCATCATCTCGTGTCATGGTTTTTCGGCGGCGCAGTGCTTGCGAACGCCGTGCCGCATCTGGTTAGCGGCTTGATGGGCAGGCAGTTTCAGAGCCCCTTTGCCACGCCTCGCGGAGAAGGGTTTTCGTCATCGACGGTGAATGCGTTGTGGGGGTTTCTCAACCTGATCGTCGGCTATCTGCTCGTCTGTCGCGTCGGCGATTTCAATCTGGGCGACACCGTCGATGTGGTCCCGCTAGGGCTCGGCATCCTCGTCATGAGCCTGTTCGCCGCGCGGCATTTTGGGCGCTTTAACGGCGGCAATACACCGGAGCATTCGTGAGCATTCCTGCAACGGGTGTCTTCCGTTCGCTGAAAAGCTTCAACTATCGGGTCTGGGCAGCCGGCGCACTGGTGTCCAATGTAGGCACATGGATGCAGCGCACGGCCCAGGACTGGCTGGTGCTGACTCAGCTCACGCATCACAACGCGTCGGCGGTTGGCACGGTCATGGCGCTGCAGTTCGGACCGCAGCTTCTGCTGCTGCCCTGGACCGGCTATGCCGCCGATCACTACAACCAGCGCAAACTGCTGATCGCGACGCAGGCAACGATGGGCGCGCTGGCGCTCGCACTGGGACTGCTGACGGTGACCGGCATCGTCCAGTTGTGGCATGTATATGTGTTCGCGTTTCTGTTCGGTTGCGCGGCGGCGTTCGACGCGCCTGTGCGCCAGACCTTCGTCACCGAACTGGTCGGCGACGCGGATCTGCCGAACGCCGTTGCACTCAACTCGACCTCGTTCAACGCCGCGCGCATGATTGGACCGGCCGCGTCTGGCCTCGTCATCGCATCGGTCGGTACTGGCTGGGCGTTTCTGATCAACGGCGCCAGTTTCGTTGCGGTGCTCGCTTCGCTGTCGTTGTTCCGCGCTTCCGAACTACGCCCCAACGTGAGGGCGCGCCGCACGCCCGGAGGTTTCACCGAAGGGTTCCGCTACGTGTGGTCGCGTCCGGATCTGCTGGCAATTCTGGTCATGTTGTTCCTGATCGGCACGTTCGGCCTGAACTTTCCGATCTTCATTTCGACGATGGCCGTCGGCGTCTTTCACGCCGATGCGCGAGGCTATGGTCTGCTGTCGTCGATGATGGCTATCGGTACCGTCTCCGGTGCGCTGCTGGCTGCCGGTCGCGACAGGCCACAGTTCACATCGTTGATCATCGGCGCCGCGATGTTCGGAGTCGGTTGCACGCTAGCCGCTATCGCGCCGGGCTACTGGCTGTTCGGCAGCGCGCTGGTGGTGATCGGCGTCGCCGCCTTGACCTTTACCAACACGACCAACAGCCTGATGCAGCTGTCGACCGCGCCCGCCATGCGCGGACGGGTAATGGCGATGCGTATTGGCGTTGCGCTCGGGGGGACGCCGATCGGTGCGCCGATCGTCGGTTGGGTGGCGGATCATCCTGGCCCGCGATGGTCACTCGGTGTGGGTGCGGCTTCGGGTTTTGCCGCGGCGCTTGTGGGCATTTACGCTTTGACGCGGCAGATACATCGGCCACGTCACGACCGCTAGCTAAACCGCAATCCTCGAACCGCGCACGCGGATGCCTAGCCGCACGAGCACAATCACGGCGTTCGACAGCAGCCGTAAATCGAGCGGCATGCTGCGGCGGCGGATATCGAGCAACAACACGATGCGCACCTCGTCGCTCGCATTGAGTACCTCATGCTCGAACGTATCGTCCCACAGCATGAACTCGCCTTCGTGCAACCGATGCGCGTGGCCGTCGACGGTCAGCGTGGCGGCGGGTCTGCCTTCAGAGTCGAGCGGCATCGACAGGACGAGATAGCCGCGCAGGATGCCGCGAAACGGTCCGCGATGCGGTGGGATGTGCT
Organism: Paraburkholderia sp. CHISQ3; assembly: GCF_030464945.1. Taxonomy (NCBI): domain Bacteria; kingdom Pseudomonadati; phylum Pseudomonadota; class Betaproteobacteria; order Burkholderiales; family Burkholderiaceae; genus Paraburkholderia; species Paraburkholderia sp. CHISQ3. The sequence continues at coordinate 75,954 of NZ_JALPRG010000005.1, forward strand.
TGCCCGGCGCAAGAAACGAAAACGAGGCCGAGAGCACATCGGGCGATTGAGCGACGAGCGCGGCAAGCGTCGGGCAGCGCGCGAGATTACGCGGGAAGCGCACACCGTAGGCTTGCATGATGTACATGCGCCAGTCGCGTCCGTCGTTGGCCGAGATATCGGCTTGCTCGCGCATGATTTCGTGGAAACGCGGGATGCTGGCGATGCTTGCCGCGACCTGCAGCGCCTCGGTTCGAATGGCCTGCCAGTTCGTCTCGAAGGACACAGCATCGGGGAAATGTCGCGCGGCATCCAGCACGGCTGCGTCGTGCAAACGCCGGTCGTAGATGCGGCGCATGAGCCGCGCGCCGCTGTCGTAGAGCCGGCCCATGGCAGTAGTTGCGGCAATGGCAACGGTTCTGGCTGCCGAACGAACGCGGGTATGCATTATCAATTCACGCACTAATCAGATCGGTATCCGCAGGATGGGAATAAATCTTCCTGGAATGACAGTCGATTCTCTCTCGCCGATCTTTTCCGCTCCGAGCGACAGGTAAAACGGCACGGCATTGGGATCGGCTTCGATCACAAAACTTCTGATCCCTCTCGCGCTTGCCTCTTCCCGGAGCGCCGACCACAGCGCGCGAGCGATCCCCTGCCCCATATGGTCGGGGTGAACGAACAGCCACCCCGAAGTCATTTGATCTGAATCCAGCGATGCTCTCGCCCAGAACCCGACAATTCTTCCCTTAAGCTCGGCAACATAGGCGATCGCTCCTTCGATCGCCTCGGGCGTAATCGTGAGATCGTCCTGCCACAAGTCCAGCCAGTCTTTGGGGTAACCCCAGTGCGCTTTCGAAAGAAAGGCGAGCTTCGTGAGCTCGTCCGCGTCCGAGGGATGAGCCGCTCGAATAACAAACTGATGCTGCATTTCGCGCCCTTTGATGAGCACCCGGTTCGTACCGTCCATATCCGTCATGACCGTCACCACTTCACGAGAATTTCGCACAAGTTTAAAGCCGTGAGCCCATCCGCCGACGGATTTTCGATCCATCTACCGTTTAAAGATCCTTACACGAAAAGACTTCGGTCCGTTTTCGACAAGCACCGACGCATGCGTTGATCCCTACATCGAACTTCGCCCGAATAACCACGCTTTCCACCTACGACAGGAGAAGGGTTTGAAAGTTAGCCGAAGGGATTTCCTCGCGCTTGCGATAGCCGGGCTGATGGCGCAAACCTCGTCAGTCTCCTTTGCAGATCAGTCGCCTGATGCGCTGGACTGGCCGGGAGTCGAATGGGACCCCATCACGCCCGAACAAGCCGGATGGTCGACCGATGCGCTCGCGCAGGCTCACGCCTACGCCCAGTCGGTCAATACAGCGGCGCTCGTCATCGTGCATCGCGGTCGCATGGTCGACAGCTTTGGAGACATCGTTCGCAAGCGCGGGATTCATTCGATACGAAAGAGCCTGCTCAGTGCGCTGATCGGCATCGCCGTTGCTGAGAACAAGATCGATCTCGACGCAACCCTCGCGAGCCTGAGTATCGACGACTCCGCTCCCAGCCTCACCGACGCCGAAAAGCAGGCAACTGTGCGGCAGTTACTGCAGGCACGTTCCGGTGTCTATCATCCGGCTCTTTACGAAACGCTCAGCGAGAAGCAACGTCGCCCGGCGCGCGGCAGTCATGCTCCCGGCACGTTCTGGTATTACAACAACTGGGATTTCAATGTGCTCGGTACGATCTACGAGCGCGCGGTCGGCGAATCGATTTTCGAAAGCTTCCGGCAGCGCATTGCTGGGCCGATTGGGATGCAGGACTACCGTCCGCAGGATGGTCGTTATATCCGCGGCGCGGATTCCAATTTTCCGGCTTACCCGTTCCGTATGAGCGCGCGCGATCTGGCGCGCTTCGGCCTGCTTTACCTTCGCTCCGGCCGATGGAATACCGAAACCATTGTTCCCGCAAGCTGGGTTGCGGAGAGCACCCATGCGTGGTCGGAAACCTACCTTCATTCGGGCTATGGTTACCTCTGGTGGACCGGGTTTCCGGATCGCGGCGCGGCCCTCATGGATCTTCCGATCGGTGGCTTCTGGGCCGATGGTCATAACGGTCAGTACGTGATTGTCGATCCGTTGCACGATCTGGTCGTCGTTCACCAGACCGATGCGGATAAGGCCAGGGTCACCGAAGGGCAAATGGGGCGTTTGATGCGGTTGATCTATGCGGCGGCGCATGTCAGCGATCCCGCTGCCGACCCGGCTGCTGGCCCTGTCGATCCGAAAGGGTAACGACACACGCGCCGCAAAATGCCGCGCCTGCTGCACGCGCGGCAATCCCGACTCGCTACGCAGCCACCGTGGTGATACTGGCCAGCGTTTGTCCCGCCGAAACGATCTCGCCAAGCCGGCAGTGCAGCGCGCTCAGCGTACCCGCCGCCGGCGCGTAGATGCGATTTTCCATCTTCATCGCTTCCACGATCGCAATCACATCGTCCTGTTCGACCCGACTGCCGATCTCGATCGGCAGCGCAACCACAGCACCGGGCATGCGCGTGACGACATCGCCGCCCTTCGACGTGTCGAGTTCGTCTGCAATGTCCTTGCGAGTCAGCAACTGGACTCGCGTACCCGCGACGCTCAGTTCCAGCTCATCGCCAAACCTGGCGGCGACCCAGACCCACTCGCGAATACGGCCTTTCCACACATCGCCGGAGCGCGCGCCACTGACCTCGAAACGCCGCTCTCCGATCGCAACTTCGGCGCTTTGAGAATCGCGCCGGAGCAGGCCGACCTGCAACGTCTGATTCTGAAACCGGTAACTCAGTCGACCCAGCGGTGCTTCAGGGTCGAGTGCGATCCGGTCCAACGGGCCGATACTGCCGGCCCAGGGCGAACGGACATCCTGCCCGGCGACGTCCGCACTATCCACGAAGGCCGCGCATGCGGCGGCCAGATCGAGCGCCGCCAGCGGCACAGTGCGCGCGATGAAATCGTCCACCAGATGCGTATCGACCTGTCCCGCACGCACGCGCGGATCCTGCAACAGGCGTTGGGCAAAACCGAGGTTGCTCGTCAAGCCAAGCAAGGTTGTTTGTTCGATTGCGGCCGACAGCCGCCGCAAGCTATCCGGACGATCCGTGCCATACGCAATCAACTTCGCAACCATCGGATCGTAGAAGGACGGCACCTGCCCTCGCGCGTCAAACGCAGCGTCCACCCGGCAGCTATCCGGCCACTGCACGAGCAAAGCCTCGCCCGGCATCGGGCAAAAATTCTGGTCAGGGTCTTCCGCATAGACCCGGCATTCGATCGCGTGGCCGGAAAACCCGATCGCATCCTGCTGCAATGGCAACGCCTCACCGGCCGCCACCCGCAATTGCCACTCGACCAGATCGAGACCGGTAATCGCTTCGGTCACCGGGTGTTCGACTTGCAGACGCGTATTGACCTCCAGAAAATAGAACTGGTCATCTGGCGCAAGAATGAACTCGAATGTGCCCGCGTTGACATACCCGATCGCCTGCGCGCCGCGCACGGCCGCGGCCAGCAATCTGGCGCGCACATCCGCCGGCAGGTTGGTGGCGGGAGCTTCTTCGATGATTTTCTGGTGACGTCTCTGCAACGAGCACTCGCGCTCGAACAGATGCACGACGTTGCCGTGGCTATCGCCGAATATCTGAACCTCCAGATGCCTCGGCGTAGCGATATAGCGCTCCACCAGCAAACGACCATCGCCGAAATTCGCCTTGCCGATGCGGATCGCCGCGTCGATTGCAGCGTCCAGTTCGCTGTCCTGCGTGACTACCTGCATGCCTTTGCCGCCGCCGGCCGCCACCGGCTTGAGAATGGCCGGGTAACCGACTGCCTCGCAAGCCTCGCGGATCAGACCATGCGACTCGGTCGCCTCGCTCGAACCCGGAACCACCGGCACATCGGCATGAGCCAGCAGTTTCTTGGCCGTTGCCTTGTTACCCATGCTGTCGATGGTGTGTGCATCCGGTCCGATAAAGACCAGGCCGGCCCGTGCGACCGCAGCCGCGAAATCCGCATTTTCCGAAAGGAAGCCGTAGCCGGGATGAATGGCTTCGCAGCCCGTGCGAAGCGCAGCGGCGATGAGCGCTTGCGCGTTCAGGTAGCTGCTGCTGGCGGGGGCGTCGCCGATCAATTGAGTGTCGACCGCGCCCGCCAGATGTGCCGCATTCCGGTCCGCAGTCGAATACACCGACACGTACTCGACGTCGAGGCGCCGACAGGTTCGGGCGATGCGGCGCGCTATTTCGCCGCGATTGGCAATCAGTATCCGTTTGAACATGGGGTTACATCCTGAAGACGCCGAAGCGGGTTTCCTGGGGCGGCGCTGCCGCGGCGAGAGCGAGGCTCAAGGTCAGCCACTCGCGAGTCCGGGCGGGATCGATAATGGCGTCCACCCACATCCTCGCCGCGACATAGAGGGCTTGCCCCTGGTGCTCGTAGGACTCGCGGATCGGGCGCTTGAATGCCTCTTCCTCTTCGGGCGTAAACGTGGTGCCCTGTTTGGCCGCCTGTTCCGCGCGGATCAGGGCCAGCACGGTAGCGGCCTGTTCGCCGCCCACCACCGAGGTCTTGGCGTTAGGCCACATCGCCATGAACTGAGGACCAATCGCGCGGCCGCACATGGCGAGGTTGCCCGCACCGTAACTGCCGCCAATCAGGATGCTGAACTTCGGCACCCGCGCGCACGACGCCGCGTTCACCATCTTCGCGCCATGCTTGGCGATGCCGCCCGACTCGTACTCCGCACCGACCATGAAGCCGTTGATGTTGTGCAGAAACAGCAGCGGAATCTGTCGCTGCGAACAAAGCTCGATGAAGTTGGTCGCCTTCTGCGCACTTTCCGAGAACAACACTCCGTCGTTGATCAGCACACCCACCGGATAACCGCCTATATGACCCGTACCGCAGACGATCGTGGTACCGAAGCGCGCACGGTATTCCGCGAACTCGCTGTCATCGAGCAGGCGCGACAGAATTTCACGGGCGGGAATGTGTTCGCGCGGATTGGCACTGATGATGCCGGGCAATTCTTCAGGATCGTGTCGCGGCGGCAGCGGTGCTTGCGGCGGTGGCGTCAGTTTGCCGCGCCCCCGGCGCGAGACGATTTCGCGCATCAGCACAATGGCGTGTTCGTCGCTGTTGGCGTAATGATCGGCGACACCGCTATCGCGCGTATGCACGTCGGCGCCGCCCAGCGTCTCCGCATCGACGATCACGCCGGTTGCGGCCCGGACCAGTTGCGGGCCGCCGAGGAAAATCGAACCGTTGCCACGTACGATGATCGTCTCGTCGCTCATCGCGGGAATGTAGGCGCCGCCCGCGGTGCACGAACCCATCACAGCGGAAATTTGCGGCAAGCCCAAAGCGGACATTTCGGCGATATTGCGAAAGATCTTGCCGAAGTGGTGCTCGTCCGGAAATATCTCTTCCTGCAACGGCAGATAGACACCGCCCGAATCGACCAGGTACAGGCACGGCAACCCCTGTTCTCGCGCAATCTGCTGGGTGCGCAAGTGCTTGCGCAAGGTCAGCGGGTAGTACGTGCCGCCCTTCACGGACGCGTCGTTGGCAAAAATCGCGACCGCATGCCCTTCTACTACGCCAATACCCGTGACAATGCCCGCGCATGGCACCGCGTGGTCGTAGACGTCGTGGGCCGCGGTCTGGCCGATCTCCATGAACGGCGTACCCGGGTCGAGCAACAGCGAGATGCGTTGCCGCGGCGCCAGCTTGCCTTTGGCTCGCTGACGTGTCTGCGCTTCCTTGCCGCCACCCAGCACAGCCGCCTCGCGCACAGCATCGATCTGCGCGCGCAATTCCCCGAAAGCCGCCATATTCCTGATAAACGCCTCTCCCGTCGACGGGATACGCGATTCGATACGTGACATGACTGGTATTCCTTTTTTTAACTGGAGCAACCGAAAATCGGACCGGCTCCGACGCATCACACGTGCCGGGTTCGTACTTTCAATTTCACCTGAAGCAAGGTCAGCGCACCGAGTGCGAACACAGCGTAGGTCCACGTACCGTCGTGATGCAGTAACACCGACGCGGTCGCGGCTATGCCCGCTAGTCCTTGCTGCAGGAAGCCGCATAAGGCCATCGCGTGGGCACCGTAGTCGTGGGCATCGCTGACGGCGGTCGCCATGCTGTTGGGAAACAGCACCGCCTGGCCAAAAATCGTCAGGCAATACAGCCCGATGAAAATCCACAGCCCGGCGAAATGATTGAGCACGCCAGCTAGCGAGGACACCAGCATCAGCGTGGTCGCGCCAGCGATCAACGTCGCGCCGGCATGCATCAGTCGTACACCGCCGAGCCGCTTCACCAGGCGATTAACCAGCATCGCACCACTGAAATACGCAACACCGATCAGCAAGCCGATACTGCCGAAGCCCGTCACGGCCAGGCCGAAATGCTCCTGGAACACAAAAGGACTCACTTCCTGCAACGTCACGGTCGTGGCGAATCCCAATCCGCCCGCGCAGGCGGGCCACAGAAAACCGGGGCGGCGCAGTACGCTCCAGTACGTGCCGGCCATACCCGAGGTCACTGCTGTGCGGCGCCCCGTCTTCAAAGGCAACGAATATGACATGCCGATCGCCAGCGCGGCGGTCAGCGCCATCAGCACGAAACCCGCTTGCCAGTGACTGTACTGACCGATCAGACCGCCGATAAACTGCCCTCCGCCCAGTGCCGTGATGAAGGCGATAGACAGCACGGAAAGTCGTCGCGCCAGTTCGTCGCCACGCCAATTGTCCCGCACGATAATTCTGGCGATGATCGCCGCGCCGCCACCCGCGATGCCCTGTATGGCGCGCAACACCAGCAGCTCCAGCGCTGAAGTACAGCCTGCAAGCAGCAGACTGGCGCCCACGAACAGCAGCAGCGAAATCAGCAAAGGGCCGCGTCTGCCCCAGCGCTCCGCGGCGGCACCCCAGAACAGTACCGGCAGCGCCGCGCCGATCACATAGGCGGAGATCGACAGCTCGACCGTTCCCTGAGTCATCTTCAGATCGCGCATGACGATGGGTAGCGACGGTAGATAAACCGTCGTCGCCATCTGCGCCATGAATACGATCAGACACGCCAGCGCCATCGCGCGAAAGGCCGATGCGGCGTTTTCCAGTGGCGTATCGGCAGCGAGAGCGGGCTTGTCACTCATGGTCGGCCTTGAGCTGGTTGAGGCTCGCGGCAAAGCGCCGGATGTCTTCCTGCTGCATGTTTGCCCGGATCATGATTCTCAAGCCGGCACGCCCTTTCGCGATCACCGGGAAGAAGATCGGCGAAGTGTAGAAACCTTGCTCCAGCAGGCTCTTGGCAAAGACGATCGTGTTGTCCTCTGAGCCGATGGAAATGAAGCGGATCGGCAATCCATCGCCGCGGCTTTCCGATTCGATCAGCTCGTCGAAATAGCGGACGTTGTCCTGCAAGCGGTTTTGCAGGCGCGGCAATGCATCGGACCGGTGGATGGCGGCGGACGCGATGATCGCGCCCAGGCCCGCCGTATTGATTCGCTGCGACCAGGTAATCGGACCGCCGAAACGCGTAGCCAGATTGTGGCGGTGGAGATTGTGACGCGGCCCAAGGAAGATGGCCCCACCCGATGCGCCGAAGCCCTTGTTCAACGAAGTGACGATCAGAGTCCGGTCATTGATCGCCCCCATCTCTTCGAGCACCAGCCCACGCCCATGCCGCCCCAAGGTCGAAAAGCCATGTGCCTCGTCGAAGAACAGGAACAGACCGTACTTGTCCTGCAGTTGCAGCAGCTCCTTGACCGGCGCCTGGCCACCCGTGCTATACACGCCATCCGCAACATAAGCGACCCTCGGCCGACTCTTGCACAAGTCCTCCAGCGCATCGAGGTCGTTGTGCCGGATGGTGGCGACTTCCGCTTCGTCGGCGCAAATCGGCTTCATCATGTTCAGGCAGAAATGCGCGTTCTTGTCGAAGACCATGAGCGGCGCGACATCGTCGGTCAACGCACCCGAGGCCAGCAAGGGCAAGCTCGCCGCTGCAGCCGCGGCACACGAGGGCGTGGTCAGAACATCGGCTTCGACGAGTTCCGCCAGCGCCTGCTCCGCGCGTTGCAGAATATCGAATTGAACCCGGATTCTGGAAATGGACGTATTGAGAGAACCTGTTTCCAGTACGGCGTCGGCGGCTGCCCGCAAAATATCCGGGTGAGAATCGAGGCCGAGGTACGAATAGGACGACATGTTGAGAAACGATTTACCCGTGGCAAGCGCTTCATGTACGCCGTCGTTTAGATTGCGGGAGACGATATTGGCCAGTCCAGCCTGGGTGGTAACGTCCCAGAAGCTATTGCTGATCTGGATGGCCTTTTTTGTATTAGTGAATAAATGCATGGAATTTCCAGAGATGACCAGCCGGCGCCGATCCGCATCCGAAGATACAGATCACGCTATGCGATATGGTTATTTATCGAGTCCGTTGGCCGCAGGTTAAAAATCAGAATGAACCGGAACTGCAAGACTGACATTCAATGCGGCAAGCCTAGCTTTTCCTCCCGGAGAAACTAAGCAACTTTTCGGCATAACGATATTTATATTTACAAGCTATTGGACACCCATGCGGTTTTCACCAGAAACTCGCGCGCTTACGCTTTATCGAAGTTTTATTCTATTGACAGATTTTCTCGCGTCGCCTCTTAAATGCATCTATGCAGGCAGGAGGCCCGCCGTGCGATAGCCGTCAATTAACGCGTCGTAAAGCGAGATATCCGAGCGACTCCTCGCCATAAGCTGAGCGCCTGCTATAGCAGCGAAAATCGCACCGGCCCGCCGTTCAGCCTCTTTAGAATCGACTAGGGCGGCAGCGGACAAAACCTTGCTCAACCACGCAATATTCACATCGGCAAACGTCCGGACCTCTTTCATCACGACTTCAGGCAAATCATCGTGTTCGGCCGCCATAAAGCTACAGAGGCACATACGGTTATCGCGCTCGAGCGCCTTGCGAAACGTATCGGGATACTGGCGCAGACATTGGAGCGGATCTGCCGATTCGGCCAGCAATGCATCGAGCGCAGCCGCTGAGTCCTCCCAATAACGCTTCGCTACAGCCGCGCCGAGATCGGCCTTACTCGGAAAGTGGTGGTAGATGCTGGCGGCCTTAATGCCCACATCGTCCGCAAGGTCGCGAAAATTTAATCCGTTGTAGCCGTGCGCCTGCGCAATCGCCTTCGCGGCCGCCAGGATGCTCTCGCTGGTGCTTGAGCTCGATTCGTTTCTCATTGCTGCGGACCTCGAAAGCCAAAATGGACGTTGACGAGGATCATTCTAGCTCCTATATTTCAACCTACCAAGTGTTAGGTAGACAAGGATAGCTATGAATTCCACCATCGATTTCGATGCAACGACGCGCGCTGTGATGAAGATCCACGACTGGCCCACCGGCCCTTATCCGGCTCGCGTGCGTATAGCGTTAGCCGAGAAGAGCCTGCAGTCGCAGGTTCAGTTTGTGACGGTCGATCTTTGGAAAGGCGAGCACAAGAAGGTCGGATTTCTGGTCAAGAACTACTCAGGCACGCTGCCGGTACTCGAGCTCGACGATGGAACTTTCATTGCCGAATGCACGGCGATTACCGAATACCTCGATGCGCTCGACGGCACGCCGACACTGACCGGCAGAACGCCGCGCGAGAGGGGCTTGATCCACATGATGAGCAAGCGCGCCGAACTGGAGCTGCTCGACGCCATTAGCGTCTACTTCCATCACGCAACCCCAGGTCTTGGACCCGAGGTCGAGATTTATCAGAACGCCGAGTGGGGATTCCGTCAGCGCGACAAAGCGCTGAGAGGGATGCGCTATTTCGATGGTGTTTTAAGAAAGCAACCGTTCGTGGCCGGTGCGGTTTTCTCGATGGCCGACATCACGGTTATTGGCGGTCTGATCTTTGCGGGGCTTGTGAACTTGCCGGTACCCGACGAATGTGAAGCGCTTCAAGCCTGGTACGCGAGAATGCAGAAGCGGCCCAGCGTAAAGAACCGCGTGACGATGTCGGAGCCGGCTCAAGCGCCCGCTTGAAGTCGCCGCTGCAAACACGGCCGCTTACTTCACCCGCGGCACATCGGGCTCGAAAAACACCCACTTAGCCTGCGGGAACGCGGCCTGCAAATCCGCTTCGATCACATTGATTGCATCGACCATCGCGCGGCCGCTCGCGTAGTCGATCATCTCGGCCTGCACCGCGACGACGATATGTCGGCCCCATTGCAGCGTGATCAGATTGATGATGCTGCGAATCTCGCTGCGCGCCCGCAGATGCGCTTCGATCGCTCGCCGCACTTCCGGGCTCGCCGATTCGCCCATCATCATCGACTTCACTTCGCGTGCGACAAGCCATGCAATCACCATCAGCAGCACACCGACGCCGATCGAGCCGAGCGCGTCGTACATCGGGTTGCCGGTGACCATCGTCAGCAGCACGGCGACGAACGCGATAGCGAGCCCCGCCAGCGCGGCAATGTCTTCGCCCGCCACCACCAGCAGGTCCGACTCGCGCGTTTCGCGAAACCACCGCCACATCGATTTATCCGGATGCTGTTTGCGAATCTCGCGGATCGCGCCCATCAGCGAGAACGTTTCGAGTACAACCGAAATACCTAGCACCGCGAGCGCGACGAACGCATGCGACAGCGGCTCATGTTCAAGCAGCCGGTGAATCCCCTCATAAACCGAGAACGCACCGCCGACGAAAAACAGCAGCAACGCGACGATCAACGAGTAGAAGTAAATGGCGCGACCGGCACCCAGCGGATGCAGCACGGTCGCGGGCCGGCGCGCCTGGCGCAGCCCGAACAGCAGCAGCAACTGGTTACCGCAATCGGCGGTCGAGTGGATCGCCTCGGCGAACATCGAGCCTGAGCCCGTGAATGCCGCGGCGGCGAACTTGCAGACCGCAATGCCGAGGTTGGCGGCGAGCGCGTAGAAAATGGCTTTCGGCGATTCTTCTGTCATCGTCGGGGCGGGCAGGTTGTGGTGCGATCAAGGGAACCGCCTTTTTAACACAACCGCCCGCCCCTGCTGCGGTGGTATCAGGCGCGCTCGAGTACGGCCATGTCGCGTACGACTACGAGCAGCATCGACAGACTTGCGCCGCCGGTTGCACGAAGATCGGCGAGCAGTCGCCCATATCGCTCCAGAGCGGCCGCTCGTCGTTCGCACCAGGTCTCGACGAGCGTGTCCGGTGTTTCCACGTGCTCGTGCGTATCGTCTTGCTGCCCGAGCACGCTCACCGTCAACGCACGTTTGAGCCGTGCGAGCTCCGCGAGCGCGGCGGCGCGTGCAAGCAGGTCCCAGTGCGTGGGCGTCAGCAGTGCCGCTGCGCGCTCGCCAATCCAGCCGTAGTTCAGCTGCGTGCCCAGCGCGAAGTACACCCCCGCGACAAGCTCAAGACTGCGCCCGGCAGTCGCCGCGACTTCGGCAATATCGAGCAGCGCCGCCGAAATCTCGCCGCTCGCGACCCGCACCGCAAGTTCGCTGTCCACCCCGGCATCGACCAGCTCGCACTGCCGCGCGGAAAGCGCATCGAGATCGTCTTGCGGCAGCAGCGCCGGCCATTGCGGTGCAAGCCGCTGCGCCGCCTCGCGGCAACGCGCGAGCAGCCCCGCCATGCCGCCGTCCTGCACCGCGCCCAGTTGCAATTGACGCAGGAACCACAGCGCAGCACGCTCGAGCAGCCGCGCAACCTCGACGAACATGCGCGCCTGCACGTCGTCGGCGACGCGGTTGTCGAGCGCGTCGATGTCGCGCCACACGCGGTCGAGATCGAATACGTCGCGCGCCATCAGGCAAGCACGCACGATGTCGCCGGGCTGCGCATCGGTTTCCTCCATCAGCCGATGCACGAACGCACAACCAACGCGATTGATCAGTGCATTCGTCAGGTATGTAGCCAGAATCTCGCGACGCAACGGATGATGTCGCATCGGTTCGCTGAAACGCTGACGCAGCGGCTTTGGAAAATAGTCGACCAGCATGCCGGCCACGAGCGGATCTTCGGGAAGATCGGAGTCGAGCAATGCGTCGTACAACCACATCTTGCTGTACGCAAGCAGCACCGCGCGTTCAGGTGACGTCAGGCCGAGCTTCGCAGCCTGACGTTCGGCGATTTCCTCGTCGGAGGGTAGAAACTCGATGGAGCGGTTAAGGCGCCCCGCGCGCTCGAGCCAGCGCATCGTGCGTGTTTCCGCATCGAGCAGTTCGACGCTGTAGCGACCCGCAATCGACAGCGCCTGCGTCTGGTAGTAGTTGTCCTGCAGGACGAGCAAGCCAACTTCATCGGTCATTTCCGCGAGCAGCGTATTGCGCTGCTTGCCGGTCATCTCGCCGTCCGCGACCACGAGGCCGAGCAGGATCTTGATGTTGACCTCGTGATCCGAACAATCGACACCCGCCGAATTGTCGATGGCATCGGTATTGATCCGGCCGCCGTGCTGCGCAAACTCGATGCGCCCCAGTTGCGTGAGGCCGAGATTGCCGCCTTCCGCGACCACCTTGCAGCGCAGTTCCGCGCCGTTCACGCGCACGGCATCGCTGCTGCGGTCGCCCACCTGCGCGTGCGTCTCGCGGCTCGCCTTCACGTAAGTGCCGATACCACCGTTGTACAGCAGGTCGACCGGTGCGAGCAGCAGCGCGCGGATCAGATCGTTGGGCGCCAGCGCAGCCGTGTTGATGCCGAGCACAACCTGCATCGCCGTCGACACCGGGATCGTCTTCGCACTACGCGGGAACACCCCACCACCCGCCGAGATCAGTGCCGGATCGTAGTCGGCCCAACTCGAACGTTCGAGCGCGAAGAGCCGGCTGCGCTCCGCGAGACTCGCGGCGGCATCGGGATTCGGGTCGAGGAAGATATGCCGGTGATCGAACGCAGCGACCAGACGGATGTGCGGCGACAGCAGCATGCCGTTGCCGAACACATCGCCGGACATGTCACCGACGCCGACTACCGTGAAGTCGGTGGCCTGGGTGTCGACGCCCATCTCACGAAAGTGCCGCTTCACCGATTCCCACGCACCGCGCGCGGTGATCGCCATCTTCTTGTGGTCGTAGCCCACCGATCCACCCGAAGCAAACGCGTCGTCAAGCCAGAAGCCGTAGTGCTGCGAGATCGCGTTCGCGTAGTCGGAGAAGGTTGCCGTGCCTTTATCGGCGGCGACGACGAGGTAAGGGTCGTCGGGATCGTGCCGCACGACATCGACAGGCGGCACGATCGCACCGGCCACGCGGTTGTCGGTCAGATCGAGCAGCCCGCGCAGGAACGTCTGATAGCACGCGACACCTTCCCGCAACCACGCTTCGCGATCGCCGGGCGGCGGTGGGTTCTTCACGACGAATCCACCCTTCGAACCGACCGGCACGATCACGACGTTCTTCACCATCTGCGCTTTCATCAGCCCGAGCACTTCCGTGCGGAAATCCTCGCGTCGATCGGACCAGCGCAGGCCACCACGTGCGACGCGCCCACCACGCAGATGCACGCCCTCGACACGCGGCGAGTACACCCAGATCTCGAACATCGGTTTCGGCTCAGGCAAACCCGGCACCTGCGACGGATCGAACTTGAACGACAGATACGGCTTCGGTTTGCCTTCCGCGTCGCGCTGGTAGTAATTGGTACGCTGCGTCGCGCCGATCACACCGAGAAACTGCCGCAGGATGCGGTCTTCGTCGAGATTCGGCACCTTGTCGAGCGCGGCTTCAATGCCCTTTCTCAATTGCGCCGTTCGGCTTTCGCGCGCTTCCGGTGCATCGTCTGGCGACGGATCGAAACGCGCGATGAACAGCTCGACGAATCCGCGCGCAATTGCCGGATTGCCGGTCAACGCGCGCTCGATATACGCGTCGCTAAACGTCGAGCCGACCTGGCGCAGGTACTTCGCATACGCACGCAGGATCGTCACTTCGCGCGCACTCAGATGCGCACGCAGCACGAGCCGGTTGAAGTCGTCGTTCTCGATTTCTCCGGTCCACACCTGTTCGAATGCGTTCTCGAACAGGTCCTTCACGCGCTCGATGTCGAACTCGGCGTCGTCGGCCAGTTCGAGGCCGAAGTCGTGCACCCATGCAGGTGTGGCGTGCGGCGTTTCGATCAGATAGGGCCGCTCTTCGTCGACACGCACGCCGAGGTGTTCGAGCATCGGCAGGCTGCGCGACAGCGCAATCGGTTGGCCTGCGCGGTAAACCTTGAAGCGAAACGCGCGCGGCCCTGCTTCGATCGGGCGATACAGGTTCATCGCGAGCCGTTCGCTGCCCTGCACACGCTCGATCAATTCGATGTCGCGCACTGCCGTGCGGGCCGGATAGTCGTCGCGATAGCCCGCGGGAAACGAATCGGCATAGCGTTGCAACAATCGGTTGCCTTGCTCTTCGCCGGATGCGTCGAGCAATGCATCGGCCAGATCGTCCTGCCAGCGCCGCGTCACCTGCACGAGTCGCGTTTCGAGTTCGTGCGTGTCGACTTCCGGCATCGCACCGGATTGCGCATGCACGACGAAGTGAATCCGCGCGAGCGTCGACTCGGACAGTAGCGGTGTGAATTCGACCGTTGCGCCATTGAACGCGTCGGTCAGCAGCAACGCGATGCGACGACGCAGATCGGTGTTGTACTTGTCGCGGGCAACGAACACGAGACACGATACGAACCGGTCGAAGCGATCGCGTCGCACGAAAATCCGCGTGCGCTGATGCTCCTGCAGCCGCAGCACGCCGAGCGCGATGTCATAGAGTTCGTTCTCGTCGGCCTGGAACAGTTCATCACGCGGATAGGTTTCGAGCACGGTGACAAGCGACTTGCCGAGATGGCCCTTCGGCAGGAAGCCCGCGCGCTTCACGATGTTCGCGCACTTGCGCCGCACGATCGGAATCTCCGCGCTCGACACCATATATGCGGTCGACGTGTACAAGCCAATGAAGCGCCGTTCGCCCTTCACGTTGCCGTCGGCATCGACGAGCTTCACGCCGACATAGTCGAGATAGCCGGGTCGATGCACGGTCGCGCGCGAGTTCGCCTTGGTCAGAAAGATCGGCGACGCTCCGCGGATAATTTCCGCGGCGGCCGGCGGCAATGGTGTGACATCCGCGCTGCCGGGTTCGCGCAGCGCATCGCGCAAGATGCCGAGCCCCGATCCAGGCACGCCGCGCAGCCCAAAGCCATCGCCATGCGCGACCAGTTCGTAGTCGCGCTGGCCGAGAAACGTAAAGTGATTGGCAGCCATCCATTCGAGGAACGCGCGGGCTTCGAGGCCTTCCGCGCCCTTCTCGCGAAGCTTCATCTCCTTGATCGTTGCGTGGGCGATCTCGACGATCCTCGGCCAGTCTTCGACGGCTGCGCGAACATCGCCGAGCACGTGCGCGATATCGTCGGACAGTGCCGTGAGTCGCGCCGCATCGCCGCAACGGTCCACTTCGAAATGAATGAAGGATGTGAGTTGTGATTGCAGCTCCGCCGCTGCGTCGCCCGTATCGTTGACTTCCTCGCCGCCTTCCGCCGCACGCGCAATCGCACCATCACTGCCGCGCCAGATGCGAAACACCGGATGCACGACCGAATGCAGCGCGAGCCCGAGCCGGTTCACCGCCATCGATACCGAATCGACGAGAAACGGCATGTCGTCGTTGACGATCTCGATCACCGTGTGGTCCGAGTGCCAGCCGTGCTGTTCGAGTATCGGGTTATAAACGCGCAGACGTTCGGTACCGGGCACGAAGCGCTGCGCGGTTTGCCAGTGCGCCATCGCCGCGCCGTATAGATCGGCGACGCCGCGACTATGCAGGTCGTCCGCATCGACGAAGTCGTAGTAATGCCGCAGAAAGGGTTCGACGATGGCGAAGGCCGGTTCGGGCAACCGGCCGCGGGCGAACTCGACGATATCGTTGAACAGGTGCGCGACGGCTTCTTCGTTCTTCGCTTGCATGACGTCCTCCGCAACGGGCGACTATCGACTGCATCGTCGGGAAGGGAATTATGCGCCAGACTAGTGCATCAGGACATCTCGGATTGCTCCGGATGCTGCGCGAGCCACGTGGCGATCGTCTCGGCAGTCCACACGACATCGTCATGCGGCAGATCGTGGCCGGCCCATGCGTGCCGAATATGCGGCACCTGCCACGCCGCCGCGAGTTTTTCCGAGCACACCGGATCGACCAGCCGGTCGCCACCCGACGACAGCACGAGCGTCGCGCAACGCGGCGCAAGATCGTCCGCCCGGAAACGCGCGGCGGCCCACAACTGACGCAACGCATTCATCCGCGACACCTGTGCCTGTTCGCGTATCGCGATCCAGTCGGCGAGATCGCTAGCGAGCGTGTCGTGACGGTTGCATGTCAGGCGATGAATCGCCGCTTCCGCTACGGGCGCGTCGCGCCAGTGCGCGGCGATCCGCAATACCTCGGGCCACACCTGCGGTCGCAGCCGCTCGACTGCGCGACTGAACGGCCGCATGCTCGTATTGATCAGCACGAGCCGTTCGATCTCGTGCGGATACTGCTGCGCCCACGCAGTCGCCACCATGCCGCCGAGCGACATCGCGAGTACGCGGTACGGCGCCGGTGCACCGCTCTGCAACGCGGCGAGACGCACGAACCCCACCGTGCTCGCCACGTTCGCCGGCGAGCGTAACCGCGCGAACTCGCCGTTGCCTGGCAGATCGATCAACAGCGGATCACCGGCGTCGGTTCTATCGCGCAACACAGCCGGCAACGCGCCCCAGTGCCGCGTCTCGCGCGTCAGGCCACGCAGCAAAACCCACGTGCTCATGCGCCGGCCTTGCGATACCAATGATCGATTGCGCGTTGCTGCAGTTGCTGACGCCGCGCGCCTTCGGGCAGCCAGCGCTGCGAGGCGTACGCGGCGCGTGTCAGAAAATCGAGCAGGTTTGCGTGACGCCGCAGCACGCGCGCGGTGCGATGCGCCTTCACAGGATTGAACATGCCCTGGCGTGAAAAGATCTGCCGCGGGTTCTTCTTGATCCATAGCCACGAGCCGAGTTCGAGTGTCATCGGCAGGAACACGTTTTGCGCGGGCGCACGGTCGTAGGCGCAGTCCCACAGGTCGCCATGCAGCAGGTATTGATGACTCTGCGGCTCGAACATGTAGCCATGATGCGGATGCGCGCGCTCGAACATCGTCTTTAGCGCGTACATCTCCGGTAGATGCGACATCGTGCGACGAGTGCGCGCATACGGAAACCAGATGCTGTCGCGCCAGCCATAGCCGGAATGACAATCGAGCGCGAGACTGAGCGGACGCGCGGCCAGATCGCGCTGCACGACATCGAGCAAGGCTGCGGCTTCGCACTCCATCGGCGCACCGCGCCGCCCGCGATACCACGGCAACCACGCACCGAGCCGCTGGCCGCCCGCAAGCAGCGGTACGCGTGCATCGGCATCCTGCGGCGCGTTGCGCATCAGGTCGACACCGTTCGGATTCGCGCGCGTCGCGGCCCACATACCGCCAGGATTGATGATCGGCATGAAGATCAGACGAATCGACTGCAGTTGCTGCACCAGCAGTTCGTCCCATTCGAGGCGCGCGAGCAACGCACGCATGTACTCGAGCACGAGTTGCGTGCCGATGCGCTCGAGGCCGTGAATCCCGCCGAAAAACCCGATTGCCGGCGCCTGCGGATCGCGCGAGCCAATGCTCGCCGTATGGACCGCAAACGTTCTGCCATGCACGCGTGTTTCGCAGGCCGTGCCGATATCGAAGATCGCACTGCCGTCGTCGAGGATCGATTTGAGATCCTCGTACTCCGCGAAACTATCGGGAAGAAAGCTCAGTGCCTGCATGGCAGCGCTGTATACGAAGTGCAAGGTTATTGGGGACGGCTTGTGCCGATACCCGCAATATAGCCCGGTCGAGGTAAACAATGCATGACATGTCACGCACGGTAACTGTGATCTGTCACGGACGCGTCATATTGACAATCGCGTGACGCCCTGGAAGATATAGTCATCTAGACGTTATGATCCCTTCACTCAATAGTCATAGTCGCTTCCTAGAATGAGCCGCATCGCTCCGGTATCGGCCGGATGCAATGGCGAGGCATCTATGGAAGCAATCCTTATCGAACGTCTGAGCAAGACGTTCAGCAACGGTCGCAAGGCGCTCGACGAAATCGGCCTGCGTATCGAGCCCGGAGAAATGGTCGCGCTGATCGGCGCCTCCGGCTCGGGCAAGTCGACACTGTTGCGACACATTGCGGGGTTTGCTGTCTCCGATGCGCAGCCGTCGCGGATCTCGATCCTCGGTCGTCCGATCCAGCACGACGGGAAGCTGGTTCGTGAAGTACGCAGCATTCGCCGCGATATCGGCTTTGTTTTCCAGCAGTTCAATCTCGTGAACCGGCTGTCGGTGCAGACCAATGTGCTGATCGGCGCACTCGCGCGGCTGCCGTTCTGGCGCCGGCTCACCGGCACGTTTCCGCGCAGCGAACGTGCGCTCGCGATGACCGCGCTCGCCGAAGTCGGCATTAGCGGGCATGCGACCGAACGCGCAGCAAATCTGTCGGGCGGCCAGCAACAGCGCGCGGCACTCGCGCGGGCGCTCGTGCAGCGGGCGCGCATCATTCTCGCGGACGAACCGATTGCCTCGCTCGATCCGGAATCGTCGCGCCGTGTGATGGAGATGCTGCGCGCGCTCAATACCAACCATCAGTTGACCGTGCTGGTGTCGCTGCATCAGGTCGACATCGCGATGCAGTTCTGCCCGCGTACGATCGCGCTGCGACAGGGCAAGGTCGTCTACGACGGACCGTCGGCGGCGCTCTCGCCAGCATTGCTGCAAAAGCTGTACGGCGATGCGGCGCGCGAGCTGTTCGAGGAACCGGCCGCCGCGGCCACCGACGAAGGTCGCGCCGTCACGACACCCAGCGCGCCAGCCACCGCGTCGCCGTACGCGTTCGCACTCGATCCCGCGCATTCCACCTGATTCACCACACACAATCTCATTCGCTACATAAGCTTCACCACAGGAACAACCCGATGAAATTTCTCCGTACCCTGATCGCAGGCGTCGCCGCCTTTGCGTGCCTCGCCGCGCATGCCGAGGATCTGAACCTCGGCATCATCTCGACCGATTCGTCCGCAGTGCTCAAGCAACGCTGGCAACCGCTGATCGACGACCTGAACCGGCAAACCGGCCTCAGCGTGAAAGCGTTCTTCGCCACCGACTACTCGGGGATCATCGAAGGGATGCGTTTCAACAAGGTGCAGATCGGCTATTTCGGCAATGCCTCGGCGATGGAAGCGGTGGACCGCTCGAACGGCGAAGTGTTTGCGAAGATCGTCTATGCGAACGGCGACGCCGGTTACTACTCGGTGCTGATCACCAATGTGAACAGCCGTTTCAAGACGCTCGACGATGTGTTCAAGAACACGAAAGACGTGACGCTTGGCTTCGGCGATCCGAACTCGACGTCGGGTTCGCTGATTCCCGGCTACTACCTGTTTGCGCAACACAATGCGCCGGTCAACACGTCGTTCAAGACCGTGCTGCCGTCGAGCCACGAAGCGAACCTGCTGGCCGTCGTGAACAACAAGATCGATATTGCGACGAACAACACCGAGATGCTCGACACGCTAAAGAAGCTGCATCCGGACAAGTTCGCGCAGGTGCGCGTGCTGTGGAAGTCGCCGCTCATTGCATCCGATCCGCTGGTCTGGCGCCGCGATCTGCCGCAACCGACCAAGGACAAGCTGCGCAATTTCTTCCTGAACTACGCGAAGACCGATGCGCATGAGAAACAGGTGATGGCGAACATCACGGGGTATGGCGGTTTCGCGGCATCGTCGGATGCGCAGTTGCTGCCGATCCGTCAGGTGGCCCTGTTCCAGCAGAAGCAGAAGCTCGAGAGCAATACGCATCTGTCGGACGGCGATCGCAAGACGCAGATTGCCGCGCTCGATGCGAAACTCGCCGCGCTCGACGCGGCTGCGCCGAAGCAATGAACGCCGCCGAGCTGGCCGCGAGCCGGACGCCGCGCGATACGGCGCTTGCGGACCTATCCAACCCATCCGCGGCTGCGACTGCGGATGCGGCCGGCAAGCGCGGCTGGTTGTCGCTGGTCGGCTGGATCGTCGCGTTAGCGGTGCTGGGCGCCGCGTGGCGCGGCGCCGACATGCGCCCGCTCGATCTGCTGTCCGACTCGGGCAACATGGGGCAGTTCGCGAAAGACTTCTTTCCGCCCGACTTCGGCGACTGGCGCATCTACGTTCAGGAGTTGCTCGTGACGCTCGCAGTCGCCGTGTGGGGCACGGTGCTCGCGGTCGTCTGCGCGATTCCGTGCGGCCTGCTGTCGGCGCGCAACATGGCGCCGGTATGGGTCGTGCAGCCGGTGCGCCGGGTCATGGATGCGTGCCGCGCGATCAACGAGATGGTGTTCGCGATGCTGTTCATCGTCGCCGTCGGCCTCGGTCCGTTCGCTGGCGTGCTGGCGCTGTGGGTGCATACCACCGGCGTGCTGGCGAAGCTCTTCGCCGAAGCCGTCGAAGCGATCGATCCGCGCCCCGCCGAAGGTGTGCGCGCGACCGGCGCGACCGGGCTCGACGAGATTATCTACGCCGTGTTGCCGCAAGTGCTGCCGCTGTGGATTTCGTATGTGCTGTACCGCTTCGAGTCGAACGTGCGTTCGGCGATGGTGGTCGGCATGGTCGGCGCGGGCGGCATCGGCGTCGTGCTGTACGAGGCAATCCGCTCGTTCAACTATGCGCAGACTGCGGCAGTGATGATCATGGTGATCGTGGTCGTCACGGCGATCGATCTGGTGTCTGCGTGGTTGCGGGAACGGGTGATCTAGGAGCGCAGCCCGGTCACTGCGGTAGTGCAGCCGGGCTATGCGGTGCGGCCGTCGCCGCCGATGCGCTAGCAGTCGCATTGAGATTGGCGAGATTCTCACCGCTCAATGCACGAGCGGTGAGCGCAAAGAAGTCATCGTAGGCGTCGGGCTTGATCACCGTCTTCGTCTGCGAATCGCCGTTGGTGTCATACACCGTGTTGTCGAAGCGCGCCCTGACGACGACACCGTGACCGTGTTCGGCAGCCCGCACGCTGACGAGCGCGGTCGTGTATTGATGGTCGGGCTTCGCGGGCAAGAACCCGAACTTTGCCTTGACCACACCGCGCAACACCTCGCGCCACTTCGGAACCAGCGTCTCGCCGTGCCCGCCCTGGGCAATCCCGGTATCCGCTTCCGAGGTCACCGGTGCGTAGCCGTCCGCCTCCAGCGCCGCGACGACGGCATGCAATGCCTGCGGCCCTGTCGCGTTCGGATACGTGTGGTCACGAACCTTTTCCAGCGTGCTGTGCTCTTCCGCGGTCAGGTCGACGGTGACCTGGCGCGAACTGTAGCGAACCGCCTTGCCGCCCGAACCGGTGACGCGCTCGTTCGAATCCGCATTCGGGTCCGCGCAGGCGCCAAGCAGCAGCAACGCTCCAACGACGGCCGCCACGGACGCTCCACGCGGCGTCATTCGAAGACAATAGAAAAACTCGGATTTTCGACTTGAGCCAATCGGCATGAGAGCCCAGCCATTCAAGGGGAGAGTGCCATTCTGCGGGCGATCCCCTGCTTTCGCCAATTGAAAAATTCTGCTAGAAATAAAAGCAATACTTGGATATGAGAGCCGTCGATGCGTCGTTTGCCCCCGCTGAACGCCCTGCGCAGCTTCGAAGCCGCCGGTCGCCTGAAAAGCCTCTCGAAAGCCGCCGAAGAGCTGTGCGTCACGCATAGCGCAATCACCCAGCAGATCCGCGTGCTCGAAGATTATCTCGGCCAGAAGCTGTTCGAGCGCAACGGCCGCACACTGCAGATGACACCGCGCGCGCGCCACTACCTCGCCGATGTTGCCAGTTGCCTCGGGCGGCTTACCGAAGCGACGGCGCAGATGAGCGGCGAAGAAGCGACCCGCGTGATCCGCATCAACACGTCGATGTCGTTTGCGCATGGCTGGCTGATTCCGCGGCTCGCCGCCTTTCAGGAGCTGCATGCGGGCATCGACGTGCAGATCACCGTGTCGGCCGAACTCGGCATCGAGCAGGTCGACGAATCGAGCGATGCGGTCGTGCGTCGGTACGAGCCCAACTTCCGGCGCTACGGCTATGCGTCGCGACCGCTGATCGCCAACCGTGCAATCGCGATCTGCTCGCCGCGGTTACGCGAACTCGCCCGTCTGCACGAACCCGCCGATCTGCGCAGCGCGCGGCTGCTGCACTACACCGACATCTCCGATGCGTGGCAGTACTGGTTCAATAGCGCCGGCGTGGCGACCGGCGAAACGCTCGGTGGGCGCTACTTCGACCAGTTCTTTCTACTGGTGCAGGCCGCGGCGAGCGGGCTCGGCATCGGGCTCGCGCCGCAGGCGATCGTCGAGGACGATATCCAGCAGGGACGGCTCGTTCAGTTGTTTCCCGAGGTGCAGCTCGAAGGCGCGCCGTTTCATTGCCTGTACCGCGACGCGCCGCACGACCGCGAATTGAATGTGTTTCTCGACTGGTTGTTCGCGAGCGCAGCGTGAGGCTGCGTCAGGCCAACTGGCTCAAAGTTTCGTCGACGGCATCGGCGAGCGTGTTGAAGGCCGGCGCGATCTCGTCGTCGGGCACGCACGCATAGCCGAGCAGCAAACCCAACGGCGCGCTGGCCGGCTCCGCGTAGTAGCCCGACAATGCGCGCACGACGATGTTGCGTTTGAGCGCGGCGGCAGCAACCGCGCGGTCGTCGGTGCCGTCGGGCAGTTGCATCACCAGATGCAGGCCGGCATCGCCGCCCACCGCCGAAAACCCGCTGCCGTAGCGTTGCGCAGCGGCATCGAGCAGCGTCTGCCGGCGCTGGCCGTACAGCGTGCGCATCTTGCGGATGTGCGACGTGAAATGCCCTTCCGCGATGAATTCCGCGAGCACCGCCTGCTGCAACAACTGCCCCTCGCGATACAGCTCCGCGCTTGCAGTTGCGAAGCTTTCGGCAAGCGCCTCGGGCACCACGATATAGCCGACCCGCAAGCCCGGAAACAGCGTCTTGCCGAAACTGCCGACGTAGATCACCTGCCCCGCCGTATCGAGCCCCTGCAGCGACGCGAGCGGCCGGCTACCGTAGCGGTACTCGCTGTCGTAGTCGTCCTCGATGATCCAGCACTGGTTCTGGCGCGCGTACTCGAGCAGCATGCGGCGGCGCGCGAGACTCATCACCATGCCGAGCGGGTACTGGTGCGACGGCGTGACGAGCATCAGCTTCGGCGGCGCGGCGAGATCGGCGGGCGACGGGTTGATGCCTTCATCGTCGACGGGGATCGGCCGCGACTGCAATCCCGATACGTGCAGCACGCTGCGCACGCCCCAGTAGCACGGGTCTTCGGTCCAGATCAGGTCGCCCGGATCGGAGAGCAGCCGCACCGCGAGATCGACGGACTGGTGTATGCCGGTCGTGATGATGATCTGCCCCGGTGTGCAACGCACCGAGCGCGCCGTATGCAGGTAGTCGGCCAGCACGTGGCGCAGCAACGCGAGGCCGCCGCCCGGCGCATAGGTCAGCAGGTCGGGACGCGGGCGCCGCCAGTACTTCGTGTGCAACCGGCTCCAGACGCGCGCCGGAAACCGCGACACGTCCGGCACGCCTGGCATGAACGCGCCGCCCTGCCGTTTTGAGACCCCCGCACCGGCAATCAGCCGCGCGCCGCGCACCGACAGCGCGGGTTCGGCGGACGTTGCTGCCGGTAAGGACGATGTCTGTTCCAGCGCGGCATCGAGCGAGCCGACGATCTCGTCCGGTGCGCTTTCCGCAACGAACGTGCCGCGCCCGGTTGCCGACGTCACATAGCCTTCCAGCACCAGTTGCTCGAACACCTGCGTCACCGTATTGCGCGCAATGCCCAGCTCGGCGGCGAGCAGCCGCGATGACGGCACCTTGGTGCCGGCGGGCAGTTCGCGCGACAGGATCGCCTGCTGCAACAGCCGGTGCAGCTGCCGGTAGATCGGCTGGCCGTTGCCCCGATCGAGCCGCTGCGCCAGCCAGTCGGACAAAACGCTCGCGCGCATGAAATTGGCTCCTACATTTTTATTGAAATGGCTCTGAAAGCAAGAGCCAAATCTGATTATAGTCGCAGCATGTGGCGACCCTCGCTGAGCATCGGAGCGTCGATGCAACGCGCGCGGCACAAGCCATCCCATCCAGACACGACCCACCGGCGCCCACCGGACATGAAGGAGATCGACGTGAAGAATGCCGAACTGAAAACCCGCAAAGATGCCGCCACCCCGCGCGGCGTCGGCGTGATGTGCGATTTCTACGCGGAGCGCGCTGAGAACTCGGAACTGTGGGACGTCGAAGGTCGCCGTTATATCGACTTCGCCGCCGGCATCGCGGTGAACAACACCGGCCATCGCCACCCGAAGATCGTCGCGGCGATCCGCGAACAGCTCGATCATTTCACGCACACCGCGTATCAGATCGTGCCGTACGCGTCATATGTCGAGCTGGCCGAGAAGATCAACCGCCGCGCGCCCGGCGATCATCCGAAGAAGACCGCCTTCTTCACGACCGGTGCCGAGGCCGTCGAAAACGCGATCAAGATTGCGCGCGCGGCTACCGGCCGGCCAGGCGTGATCGCTTTCACGGGCGGCTTCCACGGTCGCACGATGATGGGCATGGCGCTGACAGGCAAGGTCGCGCCGTACAAGCTCGGCTTCGGACCGTTCCCATCCGACGTATTCCACGCACCGTTCCCGAATGCGCTGCACGGCGTCTCGGTCGAAGACTCGCTGAAGGCAATCGAATTCCTGTTCAAGGCCGATATCGATCCGAAGCGCGTCGCGGCAATCATCTTCGAACCGGTGCAAGGCGAAGGCGGCTTCTATCAGGCACCGGTCGAATTCGTCCGCGCGCTGCGCAAGCTGTGCAACGAGCACGGCATCCTGCTGATCGCCGATGAAGTGCAGACCGGCTTTGCGCGCACCGGCAAGCTGTTCGCGATGCATCACTACGACGTCGTGCCCGATCTGATGACGATGGCGAAGAGCCTCGCCGGCGGTATGCCGCTGTCGGGCGTGGTCGGCCGCGCGGAGATCATGGATGCGGCGGCGCCGGGTGGACTCGGCGGTACGTATGCGGGTAACCCGCTCGCCGTCGCGTCGGCGCACGCTGTGCTCGATATCATCGACGAAGAAAAACTGTGCGAGCGCGCCGTCAAGCTTGGCGACCGCGTGAAAGCGACGCTCAACGCGTTGCAACGCGACGTACCGCAGATCGCCGAAGTGCGCGGTCCGGGCGCGATGATCGCCGTCGAATTCTGCAAACCGGGCGGCCACGAGCCGGATGCGGAGTTCACGAAGCGCGTACAGACGCGTGCACTCGAACGCGGCTTGCTGCTGCTCGTGTGCGGCGTGTACTCGAACGTTGTGCGCTTCCTGTTCCCGCTGACGATCCAGGACAACGTATTCGACGAAGCACTGACGATCCTCCAGGAAGTGCTGAAGGAAAGCATCGTCGCAACGGCCTGACACCTTCCTTTTGCGGCAGCGCGATGTCCGTCATTGCGCTGCCGTATCCCCGTTTTTCTCTTGCCCCGCTGCGAGACGACCATGCATTCAATCAAACTGAACGACCCCGCGCTGCTGCGGAACAAGGCCTATGTAGCAGGCCAATGGCTATCGTCCGACGACGAAAAGACGTTCGACGTGAATAACCCCGCCACCGGCGAAACGATCGGTTCCGTACCGAAGATGGGCCAGCAGGAAACCCGCCGCGCCATCGAAGCGGCAAACGCGGCATGGCCGGCGTGGCGCGCAAAAACCGCAAAAGAACGCGGCAAGATCCTGCGCACGTGGAGCGACCTGATGCTCCAGCACGCCGACGACCTCGCGCTCATTCTGACCATCGAACAGGGCAAGCCGCTTGCCGAAGCAAAAGGCGAGATCCAGTACGCGGCATCGTTTTTTGAATGGTTCGGCGAGGAAGGAAAACGCGTGAACGGCGACACGATTCCGTCGCCGGCCAGTGACCGCCGCATTGTCGTCACGAAAGAACCGATCGGCGTATGCGCTGCGATCACGCCGTGGAATTTCCCCGCTGCGATGATCACGCGCAAGGTCGGCCCCGCGCTGGCCGCCGGTTGTCCGATCGTCGTCAAGCCCGCCGAGGCCACACCGTTCTCCGCGCTCGCGCTTGCAGTGCTCGCCGAACGTGCGGGCGTGCCGGCCGGCGTGTTCAGCGTGATCACCGGCGATCCGCGTGCGATCGGCGCCGAGATGACCAGCAACCCGATCGTGCGCAAGCTGTCGTTCACCGGTTCGACGCCGGTGGGCCGTCTGCTGATGGAACAGTGCGCGCCGACCGTCAAGAAGGTGTCGCTCGAACTCGGCGGCAACGCGCCGTTCATCGTGTTCGACGATGCCGATCTGGATGCCGCGGTGGCCGGCGCGATCGCGTCGAAGTACCGCAACAGCGGGCAGACCTGCGTGTGTACGAATCGTTTTTACGTGCACGACAAGGTCTATGACGCGTTTGCCACGAAGCTGCGCGATGCGGTGGGCCAGTTGAAGGTCGGCGACGGGACCGATGCAGGTGTCACGCAAGGTCCGTTGATCAACGAAGCGGCCGTGCTAAAGGTCGAATCGCATATCGAAGATGCGTTGGCGAAAGGCGCGCGTATCGTCACCGGCGGCAAGCGTCATGCGCTCGGCCACGGCTTCTTCGAGCCGACCGTGCTTGCCGACGTCACGCCTGCGATGAAGGTCGCGCGCGACGAAACGTTCGGCCCGCTCGCGCCGCTGTTTCGCTTCTCGTCCGACGAAGAAGTCATTCAGCTCGCCAACGATACCGAGTTCGGTCTTGCTGCGTACTTCTATAGCCGCGACATCGGCCGTGTGTGGCGTGTTGCCGAAGCGCTCGAATACGGCATGGTCGGTATCAACACCGGGTTGATCTCGAACGAAGTCGCACCGTTTGGCGGCGTCAAGCAGTCAGGGCTTGGCCGTGAAGGGTCGCACTATGGGATCGACGACTATGTCGTGATCAAGTATCTGTGTATGGGTGGGATTTAAACGCAGTGGGCGATCACGGCACGCGAGGTCGCAACGCCGGATCGCTCACGTCGCGCAGAACGGCGCCGTAGCCGCTGTAGAGATTCTTCGCCGGCAACAGCTGCTGCGCAGCGAGTTGCCGGTGTACGGTACTCAGGTGATAGAACGGCATGCGCACGTAGAGATGATGTTCGATGTGATAGTGGATCGCATGCGGACCGAACAGGAACGTCTGCCATGAGCCGTGTGTGATGGTGCGCGCATTCTGGCTTTGATCGTCGCTGGCGGGCAGGCCGGCATGCTCGAGGATCGCGCGGATTCTTCCCATCAGCGGCAACAGCGTCACTGCGGGCAGCAACCACAAGCCAACGTATAGCAACGGATGTCCGCACCACGCCAGCACGCCGGCTAACAGGCCGTTGCTGACGAGCATCGATGCCACTTCGACAAACTGATCGCGGTGTGACTTCGCCACCTTTGGCAGCACATCCCGATAGACACCGCGCAGCATTCTGGTAGCGCTGACGAAGTAGGACACGCCGCATAGATCGGCGATGAGCCTCGCCGCCAACCTGCCGCGTGAGACAGGATAGTCGTCGATGCCGAAGACCACCGCGACCGGATCGTCATGCGCCATCGGCGCGAGGTGGTGTTTCAGATGCCCTGCCCGATAGGTTTGCAGCGACAGGAACAGCGGCCCCGCGGCAAACATCTGCCCGACGATATCGTTCAGCCACTGGCGAGACAGCAACACCCCGTGCGCACTCTCATGCATCATCACCGCAAGCGCAAGCTGGCTGCGGGCCACAACGACGACCGCAACCACATACACCAGTGGATTCGGCCACAGCGCCACCACCAGTAGCGACACGGCAATCAAACCCCAGTCGGCGGCTAGCGCACCCAACGCACGCCACGGCTTCATCTGGAAGAGCCGCGTATCCGGGACGAAGCGGTTCAGCGCCTCATTGCTCCCAGCATGCGATCTAGGCGATCTCACGCGAAGCTCCTACGTTCTGCCGTTTATGTTTATGCGCGAGGAAGCTGCATACCGCGGACAGCAGCACGCCACCCGCAACGTCGGCCACCGTGTGCTGCTTGAGGGTAAGCGTCGACAGACAGATCAGCGCTCCGGCAAGTGCAACGAGCCACCAGTGCCGGCTCGATCGCAGCATCAAACACGCAAGGCAGGTCACGGCCACGTGCAGGCTCGGAAAACCGTTGGACGGCAAGTCCAGGCGCCACATGCGCGACAACCGCTGGCGCAGAAAAGCATTTTCGATCAGCGCGGTATCGGGCCGCGGAATGAACTCCGGGAACATGAGAAAAGAAACGATACCGATGGCAAACGCAAGCAGCGTCGCGCTCTTGAACGCGTTGAAGTCGCTGGCCGGTGCATAGGCCGACAGTGCGACCACGAACGGAAAGAACAGCACGTAGACGTACCACGACACCGGGATGAACGGAATGTAGCTATCCACGGGCGTGACGAAGCTGTAGCGCGGCACGATTGCTCGCTCGAGCGCGAAGAAAATGCTCAGACCTACCAGCATGCCGAGCAGCGCAACCAGCGCCTGCCGGTAGTCCGGA
This sequence comes from Paraburkholderia sp. CHISQ3, assembly GCF_030464945.1. Taxonomy (NCBI): domain Bacteria; kingdom Pseudomonadati; phylum Pseudomonadota; class Betaproteobacteria; order Burkholderiales; family Burkholderiaceae; genus Paraburkholderia; species Paraburkholderia sp. CHISQ3. The sequence continues at coordinate 104,598 of NZ_JALPRG010000005.1, forward strand.
CGTCCTGTGAGCCGGCGAAGATTCATCATCGTGAGACCTCGAATGACTGGTGCGTTGCTATCGTCGCGCGTGCTCGCCACACAGCGCGAGCAACCGTGCGATCCATGCATCGACGCGTGCCTGGGCGCGCTCCCGGCCCGCCGGCACGGTCTGTTCCGCGCTCTTGCCGCTCGCCGTCAACTCGGTTGCCGCGTGCGCGACCTGCTCGCGAAAATCGTCGGCATCGCCGTGCCATGTGACCACCCGATGCACGAGCCCCAGCTGCGCGGCCCGCGCGGCATTGGTCGCCTGCTCGGGCTGATCGGTCAAGACCAGCATGATCGGACGGCGGTAGATCAGCGCAATCGATAGCGCCGCCATCCCCGGCGCCGACACGATCAACTGCGCGTGTGCCGCGCGGCTCGCCCAGTCGGGATCGACAGCAAGCCAGCCGTCCTGCCCCGCATACCCTTCGCCGACCCGATGCGAGGTCAACCCGGCATCGTCAATACCCGCACATAAGGCGTCCGCGAGACCTGGATCGCTGAAGTGCGGATTCAGATAAACCGCCGCACCGTCCTGTTCCGCGTGCGGCTGCGGACCGACAAGCGGCACCGGCGTAGGCAACCGGTAGCGCGACGAACGCTCCGTTGCCGCAAGCTCGTAGGCAAAGTCGTGCTCGATGCACGACCGCGCCGCCTCGATCTGCCTGCCGACGATCCACCCAAACGCGCGCCCCGCGCTGCGTGGCCGCACACCGTCGAAGTTGCCGAGCAGCGCGGCCTTGAGACTTCCTCCGTACACGTGCAGCACCTTGTGTCGCCAGCCAGGCAGCGTGCCCATGAACAACAATGCTGGATGAAACGAATCGTTGACGATCAGGTCGGCATGCCGGGCAACTCGGCGCATGCGCACGATATCGCGCAGCATCCTGCCGGGCCGAAAGATGTAGTGCGCAACGTTGCGATTGGTCGCGCCGCGCAGCATGTTCTGCCGGCTGTCGAACTGCACCGCGTAGTGGCTCGACAGAATCTCTGCTTCGATACCGAAGCCCGCGAGAAAGCGCTGCCCTGCATCCGATGTGGTCAGTACTTCGACCTGCGCGCCGTCCTGGCGCAAAGCGTGCACGAGCAACTGCGCACGCATCAGATGGCCGCGCGCATCGGCCGTGGCCAGGTAGACGATGCGTGGCGTCATCGATGGACGATGGGTGAGCGCGAACCGACCTGCCGTCCGCCCGACAGACTGTGCATCCAACCGGCCGCGTACATCGCCAGCGCCCCCGTTACGCCGAAGCCCGCCTCGATCGCGCGTATTTCGGCCAGCAGTCGCGCCAGCCGCTCCTGCTCGTGCGGCGCCACCACGTGTTGCAGCGTACGCGAGCAAAGACGCACATGCCGGCGTTCGTCCTCCAGTACGCCCGACAGCAACGGGTACATGGCGTGCGCGGTCCCGATCACCTCGCAATGACGACGCAACACGCGCTCTGCCATCTGTTCGGCGCATAGGCCCGTCGCATACGCCGGTACTAGCAGACCGCAGGAGAAGTGCGGCGCATGGCGACGCGCAAGACGCTGCCAGCGCACGATCTTGCGACGACTGACCCAGTCGGGCGCGAGACGCACCATGCTGCTGGCACCGGTTGCATGCAGTGCGTCGGCGAAGGCTTGCGCGTGGCGCCGTTCATCGGCGAGATGCTGTTCGACCTGGCGCGCCAGCCACGCGGGCGGTTGCGGCATGAGTTCCTCATGCAACGCCTGTTCGGTTGCCTCTTCGCCGGCGAGATACATGCGCAGCAGAAGCTGTTCGCCGCGCCGACTGTCATGCAGGAGCCGGATCGCCGCGCGCTTGATGCGATCGACGAGCCATGCCTGCAAGGCCGCGATGCCATGTGGCACGGGTGCGGCGAGGCAGTCGTAGACAGCAGTCGCCTCGTGCACGGCGCGCGCGTGATCGATGGTGCTCATGCGGGTTGCTTGCCGGTCGCATCCTTCGTCCGCGGCGCGTTCGATGTGCGTTGCACATCAGCGTCGCGGTGCGAAGCGAGGATCAGCCCGATGAAACTGTCCTGCATGAACGAGCGTCCCGAAGCGGCTGCTCCGGCGAAGGCTTCTTCATGCCCGTTGAAACTCAGATACCCTTTGCCGTCGCGAGCACCCAGTACGAGCTTGTCGTGCGAGTGGAAGCCGTGCGTGCGCAGATCCTGCAGCAGCGCGCTGTCGTCGAGCCCGAAGAGAAACAGCTCGCGCTGGGTGACCCACAACGGAATCTGGCCACTCAGTGCTTCGATTTCGATCGTCCATGTGCCGCTCGCGAGCGTCTGGTTCAGGTCGGCATCGGCGCCGCTCGCCGAAAAACTGGCCCGCGCCACCGATTTCGACAGACGCCCCAGGCCGAGCGCGATTGTGATGTCGTCGGCGGTGGGGTTCTTCGCATCGCTCGGGCGCACGGCGACGAACTCTCGCGCCACCCGCGAAGCCAGCGACGGATGAGTGAGGACGTCGAGCGCCTGCTGCGGCGTCAGCACCACATGCTCCGTCGTGCCTTCGCGCACACTCACCCGATACGGGTCCATCTTGACGTCGGTGAACTTGCCGCGCACGGGCGCATGCACGTAAATGTCGGGGCTCCACTTGCTGCCGGACTGGCGCAGCAGCAGATGCAGGCTCAACGGAACGCGCCGGCCGTCGGTGGCGACACCGCTGCCTTGCAACAACACGTCGCCGACAACAGCGCCGTCATGGTCCGCCGCTCCGCTCGAAAACACGATCGTGTTCGCTGCGGTGTCGACCGCGGCGTGGACGTCGGCCAGGTCGAGCGCGACGCGATTGCAGTCTGTGGCGCTCTGATCGGTGCTCGCAAGCGGACAGCCGCTTTTCGATTCGAAGTGGAACACGCCGCGACCCGTAAAGTCGGTCGTCGCGGCATGAGCACCCGCACTCAGCAGCATGAACGCAGCAACGACGGCGTGACGAACCGGCAAGGAGACAGCGTAGATTCTTTTCATGGCAACCCCGGATAGGCAGATGACGGATGCGCAGCGAGCGCGACGATAACGTGCGGCGCGTGATCAGTGGCGGTGATAGGACAGCGCATCGGCGTCGCGCCCCACTGCGTGGCGGGCACCCAGACCGATACCGCGCACCACCGCGCCCAGCGTATCGAGCAGCGACACCCCAACGACAAACCCCGTTGCCGCTATCCGGCGCAAACCGTGCACCGGCGGCAGCTCCTGATGGTTGAGTGCGCGCAAGCTGAACAGGAGTCGTCCCGCCATCACGCACAACGGGCCCAGCGGACCGCTGCGTCCAAGCCATTGCAGCCAGTCCGGCATGTACGCACGCACGAGGTACGGCGTGAGGCCGACGCTGTCTTCGCCGCGCATCCAGCGCAGCTTGACGATTTCGCGGCGCGTATCGGGTAGCCGGTGTTCGGTATGCGCGAGCGGCGCGTAGTGCACGGCCAGCCCGGCAGCCTGCAGACGCAGCCCCATGACCTGACAATGCGCGCGATAGACGCCGTCGAGCGGTTCATAGCGGTAGCGCTCGAACACCTCGCGACGAAACGCAACGTTGTTCGCGTAGAAGTTGCGCGTGGCTCCGTCGCGCAGCGGACTCGGGAAGTACATGAAATCGATCGTCGTCAACGCGGTGCCTGCGATGCTCGCGGCGTAGCTGGTGCGTCCGGCGACGGCGATCGGTGCAACTGCGGCCGGCTGGTCGAAGGGCACGAGCAACTGGACGAGCCAGTCGCCGTCCGGCACGCAATCGGCGTCGCCGAATGCCACGTAGGTGCAGCGCGCCGGATCGACTCTCTCGAAGCCGAGATTTTTTGCGTCGTAGTAACCGGTGTCTGGGCCGATCTCGACAAACTCCACCGGGCGCCCCGCCAGCCTGGCAATCTCGTCGCGCTCCTGCGGCGGCAAGCCATCGTGCGTGATGATCCACTGGGCGAAGGACGACGGCGGCACGGTTTGTTGCGCGAGCCGCACAATCAACCGTTTAAGACTCGCAATGGCCTTACGTATATCGCCACCGCCGCGCAGATTATTGGTTTCCAGTACGAATGCCGTACTGGCTGCGATGGTAGCCGCGCGATTTACTGCTCCTTCGGACTGATGCATGGTGACATCCTCAGCGATGACAGCGGTTTTTGCCTGTTTCGGGAATGCTCTTGGTACGTGTAGGGTTTGAAAAGTCGTCCGTTATCCGATGCATGAAACCGGACGCGAAATCAGCCTCGTCCCGGTGGATTGTCCGGTCGCTCGAATGGGCGTTGAACAGGTGGAAATAACGCGTGGACGGATATGAAAGTCCCCACCGGGTCTGCGAAAGCGCCGCCCCGATAATCACATTGGGGAGCGCGGCTTGCAAAATCCGCGTAACAACCGGAATAAACCATGGCGAGCTCCCGAATTTCGTCTGGATTACCTTCCTTGCAAAAGGCTATTGCAAGGTTAATCCAGTTCTTTCTGTTTCTGTTCGGGCGATTCTAGCAAAATCAGGTTGTCTGTCACGCGGTATTGCAAAAAATAGATATGAAGCAGTCGTGTCCAGATACTCCAATATAGATTCTTCCATTTTTCAGTTCTTGCCGTTCTTCTGGTTTTCCGGCGTGTCGTAAATATCGTCGAAGCCTGAAGTGCTGTTGAACCGAAACGCCCTGCCCCCGCACACCGCCTGGCGTTTCGATTCACGACCCCACGTCAGTGAACTCGCGCGGGAATATGCCGCCGCACAACCGCAAGCGCGATCATCGCCACCGCCATCGCCGCACCGAGCATCGCGAGATACGAGAACGCGCCGCCCGTGGTGATCACCGCGGCGCCCGCAAACGCACTCGTAATCGCGCCCAATCGACCGAACGCGAGCGCCGAAGCGGTGCCAGTCGCACGCATTCCGGTCGGGTACATGTAGGCACACAGCGCGTACATCGTCGACTGCACGGCGTTGACGAACAGACCGTGCACGCCGAGACCGAAGATCAGCAACGCGGTGTTGCTCTTCGCATCGAGGCCGAGCATCAGTGCCGCGCTCAATGCAGCGCCGAGCGCGCAAATGAGTAACGGCCAGCGCGACCCGTAGCGCGCGATCGCCACGGCACACGCCAGCGCGCCAACTACGCCGCCGAGGTTGTACGCAGTCAGCCCCGAGCCGGCCACCGAGAGCGACAGGCCCTGCGCGCTCAGCATCGTCGGTAACCAGCTGAATGCGCTGTACACCGCGACCAGACACATGAAGAACGCGATCCAGATGGCAATCGTGTCCCGCGCGCGCCCTTGCATGAAAAGCGCGCTCACGCCGCGATGTTGCTCGGCGGCCTGCTCGCGGACATCGGTAAATACGGCATCGGCGGGGACCTGACGCGACATGCGATTGAGCAAGCGCCCCAGTTCGCTCCAGCGCGCCGGACGGCGGGCAAGAAAGCGCGGCGACTCGGGTAGTGCGAACAGCAGCAGCACGCCAAGCACAATCGGCAACACCCCGCCGATCAGAAACAGACCGCGCCAGCCGTACGCCGGCAGCACGTCATGCGCGAACAACCCCGCGAGCATCCCGCCGAGCGGCACGCAGACAATCGTTGCCGTCACCGCGAGCGTTCTGCGGCGCGCCGGCGTGAATTCGGCGGTCATCGTCGTCGAGCTGGGCAGCGCGCCGCCGATGCCGAGTCCTGCAATGAAACGCAACACGGCGATCGTCACGATGTCGGGTGCAAGGCCGATGCAGCAGGTGGCCACGCCGAACAGCAGCACGCTGCCGATCACCGCCCAGCGCCGACCGAAGCGGTCCGCAAAAATCCCCGCGCACGCACTGCCGATACCCATCCCGAACAACCCCGCCGCAACCACCGGAGCGAACGCGCTGCGTGCAAGATTCCATTCCTTGAGCAACACGGGAATCGCGAAGCCGATCAACTGACCGTCGAATCCGTCAACGACAATCGACAGCGCCGCCAGCAGCACTACCCATTTCTGTAGCGCCGTGTAAGGGCCGTCGTCGAGCGTGCGGCCGATGTCGACTGCGCGCGGGTCGGCATCGGAAACACCGGCCGCGCCGGCCGCATCGGACGCGCTGCCTGGCGAGCCGGCAAATTCCGTCGGCGGAACGTAGCTGTTCATTTTCGTGTCTCCATGTGTGGCGCGTATCGATCGACGCAAGCGTACCTGTTGCCTGCGTCCGCGCTTTTTATCATCCGTCCAGTAAGGGTGCCGCCGACCTGCTTTGCGAATTACCGATCCGCGCTCAGAACGGATAGTGCCGCGGCGTAGTCTGCACCGTGATCCAGCGCAGATCGGTGAATTCGGCAATCCCGGCCCGACCGCCGAAGCGCCCGAACCCACTGCTCTTCACGCCCCCGAACGGCATCTGCGCTTCGTCGTGCACGGTCGGGCCGTTCACGTGGCAGATACCCGATTCGATGCGCCGCGCGACGTTCATCGCACGCGCGATATCGCGGCTGAATACCGCCGCCGCCAAACCGTATTCGTTGTCGTTCGCGCATGCAAGCGCCGCTTCTTCACCGTCGACGCGCACGATGCCCTTCACCGGACCAAACGATTCCTCGGTGTAGATCTTCATCTCGCGCGTGACGTGATCGAGCAGCGTGGCCGGCATCAACGTGCTGTCGGCCTTGCCGCCGCATACGAGCGTCGCGCCTTTCGCGAGCGCATCGTCGATCAATGCGTTGCAACGTTCGACGGTCCGCATATCGACCACCGAGCCGAGCACGACCGGCCCCTGACGTGGATCGCCGAGCGGCAGGCTGCGCGCTTTCGCTGCGAGCCGGTCGACGAACGCGTCGGCGATGCGCCGGTCGACGATGATCCGCTCAGTCGACATGCAGATCTGGCCTGAATTGGCGAACGCACCGAACGCGGCCGCCGCGACGGCGGCGTCGAGGTCCGCGTCGTCGAGCACGACGAGCGGCGCCTTGCCGCCCAGTTCGAGCACGGCCGGTTTCAGATGACGCGCGCAACTCTGCGCGATGATCCTGCCGACGTGAGTCGATCCCGTGAAGTTGACGCGCCGCACTTTCGGATGCGCGATCATCGCTTCGACTACCGCGGCCGCATCGGCCGGTGCGTTGGTCACGAAGTTCACCACGCCGGGCGGCAAGCCCGCTTCCTGTAACGCCTCTACGATTAATCCGTGCGTGGCAGGACACACCTCCGAGCCCTTCAGCACGACCGTATTGCCGCACGCGAGCGGCAACGCGATCGCGCGCACCGCGAGGATTACCGGCGCGTTCCACGGCGCCATACCGAGTACGACACCGGCGGGCTGACGCACGCCCATCGCGAGACTGCCGGGCACATCGGAGGGAATCAGCTCGCCGGCGATCTGCGTCGTCAGTGCGGCGGCTTCGATCAGGCCGCCCGCGGCAAGGTGTACGTTGAATCCGGCCCAGATACCGGATGCGCCGGTTTCTGCCGCCATCGCGGCGGCGAAGGCGTCGCTGCGCGCTTCGATCGCGTGCGCGGCTTTCATCAGCAGCGCGCGGCGCTCGCTGGGGCCGCTGGCGGACCATGCAGGGAACGCGGCTGCGGCAGCATCGACAGCGGCGAGCGCGTCGTCGACGGTGGCTGCCGGCGCACGCGTGGCGACTTCGCCATCGAGTGGATTACGGCGCTCGAAGCTCGCGCCGTTGCGCGCCTGCACGCGTTCGCCGTTGATCAGCATCGAAATGTTTTGCATCGTTTGTCTCCTGTCTTTTTTCTGCGAAACCTTGGCTTGCTCAATCGCGTTACGCGACTACGACCTCGACGAGTCGCGGAGCACGTGCTTCCAGTGCGTCGCGCAACACGTCGCGCAACGTGTCGGCATCGTTCGCTCGCACGCCAGGACAACCCATGCCCGCGGCAAGCGCGACGAAATCGATGCCCGGAAGTGCGGTGCCCTGCACCGGATCGGTTGCTGCGAAGCCAAACACCGGTGCGAATTCCTGAAGCGCAGCATAGCGCGCGTTGTTCAGAATCACGAACGTGACCGGTAGATTCAGTTGTACGGCACTGTACAACGCCTGGATCGAATACATGCTGGAACCGTCGCCGATCAGCGCGATGACGCGCGTGCCGCGTTTCGCGAGTGCGATGCCGACGGCGGCCGGCATGCCGTAGCCGAGGCCGCCGCTGTCCATCGTGAAGAACGTGCCGCTGCGCGTGATCGGTAGATAGCTTTGCATCGCCGCGCGCGAGCTGGGCGCTTCCTCGACGACGATATCGGCAGCATCGCGCAGTTCGGCGAGCGTCTGCAAGGCGAATGCCACCGACATCCGCTCCGACGGCGCCGATGACACCGGCGGCAGCGCGCGCGGCGGTACCTCGCGCGGCGCAGGCAACGCGCGCAGTTTCGGCGCCGGACGCGCCAGCAGATCGACCACGCCGAGCCGGATATTGCCGACCACAGCCGTGCCGACCGGTGTCCACGCAGCGACGCCTGGATCGTCGATCAGTTGATAGAGCGAAGCGCCGTCTGGCACATGCGGGCCATGGCCTTCGACGTGATAGACGAAAGCCGGCGCGCCGATCACGAAGATCAGATCGTGACCGCCGAGCAATTCGACGATCTGTTCGCGCATGGCCGGCAGGAAACCGGCGAACAACCGGTGGTCCTCCGGGAAAGCGCAGCGCCCCGACATCGGCGCGACGTAGACGCGCGCCCGATGACGTTCAGCGAGGCGCACGACGTCATCCCATGCACCTGCACGATCGACCGCACCGCCGATCACGAACGCGGGGCGCTCGCATGCATCGAGTGCCGCGCCGATCCGCTCGAGCAGTTCAGGATCGGGACGCGTCGCGGTACTGACGATGCGCGACGGCACGGGCTCGGCGGGACGATCCCAGTCGTCGACGGGAATCGATACGAGCACCGGCCCGCGCGGCTCCTGCATCGCAACGTGGTACGCACGCGCGATCGCGAGCGGCACGTCTTCGGCGCGCGCCGGTTCGATGCTCCATTTCACATAGGGCTTCGGCAGTTCGGTGGCCTGCGTCGACGCGAGAAACGGATCGAATGGCAGGATCGAACGCGCCTGCTGGCCGGCGGTAATCACCATCGGTGTGCGGTTGCGAAAGGCGGTGAAGATGTTGCCCATGGCATTGCCGACACCCGCCGCCGAATGCAGATTGACGAACGACGCGTTCGCACTGGCTTGCGCAAAGCCATCGGCCATGCCGACCACGACCGCTTCCTGAAGGCCCAGCACGTAGCGGAAATCGGCGGGGAAATCGCGAAACAGCGGCAGCTCGGTCGAGCCGGGGTTGGCGAAGATCGATGTCATGCCGAGTCTGCGCAGCAGGTCGATCACGGCGTCGCGCACCGTGAAGGGTGCCTCGCGACGGGTGTTCGGGAGATCGGGATGAGGCGCGCTACGGGTCATGCAATGGGCTCCTGTGGATGTGCGTTGTGGTTTTGATCGCGCCATTATCCAGGCCCCGATGCCAGACTGGAAATTGCCTTTTTAACGAAAAGGCATTACTTTTTGGCATGACTTTCCCCGAGTTCGATGTAGGCCAGCGATGAACTTCAGTTTTCCGCAGCTTCAGGCGTTCACGACGATCATTTCGAGCGGCAGTCTCGGTCGCGCCGCGGACGCGCTCCATATCACGCAACCTGCCCTCAGTCGTACGATCAAGAAACTCGAAACGGAGCTCGGTGCCGCGCTATTCGAACGTCATTCGAAAGGCATGCGGTTGACCGCGATCGGCGAAGCGCTGCTGCCGCACGCAACGTTGCTGCTGCGGGAAGCCGAAAGCGCTCACGAGGAAATCGACGCGATGCGCGGCCTCGCGAAGGGCACGATCCGCGTCGGCGCCGTGGCGAGCATCGCCACGCTCGTGCTGCCGCTCGCGGTGAGCAGCGTACTTGCGCGCTGGCCGAATCTGCGTGTGGAGATCGTCGAAGGTGTGTGGGACCGGTTGGCCGATAGCCTGATGAAGCACGAGATCGATCTCGTGCTCAGCATGGCTGTGCCCGACACCAGCGAGATCGTCGCGATCTCCAGTTGCCGCTGGGAAGACACGAGCCATGTGGTTGCCGCGCTCGATCATCCGTTGCGCCGCAAAGCGGATTTATGTCTCGCCGATACTCTCGATCAGCAATGGTGCGCGCCGCCGCGCGGCACAGGTCCGTTCGAGCATATGCAGCAGGTATTCGCCGAACATGGACTGGGCATGCCCGCTATCGCGGTCGAAACGCGTTCGATCACGGTGCTGAAGAGTCTCGTCACGCGAGCCGGTTTTCTGAGCTGGATGGCCGCGCCGATGTACGACACGGAGAGCGCCGCGGGCGTGTTCGATACGCTGCCGATTCCGGGGTTGGTCGGGCGGCGCACGTTGACGGCGTTCCGCAGACGTCAGGGGATTTTGCCGAGTCCGGCTTTGAAGTTGCTGGAACAACTCAATACGATCGTGCCGGAATACAAGCAGCCTTAGCGGCGAGTACTAATGAAAAGGGGCGCTGCGAAAGTTGCGCATGCTTCGCATGACACGACTTTCGCAGCGCCCCTTGTTGAGGCACGGTTCGAAACGAACTCAGCCCGCCAGATCCGCCGGCAACTTGCCGCCGTTTGCTGCCAGCGCCTGCATGACCTGCTTGTGCAACCAGATGTTCATGCTCGCTGAATCGTTCGTGTCGCCGTCGTACTTGAGTTCCTGGGCCAACTGCTTGCGGTGTTCGAGGCTGCTGTCGACACCGAGCGCCTTCATCGTATCGACGATCGATGTGCGCCAGTTCAGCGTTTGACCGCTATCCGCAACCGCCTGGTCCATCACGGCTGCGACGTCGACGTCGGCCAGCGGTGCGGGAGCCGGAGCGGCATCCGGGGCAGCGGCCTGCGCTGCGGCCGGGTCCGGAGTGGGTTCGGCCGCCGGCGCGGGTTGATCCGGCTTCGCCTTGCCGAACAGCTTGCTCACGATTTCGCCAAAGATGCTCATTTTTCATCTCCCATGGGTTGGTGATTCGCAGAAGCATTCAATCGCTCGCGGTGTGCGAGCTTGTCTATGCTACGCGATCTGTGTGTCAGGAAATGAGATGGGGGTTTGCCTGCCGCTGTCGTCGCTGATTTCTTCCTGATTTTGTGTAGCGCGGACCCGCCGTATCGTTCGCGGGAAAAAATCACTCGTACTGCGTGAGACCAGCACTACGACTTCGAGAGTCGACCGGCAAGCCGCGCTCAACCGCAATCCTATTAATGCCGCACAAACCCGGCGAATAACCGACTTGCCAACGCATGTGCGGCCAAAGCACAGCGGCATGACGGTATTGGAGCATGTTGTGACGAATATTCACAATTGCCCGAATTACTAGATATCTAGGTCGGTATGATCCTGAGACTCGCCCGACGTGTTTATTTGGAGATGCGGTGAGTTCATGACGGGGATTATAAAGTTGGGGTTCTTATTTACGAATACGCGGACGTACAACACACCCGCACCTTTTGTTTAACGAAGTAGAAACTGATTTCGCACCTGTGATGTCATCTCGGACCATCGTTTTGTGCAACGTCCCGGCTAGCCTGTATCCACCGGCCGCTCGCGCATCAATGGATGCCAATCAATTTCCGTCACGGCAGATCGCCAGACCTCAATCTGGGCGATCACATCGTCATTATCTATTTTCACGTGAAAGATTCCTCCACTCACGTCGACGCTCCCACCTTATAAGTTTATAACTTAATGAAATTTCGGAGGTAAAAATGTAACCCGCTTACGATCTACTTATCACACGATACGACGACACATGATGACCTGGCATCTCCCCGGTTTTGTAGAGTCAAAAATTTATAATGTTCGATCATTTCTCGATCGATATGGGAAACCATCGCATCGAAACCACACGGTCGATTTTTAACCATTTTTAATAATTCATTTTATGAAATCAATCTCGAATAAATTCCTCCTTCTGTCTGCAGTTTCACTTGCAACGTTGTCTGCATCGACTATTGCCAACGCACAGTCTGTTACCGGCGGCCAGGGGGTCGTCCGTTTCACCGGAACGATCGTGGCCGGCGCGTGTGGCATCGAAGGAGTGTCACAGGACCAGACCGTGAACCTCGGCGGCGTACCCACCAATGCGTTCAAGGCAGTTGGCGACAAGTCGGCGCCGCAGAGCTTCGACATCAAGCTGACTCAATGTGACACGACCACGTTGAAGAATGCGTTCTTCAGGTTCACCGGCACGTCGAATGCGGCGCAGGCAGGACTGTTTGCCACTGTCGGCAGTGCGCGGAACGTCGGTATTCGTCTGCAATCCGCATCGGGAGAATTTCTCGACAACGGTACCGAACAGAGAGGCCAGGTGGTGTTGAACGACGGCACGAATGTCGTGCGTTTCGCCGCGATGTACGAAGCAACGGCGGCAAACGTTACGGCGGGCACCGCTGACGGCGTCGCGAATTTCACCGTTCGCTACCAGTAACTATGTGCCAGGCGGAAAGGGTATATCGCCCTTTCCGCTGTTCGGCCCATAACGATGAAACCCCTCCGTTTTGGTAATGTCGACGTGCGAATCGGTTATTCCCTTCTTTGTGTCCCCGTTCTGGTAATCGGCGGTGAAGCCCGTGCGGCAGAGTTCAACTCGGCGTTCCTCAGCATCGGCGAATCGAACGATGTGGATCTGTCGCAGTTCTCGCAACCGGATTTCACGCCTCCGGGATCGTATGTGCTCGACGTACAGGTCAACGACGTGTTCTACGGCCTGCAGACGCTGGAGTTCGTCGCCGACAGCGCATCGGAGGGTAGCCGGCCGTGCCTTGGGCCAGATCTGGTCGCACGATTCGGTCTGAAGCCGTCGCTTGTCAAGGAGATGCCGAGTTTTCAGGACGGGCAATGCGCAGACCTGGCTAGCGTCGAAGGCGCGACGATCCGCTATCTGAAAGGCGACGGTCGTCTGAAAATCACCATCCCGCAGACAGCGCTCGAATATACCGACCTCAACTACATACCACCCGAGCAATGGAGCAGTGGTATTAGCGGCGCCATGCTCGACTACCATCTGATCGGCAATACGCGACGCTCGTTCGAAATCGGTCCTCGCCAGGAAAGCTCTTTGCAGGCGTTCGGAACGGTCGGTGCGAACTGGGGCGAGTTGCGCTTTCGCGGCGACTTCCAGGGACAATCGGGTATCGGCCGTTCGACCAATCAGGACCGCAATCTGCGTTTCAACCGGCTATATACGTTTCTCCCACTGCCGAAGATTCGCTCCGCTGTCACGTTCGGCAACGACTACCTCGCATCGGATATTTTCGACGATACGTTCGTCCCGTTTTCAGGTGTGTCGATCCGCAGCGACGACCGCATGCTGCCAACCTCTCTACGAGGCTATGCGCCGACCATTACCGGTATCGCGCGCTCCGCGGCAACCGTCACGATATCGCAACAAGACCGCGTGTTATTCGTCACGACGGTGCCGCCAGGCCCGTTCTCATTGCGGGACCTCGATCCAAGTCTACGGGGTACGCTCGACGTCACCGTAACGGAAGAGGACGGCAGTGTCAGACGTTTCCAGGTCACGACCGCCAACGTGCTGTATCTCGCGCGCCAGGGGCAGGTTCGCTACAAGTCGACAGTCGGCAAGCCCCGTACGCTAGGACGCGACGGGATCACACCATTCTTCGGTCAGTTCGAAGCTGCATACGGCCTGCCCTACGACTTCACGGTCTATGGAGGCAGCACCGCGACATCCGGCTACCTGTCGACGGCGTTCGGTATCGGTCGCGATCTGGGCGTGCTCGGCGCATTGTCGGTGGACATTACGCATTCAAGCGCACGGATGTGGTGGAACCACCAGAAACGCAGGGGCAACTCGTACAGGGTCAACTATGCGAAATACTTCGAGTCGCTCGACGCAGATCTGTTTTTCGCCGGTTATCGCTTTTCGGAAAGAGACTTCACCAGCTTCGCGCAATTCGTCGGCGATCCGGGCGCGAGCAATCTCGCGAGCAGCAAGCAACTCTATACGATCAGTTTGTCGAAAAGCTTCAGTGACGTTTCGGCGTCCCTCCAGTACACCCACCGCGGTTACTGGGCGCGCAAGTCCGACGAAAACCTCGCAATCACGCTATCACGGGTGGTCTCGTTTGGCGGACTGAAGAACGTCAACGTCAGCCTGACAACCTCTCGCACCCGAGGTGTCATGGGCAGCGGCAACGAACTCGCTGTGCTGGCGTCGCTGCCGCTTGGGGGAACCCGGCAGGTAAGTACACGTATCACGACTGGCCGCGCCGGCACTAGCTACGACACGGGCTATTTCTACGACGATCGGCTTGGTAACACGTACCAGATGGCTGGCGGCATGACGGTTGACGCCCGTCCGACGGCGAGCGCCCGTTATGCCCGGCATGCATCCACCCATCGGTTGAATGCGCAGGTGTCGAGTGCGGTGAACTCGTATGTAGCGGCGGCGCTTGAAGTCAGCGGTTCGCTGATCGCGACGCGACACGGCGTGTCCGCGCACGCAAACGGGAATGCAGGCGACACGCGACTGGTCGTGTCGACTAACGGCGTGTCGGACGTACCGTTGTCGGATTCGTATTCACAATCGGATTCGCGCGGATACACGGTGATCGACGCCGTGCCCCCGTACACCTCGTACAGTGCAAGCGTCGATGTCGGAAAACTGCCGCTCGACACACAGGTGACGAATTCGATCCAGCGCACAGTACTGACAGACGGCGCAATCGGCTTCATGCAGTTCAATGTCGGGCGCGGGCGCAGCATGTTGCTGGCGCTTACGGATCGCGACGGCAAGGATCTGCCCTTCGGCGCATCCGTTCAGGATGCGGCAACGGGCAAGGAATTCGGCATTGTCGGCGAACGAGGCGTCGCCTATCTGACGCAGGTTCAGCCAAAGATGCACATGGTCGTGCGAGCCGGGCACAACTCAATCTGCTCGCTCGACTCGCTACCGGACCAGATACAGCTGGACGGCAAACCGATCCCCGTTGTCTGCCGGACAGAAAGCCTGGAGGCAAGTCGCTCGCCGACTTCAGGCTCAACCGAAATCATCCCCTCCTCGTGGTAGAAAAATGATGTTCCAAAACCATTTTCTGGCGGCGCGAGCCGCAATCGTCATGTTCGTGTGCGCTCCTTTTTTTGCGCATGCCTCAGTCGAACCGGATCGTACCCGCGTAGTCCTCAACGAAAGCGATACAGCAACGAAAATCACTGTCACGAACAGAAGCAGCACGAACCCTTATCTCGTTCAGTCATGGATTGAAAATGAGCAGGGCGAGAAAATTACGTCACCACTCATCGTCGTGCCTCCGTTGCAACGAATAGAGCCGAATGAAAGTAACGTGCTACGCATCGCACGCTTACCTGGCGCAACGCTGCCAGCCGATCGCGAGACGGTGTTCTATCTGAACATCCGCGAAGTGCCGCCCAAAGTGGATACGCCCAACACGTTGCAGCTCGCACTACATTCGCAATTGAAGCTGTTTTACCGTCCCAATGGCGTGCGGCCTGCACAGGACGTCGACCCCACGCTACCGATGACATTGCGTATCGATACGGCCAGTCACAAGCTGGTGTTCGACAATCCAACGCCCTATCACATCACGATCGTAGAACTGGCAGCAGACGCGCAAAAGACAGCGATACCGTTCAATCCGCTGATGGCGAGCCCGATGAGCCAGATCGAAACGGCATTCAGCATCGCAATGCCGACCACGTTATACGTATCCCATATCGATGACTATGGTGGTCAGGTGGTGGTCAAGTATGCGTGTAGCGCCGGGGTATGCAAGAGTACGGAGAAGTAAACCACCGGAAGAATATGGTGATATTTACTTGCAGTTCGGGGCATTTTTCGGACGAAGACCGACGCACTCCCTGCTGCTCCGATTGGATCGATTAATTCTGCAAGTTTGAGTATCGTATGACCAAGATTTCCAACCCGTTTAATTTCGTTGTACGTTTTATTTCCGATCGCACGGGCAGGTCAGTGATAGTGGCCGCGATTGGCGGAATACTCATGGCAACTCAGGGCGTGGCTCTTGCTCAGCGTCGCATCATTCCCGGTCTCTTTTTAAACAATCTAGCGACTGTTGCCGACTGTCTTAACGGAGGTAACAAGTGGACCGGCCCCGTGACCGTGCGAAACCCGAAGGCCTTCTTTCTTCTACCGTTACGTAATCCAGACGCTCTAACGGGGAGATGGGACGGCTTATGCATGACTCCGCAGGATTTCAATAACGCTCGTGGACAATCCACACCTGCACCTCTGGCTGCACCGGCACCTCCACTTACAACTGCACCTCCACTTACAACTGCACCTCCGGTTGCACCGGCACCAACACGTCCGACTACACCTCCGGTTGCACCGGCACCACCCGTCCCCGCCGCACTAAAGGTGCCGCTTTTCAATGTGTCTCCGCTTAAATTCAATTCGGAGATTAGCGTACCTTTTACGAGTATGACCTCTGGCAATAACGTACTTCAACCGCACACCAGTAGTGTTGCCCAGAATATTGGAATCGGCTGGAACAGAACGCTTACATGTGGGGTCAACAGAAGCATTGCGATCAACGGTAGATTGGTATCGAATAACATCTATGCCACAAATGTCGACGGCATCGGTGTTCGCTTCTACGTGACGAATGGTTGGAACGGCAATTATGAACAGGCTGCTCCAGGTCAGAAGTCGTTTAACGGGGTTCCAAGGCAGACGCTGTCGCAGGACTGGTGGATAAGCGCTGAGCTCATCACAACGGGGCAGGTAGGTAGCGGTAAACTGACCGACCTGCCCAGCATGACTGTTACCTTCTCTGGCTCATGTTTTCCATCGGTGTCGCACACGCAGACGATCGCTGCCGGTACCGTCATGCGGCCGACCAGTTGCAACGTGACCACGCCAGAGCAGGAGGTTCGGCTTTTGGAAGTCATGACTGCACAACTGCGTAGAGTCGGTTCCACGGCCGGAGGCACCAGGTTTACGATTAACCTGAATTGCATTCGCGGGACAACCGTTTCGATGTCGATGAGTAATGCGCGCACGCCGAGCAACTCGGGAACCGAATTATCGATTGCCAGCGGGAATGGCACTGCTTCTGGCGTTGCTCTGCAATTGGTCAGAGAGAGTGGTTCGCTTGTCGAATTCGGGGATCAGAAAGTATGGGCGCTCGGTCCGTCCGCCGATCTGAAATCTGTCCCATTGTCTGTCCGGTACATCTCCACGGGCCCTGTGACTCCCGGAAACGTGCGAGCAGAAGTGATATACAAGCTCACCTATCAGTAAAAGCTGGCGACGGCTCGTGTGGCGCTTTTGGGTGATTCCCATTCGAGCCGTCCGCTATCTGGATCTCCAAAAGCAGATTCGCGTTTTGCAATCCCCCACCCGCGGCGTCCACATCCCAACCCGTACAATCCCTCACAACGAAGAGCAAAACGCCCACATTCCAAAGAGCCACTAGCAACCCAGCCTTATACTGGGCGACCTGGAGGTTTCAATGACCGATCACGAAAGACTGCACCCCCTGCGCCCGTTCCTGAAAAACTGGGTCTGGGAGCACGGCCGGGTTGGGACGCGTTATCTGGACTGCCTCGATGGCCAGATCAAGTTCGACGAAGGCAAGAAGTCGCATTTCGCAGCCGAGCAATATGTCTACGTGCCGATTGGCAAGGTCCTCGAAGAGGATCGCTCCACGGATGGACCTGCCATCCAGGAAGCCGGCCTCGCCCGCTTTTTGCGGGCGGCGCAACTCGGCAAACCAGAGGAAGCCGGTTCAGTCGCCGAGGTTCAGCGCGCCGTGCAGGACTGCATCGAACTCGGCCTCTTCAGCGCGTATCAACTGGAAGCTCAGCAGGCATTGGCCCGCTATGCTGAAGAGGCCATGTTCGACGACGAGATCCGCGCGGCTGTCGTCGAGGATATCCGGCGTGTTTATGTCGGCATGCGCGAGCAACTGGCGCTCTACGATTTCAGTGTGCTGTACGGCCTGCCCGCGCCGCTGCTGATCAGCGAAATGCCGTTCATCGACTGGCGCGTGCAGGCCCGTCCTGCCCTGCCGTTTGTCTCGCTTCCGCTCGGGCCTTACTGCCTGCTCGTAGGTGCGCCGTCGGGCAGGAAGAGCAAGACCGCGCCCGTGGTCTGGAAAGCCGCCGCGGCGATGGGTCCGTTGAAGGACCACAACCGCTGGATCGCGGAGCATGCGCGTCTGTGGCTCGTGGCGACCACCGACGATCAACTCGTCGCGGCACAAGGCCGTTTCGCTCCAGCCAGCGACGACGTGAAGCAAGAGGATGCGAAGCCCTGATTGAAGTCGACCGTGCAATGCGCGGTCGCCCTTTCACAAGGCACGTCCTTAACGCACCGCTCAACCCGCCGATCACACCCCCGGCGCAGTCATGTTGTGAATCATCAAGGTCTGCGGATTCGACAACGGAATTTCCGCAGCGCGCAGAGCCTTCAGTATCTCGAACAACAACTCACTCTTCGTCGAACCTGAAATGCGCGGGCTGATCACGTAGCCGGTCACGCTGAGCGTGATGCCATCCGGCGTAAGCTGGCTAAACGTCACCGATGGCGCAGGTTTGTCGAGAATCGCCGGATGCTCCTCGTACGCACCCAGCAGAATGTCGCGAATCTGCTCTGGGTCGGTGTTAAGCGGAAACGTCAGCATCAACGTCGCCACCCCTTGCGTACTATTGCCCATCGTCACATTGCGCAGGTTCTGCGAGATCAGTTGCGAATTCGGCACGATCACGGTAGACCGGTCACTCAGCTGAATTTCCGTGGCACGCACATTGATGCGCCGGATATCGCCCTCCACACCGCTGATGCTGATCATGTCGCCGACCTTCACGGGTCGCTCGGTCAGCAGGATCAAACCGGACACGAAATTCTTGACGATTTCCTGCAAACCGAAACCGATCCCCACCGACAACGCACTGACAATCCACGCGAGGTTGCTCCACTGCACGCCCAGTAACGCGAGGATCAGCAGCACGAGGACCACGTAGCCGAGGTTGCTGAACAGCGTAACGAGCGAGATGCGCATGCCCGGTTCGACGCCGCTCTTGGGCAGCAACTCGGCATCGAGCCAGCGGCGCACGGTGCGCAGCAGATAAACACCGACGATCAACGCAATCAGCGCGTTCAGAATATGCGCAGGGACGATGTTCAATCGCTGCAACCGATCCGCACCGAATGCATTGAGCAGGCTGTCGAGCAGATCTCCCGGCGTCGTGCCGAAGCCACCGGTAAACAATGCGAACACGGCGAGCAGCATCAACAGGCTCGACCCGCCACCCGCGAGGATCGTCGACACCTGATCGAGATGCATGTCCTGCAGACCGAAGAGATGCTTGATCGCCTTGCCGCTCGCATGATGCGGCGAGAAGAAGCTTTCGCAGAGATCTTTCGTCAGTTGCGTCAGCAGGTACATGCTGCATAGCACGAGGTCGAACCATACGAGCTCGTAGGTCAGAAACCGCGCGATCGAAATGTAGCCGATCAGCAGCGCGAATAGCGATACCACCACCGTCAACGTGACGGCCCCGTGGATCAGACCGGCAAACGTCGAACGTGCTTCGGGCGATTCGCCCGCGGCAGCGAGCGCCGAGCGCACGCGGTTGGCCCGTATCAGCGACGCGCCGATGGTCAGTACCACGACGAGCGATACGAGCCCGCGACCGAAGAGCGTCACCTGCAGGCTCGTATCGACGGTCCGGTTCAGCTGTTCGAGCGCACCCGATAGCAGCAGCAGCCCTGCCAGAGCCGTGGGGAACGGCTTCATCGCCAGCGCCACCGGATCGGCGATCGCCGGCAGACGCCACGATGGATGATGCGTGCACAGCAACGCGCGACCGAGACCGGCGATCAGTGCGCAGGTCCACGCGAGCTTCGCGAGCGCATCGGCAAAGTCCTGCAGCGACGGAGTGAGTTCCGCGTGGCGCGTCAACGCGAGGTACACAAACTGCACGGCAACGCCCGTCGCCAGCAAGGTGCCAAGCGTCACTGACAGCGCCAGCGCGCTGCGCCGCAGGCGACCTTCGGGCAAATGGTGAAAGCATACATACGCCATGCCGCGATCGATCAAACGACGGCCCACCGTCCACACCACTACGGCGAGCAGCAGCAGAAGGAGCGTGCCGGCTTTTTGCCCGGGCTGCCATGCAGCTTCGAGCACCGGTGCGACCTCCGCGCCGAAGGCGCTGAGGCTCTGCACGTCGTCGGGATTCGGTTTGAACAGCGGTGACCAGAACTGCCCGCCCAGGATACTGCCGGAACGAAACGCCAGCTGATTCTTCAGCAACCCGTGCTGTAGCCGCGCGATCTGCGCAATCAGATTGATGAGCGCGGTCTTTGTGTCGGCGGCCTGCTTGAGTTGGGCATCCAGTTGCACCTTGCGCTTGTCGAGCCCGGAGCGCTGCTGCGCGACGGCGGGCGCTTCGGTCGTGGCGCCTGCGGCGGGCGGCGGCCCGAGCACATCGATCTGCGTCTGCAGTTGCGCACGCACGGGCTGCAATTCTGCGATCAGCTTGTCGGTATCGGCTACCAGTTGCTGGGCTGCATCGTCGAATCCGGACAGTTGCTTGAAGCTCGTCGCACCGCCGGCCTGCTGCTTGATGCGGTCCTGTGCGCCCTGCAGCCGTTTTAGTTCAGCTTGTGCGGCCTCGGGCGTGATTGCGACGGCAGTGGGTGCCTCAAGAACCGGCGCGCTGGCGGCGACAACAGCGGCAGCATCGGTGTTGCCTGTGCCGGCGGCATCCGCAGCCGGCAATGCCGCCGCACTCAGCGTGAGCGCGGCGACCACAGCGATGTGTGAAAAGAACTTTAGCGACATATTCAGGTTGGATTGCGATGCATGGCGTAAGCGAGGAGTGGCGAAAAACGCATCCGGCGTTAGCCATAGCTTGCCACAACCGCCCCACCTATCCCGAATTGCGCTGTTCCAGCCGCCTGGCCGCTACCCGCTGGCCAGGCTTTTTCCCTTAAATGGGCACGAAGTGTGAAGTCAAGGCGCCCTCAAAACGAGGTTGCCCAGCGACGATCTCGATTGACGATGTAAGTACGACTCTCGAGCCGGCTCTGGATCAACTCGCACCGCTGCTGCATTGGAAGGAGACTCTGCCGTGGAAGTCCGCTTTTTACCTCTACTGCACCGAGCCATTCTCCGCTGCCCACATCCGGACCGTGCCCTTCTCCATCTGAAATATCGAAGTAGTTCTTGTCCAGGTATGAAAACCATTCCTGCGTGCATGGTTGAGCCGTCGGCGCCCGCGGCACACGGATTGTCGCGATGATCCACGCAAGAACGATAAATACACCGATGCCAGTGAAAATTTTGAGACTTTTGATAACCATTCCTTACCTACGATTGCTTGCGGGTTTCGTCGCCGTTTCAGCAGGCTTGCGCTGCACATGCAAGCACGGCCGGCAGACGTTATCGCGGTATTGAGAAACATGTTAAATCGAGATGGCAGTCCGTCTCCTCCTTTGGTGACAAAACTGCATGAGCCTATCTAGTACTGCGAAGATTGGCAATGCGGCGAGTGGACGAAATCAGGTAGGCGTACAGAGAAGTCATAAAAAAAGCGCAGCCCGATGTATCAGGCTGCGCTTGTTGCTGATCGACTCCCCAGCGGAGAGCCGGTCGATTACGGCTGCGACTGCAGATAACGCTTCACATCGTCGAAAGTAACCTTGCCGGTCTTGTTGACGTCGATCTGGCTGAAGTTATTGGCGATATAACCCAAGCGACTCTTCTGCGCCTGTTGCTGCGTCAGCGAACCGTTGCCGGTAGCAGCGGCGGCATCGAAATTCGTTTTCAGACGCGCCATTGCTTGAGCCTGCAGCGTATCGCCAGTCGATGCCGCCGGTGCCGGTGTGACTGGCCTGTTAGCAGGGAAGAACGGGCCGTCCACACCGTGTCTGACAACGCGGGTAGAAGGTTGAGTCACATCGCTGGCCTGGGCCGCGCCGGCGATTGCAGCAAGCGCAAATACCGTCAGATAAAGTGCCTTTTTCATAGCAGTTCCTTTATGCCTTCCTTGATCATAGTCGTTCCGTGCGTCATTGACGCCGGTTCCACGAACAGCAGCCGGCGCTTAAGGCGTGCCGGCCGGTGGCTGGTCAGACCAGGGTTTCGGCAACTGGTGGAAACGCATTGCGCCTTCGATCGGGAAGCCATAGTAGTAGCTGACCAGATCGCGTTTCATATGCGGCCGCGAAGTGTCTTCCAGGTAGATCATGTGACCGCCGGCATAGTGCGTGACCTGAATATCCGGGTGGATACCCTTCACACTCTTCAACCGTCCAAGATCCTTCTCGGTCATGAAAAACGGTGTGACCAGATCGTGGTAGCCGTTTTCAACCAGTACCTTGAGATGCGGATTCAGCGTCAGTGCGGCCAGCAAGTCGGGAATCGTGTCCGGTTCCGCCAGGCCACCGTGGCTGAAGTCCCAGTTCTCGTTGGCGGTATCGCTCAAGGTCACGTAGGTCGTATTCGGCGCAGTGTATTTCAGGTAGTTGGGCAGTTGCTGGTTCAGGATGATCGGGAACGGCGTGGACATCAATGCATCCGACGGATCGGAATCGCTGGCGATGATCGGGCTGTTGTTCGCCGCGGAAACCCGGCCGTCGTAACCGCCGATGGTGTAGCCAGGTATCAGTGCCGTATTCAGCGGATTCGGCCCGAGGTAAGCGGTCAGCGCACTGGCGTTGACGGTGCTTTCCGCCGAGAGTTGCGTGTACACCGCCGGCGTCGGGAATACCGGTGGATTCGCCAGACCGAGGAAGGTCGGACCGTACGGCAGGAATTGCGCGTAATCGCGGGTCGAAAAGTCGCGCATCATCTGCGCGAAGTTACGCAGCCACGGTAGCGGCGGTGTTACCTGTACACCAAACGGCGGCGGCGGCGTGACCAGCCCGAAGAATGCAGCCACTTCGGCATAGCCCGGCAACAGCGACACTGTGTAGTCGGTCGCACGCTGCAAGTCCGACGTGCTGGGGTATTGATCGTTGTAGTCGAGAATGCACGACTGCAGCACGATCCCGGTCAGCTTCACGCCAGCCTGTTGAAGCAACGGCGCGAGCACATCGGTACGCGGCGTGCCGTACGATTCGCCGTACAGATAGATAGGCGAATTAGGCCGCGGATTAACCGCCAGATAGCGCAGGATGAAATCGCGCATCACGCCGGCATCCTGATCGACACCCCAGAACGTCTGATTGGTGTTGGGCAACACTGCTTCGGAGAAGCCGGTGCCGGGAGGGTCGATGAAGACCATGTCGGTGGTATCGATCAGACTCTCTTCGTTATCCACGAGCGGGAAGTTAGGCCAGCCGGTCGTGTACGGATCGGGCGTCGCGACTCTGCTTGGCGCAAATGAACCGAGCCGTAGCTAGATCGACGAAGACCCGGGGCCGCCGTTATAGAAGAAGGTAACCGGACGCGGGAACGGTCCTCTGTTCTTCGCGATGTACGCGACGTAGAACATCGACGCTTCAGGATTGCCGTTCGCATCCATTGCGGTTAGATGCCCGGTCGTGGTGGTGTAGTCGACCCGCCTGCCGCTGTCCTTATAGGTCAACTGGTGATAAGCCACGCCGGCCTTTTCGTTCACGGCCGATGCCGCAAGACCATCGGTGGCGCCGAATGCGTAAGCGGTGTTATCCACGTACGGTTGATCGGGCGGAAAAGCATAGGCCGCGGGCGGCGCGAGCACGATCCCGCACACACCGGCAGCCAGCGTCAGCGCCGGCGCTACCGTGCGTATGAATCTTCGAAGTTTTTGCGGAGCAATCCTGACATTCAATTGACGATCTGCTTTCATCTTGTTGTCCTTTCCTGTTAATAGCATTCCACCGCACTCGTGCCGACATAGGCCGCGCCATATTGCGAACCTGTCGCCACACCCAGCCTGACCAGTTGCTGGGTGCCACAGCCGGCTAAATCACGACCGGATGGGCTGGTGTAGTGGTACGTGCCACGGTTTCAGAACAGACTTCTGCGACGCCTACTGGAATGCATGACACTTCCCCATGTAATCTGGAATCCTGCCCGATACGCCGGCAGCACAGGCATGTGCGAACGCTATCTGTGACGCGACGATGTCTTGCGAGGAAACATGGGGATGCGACGGCGTGACGGAACGTACATCGTGCGACATACGCTTCGTTACCGGGAACGGTTATCCCTTTCTTCTTTGCAGATGAAGAGCGCGGACACATTGCTTCATTCCGCGCTTTGATACGCCTCTGGTTTTTCTGAAGAATTACATGCGCAATATTAGGCCGGCCATCTGGAACGTCAAGAAGATCTTATGCTGCGGCAATACTCAAATGCGGTGTGAGTGTGCTGCACCGCATTAGCAGATTCTTTGCACGCGACTGCGGCAGTTTTACGGCTTCTTGACATGGCGTGTGCTGAAATGAGTGTGTAGTGAAGGAACAAACAGACGGGGCCGCCAACGCAATGAAAAACCGCGATATCGATGCATTGATCGAGGTACTCCAGCTCTACGCGCATCATCGCCTGAGCGATGTGGCACGCGGTGCCGATACGCCGGCGCTCGCAGCGCTGATGGTCGAGAAGTTCGGCGAAGGGATTGCGCGGGCAACGCGCGTGCTCGGTGTCGAAGGCTCCGATGAGCTGCGACGGGAAATCGATCGTCTGGTGCGCGAAGTGGACCCGCACTACCCCACTCATCTTCAGTACCGCTTTGAAGCGCGACCGGCAGGACTGGCCATCAACGGTGCGGCGCACTGATTCGCAAATCGGGTAACGCGCTTAAGCGATTCGGTAGCGCAGTTCAGCAAGACGTGCCGCTACATAGCCGTATTCGACCGCTTTTCCAGTCGCGTTTGCCTTCGGTGAGCGCGACTGGAAAAGCGGTTGGTATGTATAGCGGCAGGGCGTTCCATAGATAAACCGGCTTGCACCGATTCCGGGCGCAAGGTCGAGCGTGATTTTTACTCCACCTTAATGCCGGTTTGTGTAGCCTGACGGTATGTAATCGAAACCGGTGGTGATATGACACGCCCGATGACAAGCATGCGGAGTTTCCTCGGAAGCCGCAAAGGCCCGCTTCAACCGCAAGCGCGTCCCTCGGCAAGCCGTAACGTGATCATTCATGTGACGCTCGACGAGCAGCATGCCACGCCGTTACGTCAGGCGTTGATCCGCGATTGCGCCGATCAGCCGTGGACCATCCGCATCGCACCGTTGCCTGGAACAGGCCGCGTGCGGCTCTCGCTCTATCTGCCGAAAACAGCGGTGAGCGGCGCACTGCAACGCGTTGCGCATCTGGCTCCAGCCGCCGAACTGGGTCAACTGCTGGAAGTCCCCGACACACCGACAAGCGTCTGGCGCGGCCTCATGCATGCCGAGGAGCCACGCGACGACATATCCGTTCCGCCCACCGATAGCAGCGGCGACACGCTCGCGCAATTGATCACCCAGGACCATGTACTACTCGGACTCCAAGTAGCCGACAAGCAAACACTCTTCGTCGAACTCGGCCGTTTCTTCGAACAGCACCACGGGTTATCGGCAGCAGCAGTGACGGCGGGTCTCGAGACACGCGAAGCACTCGGCTCGACGGGACTGGGCCAGGGTGTGGCGGTGCCGCACGGGCAAATCAAGGGGCTACGCCACGCGCTGGCGTTATACGTGCGCCCCGCTACGCCGATTTCCTTCGACGCGCCGGACGGTCACCCGGTGACCGATATGGTCGTGCTGCTCGTGCCGCAATGGGCGAACAGCGCGCATCTGCGTCTGCTGGCCGATGTCGCGCGGCACTTCTGCGATCATCATTTCCGCGAGCAGCTGCACGCCTGTGTCGATGCACGGGCCGTGTGTCATCTTTTCACCGGCTATTGCGTGCTGGACGATGCATCGCACGATGTAGCCGGCGGTTGAATCCGCCCGGGACTACGTCCCGGTATGTCGCGCAGGAATGGCTGTTATGCCTTCGGCCTGCCTACCGGTCGTTTCGTCCATCTCCGATCATGCAGTCATGCCGAACTGCACAGCCACCGAGGCGCCGCGACCGAAAACCGGTTTGCCGGCGAACTCTATCTCCGGATAACGGCTGACAGCAGCGGACATCAACTCAATCATCGGAGAACATCATGTCGCTTCAGGACAAACTCGACGCTTTCAAGGCAGATTTCAAGGCCGGCAAACCGCCCTATAACGCACCGGCGGACATCCACCCGATCATGGAGCGCGCCACCGCCGAACTCATCGCCACCGGCCAGGCAAGCCGCGCCGTGAAAGCCGGCGATCGCGCGCCGGACTTCAACCTGAAAGACCAGGAGGACAACGAGGTTTCATTGGCCGGGTTGCTCAAGAAGGGTCCGCTTGTCGTGACGTTCTATCGCGGCGTCTGGTGTCCGTATTGCAATCTCGAACTGAAGGCGCTTAACGAAGCGCTGCCTGAACTGCAACGTTATGGGGCTAACGTGGTGGCGATCTCGCCGCAGTTGCAAGTCAACAGCCGCAAGGCGGTGCGCGTCAACGAACTGCGCTTCCCGGTGCTCAGCGACACGCACAACGAGACGGCGGACGCATTTGGACTACGCTTTGCCATGCCCGACTATCTGGTCGAGCTGTATAAGAAACTCAAGAACGATCTGCCTGCGATCAATGGCGATCCGGGCTGGACGCTGCCGATGCCCGCGCGCTACGTGATCGGAACGGATGGCATCGTTGCCTACTCCGAGGTGAACCCGGACTACACACGTCGTCCCGATCCGTCGGAGATGTTGCCGATTCTGAAAAAGCTGACGCAGATGGCGTGATCTCGTTCTCCGCGAGTCGTACTGCTGCAATCCCCGTGTGCCGCAAGCCGATAACTACGCAATATCGGTTTCCGCCTGAGGCACACCGGACAACACGCTTTCGACAAAAGCGACAAACGCACGCGCCTTCGAAGTGACGCGCCGCCCCGACGGAAACACGGCCCACAGGTCTATCGGCGGTAACTGCCAGTCCGTCAGCACCGCACGCACGGTGCCGTCGGCCAGTTCCGGTTCGAACATCCACTGCGAAGCGATGGCGATACCCATATCGGACAGCACGGCTGTGCGAATGCCTTCCGCAGCACTCACGCGCACCCTGCCCGACACCACCACGGCGACTTCCTTGCCGTTCTGGCTAAACGACCACGACTCGCCTCCGCCGCGCTGCGAATACACGATGGCTTGATGCCCGCTCAGGTCAGCCGGTGTCGCCGGCACGCCGGCTTCGGCGAAATAGGCCGGGGTACCGACAACGAAACGGGGGCTGCGGGCAATGCGCCGCGCGGTCATCGCGGAGTCGTCGAGAGCACCCATGCGTAGCGCCACGTCCATGCCTTCTTCGAACAGATCGATATTGCGGTCGTCGAGCACGATGTCGATCTCGAGTTGCGGATGTTCGTCGAGAAAGCGCTTCAGCGCTGGCAAAATATGCAGACGCGCGAACGTCACCGCCGCCGACACGCGCAACCGCCCCGACAGACTTTCCGACGATTGCCTCGCCGCATGCTCCGCTTCTTCCGCTTCGTCGATCGCAACCTTGGCGTGTTCGTAGAAGCGCTGGCCTGCATCTGTCGTGTTGAGCCCACGCGTCGAACGCAACAGCAAGCGCGCACCGACCCGTTCCTCGAGCTGCGCAATCGACTTCGATACGGCCGGCTGCCCCACATCGAGCCGACGCGCCGCGGCCGAGAACGACCCCGCCTCGACGACGGCGACAAACGTTTCCATGGCTGTCATGCGGTCCATATCGGGGCCTCACTGCTGAACGAAGGCTCAACGGTAGCACTGAAAACGGCAGCATCGCTTGATTTAAAGAATGAACGGTCTTAATATCAGCGTCACCATGACACGACCCTCTTCATCCGCCAGACACTCCCCGCCTCCGCCCGAACGCGGACGACCTCGCGAGTTCGATATCGACGAAGTCACGCAAGCCGCCAGTCAGGTCTTCTGGGAGCAGGGTTATAACGCCACCTCCATCGAAACCTTGTGTCAGTCGACGGGCCTTTTTCGGGCGAGCCTCTACAGTGCGTTCGGCGACAAGCACGGGTTGCTCGTCGCCGCCTTCGATCACTATGCGCAAGGCGCCGTAGCCCGTCTGAAGGAACGGCTGGAAGCGGACTTGCCGCCGCGCGAAGCATTGCGCAATGCATTGCTGTATTACACACAGGTCGCCGCAAAACTATCGGGGCGGTACGGCTGCTTCATCACGAATGCGGCCATCGAGCTACTGCCCGCCGATGAAGCACTCCGCCCGCATATCGAAAGCACGCTGCGCCGCGTCGCCTTGCACCTGGCGGGCGCGGTGGTTCGCGGACAGCAGACCGGCGACTTCAATACCACGCTCGACGAACAGGCTGTCAGCATGTTTCTGTTATGCGTTATCCAGGGTATGCGCGTGCTGGGAAAGATCGACACGCAGGAGCAGGAACTGGTTTCGATCGTCGATATGACGATGCGTGTGCTGGTCTAAAATTTTTTGCCCATTTGTGGAACGATCATTCATGAATAAGCCAATCGAGTTACCGGTGGTATCGGCAATGGCTGCTGCGTCGAGCCATCGCCTCTACGGCAAGGGCGTGTTGCTGTGCGTGATCGCGACGGTACTGATGGGCATCATGTTCCCGGTGATGACGAATGCGCTGACGCATATCGACCCGTTCACGTTCACATCGCTGCGATACCTGATCGCCGGCACGGCGTTTCTGGTTCTGCTGCTAATCAAGGAAGGCGCCGGTGCACTCCGCGCAAATGGAGAATCGATTGCTCTCGCCTGGTTGCTCGGCTCGGTGGGGTTTTGCGGCTTCGGTTCGTTCGTATTTCTTGGCCAACAGCTGGCCGGCCCCGAAGGCGCATTGACCGCCTCGATCATGATGGCAACTCAACCGATGATGGGCCTGCTCGTAAATTCGATCGTGCGCAGGAGCGCGCCGCCGCTGTTCTCGTTTCTGTTTATCCTGATGTCGTTCGCGGGTGTCTCGCTGGTCGTCACGAAGGGGGATATCGCCGCGGCGTTGAGCAAACCGCAGCATTACTCGGCGAATGCGCTCATTGTTGTCGGAGCCTTGTGCTGGGTGATCTACACGTTCAGCGCGGCGCATTTCAGGAACTGGTCCGCGCTGAAATACACGACGATGACGACATGGCTCGGACTGACCACGATTGTCGGTCTCAACGTGCTGCTGTTCGCGCTTCATGTCGTCGCCGTACCCTCCGCATCGGCATTGCGCGCCATCGTCCCTCACCTGCTTTACATGGGGCCGGTCGCGGGTTTCATCGCGATCCTGTTCTGGAACATGGGCAACCGGATTCTTACTCCGCTTAACGGCGTGCTGTTCATGGACGTCTTGCCGGTCACGACATTCATCGTTTCATCACTGACCGGTGTGATTCCGGCGCGCGCACAAATCGCGGGAGCGTGCATGACGGGGGCCGCGCTGATCTTCAACAATGTCTACCTGCGCCGTCGAGCCCGGCAGCGTTCGATCACCCGGTGAAACCCGGCCACGAGCCACGCACACTTTACGAACGTCACGCGAACATGCCAGGATGTTCGCCTCGATGCACATCGGGCGGCGTTTTTCGGCTGATTAAGCTATATTCGGTCGAACCCCGTGCCCCTCTACTCCCACGTCACCCCGTTCCCACGCGATGAACAATAACCCGGCATCCGGAACCTCCTCTCCACCACAAGCTGTCTCCGTGCCCATTACGCGAAGCGCGATCTTCATCGTCGCGACTCTTGCGCCGGATACCGACAGTCATCAAACCGTCCGCGACTGGTGCGCCGACGTCGCCGCACTGGTCAGAGCCGTAGGCAAACGCGTGCCGGGCGGCGGCTTGTCGTGCGTGTGCGGCTTCGGCTCCACCGCATGGGACGCGCTGTTCGGCGCGCCGCGCCCGGCGGGCCTGCATCCGTTCCGCGAATTCGGCTCGGGCGACCGCGTGGCCGTCGCGACACCCGGCGATCTCCTGCTGCATATCCGCGCGGACCGGATGGACCTGTGCTTCGAACTGGCCACGCAACTGCTCGGACGTCTCGGCATGGCGGTGACGACGGTCGACGAAGTACACGGGTTCCGCAACTTCGACATGCGCAGCATGGTCGGTTTCGTCGATGGAACTGAAAATCCCGAGGGTGACGAAGCCGTTGCGTTTACCGTGATCGG
The DNA here is from genome assembly GCF_030464945.1 of Paraburkholderia sp. CHISQ3. Classification (NCBI taxonomy): domain Bacteria; kingdom Pseudomonadati; phylum Pseudomonadota; class Betaproteobacteria; order Burkholderiales; family Burkholderiaceae; genus Paraburkholderia; species Paraburkholderia sp. CHISQ3. Next base: position 134,716 of record NZ_JALPRG010000005.1, read on the forward strand.
CGACGAAGACGCGGAGTTTGCCGGCGGCAGCTATGTCATCGTGCAGAAATATCTGCACGATATGGATGGCTGGAACGCGCTGCCGGTCGAAGCGCAGGAACGCATCATCGGTCGCACGAAACTCTCCGACATCGAACTCGACGACTCGATCAAACCGACCTCGTCGCATAGTTCGCTCACCACGCTCGATGAGAACGGTACGGAAGTGAAAATCCTGCGCGACAACATGCCGTTCGGCAGGCCCGGTTCGCGCGAGTTCGGTACGTATTTCATCGGCTATGCGCGCTCGCCGCAACCGATCGAACAGATGATGGAAAACATGTTCGTCGGTCGTCCGCCCGGCAACTACGACCGTCTGCTCGACTTTAGCCGCGCGGTGACTGGCGGTCTGTTCTTCGTGCCGTCGCAAGCGCTGTTCGAAGCGCTCGCGGAGCGCGGACAACCCCCGGCAACCTCTGCGCCCGACAACGCCAATCCCGCCTCGCCATCCGTGCAGAACGACGACGGATCGCTCAACATCGGTTCTCTCAAAGGAATATCCGGCCATGAATAATCTGCACCGCGAGCTAGCTCCTATCTCCGCCGAGGCGTGGGAACAGATCGAAGAGGAAGTGGCCAGAACCTTCAGGCGCTCGGTTGCGGGCAGACGTGTGGTCGATTTCAAGGGTCCTGGCGGCTCGACGCTCGCGGCGGTCGGCACCGGCCATCAGATCAATATCGCGGCGCCGCTGCAAGGCATGACCGCGCGGCAACGCGAGGTCAAGGTCGTCGTCGAACTGCGCGTGCCGTTCGAGTTGCGGCGCGAAGCAGTCGATGACGTCGAGCGCGGCGCGAACGATTCCGACTGGCAACCGGCAAAGGACGCGGCAACGCAGCTCGCCTATTCGGAAGACCAGGCGATTTTCGACGGCTACAAGGCTGCGGGCATCGTGGGGATTCGCGAAGGCACGTCGAATCCGCTGTTGACGCTGCCCGCCGAAGTCAGCGACTACCCGGCGGCCATTGCGAAGGCGCTCGAGCAGTTGCGTCTTGCCGGTGTCGATGGTCCTTACTCGGTGTTGCTCGGTGCGGACGCGTACACCGCGCTTGGCGAAGCCAGCGATCAGGGCTACCCGGTGCTTGGGCATATCCGCCGGCTGGTCGACGGCGAAGTGATCTGGGCGCCGGCTATCGCGGGTGGCTGCGTGCTGTCCACGCGCGGCGGCGACTTCGAGCTGCATATTGGCCAGGACCTGTCGATCGGCTATCTCAGCCACAACGAAGAAACCGTGCGGTTGTATCTGCAGGAAACGTTCACGTTCCTGCTGCTGACAACCGAAGCATCGGTGGCGATTGTCCGCACCTGAGCCGAATAATCGCGTGGCATAATCGGCACACTTCGTTGTCCCTTCGCGCCGCGAGCCGCATGTCACGCATCCGCCTTCTGAAACTCGGCAGCCTGCTCGGATTGCTTGCAATCCTGATGAGCACGCTTGCGCCGACCATTTCGCAAGCGCTCGCGTCGCACGACAGACTGGGCCAGGCGCTCGCTACTTATTGCTCGGCGGACACGAGCGCCAATGCGTCGCAACCGGACAACCCGCCGGCGCACGGTGCCGCGCTGCACTGGCAAGCCTGCGCGTATTGCGGTTTGCTCGCGCATCTGCCGGTGCTGCCCGGAACAACCACTTCGTTTGCGGCCAGCCGCTCGGTGGCACCGGCACTCGTGCTTGCCGTTCAACACGAAATACGCCCGCTTCTCGTCTACACCGCTGCCCAGCCCAGGGCCCCTCCGGCTTTCTCCTGATCCCGTCTTGTCGTACTTACTCGCCGCATTGCATACGCAATAGCGGCCCGTCGTCCTGCGCATGCGGGACGACGCCTCAGGACAACAGGAGAAACCCTTCATGCGCACGCTTTTCAAGCGGCACATCACACTTGCGCGCACTGCATTGATGATGGCCGGCACGGCGGCTTGCCTCGTCACCGCGCCGGCAGCATCGGCGCACGCGGTAGTCGGCGACCGCGTCTTTCCCGCGACGCTCACCGTGGACGACCCCGGCGTCGGCGATGAATTCGACACGCAGTTCGGTCACATCAAATCAACCGACGACAACGGCAACACGATCAACGTCAATACCGTCTCGTACGAGTGGGACAAGCTGATCACGAAGAACCTCGCGTTCAGCGTCGCCAGCAACTACGTGACCCAGAACGCACCGGACGGCGGCTCGGTAAAAGGCTGGGACAACGTGACGTTAGGCGTTAAGTACATGGTGTATGCGAACGCGGCGCACGAATTCATGGCGTCGATCGGGCTCGAATCGGAGATTGGTGGAAGCGGTGCAAGATCGATTGCGAATTCGTATTCGACCTTCACGCCCACGGCTTATTTCGGCAAAGGCTTTGGCGACCTGCCTGCGAGTCTCGGTTATCTGCGGCCGTTTGCGATTACCGGGCAGATCGGTCCGAACCTGACGACAGCGTCGTCGGATAACGGGCCGAATTCGCTCGGCTGGGGCGTGACGCTGCAATACAGCATCCCTTACCTGCAATCGCAAGTGAAAGATCTCGGGCTGCCGCAACCGTTGAGCAACCTGATTCCCGTCGTCGAATTCCCGATGAGCACCTGCACGGCCGGTGCATGCGCGGGCCACACCACCGGCACGATCAACCCCGGTGTGTTGTGGCTCAACCGTTACGGCCAGTTCGGCATCGAAGCGCAGATTCCCGCCAATCGCGCGAGCGGCAACCATGTAGGCGTGCTGCTCGACGCCCACCTGTACTTCGACGACATCTTCCCTAACTCACTCGGCAAACCACTCTTCTGATCATGAAAACGCTCTATTCAAACCTGACCACCGCGCACGCCCTCGCTGCCGCATTGCTGCTGGGCGCAGCGCAACTGGCACACGCGCACGCGTATCCGACTCACCAGGTGCCCGGCGCGGGCGCGACCGTATCGGCTGCGCAGAAAGATGTCGCGATCGATTTCGACGATGGCCTCGAACCGGCATTCAGTTCGATCACCGTCACCGATGCGCAAGGTAAGGCGGTCACGAACGGCAAAGCCACCGTCGATCCGGCGAACCAGAAACACATGTCGGTGGGTCTGAACGCGTTGACGCCCGGCGTCTATACGGTCGCCTGGATCGCTGTCGCCGCGGATGGACATCGCACCCAGGGCCACTACGCGTTCACGGTGAAGTAGCCGACGCGCGTTCGATGTTCACGGCAGCCGCCTTCGGTACCTATCGATAAAAAACATAATCGGCAAGATAGGGCGAGCTGCCTGCCTGATGCTCCGCGGAGCAAGAAGCCGTCGGCATCAATCCGCCGACGGTCTTCACGCGTTGCACATACCGCACGTTTGAAAGCGTGCCGTTGCCCGACGTGCTGTGCGTTTCGAGCAGCAGTTGCGGCACGCTCGCCGGCGTATCGCTGGCGCGCTGCGCAAGCACGTGCCCGACGATGCGGCTACCGTCTTGCGCCTCCCACGACGGCCCCGTGCCATGCCGGACCACAGCCTCGCCGCTCGCATCGAATAGCGTGGCCTGCGGGCTTTTGAATACCCAGCCCAGACGATGCTGCGCATCGTACTCGCACGAATAGATCTGCACGCCCGACGCCACCAGCGTCATCGCGCGCTGGGCCTGCGCCGGCGGATCGATCGAAGGCGAGGCCGATACCGATGTCGATGCGGAAGTAGCTGGCATCGTTGTACACGCACCCAACACCGATATACCGACGACGGTTGCAATACCCAACAGCACACTGTTCCTGGACATGACTATCACCTTGAATGAACCACATGGCACGCGAGATTGTAGCCGCGGATGAGCAGCTGGACTTTCATAGACGCACCTGCATAACAGCCGGTATGCCGCAACTATTCCATCACCGGTCGATTATTTTCACGCGCATAAACCGCACGTTTCCAAACAGCGATGCATCGAAAACGTCTTTGCGATAAACGCGGAATAAACCGCCTCACCGCACGTTTTGCACAGGACGACCGAGTAATCGCGGCAAAAACCATCGAGCACTCAGATCGTTGCGACCCATAGCGTTAGCTCATCTCTGCGACAGCGACACAGAGACATCGCTGTAGAGCAACCGCACACACATCCATCCACTGGGAATTCACCATGAAACTGCATCGAAACGCAGTACTCGTCACACTGTGCACGATCACGGCAGCCACGCTCGCCGCGTGCGGCAGCAGCGACAACAGTTCGACGCCAACCATGCCGGCACAATTCAAGGCTACGACACTCGTGTCGGACGGCAGCGTCGCCGCGGCGAACATCGACCCGAATCTGAAAAACGGCTGGGGCATCGCCTTCAATCCGACCGGTGTGGTGTGGGTGTCCGACAACAACACGAAGAAGTCGACTCTGTATGACGGCAACGGCGTCGTACAGTCGCTCGTCGTCACGATTGCACCGAATGCCGCGGGCCAGGCAGCGGGGCCCACGGGCATCGTGTTCAACAAGAGCACCGACTTCCAGATCAGCGCGAACGGTGGAGCCTCGGCCAATGCAGTGTTCCTGTGGGCAACCGACGCCGGCACGATCGCGGCATGGTCGCCGAAGGTCCTGCCGACACAAGCGGTCAACGCCTACGACGACGGCGCAGGCGCAGCGGTCTACAAGGGCCTCGCGATCGGCGTGAACGCAGGTGCGAACCTGTTATACGCAACCGACTTCCACAACAAGAAAGTCGATGTGTTCGACAAGTCCTTCAACAAGATTCAACTGGCCGGCAAGTTCGTCGATCCGCAATTGCCTGCGGGCCTGTCGCCATTCGGCATCGCCGCGATCGGCGGTACCGTGTACGTCAGCTACGCGTTGCTCGGTCCCGATGGACACACGCAGGTGAACGGTGCGGGCAACGGCGTCGTCGATGCCTTCGATACCGCCGGTAACCTCATCAAACGCATTGCCACCGCGGGCACACTCAATTCGCCATGGGGACTCGTAGTCGCGCCCGCCAATTTCGGCGCGGCGAGCAACGATCTGCTCGTCGGCAACTTCGGCGACGGCACGATCGATGCGTTCGATCCAAATAGCGGCAAGTTCCTCGGCGCGCTAACCAGCACGAGTGGTTCGACGTTCAAGCAACCGGGTATCTGGGGCATGGCATTCGGCAACAACGTCGACAACCAGCCGCTCAACACGCTTTTCTTCGCGGCCGGCCCGACGCCGACGACCGGTGTGTACGGTCGCCTCGACGTGACACCGTAAAGCTCAAAACGTAGCCCGATAAACAGCTAGTTCGACAGTCTGTTGTCGGCTTCATGAAAGCAACGCGACGCAGGTCATGCAGCCATTCGCTGCGCCAACCTGCGTCGTGTCCAGCATGGAACGCATCACCGCACCTGTCCTCCAGGCAATTACCACCAGCGCGTCGCTGCGGCGCCAGGCAAAAACACGGGTCTCACGTTAAACTCCGGCATCGACGTCATGCCGGCGCGCGCATTCACGCGCACAAAACCGGTAGACGACGCATTCGGACACCTGGAGAGACACGTCGATGACCGGTGTAGATTTACCCAGCATGCTTCCCGAGATGCTGCCGCGGCTGTGGGCGTTCGCGCTGCGCATTGCCGGCGATCAGCATGATGCGGAAGATCTGGTGCAGCGCGCCTGCGTGCGCGCACTCGAACGGGCGCATCAATTGCAGCCCGGTACCGCACCACTCAGCTGGATGTTCTCGATCGTTCACACGACCTGGATCAACGAGTTGCGTGCCCGCAGCGTGCGCAAGCGTTCCAGCATGGAATGGGACGACGACTTCCTCGAAAACATCGCCGATCCGAGCGGACAGACGCCGGAAACGCAGGTCATGAACGCGCAGATCATCGACGCCGTGGCGCGTCTGCCCGAAGCGCAGCGCGTCGTGATGCTGCTCGTGGCCGTGGAGGGCTTAAGCTACCAGGAAGCCGCCGATGCGCTCGAAGTCCCGATCGGCACCGTGATGAGCCGGCTGTCGCGCGCTCGCCAGGCAATCGGCGCGCAATTCGCCACGCGCGATGAAGCACCGCGCGGCGCGACCCAACGTAAGGACTCGATCGCATGACAATCGACGAAACCTTACTGCTGGCTTATGTCGACGGCGAACTGCCGCCGACGCAGCGCGCCGAAGTGGAAACGCTCGTCGCCGGTTCGGACGAAGCGGCCGAATTCGTCAGGATGTTGCGCGCATCGCAGTTCGACTATCGGCGCGCGTTCGCCGCGCAGAAACTGCCGCCGGTGCCCGCGTCGCTCGCGCAGAACGTCGACGCACTGGTCCAGCAACACCGGGTGACTCATACGGCCGCAAACGCCGATCGAGCCACCGGTGTGCTGCCCACCGCCACAACCACGCCCGCAGCCGCCCCCGTCCGCTCGCGTTTGCGCGGCGTCCCGGTATGGCTCGCCGCGGCGTGCGTGGCCGGTGCATTCTGTGCCGGCCTGGTGTTGCGCACGGGCCCGCTGATCGGTACCGCCGGCGACGGCATGTCACCATGGGTTGCCGCCGCGGCCGGTTACCAGCGCCTCTATACGCGCGACACCGTGGCCTATACGCCGGTCGATCCGCAGCGTACGGCAAGCATCATCGACGAGATCCGCGCAAAGGACCATCTCGCACTGAACGTACCCGACCTCAGCAGCGCCGGTTTGCAGTTCAAGGCGATCCAGCGGCTCAACTTCAACAACAAGCCGCTCGTGCAGATCGTCTACCTGCCGCGCAAAGGGCCACCTGTCTCGCTGTGCGTGATCGGCGATCCAAAGCCCGATGCCGCGGTGGCAGCAAGGACGGTCGATTCGATGCATGTGATAACGTGGCGCCAGGCGAAAGTGGGCTACGCGCTGCTCGGCAACGTAAGCGACATCGACCTCGAATCGATCGGCAGGCAGATTGCGGGGCACGGCACCAACCCGTTGTTCGGCGCAACAGCCGGGCCGACAGCCGCGTCCTGGACATCGCCGGACGCCTGAAAATCGCCCTTCGAAAATAACCTCGGCGCGCTGGAACAAATCCGCGCGCCGAAGTGTTTTCAATTCGTAAGGAAGCATCGATCAGACCATCGATGGCAAGAACGAAGAAGAGCGAAGCATTGAATCCATCCGCACAGAGAAATAGCGCCGTCTTATGAAACCGGACGAAATCCAGCTGCTGGCTTATGTGAACGGCGAATTGCCGGCGCACGAGCGCGCGGAAATCGAACAGGCGCTGCGGTCGTCGCCGGATGTCGCGGAGCAGGTTGCGCTGCTGCACGCCTCGCAATTACCGTATCGCGAGGCGTTTGCCCGGCAAAAACTGCCGCCGGTGCCGGCCGGGCTTGCGCAGAAAATCGACGATCTGGCCCGCGCAGCGGCCCAGAAAGACAGTACGCCCCAGTCCGGCGCCAACGACCCCGTCATGCCGCAGGTTCCCGGCGCCGCGCCCGCGGCACCGGTGCGTTCGCGGCTGCGCTTTGCGCCCGCGTGGCTCGCCGTCGCGTTTGTCGCCGGCGCATTTGTTTGCGGTGCGGTGCTGCGGCTTGGACCAGGTGCGGCGGCTAGCTTGCAGTCGGGATCGGTGGGGAATGAAGGTAGCGCGCGCTCCTGGGTCGTCGCAGCAGCCGGCTATCAGCAGCTTTATTCGCGCGACACGCTCGAGTACGTGGACGGCAACGCCGATCTGTCGAAGAAGACCCTCGACGAGATTCGCAGCGAAGACGGCCTGGCCGTCAACATTCCCGACCTGCGTGCCGCGGGTCTCACGTTCAAGCGCGTCCAGCGGCTACGTTTCGGCGACAAGGCGCTCGTGCAGATCGTCTATTTGCCGCAGCAAGGTGCGCCCGTTGCCCTGTGCGTAATGAAGGAGACGAAGCCGGACCAGGCCGTCGCCGAACGACGTATCGACAGCATGAACGTCGTCACCTGGCGGCAAGCGGAACTTGGCTACGCGTTGATCGGCAAGCCCGATCAGGTCGATCTCGCGGCGCTTGCAAAGCGCATCTCCGGCAATCAGGTCGACTCGCTGTTTGGCGACGCTGCCCTGCCGGGGCGCGCGCCGCATGTGGGCTAAACATGAAGCGCACATCCAGCAGGATGTGCAGCCCCGACGTCATGTCACAAAGAAAAGCGACGCTTGATGGAATAACGTTTGCTACATGCCCGTTATCGAATCGGACGGCAGAACACCGGCCGAACGAGAACCCCCCTCATCGAAATCGACCACGGAAGAAATCATGAAACTGACGCACAGCATTCCCCTGATCGCACTGACGCTCGGTCTCGGCTCGCCGCTCCTCGCGCTTGCCGACACGGTCAACCTGCACGCCGACCTGAAGGCCGCATCCGAAGTGCCGGCCAAAACCAGCGACGGTCACGGGCAACTGACCGGCACCTACGACACATCGACGAAAGATTTGCAGTGGCATGTCGTCTATTCGGATCTGACCGGCCCCGCGACGATGGCTCACTTTCACGGCCCTGCACCGGTCGGCAAGAACGCAGGCGTCGTGATCCCGATCGCCGCGAAGGATCTGCCGAGCCCGATCGACGGTCATGCCACGCTCACCGACGCGCAGGAAAAAGATCTGCTCGCGGGCAACTGGTATTTCAACGTCCATACGGCGAAGAACCCCGGCGGTGAAATTCGCGGTCAGGTCGAATCAGCGAAGTAATACGTACGCGGGCGCTGTGCTATCGGCGCCTGCACTCAGGTCCCACTCACGTCGCATTCACTTCGCATTCAGTTTCGCCACGCGCAATGCAAGACCTCGTAGCCGCGTACGCAGCGCGCGCGGCTCAATCACTTCGACATATCCGGCTAGCCCCAGCAATTGCTCGGCGGCGAAATCGGGTGATTCAACCGGCAGCGTGACCTCGCGCCAGCCACGCGCATCTGGCGCACCGATGCAGGCCTGGTCGAGTGCCGCCGCGCCGAGCCGCTCGAGGCGCGCCATCCCCCGCGGCGCGACACGCAAGCGCGCCATACCCTTCAGCAGACTCCGCTCAAAAGCGACCACAGCCGCCGACCACTCGGCGCGCAGATCGAATTGCGGCGGGTACTCGAACGATTCGTCGAGCACGACCAGTTGCGTCATGCTCGCGACCTTGTAGATGCGCATCTGCGTGCGCGCACGCGCGAGCAGATACCAGTCGCCGGCTTTCAGTACGAGACCGAGCGGCTCGCGAATACGCCGACCGCCGCTGTCCCAGCTTTCGTAGTGCATCGAGACACGCTTTTGCTCCCATACCGCGCTTGCCAGCAGCGGCAACAGCGGCGCGGCGGAGGGCCGTCGGTACCACGCAACCGGGTCGACATGCAGTCTCGAACCGATCCTCGACGCGTTCGGCGCGGCGTCCGGCAGCGCGGAAACCAGCTTCAGTTGCGCGGCCCGCAATTGATCGGCAAGCCCCAGATCTTCGGCGGCGCCGCCCAGTCCGGCAATCGGCAGCGTCTCGGCTTCGGCCCGCGTCATACCGGTCAGCCGCGCACGATAGCCGTCGAGCAACGCGAAGCCCCCGCCCGGCCCGCGATCGGCATAGACCGGCACGCCCGCCGCACCGAGTTGCTCGATGTCCCGATAGACGGTACGCACCGACACCTCGAACTGCTCGGCGAGTGTCTCGGCGGTTACGCGCCCCTTCATCTGCAGCAGAAGCATCATCGAAACCAGCCGGCTCGTACGCAATCTCAGCCTCTCGTCGAATTCCTGACACAGGTTGTCAGCTATTGCCCAGTATAACGATGACTCTCCCTGCAACCGGCGAACCTGCCGCCCGCGCTCTACTCCGGAGTCGTACGCATGACCCGCACCTCGTCCGAATCGAACCCGTCCACTCAAGCCGGTCAGTTGACCGTGCTGCAGGGCGCCGCGCTGTATGTCGGCGCCGTGCTCGGCACCGGTGTGATCGCACTGCCGTCGCTCGCTGCGGAAGTCGCCGGCCCGGCGTCGCTGCTCGCGTGGCTCGGACTGGTCATGCTGTCGGTGCCGCTCGCCGCGACCTTCGCCGCGCTCGGCGCACGCTATCCCGATGCGGGCGGAGTCTCGACCTATGTGCGCAATGCATTCGGTCCGCGCGTCGCCGCCGTGGTCGGCTGGTGTTTCTATTTCGCGGTGCCGGCGGGCGCGCCGGCTGCAGCGATGTTCGGTGGCGCTTATGTCGCTGCGGCACTCGGAGGCGGCCAGACGACCGTCGTCATCACTGCCGCAGCGTTGATGCTGACCGTGACGACCGCCAACGCATTCGGCGTCACGGTTTCAGGGCGACTGCAACTCGTGCTGGCCGCACTACTCGTTGCGTTGCTGCTTGCCGCTGTCGTCGCATCGGCGCCGCATGCGCGGCTCGCGAACCTGCATCCGTTCGCGCCGCACGGCTGGCTCGCGATCGGGCCGGCCGCCGCCTTGCTGGTCTGGAGTTTTGCGGGCTGGGAAGCGATCACCCATCTGGCCGCGGAGTTTCGTCGTCCCGCGCGCGACCTGCCGCTCGCGGCGGGCATCGCGGTTGCGATCGTCGGTGTGCTGTATATGGCGGTCGCCGTTGCCAGCGTGCTGGTGCTCGGACCGGCCGCAGGCACGGCGAGCGCGCCGCTCGCGGAACTGCTCGCGCGCGGGCTCGGCGGCAATGTGCAAATACTGGCCGCAGCCGCCGCGCTGCTGTTGACGCTCGGCACGATGAACGCCTACTTCGCCGGCGCCGCCAAGCTTGGCGCTGCGCTCGGTCGCGACGGTGCGTTGCCCGCGTGGCTCGCGCACGGCAGCCTGGCAGGCGATGTGCCGCGGCGCAGCCTCGCCGTCGTTGCCACGCTCGCGATCGCGTCACTCGTAGTGGTCCTGCTGGCGGGCGTCGGAGCAAAGCCACTGGTGCTGCTGACCACCGGCTCGTTTGTCACGGTCTACGCGCTCGGCACCGCGGCGGCCGTCAGGCTGCTGCCGCGCGGCAGCTGGGCCTGGCGGTGCGCGTGGATCGCGCTGGTTGCAGTAGCCGGCCTGTGTGTCGCAACCGGCTGGTATCTGTTGTGGCCGCTTGCGGTCACCGGTTGCGCGCTGCTCTATCTGCGTTTGCGCGGCCGCGCCACCGAAGCCGGCGCCGCTTGATCCCCACGGATTGGCACACGCATTCGCGCGCGCCCCCAGTGACGCTTATTAAAGGCCCGAAAACCATGTAATCTTCCGTATTTTCTCCGGGCTTGACACTGCAGATGATTCGACAGTCGGCGCACATAACAGCAGAGGTGTCGCTTGACGAAGCGACGCGTGAAACATCTGCCCGGCTCGCTCACTCGCGCCGACACGCGACGCGCGCGGTGGCTCGCAGGGCGTTAGCTGCCTCGATTGCGTTCGGCTGTATCGCTTTTACCCAGTGCGCGCTGGCCGACGACAACGCCTGCCACGCCACCGCAGGCGAGCCGAACCGGCCGTCGGTAGGCCTCGTGCTGTCAGGCGGCGGCGCGCGCGGCTATGCGCATCTCGGCGTGCTGAAAGTACTGGAAGAAAATCGCATTCCCGTCGACTGCATCGCGGCAACCAGCATGGGTGCGGTGGTCGGTGGTCTGTATGCGAGCGGCATGACCGCGAAGGAAATGCAGGACCGCCTCGCGTCGGTCAATCTCGCGGATATCGCCTTCGACGTCACCGCCCGGGCCGACCTGCCGCAGGCACGGCGCGAAGACGAGCGCCTGTATGTGAACAGCCTGTCGTTTGGTTTCGGCGCCAACGGTTTCAGGCTGCCCGCCGGCCTCGTGCAGGGGAATCGTCTGCAGGCGCTGTTGCAGGACTGGACCGCCGCGGTGCCGGCCAACCAGCCGTTCGACAAACTGCCAATCCCCTACCGCGCGATCGCCACCGACCTGCGCACCGGCCAGATGGTCACGCTCGATCAGGGTTCGCTACCGCTCGCGATTCGCGCGAGCATGGCGCTGCCGGGTCTGTTCGCGCCCGCCGATGTGAACGGCCGCACACTGGTCGACGGTGGTCTCGTCAGCAATCTGCCGATCCAGACCGCGCACGACATGGGCGCGAAAGTCGTGATCGCTGTGGACATCGGTTCGCCGCTGCGCCCGCTCGATGCGCTTGCATCACCCGCCGATGTCGCGCAGCAGATGATCGGCATCCTGATCCATCAGAACGTCGCGATGCAGCGCAAGCAGTTGGGGCCACAGGATGTCCTCGTCGAACCGCAGCTCGGTGCGCTGAGCTTTACCGACTTCGCCAACGCGAGCCAGGCGATCGCCGCGGGCGAAGCTGCTGCGCGTGCCGCGCTGCCGGCGCTCCAGCACCTCGCGCTGTCGCCGCAGCAATACGCGGAGTACCGCGCGGCACACAACGTACAGCCAACGGGGCCGATCCGTATTACACAGATCGAGATTGCGTCGCCGGGTCGGGTTCCGGAAAAACGCATCCGTGACGCGCTGCATGTGCAGCCCGGCGATGTCTACGATCCAGTGGCACTGAACAAGAATTTGATCAAACTCACGACCGCTGGCGACTTCGAAAGCGTGTCGCAGCAGCTGATTAGCGATGGGGATCAGCACACGCTTATCGTCGATGCTCGAGAAAAATCGTGGGGACCGAATTTCCTGCTGTTTGGTCTCGGGCTGTCGAGCAGTTCCACCGATGAAGGCGGCTTCCGGATGCATATCGGTTACCGTCGGCCGTGGATCACGTCGTCCGGACTCGAAGGTCGCGTCGACGCGACGGTGGGCAGCGATCTGATCAACACACATGCAGAGTTGCGCCAGCCGCTCTCCGACAAGTTCGGCTATTACGTCGCGCCTTATCTCAGCTTCGAGCGCCGGTACATCAACTTGTACTTTCCGGATACCAGTTTCAGGCTCACGCAGTATCACCAGCAGACGGAGCGTGCGGGTCTCGATCTCGGTGTGCCGTTGTCCACATTCGGCGATTTCCGGGTCGGTGTCGAGTACGCACATGGTTATGGATCAGCCGTCTATAACTTCCCCAACACCGACGATCAGGGCAACATCGTCCCAGGCAGCGCGTTCCCCAGTTACTACGGGCGACAGATCAACGCACACGCGCGGCTTGTCGTCGACCAGCTCGACGATCCGCTTTTTCCCCGCAAGGGATACTTCGTCGATCTGCGGGTAGAACGATCGCTGCGCGGGGGCAGCAACAACGAGGTTCAGGACGACAACGGCAACCCGACGTACAGCAACGCCAACTACACCGAGATCTACGGCAAGGGACTGGTTGCTGCCAGCATCGGGCGGCACAGTTTCAGCGCGAGCATAGAAGGTGGCAACGATTACGGTGGCACAAACCAGGTTAATCCATTCGGCTTCACCCTGGGCGGCTTCCAGCACCTCTCTGCCTACGCGGCTGACCAGCTCGCCGGCAGCACGATGTACTACGGCCAGGTGACCTATATGAACCAGCTCGCAACCTTTAACACGTCAGTGATCCGCGGACTCTTCGCGGGTGTCAGTCTCGAAGCGGGTAACGTCTGGAACAACGCCACCTCCAGCAACAACAATCTGGTCGGCACCGGTAAAGGACCGCTCAAGCTCGGCGCCACGTTGTTCACCAGTGTCACCAGTTCGTTCGGCCCGGTCTACCTCGGTGTCGCATTCGCACCGGGCGGACGCTACAACTTTTACTTCCAGTTGGGTCACATCTACTAGGCAAAGCGCGGCTCGCTGCCGCGCGTTGCTTCACATGCTCCCTTCACGCACTCCCGGCCGGCCAGCTCATTTCGAAGCGCGCACCGGACAACGTGAGCGGATCGGTCACAACAATCCGCCCGCGATGCGCGCGCAGCACCTGATGCGTAATCGCGAGCCCGAGACCGTAGCCGCCGGTCTGTCGATCGAGCCGCACGAATGCGTCGAAGATGCGTTCGCGCTCTTCAAGCGGGATACCAACGCCGTCGTCCTCGACGAAGATCTCGACGTTGCCGTGCCGCAGCGCAAGACCGACGATGATGCGCGAGCGCGCATACTTGCTCGCGTTGCGCAGCAGGTTGCGCATCGCGTACGACATCAAACGCTTGTCCATCGCAACGCGCAGCAAACGATCGATCTCGACCTGCGCAACGATTTCGCGCCCGGTATAGAGCAGCGTCGCATCGTTGATCTGGCCGTCGAACCACACCGCGAGCACCGTCGGTTCGAGATTCGATTGCAGCGAACTGTATTCGAGCCGTGCGTACGTGAGGCTCATGTCGATCAGCTCGTCGAGTTCGGTGACGTCCTGGCCGATGCTTGCCAGCGCGCTTTCGTATTCGGCGGCCGATGCCGGTTCGCGCAGCACTTCCAGCGCAAAACGCACGCGGGCAAGCGGCGTGCGAAGTTCGTGCGAGATGCCGTTGGTGAGTTCGCGCTGCGCGGCGATCAGCCGCTCCATGCGCATGGCCAGCGCGTTCAGCGTACGGGCCAGCGGCCCGATGATCACGCTATGCGATTCGCGTGCACGCGTGTTGAAACGGCCGCCGGTGAAATCGATGGCGCGCTCGCGAACCATCACGAGATCGAGCCAGACCGGCCGCATCCAGCCATAGGCAGCTAACGCAGGCGTACCGAACACCACCAGCGCAACCAGTGTCTCGCCGCCGGGCAACGCACGCAACGCATGCCACACGACGTCTACGCCCAGCTCGCGCAGCAACGCCAGCAGCGGCACGGCGAGGACCAGCAGCCCAAGCACGAGCAGCCGCGTATAAACGCGGACATACAGACGCGACCAGCTCGGCACACGGTCGGCGCGCGTGTCGGTCCACGAGCGGCGAAAGCGCAGCCAGCGCCATTTGAGGTATCGGCAGGGAGTGAGTTTTCGCTCGGCGGCAGTCATGGTCACGGGCGGCGGGGGTGGCTGGGTCACGACGAGCGGACCCGCAACCTCCGGCGACTCCGGCCGGTCACCGCCCGCGCGGCTCACGCTAGCATACCCTCACGCCGCACGAAGTCGACGGTGCGGGCGGCAACGGTGTCGCGCTCGTTGTCGAGCGTGATCATGTGGTAGCTGTCGGTGAGGCGCACGAACGTGACGTCGCGCGTGCCCAGGTTGTCGCACAGGAATTCGGCGGAGCGGATGCTCGTCACTTCGTCTTCTTCCGAATGCACGACCAGCGTTTCGCATGAGACGCGATGCAGCGCGCGCTTGACCGCGAAGCGCAGCCAGTCCACCTGGGCGATCGCCGAAAGCGGTACGTACGGATAGTGCACGCCGCTGCCCTTCTTCATGTGCCGGCGGATCAGGTTGCGAATGCGCGTGTTCTTGATGCCGAACGGTTCGTTCTCCGGCACACGGATCAGATTGCGCAGACCCGGCACGCAGTACAGCACATACCGCGCCCATTGCATCGGTGAAGCGCTCCAGCCGTCGAGAAAAAGCGGCGGCGACAGCAGGATCAGACGGCCACGCGTGATGCCTTCGCGGGCGCACAGCATCAGGGCGAGCAGCGCCCCCATCGAAATACCCGCGACGTCGACGCGTTCATAGCGCGTCGACAGTTCGCGGTAGGTCTGGCTCAGGAGCCGCATGTAGTCGCCGAGGCTCACGTCGTTCAGCTTGTCCGGCGACGAACCGTGACCCGGCAATGACGGCAGGTAGACGTCGCTACCGGCCTCCTCGAGCTTCCTGTCGAGCGAACCGAAGTCGTGACGCGTACCGCCGAGGCCATGAATCATCAGAACGGCGTGACGGGAAGCCGGAGTGGAGGAAGCGGACATGACACGGGCTTGTAGAGCAGCGAAGCCCGGATAGTAGAGAGTCCACGCGCGCGTGACTGTCGATTTGAGGTGCGCTGTGTCGAGTTTTGTCGGGCGCGCGTTACGCCGTCTTGCGGACCGTTGCGGCCCGTCTCATAGCGCAGCGGCTATTCCCACGCGATCTTGCTGAACTGATAGCCCTTGCTGCGGATCGTCTTGATGCGCTGTGGATTGCCTGCGTCGTCGTGCAGCTTGCGACGCAATTTGGAAATACCGCCGTCGATGGTCCGGTCGAGTCCGTCGAATTCGACGCCACGCAGCGCGCGCATCAGGTCGTCGCGGCTCACCACCTCGCCGGCATGGCGCGCCAGCACCCACAGCAGATCGAATTCCGCAGAGGTCAGATCGGGCGTACTGCCGTCCGGCAGCATCACCGAGCGGCTCGCGCGGTTGATCACGAATTTGCCGAACGTATAGCTGTCCGGCTGGTTCGGGACCTCGGCGGTACGGCCCGACACGCGGCGCAGTTGCGCCTTGATTCGCGCGAGCAGGATGCGCGGCTCGACCGGCTTGTGGACGTAATCGTCGGCGCCGAATTCGAGGCCCAGCAGTTCGTCGAACTGCTCGTCGCGCGCAGTCACCATGATGATGATGCCGTCGTAATGTTCGCGGGCCTCGCGGCAGATCTGGAAGCCGTCCTTACCCGGCAGATTCACGTCGAGGATCACGAGATCGGGTTGGCGCTTCAGGATGGCGGGCACGGCGTCGTTGCCGTGCAGCACGACGTCGACCTCGTAACCGTGCTTGCTGAGGTAGCCGGCGACGAGTGCGGACAGTCGATTGTCGTCTTCGACGAGCAGAATCCGGAAAGACATGGGCGAATCGTTCAAGGCTGACTGGGTTCGGAGGCCGGCATGGTTCGCGCTGCCAGGTACCGCGGTGCTTGTGCGCCACGGCCGCTGCGCGGCGCGAAAACGCGCAGTCGGCGTACATGATACCGGGCCGGACCGGTTATCGGTTATCGCGAGTCGGCCGCGTTGGCCGCCACGCGCTTCGACGTTTTTTATGCAGCGCGCAATGGCCGGGCGCGACAGCTTAGCGGAAGCGCCTGGCCCGCTTCGGGCGCCCCCACAAAACTCGACAATTCTGCGCTCAATTCGACAGCCGCAGGTGACATGCGTCGCTAGCATCCACCCCATCGCTACCTTGGGAGGACCACGCGTGACGCCTTTTCTGGTCGCAAGACTTGCCGCGTGCTCGCTCTGGATCGGCGACCTCCTGCGCTCGTTCTCGATGATCCGGCACGCCGGACGCAAGGTCTATCCGGACGCCACGCTGTTTCATCGCTGGCGCCGGGTGCGACTGTGGCTGCGCTCGATACTCTGGTGGAAAGCAACGACGGTCTGGCTCAGGCGCTGTTCGATTTCGCCGTTGCGCGAGCTCATCGTCCGCCATCCCGGTGCGCTCGAACGGCCGCACCGGCCGTTCCTGCATGGCGGCTTCAATTCCCGCGAACGGCTCGCTGCGAGCCTCGATCACCAGGCGCTGACACTCCAGCGCGTGCCGCATCTCGCGCAGCAGATTGCCCGCGAAGGCCACGCGGCCATCGCCAGTTTTTCGGTCGGCGCGGAACGCTGGCTGATCACGCTGGAATCGCTCGAGCAGTTCCAGAGAGAAGGCGACTGGACGCTGTGTATTCGCGATGCCACTGGAAGACGTGCCGTGTCGTGCACGTTCAGCATTGCGTACCTCGGCGGCAAGCGGCGGCGCCCGCGCCTGTGCGTCGGCTCGGTCCAGGGACCGGACGCCTCGGTGAACGGCCGCGAGCTGTTTCGCGCGTTGACGAAGCGCTGGTACGGGCTGCGCCCGAAGATCTTCATCGTCTACCTGGCGCAATGCGTCGCCGCGGGACTGGGGACCGGCGGGACCTTCATCGTGTCGCAGCAGGCGCATATCTATGGCAGCTGGCGCTACTTCCTGCGCAAGCGGCGCGTGGCCGCCGACTACGACGGGCTGTCGCGCGAATGCGGCGCAGTGGCGAGCTGGAACGGCTGGTTCGTGCTCGCGCCGCCGTCCCGCTATGCGTCGCGAGCCGACAGTGTGACGGCCGGCAACGCGCTGCGGCGCAAGCGCCAGTCACTACGTGAAGATGTCGCGCGGCAGATTCAGCGCAGCCTGGCGGGCTGAATACAGCGACACCCGATACGCAAACAAGCAAGTCCCTCGAACCTTACGAAACTTTTTCGATAATTACGTAAAGTTTCATGAAAGGGCACCGTAAACCATAAAAGAGGGTCGGCATCCGGCTTCAATCTGCGGAGACCGCCCGGAGATCACGCCGCACACGCACGGAGCTTTGCATGGCCAGCACAACCCCGACTTCCACCGATACCAGCAACCTGCTCGCCCAGGCGGCGCAGTCCATCATCAGCGGGTCGACCAACTCGTCGCTCGACGTCGACAATCTCGTCAAGGCGCTCGTCACGGCAAAGACCGCCGGTCGCAACGCGCAGATCACCAACAAGCAGACGCTCGACAACACCCAGCTGTCGGCGATCGGCAAGCTGAAGGCGGCGCTGTCCGCGCTGCAAACCGCGGTCAGCGGTCTTGCCGACGGCTCGGCGCTGGCGAAATTCTCGGCAACGGCGAGCGGCAACGGACTCACCGCGACGACCTCGACCGGCGCGACGGGCGGCAACTACGCGCTCGATATCTCGACGGTTGCGACCGCACACAAGCTGTCGTCGAACGCATTCGCCAAAGACACGACGTTCGGCAGCGGCACGTTGACCGTGGCCGTGGGCGGCAAGTCGATGGACGTCAACCTCGATGCGTCGAACCATACGCTCGCGGGCGTTGCCGCGGCGATCAACGGTGCGTCGAATAATCCGGGGGTAACGGCGACGGTCGTCAGTGCCGCCGACGGACAACACCTCGTCGTTACGTCGAAAGCGACTGGCGCGGCGAACACCGTCTCGCTCGCGGCAGGCAGCGGTGTGGATGCACGGCTCAATTCGTCGGGTTTCAGGGAAGTGAGCGCGGCACAGGACGCGCAGTTGACGATCGACGGCAACCCGGTCAAAAGCGCGACCAACACCATTTCGGATGCGCTGCCCGGCGTCACGATCAACCTTGCGCCTGGTGCGGCCAACACGAAGCAAACCCTGACCGTCGCCGCCGATGACACCGCGAGCACCACCGCACTGAACAACTTCGTCACGGCGTACAACGCATATGTCACGACCGCGCATTCGCTGTCGACCTACACGCCCAACGCGGCGGCCGGCTCGCAGGCGGGCCCGCTGCTTGGCGACGCGATGCTGCGCGACATCACCAACGGTCTCGCGGATACGCTGAGTCGCGGCGTCGCGGCGGGCGGCAAGACGCACAGCCTGTCGGCGATCGGCATGGATCTGCAGCACGACGGCACGCTCAAACTCGACAACGCGAAGCTGCAAACCGCGTTGACGTCGCACGATGGTTCGGTGGCTGCGCTGTTCAACACGTCGAACGGCATCGGCAAGTCGCTGAACAAGTTCGCGACGAACTACGTGCAGACGAGCGGTCTTATCGACACGCGCACGCAAGCGCTCAACTCCGATCTCTCCACGTTGCAGAATCAGGCGAAGCAGTTGCAGACCTATTCGACTACGCTGACCTCGCAGTACAACGCGCAATTCACCGCGCTAAACAAGCTGATGACGACGATGAATAACAACAAGAACTATCTGACGCAGTTGTTTGGCGGCAATAACAATGCAGGGGCGCTTGCGCGTAACAAGTAACAGGCGTGGGATTCGCCGGTTCTCGCGCGCTTTTCGATCGGCGAGTTTGAACTCGCGATGATGGCGTTGGTTATGGCGGTGCGCGATGTACTGCGCACGCCGCCGTTAGGTCGCTGGCGCGTCAGATCCGCTCGATCGCAAGCGCAATGCCCTGCCCCACGCCGATACACATCGTGCACAGCGCGAAACGTCCACGCGTGCGCTCCAACTGGTACAACGCGGTCGTGACGAGACGCGCGCCGCTCATCCCGAGCGGATGACCGAGCGCAATCGCGCCGCCGTTCGGATTCACGCGTGGATCGTCGTCCGCGATACCGAGCAGGCGCAACACCGCGAGTCCTTGCGAGGCGAAGGCTTCGTTTAGTTCGATCACGTCGAACTGATCGATGGTCATGTTCAGGCGCGCGAGCAGTTTCTGCGTCGCGGGTGCGGGACCGATACCCATCACGCGCGGCGCAACGCCAGCAGTCGCAAGGCCCAGCACGCGTGCGCGCGGCGTAAGACCGAACCGTTTCGCGCTTTCCTCGTTGGCCAGCAGCAAGGCCGCCGCGCCGTCGTTGACACCCGATGCATTGCCGGCCGTCACCGTGCCGTCCGGACGCACAACCCCCTTCAGCTTCGCCAGTGCCTCAAGACTGGTTTCGCGCGGATGCTCGTCTTGCGACACGACGAGCGGATCGCCCTTCTTTTGAGCGATCGTTACCGCTGTGATTTCCTGCGCGAGCGTACCGTCGCGCTGCGCACGTGCCGCCTTCTGCTGACTGCGCAATGCAAACGCGTCCTGATCGGCCCGGCTCACGCCGTATTCCTGCGCGACGTTCTCGCCGGTTTCGGGCATCGAGTCGACGCCGTATTGCTGCTTCATCAGCGGGTTGATGAAGCGCCAGCCGATCGTCGTATCGAAGATATTGGCCTCGCGCGAGAACGCGCTGGTCGCCTTGCCCATCACGAACGGCGCACGGCTCATGCTTTCGACACCGCCCGCTAGCATCAGCGATGTTTCGCCGGACTTGATCGCGCGTGCCGCGATGCCCACCGCGTCCATGCCCGAGCCGCACAGGCGGTTCACCGTCGAGCCCGGCACGCCCTGCGGCAAGCCTGCCAGCAGCAACGACATACGTGCGACGTTACGATTGTCTTCACCGGCCTGGTTCGCGCAACCGTAGATCACGTCGTCGATTGCGCTCCAGTCCACTTCCTTGTTGCGCTCCATCAGCGCCTTCAACGGCACGGCGCCGAGATCGTCGGCGCGCACCTGCGACAGCGAACCCGCATAGCGGCCGATCGGCGTGCGAATCGCGTCGCACAGAAAAGCTTCGGTCATGAGATGTCTCCAGTTGATGGGCAACGCGCAGCGCCATGCGTTGCCGCGACGAGCGCACATGCGCAGTGGCCATGCCATGCACGAGTGGCCTTGGGCCACAGCACGTATCGAACGAGCCTGGCGCAAGGCGTTGACGAACAGGTTCGATGTCGACGCAAATTGTTCTATATAAGAACAACGAGATCGTCTAACGAACATTTAGGTCGATAATAGGCGCACGCGGGAAAGACTGTCAACTTCAGCGAATCTGAATGTGCTCGTCGTCGATATAGGCACGAATCACCTCGGCGAACGTGCGGTCGCCGGTCAGGCCGAGCCGTTCCGCGCGCGTTGTGTCCCAACGCCCCGGCCAGCTACTGACGATTTTCTCCGTACGCGCATCGGGCTCCCAGACGATCCGCTGCGCGACGGTATCGCCGGCCACTTCTCGCAGCGCCGCGACCATCTCGTCGACGCTCACCGAGATGCCAGGCAGATTCAGCGCGCGTTGCATACCTAGCAACGCCGCATCGATTTCGAGCCCGGCAATCAGGCTCTCGATCGCCTTGCGCGGCGACAGCAGCCACACGCGCGTGCTGCCCGCAACCGGACACACCGCGGTAACGCCATTCAACGGCTCGCGAATGATCCCGCTCGCAAACGACGATGCCGCCGCATTCGGCTTGCCCGGCCGCACGCTGATAGTCGGTAGCCGCAACACGCGACCGTCGATAAAACCGCGTCGTGTGTAATCGTTCAGCAGCAGCTCCGCGATGGCCTTTTGCGCACCGTACGACGACTGCGGATTCAACGCAGTATCGTTCTGCACGATCTCGGGCATGTCACCGCCATACACCGCCACCGAACTCGTGAACACCACGCGCGGTCGATGTCCACGTTGCCGGCATGTTTCGAGCAGCAGACGTGACGCATCCAGATTGATCCGCATGCCGAGATCGAGATCCGCTTCCGCCTGACCACTGACGATCGCCGCCAGATGGAAGATCGCTGCAGTACGGCCGTCGATTGCGCGCTCCAGCACGCTGCGATCCGCGATATCGCCGACTTCCGTGCGCACGCGGCTGTCGCCGGCATCCGCGGCACGTACGACGTCGAGCAGAACCAGTTCGGTAATCGATTGCGGCTTGCCCTCCGCGTCCTTCAGCGTGCCGCGCGCCAGCAGTTCGCGTGCAAGGCGCTGGCCGAGAAAGCCGGCGCCACCGGTAATCAGTACTTTCATGACGGAGTTCGTCCTTCAATCAAAGTGCGTCCCGCAGATATGGCTTGAGCCAACCCAGTCCCGCCGAAGTACCCGCGCGCGGCCGGTACTCGCAGCCGATGTAGCCGTCGTAGCCGAGCGAATCAATCAGATCGAGCAGGTACGGATAGTTCAGTTCGCCGGTATCCGGTTCGTGGCGCTCGGGCACGCCGGCAATCTGAATATGGCCGATGCCGGCCATATCGCGTTTCAACTTCACCGCGAGATCGCCTTCAACAATCTGACAGTGATAGCAATCGAACTGCACCTTCAGGTTCGGCGCGCCGACCGCCGCGCACACCGATTGCGCATCGTCCTGGCGGTTCAGGAAGAAGCCCGGAAAATCGCGCGTATTGATCGGCTCGATGACAATCGTGATGCCTTCGGCCTGTGCGACATTCGCGGCATACGCGAGATTCTGCAAATAGACCTCGCGATGACGTTCGCGCGATTCACCCGCGGCAATCAGGCCGGCCATCACATGCAGCTTGCGGTTGCCAAGCACACGCGCATAGCCGAGCGCGGTATCGATGCCGCGGCGAAATTCGTCTTCGCGTCCCGGCAGCGACGCGATGCCGCGCTCGCCGCCGGCCCAGTCGCCGGGCGGTGCGTTGAAGAGCACTTGCGTGAGACCGTTTTCGTCGAGACGGGTCTTCAGTTCGGTGGCGGGGAAATCGTAGGGAAACAAATACTCGACAGCCTTGAAACCGTCTTTAGCCGCAGCGGCGAAGCGGTCGAGAAAGGCGTGCTCGGTGTACATCATGGTGAGGTTCGCAGCAAAGCGAAGCATGGGGACAACTCCTTTGAGGCAATGGCATTCGGCGTGTACAGCTTCAGCGGCTGATCAGTTCGGCGTCGCTTTTAACGGCACGAGATCCTGTAGCTGCGATTTGAATCCGGCAACCCGGTCGTCGAGCGTCTGGATTGCCCGTGCGGTTTCATGCGCTCCAGCAGCACCGATGAAGAAGAAATGGTCGCCGTTCATCTCGATGGACAAACGCTGCGGCGCGCTGCGGACCAGGTCGATCAATGCGAGCCAGCGGGCACGCGGCATCGCGTTCAGATCGACTTTGCTGGCATCGATGGTGGCCTGAATCTTGTTCGTCATCACGAACCCCCAGTTCGCCTGATCCGTCAACGCGTGTCTTGCGTCAAGCGGCTCGTTTGGCATGAGCGCTGCGATGTACGGCAGTTTGTCGTATGCGTAGACCCTGAATTCTTCTTCGTCGGCCCAGTTGTCGCGCACGAACCGACCGTCGCGATAGTGCAAGCCGTAGCCTTCGAGATTCACCGGCATGTCACCCACGTAATCGTTCAGATAGCTCGTGGTGTCGATAATCGTGTGGCCGTTCATCGCGTTTTCTAGTGCGATCTGCTTCATGAACATCGGGTAGATGTTGCTGCGGTCCGCGTATCCGCTCGCCGTCATCGGGAAGTTCGCATTCATGTCGACCAACCCCATGATGCCCGGCGTCGCCGAAAACGAGGTGAAGAACGCGAGGTCCAGCCCTTGTTCTCTCGCCGCCTCTGCGATCGGCTCGGCGCTGCGACCGCCCATGCTCCAGCCGATCACGATGATCTTGCGTGTCAGATGGTGCTCATCGATTGCGCGACGTGCGGCGGCTGCCACCTACTTTCCCCAGTCGCGCGCATCGTAGTTCGGGTAGGTGTCGGTGATCACCGGGTCGCGGGTGGTCAACGGATACGAGACGCCAAGAAAGTTGTAGCCTTCGCGCACCAGCCAATAAGCAACGAAGTCGTCGTCGTGACTGCCGGTGTGGCCACCATAGGCAATCCGCGCATTGTGATGCGCGCCCGGAACGAAGACCACGAGCGGCCGGCCTGGGTCGCCCGGGATAAATTTCGTCAAGGTTGGAAAGCCGGCGTCTGTTTCGATTTGCTCGCCGGCGAACAGCGCGGCAACAGAAGCGTGCGACAGGATCGCGCCGACGAGTAAGACCGCTGTTTGTAGCAGTCGATGCCACCGCTTCATCGATGTCTCCTTGAGGTGACGACGCAAGACAGCGTCTTACTGTGAACCTGCAGCCCCGAACAAGTAGTCCCACGCTGCAGTGATATCCGTGAGATACGCGCCGTTGACCGCCGTACTGTCGTGACACGCGAGATCGGCGATAGCGTTGTTGGCGCAGGTTGGCCCGGTCGTGACGAGGCGATGCGCACCAAGGGGCGCACCGGCTCCGTCGGCAATTTGAACTGTCGCCGTGTTGGCGGGGAAACCGATTCCCACTCCGCCCAGACCGGCCCAGTTCGTGGCCACCGCGGAGCTGTAGCCGTTCGACGCCAGATCGCTCTCGTTGACGAGCCCCCAGTAACGGACAGGCGGCGTCACCGGGGACGCGGTGATCCAGCTCGCACTCGCACCGGCGACGTTATCGTTGACGGACGAAAACATGATCGCGCCGAGCACAGAAAGATGAGAAGCAATGAACGTGGCATGTCCACCGCCCTGCGAGTGCCCAGCGACGACGATTTTCGACCAGTCGGGATACACCGGTCCCTCGTTGGCAGTGACATAGGGTGAAGTGCGATCCGAAATCAGGAACTGGCTCCAGTAGCTGCTACGAGCCGTGTCCGTATGGACCAGATAGTCGAGCAATCCGACCAGACGATTAACGACGGAGTTGGCTAGCGTGACCGACACACCAAGCGAACTCCATTTTGTCGAGCCAGACGCGTACGCCACGCCGCTGCCGAAAATCGTCGCGCCGCGTTCATTCGCAAAGCAGGCGTTCTTGAGAGCGGGCGTCAGCGATAACGCGCAGGACGTGCCGATTATCGTGCTGTCGGGATAACGTAGATCGATCGCGCCGTAACCGTCGCTTGCGGCTTCCGCGGTAATGCTGGTGTAGCTGGACGGCGTCGACGTCGAACCACCGAGGAATACGACGAGCACATTCTGTCGCTGGCTTGCTGTCGTCGGTACGTACACGTAGTCGTATGCGTCGCTGCTCGACTCGGATGTGATGCCCGTGCCGGTGCTGGCGGGCTGGATCGGCGAGAGTGCGGTGACCGGTATCGTTCCGGCCCAGGCGCTTGCAGTGAAGATAAGTGGAGCGAGTAGCGCGACGATCAGTTTGCGGGCTCGTGTCGATCGCTGGTTAGTCGATGATTCTGTGCGCCGTGTGGAGACGCTTGAAAGGTACATGTTTTCCTCATCTCAACAAGAATCATTCGACATCACGCCGGCGACGCGGTGGTCTCTTGATACCTTTCTGGCTACCGCCAAGATTGGCGAGCCGTTTTGCGGCTTCACGCGAATCATCCACGCGCCCAAAGTCCGCATCCTCACCCACGTCCGGCATACTCATCAACACCCTGGCGAGGCTGCGCTTTCTCGGGCGGCGTAATGCACGCGCAAGGATTTCCCGGTGTTCAGCCTCAACGCTGCGCCCATGTGCAGCGGCCTGTTCACGCAGGCGTTGCACCAACGCATCATCAACCCCGCGAACCAGAAGATTTGCCATTCCACGCTCCCACAACAAGTGCTATCAACGATAACGTACTCGCGAAGAACTGCAAGCATTGATATCACCCGTGCCAGATGCGATTTGCGCTTGTTTATCTGACAGCTTCGAAGCCGTGCCCGACTTGACGCCCGAGACTCCCCTCGCTAGGCTTCCACACTTACAGCGTTGCAAGCCGCTTCCGGGCCCGCGGAAAGGGTTGAACCCACTTGTGTTGATCGAGGACAGCAGCCAGAACCTTTGTGCCGCCGGCATTGCGGGCCTTCGGCGATCTCATGCACGGAGGTTTTCATGCAACTGTTACCCCAGCACCCTAATCTCGAGCATCTGAAGAAGCAGGCAAAAGATCTGCTTCGTCTCTATAGAGCCGGCGATAGCGACGCGATCGCGCGGTTCACACGCAGTCTTCCATCTGCCAGAAACCCGCGCGCTGAAAATACTTCGGCGCAGCCGCTGCGTTTGCACGACGCCCAGTCCTGCATCGCGCGCGAATATGGTTTTCTCTCGTGGGCCGATCTTGCGGATCATGTCGAGGCGCTACGACTGCGGCAGGACGCGCCTGCGCTCCGTTTGAGTCGCTGGTTGACACTCGTATACGGCGGCGACGTAACGGGCAATACCAATCTCCCACGGCCATCTTTGGCCGCCCGCATTCTGCGCGAGAATCCCGATCTCGCAAGCGGCGATCCTTATATCGCCTGCGCGATCGGAGACGAAGCGCAATTGCGGCAGACCACAGCAGCCGACCCGACGTGGATCGATCGCCCGGGTGGCCCGTTAAAACTGCTGCCACTCGTCGCGATCACGCATTCGCGACTAGCCGAATTGCCGGAGTTCCACGACCGGCTGTACCGAAGCGCACAGTACCTGTTGCAGGCCGGCGCAGATCCGAACCAGAAAATCGGCAACCGCTATCCGCCGGCGTCGCTGGCAACCCCTGACGAAAACGGACCTCTGTCCGCGTTGTACGGCGCCGCCGGGGTCAACCGCGATCCCGCGTTGACAACACTGCTGCTCGATGCCGGCGCAGATCCCAACGACGGCGAGTCCCTATATCACTCGCTGGAGAACCCGGAGTGCACCCGTCTGTTGTTACTACGCGGCGCCCGCATTGCTGGAACCAACGCGCTGCGCCGCTCGCTCGACATGCCGCGGGCCGAAGCACTCGAACTCTTGCTCGCCCACGGCGGCGATGCCAACGAGCCCGCCAGCGGCCCACCGACCAGCGACTGGGGCGCCCCCTTGCTACGCGCGATCGCACTACGACGCTCGCCTCGTCATATCGAAGCGTTGCTGGGCGCCGGCGCCGACGCATCGGCACGCACGCCCGGTGGCATCGGCGCATACCGGCTCGCGCTGCAGGTCGGCATGCCGGACGTGGCTGACGTATTGAGTCGCGCAGGCGCAGCCGAGCCGCTTTCGCTCGATGAGCAGTTCGTCGCTGCCTGCGCACGCGCCGACGCTGCCGAAGCGCGCCGCATCAAGGCGCTACGTCCCGATCTGCCCGGTTCGCTGCAGGAGGCGCAATTGCGCGTGCTTCCCGACACCATCGCCTGGGGATCGTCTGACGCGGCCGTTCGCGTGATGGTCGAGCTTGGCTGGCCGATTGCCACGCCCGGCGGCGACTGGGGTGCATCGGCGTTGAACCAGGCCGTGTTTAACGGTAACGCCGATCTGGCCGCGTTCCTGTTAGCCCACGGCGCAAGCTGGCAGGAAAAACACGGCTATGGCTCGGACGTAATCGGCACGCTGTCGTGGGCGTCCGTCAACGAACCGGTCGCGGACGGCGATCTGGTTGCCTGCACTCGCGCGCTGCTCGCACATGGCATGCCGGCAGCGCAGCGCGATCCGGACAATCCTGAGCTCGTGCTGATTGCCGGCCGTAAGGCGCAATTCTCCGAAGAAATCGCGAACATCCTGCTCGAAGCAGGATGAAGCGCCCGGGATGATCGCCGGCGGGGCTTCGTTGACTGGCGGTCCGCGTACGCCATGTCGAATGCAGGCTCGCCGCCTTCTTGTCGATTTAGCCTGTTCCCATTCGTCGTAGCTGCAGGAGCACAGCAAACCGCACCGAAACCCCACGAACGGAGCGACCCATGCCCCCTCAACACGACAAAACGCTTTCAACCGATCCGGCAGGCTCGTCAGCCGACTGGTATCGCTGGACCATCGTCGGCGCCGGCGCGGTCATGACGTGCATCGCGATCGGCGCGATGTTCTCGCTGGCGATCTTCCTGCAACCGATCTCCGCGGATACCGGCTGGTCCCGCGCAGGCATCTCGAGCGGCATGACGCTGAACTTCGTCGTAATGGGCGTGAGCGGATTCGGCTGGGGCGCGGCAAGCGACCGCATCGGCGCGCGGCCCGTCGTGCTGACCGGCGCGGTGCTGCTCGGCGTCGCACTTGCGCTCGCGAGTCGCGCCACGTCGCTGCTCCAGTTTCAGCTCACGTACGGCATCCTCGTCGGGCTCGCGGCCAGCGCTTTCTTCGCACCGATGATGGCGATCACCTCGAAGTGGTTCGACCGTCAGCGCAGTCTCGCGGTCTCGCTGGTCTCGGCGGGCATGGGTGTCGCACCGATGACCGTCTCGCCGTTTGCGCGCTGGCTGGTGTCTGCGTACGACTGGCGGACCGCGATGCTGTCGATCGGCGTGCTCGCATGCGCGATCCTGATTCCGGCGGCACTGCTGGTACGCCGACCGCCGGCCGCCGAGGCGGCGGTTGCAGTCGACAGCAACGTACCCGACCGCCACGCCGACGCCGCAGGAATGCGCGTCTTCGATGCGCTGCGCAGCCGCCAGTTTCTTGCGCTCGGACTCGCCTACTTCGCCTGCTGCGCCGCCCACTCGGGGCCGATCTTTCACATGGTGAGCTACGCGATCCTGTGCGGCATTCCGCCGATGGCGGCGGTCAGCATCTACAGCGTCGAGGGACTATCGGGGCTGGGTGGTCGTCTGCTGCTCGGCGTGCTCGCGGACCGCTTCGGCGCGAAACGCGTGCTCGTTGCAGGACTGCTGATACAGGCGCTGGTGATCAGCGGCTATCTGTTTGCACATCGTCTCGAGCAGTTTTATTCGCTCGCATTGATTTTCGGCGCGGCCTACGGCGGCGTGATGCCGCTCTATGTGGTGCTCGCACGCGAGTACTTCGGTACGCGGATCATCGGCACCGTACTCGGTGCCGCGACGATGCTATCTAGCCTGGGGATGGCGCTAGGGCCGGTTATCGGTGGATGGATCTTCGATCTGTCCGGGCGCTATACGTGGCTCTATATCGGATCGTCGATCGTTGGGCTTGCTGCAGTGGGCATTGCGTGCGCGTTTGCGCCGGTGCCGGTGTCGCAACGACAGGCGCCGGCGGCGCTTCCATGAGGTTGCAGTTCAGTTTGCCGGCGGCACTCGCGCGCTTTCAGCACGACACGCACCCTTCATGCTTGCATAGAGCTCCAGCGCCGTGATGTGGCTTTGATAGGTCGTATCGATGCCTTCCTGCACGCGCTCCTTGTAGTCGTCGGGTGCGCGCATCGGTGTGAGGACGGCGTCGAGTCGCGCATGCGCTTCGCTGACGGGAACCCCGTCATCGCGCCAATGCGCCGCGGCCGACGCGGTCTGGGCCACGAGATAGCATTTCTGCTGCTGCGACATCAGCGACATCGCCGGCCCCATGCTGTCGTATCGCACGGTCGTCCCGGTTGCACACCCCGTTAGAAGCGTGACGCCGATCAGCACCACCTGGTACCCTCTTTTCATTGCAGCTCCCCGAATGTCAGTCGAACAACTCGATTATTCCTGCTGAATCGATCCTCGCCGCTTCACGTATACGATCCGCCGATGATTCAGTTCTCGTGCGTGCCTTTGCAAAGCGTAGCACATGGTCAGCGGTCGAATCAGCGCAACGTGCGGACCACTCGGGCCACCTCCGCCTACGAGACGGCAACGCCCTTCAAGACAACAAGTTATTTATAATCAAGCGCTTGTCCGCTGTGCGCAAGTGGGTTTCCGATGCCGGCAAGCCAGCAGGAAAACGCGGCAAGGTTGGCGAAAGACCACTCATAAGCTATCGTCACGGCTTTCGGCTACGCCTTGTATGCAGGCGAGCCGCCCTGCACTCACTCTCTCGCGAACGCGATTCCTACAGGCCCATGAGCAAAGCCCTGCCGCCGTCCTCTGCCGTTCCTGTCAGCGCCGAACCGCTCCCCGAGAAACCGGGCGACTCCTACGTGCAGTCGTTCGCTCGCGGCCTTGCCGTGATCCGTGCGTTCAATGCAGAGCATCCCGCGCAGACACTCACCGACGTCGCATCCGCGACCGGGCTGACACGCGCGGGTGCACGCCGGATTCTGCTCACGCTGCAAACGCTCGGCTATGTCGAAGCCGAAGGCCGGCTGTTCCGCCTGACGCCGAAGATTCTCGACCTCGGCTTCGCGTATCTGACCTCGATGCCGTTCTGGAATCTCGCCGAGCCGGTCATGGAGAATCTCTCCGCTCAGGTTCACGAGAGCTGTTCGGCGGCCGTGCTCGATCGCACCGAGATCGTCTATGTGCTGCGCGTGCCGACTCACAAGATCATGACGATCAACCTGTCGATCGGTAGCCGGTTGCCCGCGTACTGCACGTCGATGGGACGTGTGCTGCTGGCTGCCCTAGACGACGACACGCTCGATGCGACGCTCAGTTCCGCGCCGCTCTATGCGCATACGCCGCGCACTGTCATCGACAAGGAAGAATTGAAAAAGACGATCGTGCAGGTGCGCCGCCAGGGGTGGGCCATCGTCGATCAGGAACTCGAAGTCGGACTGATCTCGCTGTCCGCGCCGATCCGCAACCGCCAGGGTCGTGTGATCGCTGCGATGAATATCAGCGGCAACGCGCAGCGCAATTCGGCCAAGCAGATGGTGAAAGCATTTCTCGAACCGCTGCAACAGGCGGCGCAGAGCGTATCGGAGATGATTGCGCTGCGCAGTTGAATGCGGTCAATCCGCAGCAGCCGTTGTCCGCGCAGTTTCGCGCAGCAGCGATATGGCAACCAGCGATATCAGCACACACGTCGCGACATACCCGGCCGGCGCCAGCGGATTGCCGGTCACGCGAATCAGCCACGTAGCGACCAGTTGCGCCGTTCCGCCGAATACGCACACGCTCAACGCATACGAAATCGAAATACCGGTCGCGCGTACATGGCGCGGAAACGACTCGCACATCAGCGCGAATTCCGACGCCGATCCCATCGCGAAGAACAGCAGCATCAGCCCGGTCAGCGGCATGATCGTGGCCAGCGATGGAAAACGATCGATCAGGATGAACGCCGGAAACAGCAACAGCACCAGCACGCCGCGACCGATCAACATCGGCCGCTTGCGACTGCCCATACGATCCGACAGCAGGCCGAACAGCGGACACGCGATCAACGTGACGCAACCCGACGTGACACCGACGAGCATCGACAGCGACATCGGTAGCCCGAGCGTGTGGATCGCGTAGGTCGGCATGTAGAACGTGAGGATGTAGGTCGAGACCGTGCCGCCCATCACCGTTAGCGTAAGCAGAATCAGCGTGCGCAGATGGTCGGAGAACAGTTCGCGCAACACGCCGCGCTGGATGCCGTGCGCGTCTCCTGCGGGATCGTCGGCGAGACGGCGGCGCAGATAGAGACCGACCGGCGCGATCAGCAGACCGATCACGAACGGCACACGCCAGCCCCAGCTTTCCAGCGACTCCTTCGACAACACCGCCGACAGCGTCGCCGCAATACCCGAACCCATCAGCGCGGCACCGCCCTGCGTCGCGAGTTGCCAGCTCGCGCGAAAACCGCGCCGCGCGCTATTGCCCTGCTCGAGCAGCGTCGAAGTCGCCGCACCGAACTCGCCACCCTGCGAGAAACCCTGCACGAGCCGCGCGAACACGATCAATATCGGCGCCGCCGCGCCGATCTGCGCATACGTCGGCGTAATCGCGATCAGACCGGTGCCGAACGCCATCAGCATGATCGTGAGGTTCAGAGCAGCCTTGCGGCCCTTGCGGTCCGCATAGACGCCAAGCAGCACACTACCAAGCGGCCTTGTGAAGAACCCGGCCGCGAACGTCGCCACCGACAACAGCAACGACGTCGTCGGATTGGACGACGGAAAATACAGCTTGCCGATGATCACCGCAAAAAAACCATAGACAGTGAAGTCGAAAAACTCGAGCCAGTTGCCGATCACCGCAGCGGCGATCGCGCTGCGGCTCGTGGGTCGTGATACGTCCAGGGCGTGGGTGGCCGTGTTCATCGGTGGTCGTCCTTGTCGCTGGATAGCGTGTGATTGTTGTTGCGTTTTTGTCGGGACAGCGGCGGTGACGCGCTCCCCTAGCGGTTGACTCAACGGCTCAGATAGCGCTCGACGAGCCGCGTCCAGAATGCCGCGCCGATCGGCAGGTTGTGATCATTGAAATCGTAGTGCGGGTTGTGCACCATGCAGCCGTCTTCGCCTACACCGTTGCCGATGCGCAGAAACGTGCCCGGGCGCTTCTGCAGCATGAACGCGAAATCTTCGCTGCCCATCAGGATGTCGGTCTGCGCGACGACCTTGTCGTCGCCGACCAGTTCGCGTGCAACGTCGATCGCAAACTGCGTCTCTTCATCCGAATTGACGACAACAGGATAGCCTTCGATGTAATCGACCACGGCCTCGCCGCCATAGCTCTGCGCCTGGCTCTGAGCGATCTCGACGATGCGTTTTTTCAGCAGTGCGCGCACTTCCGGGCTGAACGAGCGCACGCTCAGTTCGAGCTTCGCGGTACTCGCGATCACGTTGTTCGCCGTGCCCGCATGCAGCGAGCCGACGGTCACCACCGACGGTTGCGACGGGTCCACGTTGCGTGCCACGACGGTCTGCAGCGCCATGACGATGCTCGATGCGATCACCACCGGGTCCACCGTCAGATGCGGCCGCGCCGCGTGACCGCCCACGCCCTTCACCGTGATGAACACCTTGTCGCCCGCGGACATGAACGGCCCCTTGCGGAACAGCAACATGCCCGGCTCGGCGCCCGGATGGTTGTGCAGGCCGAACACGGCATCGCACGGAAAGCGTTCGAAGAGACCGTCATCGATCATCTTCTTCGCGCCGCTATCCACGCCGCTTTCTTCGGCCGGCTGGAAGTACAGATGCACGGTGCCTGAGAAACGGCGCGTCGCGGCGAGGCGTTGCGCGGCGCCGAGCAGCATCGTCGTGTGGCCGTCGTGGCCGCATGCGTGCATCTTGCCGTGCGTCTCGCTTGCATACGGCAGGCCGGTTTCCTCGATGATCGGCAGCGCGTCCATGTCGGCGCGAATGCCGATGCGGCGCGTGCCGTCGCCCACCTTCAGCGTACCGACCACACCAGTGCGGCCCACGCCGCGCGTGACCTGCCAGCCCCAGTGTTCGAGCTTCTCCGCGACAAACTTCGCGGTCTCCACTTCCTCATAGGCGAGTTCCGGATGACGGTGGATGTGATGGCGGATCTCGCGCAGCCCTTCTGCGGCGGGCGCCAGATCGGCGATTTCGGTCAAACCGGCCGCAGAACCTGCGGTAACGGCGGCGGCGGCGTGGGGTGCTTCGCTCATCAGGGACTCCATGGGTGGATTCGGATATCTCGCGTACCGCGGCCAGCGGGAAGGCACGGCAAACTCGCCAGCACTATATCGGCGCCGTTTTGTTCGAATAAGATGCTGTTTTTTTTACCGTGATTAACGGTGTTTATCTCCGGGAATACCCTATGAAATTCCAGCACCTGCAGGCGTTCGTCGCGGCCGCCCATCATCGCAGTCTGCGCGCCGCCGCGCGGGAGCTGGGTATCACGCAACCGGCCGTGACGCACACGATCCGCGAACTGGAAACCACGTTGAATGCGGAACTGATGATCCGCAGCGTGCGCGGCATCGAATTGACAGCATGCGGGCTTGCGCTGCTGCCGCGTGCCGAACAGCTGCTCGGCGACATGCAGCGCACCGTCGAAGCAGTCGAACAGGTGAAGGGCGAACTGGCCGGAAAGGTCAGCCTCGGCACGACGCCGTCGATCGCGCTGACGATGTTGCCGCAAGCGGTATCGACGTTTCGTCGCGCGATGCCGCTCGTGAGTCTGCATCTGGAGGAAGTGACGTTGCCCGAGGCGCTGGCGAAACTGCGCAACGGCACACTCGATATCGCGACGACTCACCACGTGCAGGCACTCGACGCGGATCTCGTGCAGACACCGTTGTTCTCGACACAGTTCGTCGTGGCGATGCGGACCGGCCATCCGCTTGCTAACGCGCGGCGGCTACATGAACTGCTCGATAGCGAATGGATCGTGACCGTCGGTACCGACGACGTGCCGCATAGCGTGGTGCATGCGATGTTCGATGCGCACGGGTTACCCGTACCGAAGCGTGTGTTGCGTGCGCCGTCGTCGTTTGCCGTGACGCTCGGGCTCATATCGCAGACCGACGTGATTGCCTGCTTCACGCGACCGCTCGCGGCGGCGGTCGCGCCGCTCGGCGTGCGTGTTGTGGAGATCGAAGAAGCGTTGCCGGGTTATGACATCAGTGTGCTGTCACGCCGTGACCTGCTGCCTACGCCGGCGGCATTGCAATTCGTGTCGTGTCTGCAGGATGCGGCGCGCGAGCGGATCGGTGGGTTGACCCGCTAAGAACATCAATTCACCGCTACAGAGAAAAACGACTTGCGAAGTCGTTTGGCGATTCGCTAGAAGCGCGATGCTGCTCGATGTGATTCCAGAGCCGCTTCGCGTGATTCATGCATCAGCACGTCAATCCACGCCGTAACCGCATGCGTGCTCAGAGAGGAGCAGTTGATAGATCCTATACCGCTGGTAAGACACGGTAAGGATCCCGATCCTTCCATCTCCTCACATAGAGCGCCAAACGACGTGCGACGCTTCAATCACCACGCCGTATCGCTCTTTCGCTCGTGCGATGCCCCCCCGCAGCCTGGGTGTTGTCGAACGGCAGGCGCTTTCACTGTTGCGTAGCGCAGACGGTTTACCGGGCAAAAAGTTTTTGATGTTGATCAAACAAATTTTGATCAATGTATTGTTGCCGCGTGATGACGAGTCACTCTTTGTAGCAAGCATCCTGGTCATGGACCTAACCGGCGTTGCCCGCTGGAACTCATGGCCTGGTGTTGCTTGACGCGCAATCCAACTTCTCTCGAATGATGCACAAGGTGCCGGCTACGCTTGCGCCGGCCTCGTCACATGTAGTTGAGCTAAATAGTCATTACAAAAAACATTATTTGGTAATTGATAGAAACGAACCTTAGTAGTCGGTAATAAAAATAAATATTAAACAGCACTGTCGATTCTTTGAGCGTGTACTGGCTTGTACCAGAACACTCGCCAGAACAACGCTTGCCGGGACACGGCGTCGCGATGTTGCGACGCCGTGAATCGCGGAGAGAGGTCCAAAAAATATCTCTCCGCATAACAACGTATGACCTTACTGACAAGTGTGAGGAGCGAGATGAAGAAACGGGCATTGGCAATCGCCATTAGAAAGACAATCTGGGCCGAACTGGCACTATCGACAGTGATCGCTGTTCCAGCATTCGCGCAAAGTCAACCTGTTGCGCCTGTCGCTGCGGCTTCGGGTACGGCGGCAACTTCGACAAGCACGAGCAGCGACAAGAACGTCCAGCAGATGAAAACGTTCGAAGTGACAGGCTCGCTGATCCGTCAGGCGGACAAGACCGGCTTCAACCAGGTTCAGGTGATTTCGAACAAGGATATCCAGAACTCGGGGGAGCAGAGCGTGGCCAATTACATGCGCTCGATCTCGGCTAACTCCGCTGATAGTTGGGGGGAAGCGACCTCCAACAGCTTTGCCGCCGGCGGTTCCGGTATCGCACTGCGCGGTCTGAGCGAAAAGTACACGCTGGTGCTTGTCGACGGTCAGCGCGTTGCGCCGTTTGCATTCGCCGTCAACGGCTCGGACCAGTTCTTCGACCTGAATACACTCCCACTGAGCTCGATCGATCGCATCGAAGTCGTCAAAACGGGGGCGGTGTCGCAATACGGCTCGGACGCGATTGCGGGTGTCGTGAACATCATCACGAAGCATGATTATCAGGGTCTGGAAGTCGACGGCAGCTATGGCGGCGCCACCCAGGGCGGCGCCGGCACCACCAAGTTCAGCGTCCTCGGGGGCTTCGGCAACCTGACGTCCGATCGCTACAACATCACTGCGACCGCCAGTTATTACAAAGACAACGGCTTTACGCTTGCCGATCGCGACACGACTGCGAACCAGAACTTCAGCAACTCGCCATACGGCGGCAGTGTGCAGACACCGACGTATCTCCTGAACCCCAACACAGGTGTCGCATCGGTACCGGGCAATTGCGCCGGCGGCTCAGTCGTGCCGTCGTCCAGCAGCCTGATCGCATCGCAAACCGGAGCGATAAACTCCGGTAACGTTTGCCTGAAGAATACGGCTCAAGACTATTCGATTCAGCCGATGACCGAGCGCTTTAACGTCAAGGTTCACGGGGACTTCAAGATTAACGACCAGACGACGGCGTATGCCGACTTATGGGAAAGTAACAACACGACGACCACGAACGATGGGCCCACACTCGTCGGTAACGGCCTCGTGTACAACCCGGTCACCAAGACCGTCAGCCCGTATTCGGCCATCGTTCCGGCCAGCAATCCGTACAACACGACTGGCGCCGCGCAAGAGCTTTTTGGCTACCTGCCGACGACGTATAACTCAGTGACCAATTCGAACTTCTATCGTGTGGGAACGGGGGTGAAGGGGACTTTTTCGGTGGGACAGGAAGACTGGGACTGGAATTTGGGGTACACCCACTCGCAGAGCACGGTAAGCAATACGCTCAACGGTGTGGTCAATCCGACCGCTCTGACCAGCGCGCTCCAGAACGGTACCTATGACTTTGCGAATCCGTCGCTGACACCGAACGGTCTGAACGGTGTGTTGACTACAGCGAGCAACCTCGGCATTTCCAAGCTTGATGCTATCGACGGCACCCTGTCGACACCAAACCTGTTCCATATCCCGACCGGTGATGTCGGCCTGGGTCTGGGTACGCAGTTCCTGCATGAAAGCGAACTGATCGAAGAAGGCGGCAACACGATGAGCGGCGACGTGCTGAACCCCAACCTGCAGCAGGTTTCGGGCGAGCGCAACGTTGCTGCCGTGTACTATCAGATCGATATTCCGCTGATCAACAAGATGCTAACGTTCAGCCAGTCGGGTCGCTATGATCACTACAGCGACTTCGGTGGCGCATTCTCGCCGCGTTTCGCGTTGCGGTTCCAGCCGATCCAGCAGTTGACTACGTACGCTTCGTATAACCGTGGTTTCCGCGCACCGGAGTTCCTCGAAAATACGAACTCGTCCAACATCGGCATCATGCCGGTTGGTCCGAATGGTCAGGACGAAAACGTCATCACCGAAGGTAACCCGAGTCTGCAGCCGGAACGGACAAAGAACTACAACATCGGCTTCGAACTGTCGCCGACCCGTACGACCGACGTGGGTTTCGACTGGTACAAGATTCACGTCGACAACGCGATCGGTACTGTGATCAATCCTTCGGCCACGGTCTACAACCCGGATGGTTCCATCGCGTACATGGTCAACCAGTACGAAAACCTGGGGTCGTTCGATACGGATGGCTTCGAAACGACGTTCTCGCAGTCGATACCGACCAGGGTTGGTACGTTCAGGTTCTCGGCTGACTGGGCCTATGTGTGGCACTTTACGATGAACGGGATCGGCGGCGTGACGTCGGTCGACGGCGCGGGTAATGATCTGACGCTCGCACAGCCGTTTGGCGGTTCGTTCCCGCGCTGGAAGGGCAACACGGACCTGTCGTGGTCGTACCACAAGTGGACCGCCGATCTGGCATGGCAGTACACGGGTCCGTACTCCGATGCGCTGGGTCTCGACTACTCCACTGCTTCGTATAGCCAGTTCAACCTGAACGTTACGTACACGGGCTTCAAGCACTGGACGATCTACGGCGGCATCAACAACATCTTCAACAAAGCGCCTCCGTACGATCCGCTGTGGCTCAACCAGACCGACCTGACCGGTTACGATCAGTCGCTGTACACGTACACGGGTCGTTACCTGCAAATCGGCGCAAGGTACAAGTTCTAACGCGCAGCAGCTTCCCCTCTCGCGGTCGCTCCGGTTTTCATGGTCCGGAGCGGCCGCTTTTTTTTGCGCTTTTTCCTTTTATGTATCGCGGCGCGGGCGAGTTGACCTGAGGCGGGAAGCTCAGCCGGTACGCTGCATGCGCTCGCTTTCCATCGCGCCGCGCAGCACATCGACGAACGCGTCGCCCGCTTCTTCGAGCGCGCCGGAGTTATCGATGGTCGTCACGCGTACGTTGTCCGCTACCGCGAACGGCGCCTGGCGCGCAAGGCGCGCCGCGACTTCATCCGCCGTTTCGCGCGCCCGCGCGCCGAGTCGCGCAGCAAGAATATGCGGCTCGGCAATCACGTGAACCAGTTCCGTCTGCGGATAACGCGCCAGCGCATGCGGCACATGCTGCCGCGATCCGTTGACGACAACCGTGCAGCCGCGCGCCAGCCACGCATCGAGTTCGACGCCGATGCCATAGCGCAATGCGTGACTCGACCACTCGAGTGCGAAGAGGCCTAGTGCGGAGCGCACGTCGAATTCGTCGGCGGACAACGCGATGTGATTCTCGCCGCTACCGGCGGCCCGCGTGATGTAGCGATGCGCGAACAATATCGATTCGCCTGCAAGACGGCTGCGCGCAAAACCGAGCAGCGCATCCTTGCCCGCACCCGAAGGTCCCATCACATAGATCAAACGACCCTGCATCGATTCTCCGTATCACCTGTCGCGCGTGTGAGAAAACGTAAGCCGCTGCCAGAGCACGAATGGCTCGCCAGGCGCGGGTTCGACGAACAGCGCCGCGCCTTCTACCGGCAACGGCCCGAGGTGCGGCGCCCGTGCATGCCACCACGCGAGCAATGCATCGCGCTCACTGGCTAGATCGAGCGAATTCGACAACGTCATGTGAAAGCGGAATTCGTCGAACACGTACGGATAGCCCCACTCGATCAGCAACGTGCGCTGACGTTCGGTCAATGGGGTTTCGAGGCGGCGCGCGAGATCGGCGGGGGTCGGTGCAGCACGTAGCGCAGCGAGCGCGTGCAAGGCGGTGGCGGCGAGGTCGCGCATCTGTTCCTCAGCCGTGGATGTCGCCGGTCGCAACGCCACGAAATCGCCGAGCCGGGCCGCCTCGACAGGCAAGGCAAAACCGCTGCACGTTTGCGCCCAATGACGCGCAACCGTGAGCACATCGTGCTGCGTCACGCCGTCGGCGGGACGAAACGGCGCGACGAGCGTGCCGTGCCAGCCGTAGCGCCTCGGCGCCTGCGTGAGATCGGCTAGTGGTCGCCGCAATCCGTCGGGTTGTGGAGACATGCACGACTCACCGCTTTCCGCATCGCGACCCAGCCACTCGCAACCCGCGCGCCACCACGCCGATTCTCGCGGTGGTGCGTAGTACAGCGCGAAACGCGCCGTCGCGGGCCACTCCACTTCCCCCGCTGCGCTCATAGGTCGTGTTCCACCATCAGTTGCACGCGGTCTGCGGCAAAGTGCGTAAAGCCATACTTGATCGCGACGCCATTGAGGTCGATGTCGACGTTCTCGACCCACAGCACCGGCTGCTGACGATTGATGTTGAGGCGCCGCGCCACTTCCGCATCGGGTAGCACGCTACCGATGCGGCTCCACTTGCGCAGATAATCCGCGACACCGAATTCCGCCAGCGCCTTCGTGATACCCCCGGTTCGCTCGAGCACAGCGGGCAGATCTGCAAAGCGTGCAGCCGGATACCAGTTGCGCGCGTAAAGGAGCGGCACGTCATCCATTTCGTTCAGCACTTCGATCCGGTACACGAGCGCCCCGGCACGCAGCCCCAAGGCCTTCGCCACACCCGGTTCCGCCTTCACGCGCACGGCCGACAGTATCGTGCCCGCCGCCGCATGATTCTGGCGACGCAAGTTCTCCGTGAAGCGGGTTCGCTTGCCGATCGAGTAATCGATCGCGCCGGGCTGCACGAAGGTGCCGCGTCCCTGCTCGACAGTTACGAGTCCGAGCGCGGCAAGACCCAGCATCGCGCGTCGCACCGTGTGACGGTTAACATCGAAGCGCTTCGCCAGTTCGCCCTCACTGGGCAGACGACCCTCTTCTCCAAAACCGCTGGCGGCGATCTCGGCCGCGAGTATCTGTTCGATCTGTCGCCACACGGCAACGCCACCCCCTCGCTCCACCGTCGTGCCGGGTG
The DNA here is from genome assembly GCF_030464945.1 of Paraburkholderia sp. CHISQ3. Lineage (NCBI taxonomy): Bacteria > Pseudomonadati > Pseudomonadota > Betaproteobacteria > Burkholderiales > Burkholderiaceae > Paraburkholderia > Paraburkholderia sp. CHISQ3. The sequence goes on from NZ_JALPRG010000005.1 coordinate 174,491, forward strand.
TTGCCCCGTCGTTCGATGTCATGGTGCTGTCATTCCTTTCGGTTTCAATAACGTTGGATGCATTGTAGTGCTCAAGCCGTGATGGAATTATGAAATGTCCATCGCGCGAGATACGGCGCATTTTAACTCTAAACGTCTAGACGTTTAGATGAATAGATGCTCAAATGGCGGTACGCTGGATCGACAGGACATCTTCATGAGCGTTGCTTCCCCTTCTTCCGTTTCGCCGCCTGCATCGGGCGCTGCCCGGCGCGCATGGATGGCGGTGTTTGCGCGCACGCCGCGCGCCGCACTCGAAGCTGCATTTGAACGCGCGCTGGAAGGCACGGCAGCGCCCGCATTCGACTGGCTGCGGCCGCCCGAAATCGGCCTTGCGATGGTGCGCGGGCGTATCGGCGGCAGCGGCGATCCATTCAATCTCGGCGAGGCCACCGTGACGCGCGCAACGCTGCGTCTGCGCGAACCGGAAGGTCATGCGCCGGTCGGTGTTGCGTGTCACCTCGGTCGTGACCGCCGGCGCGCCGAACTGGCTGCGCTGGCCGATGCACTGCTGCAACTGCCGGAACATCATGCGCGCTTGCATGCGCAACTGGTTGCCCCGCTAGCTGCGCAACTGGCCGCGGCGCGCGCGGAAAAACAAGTCGACGTCGCATCGACGCTCGTCGAATTTTTCACGATGGTTCGAGGCGACTGATGAACGCTACATCAACCGATGCGCACATCGCGCTCTCCACGCTAACGCCGGGATTTGCCGATCCGGTGCATGACACGCAGGCGGTATTTCGCACGCTGCTCGATGTGTTGTCGCGTCCCGGCACCGTCGGCACGATCGATCATGTCTTGCCTGCGGCGCGTGCCTCGGGCGCTTCGCATACACGTGCCGATCTTGCCGCCTTCGCCGCCCTGCTCACACTGTGCGATTACTCGACGCCGGTCTGGCTCGCGCAGCCGGACACAGCGCTCGGTTCCGCATTGCGTTTTCATACTGGCGCACCGCTCGTCGACGAACCGCACGAAGCGGCATTCGCCTACGTGCACGACGCAGACGAACTGCCCGCGCTTGCCAGCTTCGCGCTCGGCGAACCCGAAACTCCGGAACAGTCGGTCACATTGCTCGTGCGTGTCGATGCATTGAGCGGCGGTTCGCCAGTCGTGTTGCGCGGCCCCGGTATCAAGACGACCGCGACCATCGCGCCGCTCGGCTTACCCGAACGCTTCTGGGAAGAACGCGCGGCGCTTGCCCCGCTCTTTCCATGCGGTATCGATTGCTATCTGGTGTGCGGCGATGCAGTGGTCGGCCTGCCGCGTACGACCCGTGTGGAGGTCAGCACATGTATGTAGCCGTCAAAGGTGGCGAGCGCGCGATCGAGGCATCGTGGCGTTTGCTCGACAAGGCACGTCGCGGCGACACGCAGTTCGCCGCGTTGACGGTCGCGCAGATTCGCGAACAGTTGCGGCTCGCGGTCGCGCGCGTGATGACCGAAGGTTCCGTGTACGACGAAGATCTGGCCGCGCTCGCGATCAAGCAGGCCGCGGGCGATCTGGTCGAAGCGATCTTCCTGCTGCGCGCATATCGCACGACGTTGCCGCGTTTCGGCTACACGTGTGCGATCGAAACGGAGCATATGCAGATTGCGCGGCGCATCTCCGCGACCTTCAAGGATGTGCCCGGTGGCCAGTTGCTCGGCGCAACCTACGATTACACGCAACGTCTGCTCGATTTCGCATTGCTCGCGGAGAGCGACGCCGGGTCAACCGAAACTACAACGACACATGCCGATACTGTCGTAGATAAATCCACAGACGCACGCTCCGAACCGATGCCGCGCGTCGTCACGCTGCTCGATCGCGAAGGACTGATCGAACAGGAAACGCCTTCGCCCGATGCCCCCGAACCCGGCGATCTGTCACGCGAACCGCTCGCGTTTCCGGCCAGCCGCGCAACGCGCCTGCAAAATCTCGCGCGCGGCGACGAAGGCTTTCTGCTCGCGATGGGTTATGCGACGCAGCGCGGCTACGCGCATTCGCATCCGTTCGCGGGCGAGATCCGGTTCGGCACGATTGCAGTCGAGATGGAGCTCGACGAACTCGGCGAAGCCGTCGAGATCGGTGAGATCGACGTCACCGAATGCCAGATGATCAACCAGTTCGCCGGTAGTTCGAGCGTGCCGCCCGCATTCACGCAGGGCTACGGCCTCGCGTTCGGACATTCGGAGCGCAAGGCGATGGCGATGGCGCTGGTCGATCGCGCGTTACGTGCCGACGAACTCGGCGAAACCCTCGCGTCGCCGACACAGGACATCGAATTCATGCTGTCGCATAGCGATAACGTCGAAGCGTCGGGCTTCGTGCAGCATCTGAAACTGCCGCACTACGTCGACTTTCAATCCGAACTCGAACTCGTGCGGCGTCTGCGGGCACGGCATGAGGCGGACGAGGCCAGCCACAAACACGACAACGACCGCGACGAACCGATCAACGAGGACCAAGCCGCATGAACGCGACCGACACCCCGTCCATGGCACCGGCAGCAAGCGAATACGACCGCGCCGCCGAGGGCTACAACTTCGCCTACCTCGACGAACAGACGAAGCGGATGATCCGCCGCGCGCTGCTAAAAGCCGTCGCGGTGCCGGGCTACCAGGTACCGTTCGCGGCTCGCGAAATGCCGCTGCCGTTCGGCTGGGGCACGGGCGGCATTCAGGTCACCGCCGCGATCATCGGTCGCACGGACACGCTGAAGGTGATCGACCAGGGTTCCGACGAAACGACCAACGCGGTCAACATCCGCCGCTTCTTTGCGCGCACAACGGGCGTGGCAACGACGCAGCGCACCGTGGACGCCACCATCGTGCAGACCCGTCACCGGATCCCCGAAGCACCGCTCACCGACAAACAGATTCTCGTTTACCAGGTGCCGATGCCCGAGCCGTTGTACAAGCTCGAACCGCGCGCTACCGAATGCAAGAAACTGCACGCGCTCGCGGACTACGGTCTGATCAGCGTGAAGCTCTACGAAGACATCGTGCGCCACGGCAGCATCGCGACGACCTACGACTACCCGGTGATCGTCAATGGCCGCTACCTCGCCTCGCCGTCGCCGATTCCGAAGTTCGACAACCCGAAGATGCACATGAACCCCGCATTGCAGCTGTTCGGCGCGGGCCGCGAGCGGCGCATCCACGCGATCCCGCCGTACACGCCGGTGCGCAGCCTCGACTTCGACGATCATCCGTTCGAGGTGCAGCGCTGGGAGCATGCGTGTGCGTTGTGTGGATCGAAGGAAAGTTTTCTCGACGAGATGATCGTCGACGATGCGGGCACGCGCATGTTCGTTTGTTCCGATAGCGACTACTGCCACGAGCGGCGCGATGCGGATACCGCCGGCACCGATGAAGCCCATCACGGAGACGCCGCATGAACCCGCTGATGAGCGCCCGCGGCATCACGAAACAGTTTGGCGGCCGCAACGGCTGCATCAATGTCAGCTTCGATCTATATCCTGGCGAAGTGCTGTGTATCGTCGGCGAATCGGGTTCGGGCAAGACGACCTTGCTGAACACGCTCGCGCTGCGCACCGCAGCCGACAGCGGCACGCTGCACTATGCGACGTCGCACGGCGACACGCTCGATCTGTTCGCGCTGTCCGAACCGCGCCGCCGTCTGTTGATGCGCACCGAGTGGGGCTTCGTCCAGCAGAACCCACGCGACGGATTGCGCAACGGCGTGTCAGCCGGTGCGAACATCGGCGAGCCGCTGATGGCGGTCGGCGCGCGCCATTACGGACGGATTCGCGACACAGCAACACAATGGATGCAGCGTGTTGAACTCGACGCGACGCGCATCGATGAGCTGCCTGCCGCGTTTTCGGGCGGCATGCAGCAGCGTCTGCAGATCGCGCGTAACCTGGTGACCGGACCCCGTCTCGTGTTCATGGACGAACCCACTGCCGGGCTCGACGTGTCGGTGCAGGCGCGCCTGCTCGATCTGCTGCGCACGCTGACGGCGACGTTGCATCTGTCGGTGCTGATCGTCACGCACGATATCGGCGTGGCCCGTCTGCTTGCGCACCGGTTGATGGTGATGCAAGGCGGCGAAGTCGTCGAAGCCGGGCTCACCGACCAGGTACTCGACGACCCGCAGCATCCCTATACGCAAACGCTGGTGTCGTCGGTTCTGCCCGTCTGACATCCGTACTCGAGACAAACCATGTCCTCCATCGAATTTCGCAACCCCGCGCGCGCTTTCGCCGACAACGCGGCGCTGATGCTGCGCGCCGTCGATCTCGGCAAGACCTTCACGCTGCACGGCCAGGGCGGCGTGCGCATCGATGCGCTGGCGGGCGTATCGCTCGACGTCGAACGCGGCGAATGCGTGGTGCTAGTGGGGCCATCCGGCGCCGGCAAGAGCACGCTGCTGCGCTGCCTGTACGGCAACTATCTGGCGAGCCGCGGCACGATTGCGATTCGCGACGACTCGCAGGCGGCGCAACACATCGTCATCACCGCGGCCGAGCCGCACGACGTCTTGCATTTACGGCGCAGTGTCGTGGGCTATGTAAGCCAGTTTCTGCGCGTGATTCCGCGCGTACCGACACTTACACTCGTCGCCGAGCCGCTGGTGTCGCGCGGGGTCGAACCCGCCGAAGCCGAGGCGCGCGCCAGCGCATTGCTGGCGCGATTGAATGTGCCGCAGCGACTGTGGCTGCTCGCCCCCGCGACATTCTCCGGTGGCGAGCAACAGCGCGTGAACATCGCACGTGGATTGATCGCCGGGCATCCGTTGCTGCTGCTCGACGAACCGACCGCCTCGCTCGATGCGGAAAACCGCGCTATCGTGGCCGAATTGATCGTCGAAGCACGCGAACGCGGTGCGGCGATCGTCGGCATTTTTCACGACGAGGACACGCGCGCACAGGTCGCGACACGCCGCCTCGAACTGCAGCCGCCGCAGCGCGACACCGCCGCGCTGCACTGAATACGCTGAATACACCGAACACCACGGAGTCTGTCGATGTTGATCAAGAACGCTCGCATCGTGACGCGAGATGAAGTATTCACCGGCGCGGTACGGATCGAAAACGGCACGATCCGCGACCTCGAACGCGGCACGACGTCCGCTCCCGAAGCCGAAGACTGGGACGGCGACTACCTGCTGCCCGGTCTGATCGAACTGCATACGGACAATCTCGAGAAGCATCTCGCGCCTCGACCCGGCGTGCTGTGGAACACCGACGCCGCGTTCGTGATTCACGACGCGCAGGTCGCCGCAGCGGGCATCACGACTGTGTTCGACGCGCTCGCAATCGGTTCGCGTCCGGGCGCCGGCATCCGCGGGCGCGAAGTGCAGACGCAATGCGCGCAGGCACTGAGCCGCTTTTCCGAGCGCGGCCTCTTGCGCGCCGAACACTTCCTGCATCTGCGCTGCGAGATCGCCACCGCCGACGTCGTCGAGTTATTCGAGTCGCTGTGCGCTCACCCGTTACTGCGACTCGCGTCGGTGATGGATCACACGCCGGGGCAGCGTCAGTGGCACGACCGCGACCAGTGGCGCCGCTTTCAGGAGCGCAACGGCAAGTGGACCGACGAGCAGGCGGCATCGATGCTCGTCGTCCTCGAGGATGAGCAGCAGCGTTTCGCCGACGCGCACCGCCGCGAAATCGTCGCGCGCTGTGCGGCGCTCGGCGTGCCGCTCGCAAGCCATGACGACACCCTCGTCGAGCACGTCGAACAGGCAGCCGCCGAAGGCATCGTGCTCGCCGAATTCCCCACCACGCGCATCGCGGCCGAAGCCGCGCACGCGCACGGCATCGCAACGATCATGGGCGCACCGAACATCGTGCGCGGCGGCTCGCACTCGGGCAACGTGTCCGCACTCGAACTCGCGAAGGCGGAACTGCTCGACATCCTGTCGTCCGATTACGTACCGTCGAGCCTGCTCACCGCCGCCTTCGAACTCGTCGACAAGGCCGGCTGGACCTTGCCGCGCGCCGTTGCGACGGTATCGGCGGAACCGGCGCGCACCGCCGGTCTGCACGACCGCGGCATGATCGCGCCCGGCCTGCGCGCGGATTTCGTGCGCGTCACGATGCTCGATTCATTGCCGGTGCCGCGCGCGACTTACCGCGCGGGCACACGTATCGTCTAGCGGCGACGTCCAGTCGAACCGGATGCGCCTGCGCGGCACGCGGCGCGAGCGCAGGCGCACAAGATTACGCATCGCTTACGAAAGCCCGCCTTTCGCTGCGTCGCAGCACGCAATTAGAGCCCGATTCCCCCACCATCCGGTGTTTCACCGACTCCGCGAGCATTTTGAACTGGTAAGCTTGGCGCGCGCTGCCGGCCGCCGGTCGGCGGCCTTAAACCAAGCCCGGTCCTCGCGCCGGGCAATGTCGCGCAGCGGCACAAGCGCATGCGCGACCACCTGAACCACTCCGAGGAGTAAAAACAGTGAAAAAACTGCTAGCGGCTTTGACGGTTGCCCTGCTCGCCACCGTTTCGATCGGCGCACACGCAAAAGACTGGACCACGGTCCGCTTCGGTGTCGACGCCAGCTACCCGCCGTTTGAATCGAAGGGTTCGGACGGTAAGCTCGTCGGTTTCGATATCGATCTCGGCAACGAAATCTGCAAGCGCATGAACGCAAAATGCGTGTGGGTCGAAAACGACTTTGACGGCATGATCCCCGCACTGAAGGCGAAGAAGTTCGATGGTGTGCTGTCGTCGATGTCGATCACGCCGCAACGCGCCGAGCAGATCGGCTTCTCGGCGAAGCTGTTCAACACGCCGACGCGCCTCGTCGCCAAGAAGGGTTCGGGCATCCTGCCGACCGCCGATTCGCTGAAGGGCAAGTCGGTTGGCGTCGAACAGGGCACGATCCAGGAAACGTACGCGAAGGCCTACTGGGAACCGAAGGGCACGAAGGTCGTGCCGTATCAGAACCAGGATCAGGTCTACGCCGACTTGCTGTCCGGTCGTCTTGACGCCACGCTGCAAGACGCCGTGCAAGCCGACATCGGCTTCCTGAAGACGCCGCGCGGTGCGGGCTTCGAATTCGTCGGCAAGGATCTCGACGATCCGAAGACGCTTGGCACCGGTGCTGGCGTTGGCCTGCGCAAGGAAGACACGGATCTGAAGGCGAAGATGGACAAGGCGATCGCCGACATGATCAAGGACGGTACGTACAAGAAGCTCGAACAGAAGTACTTCACGTTCGACGTGTACGGCAGCTGATGCTTCGACCGGCGCGGTTCTCCGCGCCGTGCAGGCAACCTGAACGGGCTCCGCTACACGCGGGGCCCGTTTTGTTTTAACGCCGTGATCCGGCTATGTGCAGACCGGCTGCAGGGCGCACATCGGCGGGATCGGCTAAGATCGTTCCGTTCCGCATGCGCGGAACGGCCACTGAGCAGCCACCGTGCCGCCGCTTTCCATTTCCGTAACCGCTCATTCGTGCGGCCCGCTGTGAGCGCCGCGCCCCGACACCATGCAAACCCAGACCCATCCGCTGATTTCCCCGACGCTTGGCACCGCACGCCATCTGACGAGTTTCCACTACGGTCCTGGCGGCGGACAGAAGATCTACATCCAGTCGTCGCTGCACGCCGACGAACTGCCAGGCATGCTGGTCTCCTGGGCGCTGCGTCGCAAACTGGCCGCGCTCGAAACCGCCGGCAAACTGCGCGGCGAAGTGATCGTCGTGCCCGTCGCCAATCCGATCGGTCTGAACCAGCATTTCCTCGGGCATATGATGGGTCGCTTCGAATCGAACTCCGCGACGAACTTCAACCGTAACTTCTACGATCTGTCGGCACTGGTGTTGCCGGTCATCGAAGAGCGGCTATCCGCCGACGTCGACCGCAACCGCAGCGCCATCCGCACCGCGATGCGCGAAGCGCTCGACGCGCAGAAACCCGTCAATGAACTCGAATCGCAACGCCTCGCGCTGCAGCGTCTGTCGTACGACGCCGACGTCGTGCTCGACCTTCACTGCGACTGGGACGCGGCGATGCATATCTATACGAACCCGGACCTGTGGCCCGAAGTCGAACCGCTCGCGCGCTACGTCGAAGCGAAGGCATCGCTGCTGGCGCTGAATTCGGTGGGCAATCCGTTCGACGAGATTCACAGCTTTTGCTGGTCCGATCTGCGTGCCCGTTTCGGCAACCGCTTCCCGATCCCGAACGGTTCGATCTCGGTGACCATCGAACTGCGCGGCCAGACCGACGTTTCGCACGAATTCGCCGAACACGACGCGCAGGCGATCATCGAATATCTGACTCATCGCGGGGTGGTCGCCGGAACAGCCGCGCCGCAGCCGCTACTCGAATTCGCTGCGACGCCGCTTGCGGGCACCGAGCCGATCGTCGCGCCGGTCAGCGGCGTGGTGGTATTCCGTGCCGAAGTGGGGCGTTGGGTCGAAGCCGGCCAGCCGATCGCCGATATCGTCGATCCGCTCACAGACACCGTCGTCACGCTGCCCTGTACCGTGGCCGGTGTGCTGTACGCGCGGCATCTGTCGCGCTTCGCAACGGCCGGTATGGAAGTGGCCCGCGTTGCGGGAGCCAAGGCGTTCCGCACGGGCTCGCTGCTGTCGCAGTGACGGCCGCGTGCAGACGCGTCAAAACGCCGGCACGATCGCGCCTTTGAACTCCGAGTCGATGTAGCGGCGCACTTCATCCGACTCATACGCCGCGACGAGCTTCTTCACCCAGGGCTTGTCGCGGTCCGCGGCGCGCACGGCGATCAGGTTCGCGTACGGGCCCTTCAGATCCTCGATGGCGATCGCGTCGCGGGTCGGTTGCAAACCCGCCTTCACGGCATAGTCGGTGTTGATCGATGCGGCCTCGAGATCGTCGAGTGCCCGCGGCAACTGCGCAGCATCGAGTTCCACCAGCCGGATCTTCTTCGGATTCTCCGCGACGTCGAGCGGCGTCGCGTTCACGCCGTTCGTACCGACACCCGCCTTCAGTTTGATCACGCCGTACTTCTGCAGCAGCAACAGCGCACGGTTGCCGTTCGACGGATCGTTCTGGATGCCCACCTTCGCGCCCTCGGGCAAATCCTTCAGCGATTTGATTTTCTTCGAGTAGAAGCCCATCGGCGACGTATAGGTCAGGCCGACGTTCACGATCTTGTAGCCGCGCTGGCGGATCTGGCTGTCCAGAAACGGCTGATGCTGAAAGCCATTTGCGTCGAGATCGCCGGAGTCGAGTGCGGCGTTCGGCTGGACGTAGTCGTTGAACTCGATGACCTTCACGTTCAGACCTTCGCGCGCCGCGACCTTCGTCACGACCGACCAGATCTGCGCATCCGGGCCGCTCATCGTGCCGACTTTCAGGGTCGGGTCGGCGGCATGCGCCGGGCTAATGGCAAACGAGGCGGCCAACGCCGCGCCGGTCGCGGTAACGAAAAGACGTCCAAGGATGGTTCTGCGTTGCATGCGGCCCCCGTTACGACTGGATATGAATGGACGCGCATCGTCGCATGCACCGTGAGCGGGCATAACCAATCGTTTCTGCTACGCATATGGGGACCGGACTGCCAAGCATATGCGGCGGGCGCTTGCGATATTTCCCCGGCTTTCGCCACACCGATGTAGCGCCCAAACGACACATGGCGCATATAACTTACCTGTCACAATCCTTTCGCTTGTTTTACTTTACATTTGCGGCCAATCGCCCGACCGGCCGCAGAGCATGGCGTCGCGATTGCATCTTTTTAATCGGAGAAACGCCTTGAACAAGAAAGTATTGACCACCGCCATCCTCGCTACTCTCGCGGGAACCGCGCACGCTCAAAGCAGCGTGACGCTTTACGGGCTGATCGACGCGGGTATCAGCTACGTCAACAACGCCAAGGCTGGCACCAGCCACGACAGCCTGGTCAAGTACGACGACGGCGTCGCACAGGGCAGCCGTTGGGGCCTGCGCGGCACCGAAGACCTCGGTGGCGGCCTGAAAGCACTCTTCGTGCTCGAAAACGGCTTCAACAGCGGCAACGGCACGCTGGGCCAGGGCGGCGCGATGTTCGGCCGTCAGGCTTACGTCGGGCTGTCGAAGGACGGCATCGGCTCGCTGACGTTCGGTCGCCAGTACTCGTTCTCGACCGACTACCTCGGCGGCAGCTACTCGAACGGCGGCCAGTCGGTGGCCGGCAACTACGGTTACCACATCAACGACGTCGACCAGCTCACGTCGAGCCGGATCAACAACGCGGTCAAGTTCAGCAGCGCCAACTTCTCGGGCTTCACGTTCGGCGCGTTGTACGGCTTCTCGAACCAGGCAGGCGCCTTCGCCGGCGCACCGGCAAGCGGTACGTCGACGAGCCCGGTTGCCGGTTCGTCGCGCGCATACAGCGTCGGCGCGAACTACGCGAACGGCCCGTTGAGCATCGGCGCTGCATTCACCGATATCCGCTACCCGAGCCAGTCGGCACCGGCGTTCACGACCGCGATCTCCAACGTCAGCACCGGCACGATTCGCGATCTGCGCACGTACGGTATCGGCGGTCGTTATCTGATCGGACCGGCAACGCTGTGGGCGTTGTGGACGAACACGCGTCTCGAAGCACTGACGGGCGCAGCAACGTCGTTCAACGCGTATGAAGCCGGCGGCAAGTACGCGTTCACGCCGGCACTGACGGCAGCGCTCGGCTACACGTACATGCGTCTGTCGAATGCGAACACCGGCCACTTCAACCAGGTCGATGCAAGCGTGGACTACGCGCTCAGCAAGCGCACCGACGTGTATCTGCTCGGCGTTTATCAAGGCGCGGCCGGCAGCAACAAGGGCGTGGACGTGCAGGCACAGATCGGCTCGAGCCCGACGTCGTACTTCGGTACGTCGGGTAATGGCGCGGACAATCAGGTTGCAGTGCGCGTCGGTATTCGCCACAAGTTCTGATCGTTGCGATGTGATCATGGCGGCGGGTGGGCCTCGTGCCTGCTGCCGCTGTCGTGAACCGGAAAACGCCCTGCGGGGCGTTTTTTGCGTTTACACGCGCTGCCGGCTTGCATGGTGCCCGGCGCGTGGCACTGCGTCGTAGGGCCTCTTCCAGCGCGGGTGCCGCTTCTGTTACGCTGCGGCCTTTACACCGTCTGTATCCGAATCGATGGAAATTCCGTTCAACGAACGCGGCGTCTCGGTGACGCGCAACGCGCTGTCCGCCGCCGGCCAGGTTTTTCAGCTGCGCGACATCCAGGATGTGCGTGTCGTGACCGTCCCCAAGAACAAGATTGTCCCGATCGGTATTTCGTTGCTGGGTTTGATCGGCGCGATTGTCGGTGGCGTGCTCGGCTCGGGGGGCGGCCTCGTTTGCGGAATCATGCTGATCGTGGTCGGCGGGCTCGCGTGGACGACTCAGGATGTCACGCACCGGTTGATGGTCGACAGCAATGGGCAAACGCGTGAAGTGCTGTCGAGTCTGGAACGCGCGTTCGTCGAAAAGGTCGAGCAAACGGTGCGCGCTGCGATGTCCGAGAGCGCCGCCCCGCCGAAAGTGCAAAAAACGCTGTAATACCCACGCGGAAACATCGGGTATGCCGGGTACGCTGCGCTCGGCGTTAACACAATGTTAATACCCTGCCCGTGAGCTTTTGCAGCGGCTTGATACGCGCGGCTATAGAGTGAAGTCATCTCAACAACGCGCCGTCATCTGCGATACCGGCGCTCCCATGATGCTCCACCAGTCCGTCCTCGCTCGAGAGAGCGCCGTCCCGCGCACCTTGCGCATGCCCCATGCACAACCCACCCAGGTTTCTTTCGTCACACTCGACGTCACGGTGCCCGGCACATCGTCGGCGGATGCGCGGCGGGCACTGCAGGCCGCACTCGGCGACGATCTGCGCCTCTTTATCGTGACGATCGACAAACGCAACGAATACACCACCTTTCGCGTCGAAGTGACCTCGCACACGCTTGACGAGGTGATCGTCGCCCTCACCCGCACGCTGTCGCAGGCGACGCTCGGCCGTGCCGCGGCTTCGGTCGAGCGGCGCCCCGCGCTGCACGACGACTGACTCAGCTTGCACACGAACCGCGCATAAGCCACCGATAAGCCGCCCGCAGCACACTCAACTCATGTCGAGCGGCTTCACGTGCCAGATACCGCGCGCGTATTCGCCGATCGTGCGATCCGCCGAGAACTGCCCCATACCCGCCACGTTGGCAATCGCGCTCCGCGTCCAGGCATGCGGATCGCGAAAGCGCGCATCGACGTCGTTCTGGGCCTGCGCAAACGCTGCGAAATCGGCCAGCACCATGTACTGATCGCCCCAGTCGACGAGCGTGTGGAAAATGTCCGCGAAACGCAGCGGGTCGTCGGGTGAAAAGAAACCGGTGCGGATCTGATCGAGCGCGACGCGCAGCTCGGGGTTTTCTTCGTACAGCTGACGCGGACGATAGCCCGCTGAGCGTAGTGCGTCCACTTCGTCGGCGGTATGGCCGAAGATGAACATGTTCTCGCGCCCCACCGCATCGCAGATCTCGATGTTCGCACCGTCGAGCGTGCCGATGGTCAACGCGCCATTCAGCGCGAGCTTCATGTTGCCGGTGCCCGACGCTTCGGTACCCGCCGTCGAAATCTGTTCGGACAGATCGGCGGCGGGAATGATCAACTCTGCGACGCTCACACCGTAGTTCGGCACGAACACCACCTTCAACCGATCACCGACCAGCGGATCGTGATTGACCTTCGCGCTCACGTCGCCGATCAGGCGGATGATCGTCTTCGCCATGCGGTACGCCGATGCCGCCTTGCCCGCGAACATCACGACGCGCGGCACCCAGTCGCGCTCGGGTTCCGCGCGAATCTGGTTGTAGCGGACGATCACGTGCAGCACGTTCAACAGCTGCCGCTTGTATTCGTGAATCCGTTTGACCTGCAGATCGAACAGCGCATCGGGATCGACGGTTACCTTGAGTTGTTGCGCGAGACGTTGCGTGAGCCGGATCTTGTTCTGCCGCTTGGCCTCGCGGAACGCTTCGGCAAAGGATTCATCGTCGGCCAGATCGCGCAGCTTCGCGAGTTCGAACAGATCGCTACGCCAGTGCGTGCCGATCCGTTCGTCAATCAATGCGGAGAGCGGCCGGCTTGCCTGCGCGAGCCAGCGCCGCGGCGTGATGCCGTTCGTCACGTTGGTGAAGCGCTCGGGGAACAGGCGCGCGAAGTCGGCGAAGATGTCGCGCGTCATCAATTGCGAATGCAGCTTCGACACGCCGTTCACCTTGTGACTCGCGACGATCGCGAGATGCGCCATGCGCACGCGGCGCTGGCCATACTCGTCGATCAGCGAGATGCGGCGGATCATTTCCGTGTCGTGGCCCGACTGCTCGCCGACGCGCTTCAGGAACTGCGCATTGATCTCGAAGATGATTTCGAGGTGGCGCGGCAGCAGCCGCGCGAGCATCTCGACGTCCCATGTTTCGAGCGCTTCGGGCATCAGCGTGTGGTTCGTGTACGAGAACATCTGCTCGATCGACTGCCACGCCCGCTCCCACGGCACGTGATGCACGTCGACGAGAAGCCGCATCAGTTCGGGAATCGCGAGCACCGGATGCGTGTCGTTCAGATGCACGGCCACTTTCTCGTGGAAGCGGCCGAACGTGCTGTGCGTGCGCATGTAGCGGCGAATCAGATCCTGCATCGTCGCCGACACGAAGAAGTATTCCTGACGCAGGCGCAGTTCACGGCCGGCCGGCGTCGAGTCGTCGGGATACAGCAGGCGCGAGACGTTCTCCGACATGTTCTTTGCATCGACGGCGCGACGGTAGTCGCCCCGGTTGAACGCCGACAAGTCGAGTTCTTCGGTGGCGCGCGCGGACCATAGTCGCAACGTGTTCGTTGCACTCGTCGCGTAGCCGGGGATCACCGTGTCGTAGGCCATTGCATTGACGTGCTCAGTGTCGATCCACTCGACATGTTCGTCGCGCTGCACGGTACGCCCACCGAAATGCACGAGATACTGGATCTCGGGCCGCGGAAATTCCCACGGATTGCCGGCGCGCAGCCAGTAGTCCGGCGTCTCGACCTGCTCGCCGTTGACGATCTGCTGACGAAACATCCCATACTCATAGCGGATGCCGTAACCAAAGCCGGGAATACCGAGCGTCGCCATCGCATCGAGAAAGCACGCGGCAAGCCGGCCCAGACCGCCGTTACCGAGTGCTGCGTCGGGTTCGAGTTCGGTCAGCACGTCCATATCGACGCCGAGACTCGCGAGCGCCTCTTTCATCTGGTCGTGAATACCGAGCGCGAGCAACGCGTTCGTGAACGTACGACCGATCAGGAATTCCATCGACAGGTAGTACACACGCTTCACATCCTGCTCGTATTGCAGGCGCGTGGTTTTCATCCAGCGCGCGACGAGCCGGTCGCGCACCGCGAGGGCCGCCGCATGCAGCCAGTCGTGCGGATGCGCAGTGACAGCGTCCTTACCGACGCCGTACATCATGCGATTGGAAATGGAGCGCCGTAGCGCGTCGACGGTACTGTTGAGCTGGTCGAACTCCAGGTCCACGGTTGTCATCGAAGCCTCCGGGTTGTGCGATGCGACGCGATGTTGCTGTCGACCGCTGATCAATATGCAAGGTAGGACATCTGGCGACCTACCAATCTGAACACGCACGACACACGCTATGCGCTTGTCGGCAATGCAATCGTCCCGCCACTGTACCGCACGATGTCGGTGCGGCCGGGTTCGATCGCGGGTCACCGGTTCATTGTGGACGCGCGGCGACGGTGCATGGTTCCGTGCGTCGTCGCGTGAACTAGTATGAGAGAGGAACAAGGCGGCGCCGCGACAGCACCGTGTGGCCCGCGCTTGCCCGATGGGCTCTCCGCTTCATCGCGCCGATGGAGGTCGACATGAACGCACAATCCATGCTCGGAATGATGCATGCCCAGGAACTGCTGATGGTGTCGATGATTCGCGCGCTGCCACCCGATACCCGCCGCCGGATTTCCGACGAATTTCAGGATCAGGTGGAACTGGCCGAAGCGCCGCATCTGGGCGCGGGACACGATCGCGAAACCGCCGAGGCATTCAAGGCGCACATCCGCAAGCTGTCGATTCTGCTCGCGACTTGTAGTTGAGTTTGCCGGGTCGGCGATTCTGCAGTAGCTGTGGCGCTGGCACTTGCAGGTCATTGCACAGGCACGGGCCTCACGCGGCACGTCCAGATTGCGGACACTATCCATGTCACCCACGCGCGTCGGGTTGTGGCATGCTCTGCCGCCTTCTTCTGCAAACGGATTTCACTGCCGCCCGTAAAGATTCGCTGCCCGTTGTGCTTGCTGGCGTTTGCCGAGGCAGACAGTTAGTTGCACTTTCCGCACACACGACACACTGCACATGGCGCTGCTGGCTGCAGGATTTCTCCGGCTCTGCAACAATCGCGAGGTTCGCCGCGCGATTTGCCGCGGTTTGCTATAAAGCGGCCACGCTGTCAGCTCATCGAAAGCGTACGGCCCGAGATATCCCTGCATCGTCTTGCAACTGGCCGCCCTGCGGCGCTTTCGCGCCCCCTACGCACCCGACGCACCGATACATCAATACACAACCCCGACGAGTCCCACCTTGTCCGACCCCACCGCCGCCACCGACAGTCCCCGCACCTTCGACGAACCGATGTCCGCGAGCAGTCGCCGCGCAATGGCCGCGATCATGCTCGCCGTCGCCCTCGCGACACTCGATACCGCGATCGCCAATACCGCCCTGCCCACCATCGCCGGCGATCTGCATGCGGCACCGGCCGCATCGGTCTGGATCATCAATGCGTATCAGCTCGCGATGGTCGCGACGTTGTTGCCGCTTGCGGCACTCGGCGACATCGTCGGACACCGGCGCATCTATATCGCCGGCATCGCGCTCTTCACGCTGGCATCGCTCGCGTGTTCGCTCGCGGACACACTGCCGCTGCTCGCCGCCGCGCGCGTGCTGCAAGGACTCGGCGCGAGCGCGATCATGAGCGTCAACACGGCGTTGATCCGCTTTCTCTATCCGCCGCATCGGCTCGGCCGCGGGGTGGGTCTGAATGCGTTGATCGTCGGGGTATCGTTTGCCGTGGGTCCGACCGTGGCATCGCTGATTCTGTCGGTGGCGACATGGCCGTGGCTCTTCGCAGTCAACGTGCCGCTCGGCGTGCTCGCACTCGCCTTCGCGCTGCCCGCGCTACCGCACACGACGCGCGGCACACATCACTTCGATCGCGTCGCGGCGATGCTCAACGTGATTACGTTCGCGGCATTGATCTTCGCGCTTGGCGAAGCGGCCCAGCGTGCTCCCGCTCATGTCGTGCTGATCGCGGCAGCGGTCGCGATCGTCTTCGGCTTGCTGCTGATGCGCCGCGAAGCCGGTCATCCCGCGCCGATGCTGCCCGTCGATCTGTTCAAGCTACCGGTGTTTGCGCTCTCGGCGGTGACCGCGGTCTGTTCGTTCGCGACGCAAGGTCTCGCGTTCGTCTCGTTACCGTTCTATTTCGAAGACGTCCTGCATCGCAGCCAGGTGGAAACCGGCTTCCTGATGACGCCGTGGCCGGTCGTCGTGGCGCTGGCCGCGCCCATCGCCGGACGGCTGTCGGACCGCTATCCGCCGGGTTTGCTGGGCGCGATCGGACTCGCGGTGCTGTGTGGCGGGATGGCATCGCTGGCGTCGCTGCCGCCGCATCCGCATGTGCTCGACATCGCGATACGGATGTCGATCTGCGGCGCGGGTTTCGGTTTCTTCCAGTCGCCGAATCTGAAAGCGCTGATGGCGAGCGCGCCGCCCGAACGAAGCGGCGGCGCCAGCGGCATCATCGCTACGGCGCGCCTGCTCGGGCAAACCACCGGCGCCGCGCTGGTCGCATTGAGCTTCAGCATTGCGGGACGGCATGGTCCAACGCTGGCGCTTTCCGCGGGCGCGGTTTTCGCAGGGGCGGCGAGCATTGCAAGCGGTTTGCGGCTATTCGCACCGTCGCATCGCGCCGGTACGTTGCCCAAGACATCGCGCAACTAGTCGCGCTGTGCGAAGCGCCCGTGAAGGACGCAACGCGAAACAGCGTCAGCGCGCGAAGTAACCTTTGACGGCGGCGATAAACGTATCGATATCGGCGCGCGACACGTCCTTGTGCGTGACGAAGCGCGACGTGTACAGCATCAGGACGAGGATGCCGCGCTCCTTGAGCCACGCCTGGAGCGGTGCGCTGTCCTGCTGCGGCAGTTGCGCGAACACCATGTTGGTCGCGTGCGACTGCACCTTCACCTGATCGATCTGCGCGAGCCCTGCTGCGAGATGCGCAGCGTTCTCGTGATCTTCGGCAAGCCGTTCGACATTGTGTTCGAGCGCATACAGACACGCCGCGGCCAGTACACCGGCTTGCCGCATCCCGCCGCCCAGCACCTTGCGCCAGCGGCGCGCACTCTCGAGCAGCGCCTTGCTGCCGACCAGCACCGACCCCACCGGCGCGCCGAGTCCCTTCGAAAAACAGATCGACACGGAATCGAACGGTGCGCACAACGCGGATAGCGGCCGACCCGATGCGACCGCGGCATTGCAGACCCGCGCCCCGTCGAGGTGGGTGGATAGCCCGTGCTGACGTGCAAGCTGCACGGCTTCGTCGACATAACCCGCCAGCAGCACCTTGCCGTTGATCGTATTTTCGAGTGCGAGAAGACGCGTGCGGGCGAAGTGATCGTCGAGCGGTTTGATCGCGGCGGCGATCTTGTCGAGCGGCAGCGAACCGTCGAGCGCGTTTTCGATCGGTTGCGGCTGGATACTGCCGAGCACCGCCGCACCGCCGCCTTCGTACTTGTACGCGTGTGCCTGCTGCCCGACGATGTATTCGTCGCCGCGCGCGCAATGCGCCACCAGCGCCGCGAGATTGCTCTGCGTGCCGCTCGGGAAGAACAGGCCCGCTTCCTTGCCCGCGCGTTCCGCGACTGCCGCCTGCAGGCGCAGCACGGTCGGGTCGTCGCCGAGCACGTCGTCGCCGACTTCGGCAGTGGCCATCGCGGCGAGCATCGATTGAGAGGGGCGGGTAACGGTATCGCTGCGCAGGTCGATCATCAGGCGGTCCTATGGGAGTGGGCGCGCGGCCTGCGCACATCGTCAGGTATCGCGATGCGCGAAGCGGCCGCTGGGAAGTCGAAAGGAGACACAAGCGGAAAGTGTATGCGATACGTAAATACGGCGCCCGAAGGCGCCGCGGTGTCGGTGCATTACTTGATGCCAGCCACCCGCTAACCGCCCGCCTTCGGCAGCCACGCAAGCGGATCGACCGGATGACCGTCGCGCCGCACTTCGAACTGGATCGACGCGACGCCGCGTGCGTCCACACCGACTTCGCCGATCGGCTGTCCTTGCGTGACCACGTCGCCTTCCTTCACGAGCAGTTGGCTGTTCTGTCCATACGCGGTGATCACGGTCGCATCGTGCTTGATGATGACGAGCGGCCCATACGCCGGGATACCGGTGCCCGCATACACCACACGACCGCCCGCCGCCGCCCGCACCTGATCGCCCGGCTTGCCGCCGATCACGATGCCATTGTTCTTGCCGGCCACGAACGACCGCAGAATCGGGCCGCGCAACGGCCATGCGAGATGCACGGTGGATGCCTCGGTGGTACCCGCGCCCGCCGGGGACCCAGGCGCCGCACCCGGCGCCGCGTACGGCGTGCCGTATGCGCCCGGCGCCGGCGGCGCAACCCGCAGCACCTGCCCGACGATCAGCACCGCGTTCGTGGGCAACACGTTCCAGGTGGCGATGTCCTGCGGCCTCTGGCCGAATGCGGAGGCCACGCTCGCCACGGTATCGCCGGAATTGACGCGGTAGTAGCCGGCCGGCACCGCCGCCGTGCTCGACGAGGTCGGGCCGCCTGTGGCGCCGGGTTCGCTGGGCCACGGAGTCAGCGTACAGCCGCCGACGGCGGCCGCAATTGAAAGGGCAATCAGGAACTGCGTGCGTGTCTGCAGCGGTTTTCCAGTCATCTTGTGATCCTCGACACGTGGGTCAATCGACGTTCAATCGTCAGTTTTCCAGGGTGTGAAGCAAAAAACGATGCTTATTGGCGCCGTCGTTCGATCGGCATCCGCTCGATGCGTTCCGGGTCAATCGAACCGAAACGGATCTTGCCGATACCGGCCGTAGCGGCGTACCCCAAGGGCCTCCCGCCCCTGCAGCCGCCGCCGGCAGCGCGAAAACCAGGCCCTCACCCGGTTGCGCGCTCCCCATTATAGGGCTGCTTTCTTTACAAACCTCGGTGCGAGCCGCGCTGGAAGCCGCTCTGCGGGCAACCCGCCAATTTTATCGGAGCATTGATTCCACGAAACGCTCGCCTATACTGGTCCTTGCTGCCACACGTCCAGCAGGCGAGCCTGTCGCCGCGATGTCCCGTCCTTGAGGAGTACGACGATGAACAAAGCTACGTTTCTGGCCGTGCAGCTGAACGTCGAGGATGTCACGGCGTCGCCGGGCCTCGTCGAACTGTTGAATGCCCACCTCGTTTTTTCCGCGGATGTCGCCGAGGCCGCCGATGCCCTGGTCCAGCTGGCCAGCGTGACCCGACTCACGGGCGGCACCGAGGCAACCGTCGAAATCTCCGCTCTGGCGATCGAGAAACTCCGTGAAGCGCTCGATACGCTGAGCAGCTACGACGAGTCGTGGCTGTTCGCGCTCGAACCGAGCCGCGCGCTGTTCAACGACCTCTCGAATCGCCGCCGCACGCTGCACTGACTCGCGCGACAACAAACACGCGGGCTGCTGCCCGCTGCGCTACGCACCGCTTACCGGCTCGACGCCGGGCTTGAACGCCGCCAGGCCAAGAATTTCGAGGGCACGTCACTTAGAGGAACTGCGATGAAAAATCTCCTGAACCGGCGTAGCGGATTGCTCGCCAACGGCACAGCTCACCTGGTCCCGGTCACGCGGGAAGACGCGCCGGCTGCCGCCGAAGAAGAGGCCACCGGAGCCAACAGGGCCACCGTGCATCTGCCCGCGACGAGCGAGGCCGTCCGCCCCGTGACGACGCTGCGGCCGGTTCCGGTGGTGCCGTCGCAGGTGAATGGCCGCGCGGTGCTGATGGCCGACAGCGCCGAAGTCGAATGGCTCGCTTCCGAAGAAGCGCTCACGCCGTTCAGGGTATTTCGCAGCTTCGATTATTCGGTCAGCCTGCTGTTTCATGCGAAAGAGCTGACCTACTACATCGCGCTGTACCAGGACAACTCGTTGTGGCGCGCCTTGAAGACCGTCGAACTCGAGACTGCCGAGTCGGTGTTCCATCACTTCGAAGAGCAGGCCGCGCGTCTCGCCGACGGGGAAACGCGGCGGGCCCAGCTTGAAGCGCAGAACGAGCAGCTCGCGCGCGCGATCGCGCAGTCGGAGCAGCAGGCGGAGCGGCTGCGCAACGATCTGCAGCGCGGCAGCGCGCAGGAACAGACTGTGTCGAACCGGCAGCATCAGGTGCGCAAGGAAGTCGCGCAGCTCGAGGCGCAGCGGGTTGCCGCGCAGGCACAGTTGAACAAGGCGCACCGGCAGATCCATCAGCTCAATCTGACCAATAACGAAGTGCTGCCGCATCTGCCGACTAACCGCTGAGTCACGCTTCCCGGCTATCGCGCGCCGATACCGGGTATAGCGCAATCTGGCGCGTCAGACGCAAAAACGGCGCCGCCCGGGGAGTCCCGGGCGGCGCCGTTTTCATGCTTGTTGCTTCGTCTCGTCGGCGCAGACCATTGCATGGCTGCCAGCGCGGGCGCTACGTTTGTTGCCTGATTTCATGCTTGCTGCTTCGTCCCGTCGGCGCTGACCACTGCAGGGCTGCCAGCGCGGGCGCTACGTTTGCTGCCTAATTTCATGCTCGCTGCTTCGTTTCGTCGGTGCGGACCATTGCATGGCTGTCCCCGCGGGCGCTACGTTTGCTGCCTGATTTCATGCTTGCTGCTTCGCTTCGTCGGCGCGGACCACTGCAGGGCTGTCCGGGCGGGCGTTACGTTTGCTGCTTTAGGGTGCTGCGTAAGCGGCGCGCTCGACTGTGCTGCATGAGCGCGCTGCCTCGTGACCGGCTTAGTGGCCGAAGTACACCGACGACGGGCCAGTAGCCGCAGCCGGGATCGCAGCGCGGACACCCGCTTGCGACGAACCGTTGCTCGCAGCACCGTAGCCGCTCGTGTCGGCTTGCGCGACCGCGTTTTGTTCGTCGACGCGGCGTTGTGCTGCCTGGATGTTGTTCGGGTATTCGGTCTGGTCGCCGACCGGGTTGTAGCCGGCCTTTTCAAGCTGGACCAGTTGGGCGCGCACTTCTGCACGGGTCAACGGTTGGTTCGATTGAGCGAACGATGCAACCGGAGCGGCAAGAAGAGTGGCAACGACGAGAGCGGGGAACAGGGATTTCATGATTAACCTCCAGACTTTAGTTAGTTCGCTTCGACTCGTGTCTTAAGCGATTGATTACAGTCTAGGCAAATCAACCTCTAGGGAAAACCCCAGATTCATTGATTCTCTGTTCCCCGATTTGCAACAATAAGGACGGAATTTGCTATCGGTTGGATAGCTGGCCGCAATAATGCCGCCCGATCAAGCCCGCCAATGCGAAACGGCCGGGCGGCGCGCGCTGCGCCGCCCGGCCGTCAATCGTAAAACCGCTCGCTCAGGACCAGTTTGCGTGGAAGCTGCCCGGCTTGTCGGTACGCTCGAACGTATGCGCGCCGAAGAAGTCGCGCTGCGCCTGCACGAGGTTGGCCGGCAAACGTGCGGAGCGATAACCGTCGAAGTACGCCACCGCCGACGAGAACGTCGGCACCGGCACGCCCGCCGCAATCGCCGCGCTCACCACATCGCGCAATGCCGCCTGATAGTTCGAGGCGATATCGCGGAAGTACGGATCGAGCAGCAGGTTCGCGAGTGCCGGGTCTTTCGCATACGCATCGGTGATCTTTTGCAGGAAGCGCGCCCGGATGATGCAACCCGCACGGAAGATCTTCGCGATCGTGCCGAACTGAAGATCCCACTTGTACTCTTCCGAAGCCGCGCGCAGTTGCGCGAAGCCTTGCGCGTAAGAGATCACCTTGCTGAAGTACAGCGCACGACGCACCGCTTCGATAAACGCCGCCCGGTCGCCGCTGAACGGTTTGATGACCGGCCCTTCGATCACCTTGCTCGCCGCGACGCGCTGATCCTTCAGCGACGACAGCACGCGTGCGAACACGGATTCTGTGATGAGCGGCAGCGGTACGCCGAGATCGAGCGCGTTCTGGCTCGTCCACTTGCCAGTGCCCTTCTGGGCGGCGCGATCGAGGATCACGTCGACCAGATCCTGACCGGTTTCATCGTCCTTCTTCGCGAAGATCTTCGAGGTGATCTCGATCAGATAGCTGTCGAGTTCGCCCTTGTTCCACTCGGTATAGACAGCGCCGAGTTCCGCATTCGACAGGCCGACTACCTGCTTGAGCACCGCATAGCTTTCGGCGATCAGTTGCATGTCGCCGTACTCGATGCCGTTGTGGACCATCTTCACGAAGTGCCCCGCACCGTCCGGCCCCATGTAAGCGACACACGGCTCGCCGTCCGGCGCCTTCGCGGCGATTTCGGTGAGGATCGGGGCAACCAGATCGTAGGCATCGCGCTGGCCGCCCGGCATGATCGACGGGCCTTTGAGCGCGCCTTCTTCGCCGCCCGACACGCCCGTGCCGATGAAGTGCAGACCGGCTTTCGCCAGCTCCTGGTTGCGGCGGATCGTATCGGTGAAATGCGTGTTGCCGCCGTCGATCAGGATGTCGCCCTTCTCGAGCAGCGGTTTGAGCGACGCGATGGTCGCATCGGTCGGCTCGCCGGCCTTCACCATCAACAGAATGCGGCGCGGCTTTTCGAGCGACTCGACAAATTCTTCCAGCGTGTACGCCGGCACCAGCTTGCGATCGGGAAACTCAGCGATCAGTTCCTCGGTCTTCTCGCGGCTACGGTTGAAGACGGAAACCGCGTGCCCACGGCTTTCGATGTTGAGCGCCAGATTGCGGCCCATGACCGCCAGCCCCACCACGCCGATTGCCTGCTTGCCCATGTGAACTCTCCAGATTCCAGAAAACGGGATGCCCCGTCGCGTATAGCGGTCGCGGGGCGTCGAGGATGAAAGGATAAAAGAAATGGCACGCGGCCGCTTGCTTCCTGGCAGGATCGCGGGGCTTTCTGCGGCGAAAGGTCGGGTGTGCTTCGGGCTGAATGACGGCCCGCATCGCGCCGTGGCGGCGCTGGGCGGGTTGCGGATGGGTTGCGGGCAGACTCAGCTGCGACGCAATACCAGGCTGAAATTGTTGGCCGGCATCGGCAGCGGTTCGTCGCAGGTAAAGCCTGCCGCAGCGCCAAGTGCAACGACCGCTTCCATGTCGCGCACGCCCCATGCGGGATCGCGGCTACGCAACTGGTAATCGAAGGCTTCGTTGCTCGGCGCCGTGTGGGCGCCGTTGCGCCGGTACGGACCGTACAGAAACACGATCGCGTCACGCCCGAGCAGGCGGGACGCACCGTCGAAGAGTGCCTCGGCGGCGCTCCATGGCGAAATATGCAGCATGTTGATGCAGACGATCGCATCCGCACGCTCGATACCCCATGGCACGCGGCGCACGTCGAGATCGAGCGGCAGACGCACGTTCGACACGCCCGTATGCGCGATCCACGCGGCGATCGACGCACGTGCCGCCGCATCCGCATCGCTCGGCTGCCATTCGACGTCGGGCAACGCGGTGGCGAAATGCATCGCGTGTTCGCCGGTACCGCTCGCGATTTCGAGTACGTGTGCGCTCGGCATGAGTACGTCGCGCAGTACCGCGAGGATCGGCTCGCGGTTGCGTTGTGCCGAAGGCGAGTGTTGTCGTGCGTCTGGGGGCGAAGCAGTCATCGGTAACGCTCAGTAGAGGGTCGCGCGTACGCGTTCGGGTAGGTCGCGGTCGTAGGCCGCGGCGTCGAACGCCGGGTCGCTGAGTCGTCCAAGAATTGCGCCGGTGCTCGGCAGCCGCGAACGGTCCACGTAGTGCGAGGGGTCCCACAGTTTCGAGCGCACCAGCGCCTTCGAACACTGAAAATACACGGCATCGACGTCGACCAGCAGCACCGTGCGCGGCAGCTTGCCATCGATCGCAAACAGTTCGAGCCACTCGGAATCGTCGGTGATGCGTCCGCGGCCATTCACGCGCAGTGTTTCGCCGACGCCCGGCACAACGAACAGCAGCGCGAGATGCGGCTCCCTGACGATATTGCGCAGACTGTCGATGCGGTTGTTGCCGAGACGATCGGGAATCGCGAGCGTCCGTTCGTCGACGATCCGCACGAAACCCGGTGCGTCGCCGCGCGGCGAGCAGTCGAGCCCTTCCGGGCCGGCTGTTGCGAGCACGACGAACGGCGCATGCTCGATAAACGCCCGGTAGTCTTCGTTGACGAACGGAATCTCTTTGCGCAGCGAGCGTTCGTGAGGTTGACCGTAGATGGCTTCGAGTTGTTCGAGCGTCGTCAGCATGGGCGGCTCCGGATGCGGGTCGTGATCGTGAAAGCGCTGTGAAGCGTTTGGGTGCACGGGTGCGTCATTATCGACTATCTGGCGTGTGCCGCACGCAGTGCGCGAACGCGCTCAGGCCGCGGCGAGCCGCTCGGCCAGCGCCGTCAGCGTCGGCACACACGGCGCCTCGACCTTCAGCGCAAGCAACGGATCGGCCCGCGTACGTCCCAGATTCAACGCCGCAATCGGCTTGCCCATTTTCTGCGCCCACACGCAGAAGCGATAACCGGAATACACCATCAGCGACGAACCGACCACGAGCATCGCGTCGGCGGCTTCGAGCGCTGCGCTCGCCTGCTCGACACGTTCGCGCGGCACGCTTTCGCCGAAGAACACCACCGACGGTTTCAGCAACCCGCCACACGCCGGACACGGCGGAATCCGAAATCCATCTAGATCGTGCCATTCGAGATGCGCGTCGCCGTCGGCGGCCGGCTCGGCAATCGCATCGAGCAGGCCGGGATTGTCGGCGACGAGCGTGTGCTGGATCGCCGCGCGATCATGCTGCGCCCCGCAATCGAGGCACGTCACCCCATTGATTCCACCGTGCAATTCGATCACCTCATGACTGCCCGCGCGCTGATGCAGGCCGTCGACATTCTGCGTGACGAGCGTCGGGATGTACCCCGCCGCTTCGAGCCGCGCGAGCGCGCGATGCGCATCGTTCGGTTGCGCGTCGGCGACGACAGGCCAGCCAACCGTGCTGCGCGCCCAGTAGCGCTGACGCGCGGCGACGGAGCCGAGGAATTCTTGCAGCGTGATCGGCGGTGAGCGCTTCCATGCGCCGTTCTCGTCGCGATAACCGGGGATGCCGGAGTCGGTGCTGATGCCGGCGCCGGTCAGCACGAACAGACGCGGATGGCGCTGCACGAAGTCGTACAGGTCGGCCAGCGTCGATGTATCGGCAAACGCGGATTGCGATTCGGTCATGGTCTTGAGCTTGGGCTTGCAAAAACCAGCGGATGGGGCAACGGCGCGCGCATGTTCATCGCCGTGACGTAGATGCCTGGCGCGCCTGCCATGCGGCAAGTGCCACGCGATAACGCTCGACGGCTTCGTCGTACAGATCGAAGACGCAGGGCTCGCAACCGCTGCGGCAACAGTCGTCCGGTTCGGGACGCCTCGGCGGTTGCGGCGGTGGATCGTCCGCGGACAGATGGTCGGGTGATGGTTTCGACACGGCAACAAAAACAGCAACGTGCGCAGGAAGCCAGCAGTATAAGTCGGGCGGCTGCAGCATGCCGCGCGCCGCCACGACTCAGGCCGAACGTCAGCCGCGGCCGACGAACGGCATCTTGCTCGCCATGATCGTCATGAACTGCACGTTCGCCGACAGCGGCAGTTCGGCCATATGCAGTACCGCATCGGCGACATGTTCGACGTCCATCAGCGGTTCGATGGCGATCTCGCCGTTCGCCTGCGGCACGCCGCGCGCCATGCGCGCCGCCATCTCGGTGGCGGCATTGCCGATGTCGATCTGGCCGCACACGATGTCGTACGGCCGACCATCGAGCGACACCGACTTCGTGAGCCCGGTAATCGCGTGCTTGGTCGCCGTGTAGGCGATGCTGTAGGGGCGCGGCGCGTGCGCCGAGATCGAGCCGTTGTTGATGATCCGGCCACCTTGCGGCGACTGCTTCTTCATTATCCCGAACGCTGCGCGCGTGCACAAAAAAACGCCCGTCAGATTGGTGTCGACCACGGCACGCCATTCGTCGACAGGGATCTCGTCGATCTCGACCGGTGGCCCGCTGCGGCCCGCGTTATTGAACAGCACATCGAGTCGCCCATAGCGCTGCCGGATCGTATCGAACAGTGCGGTCACGCTCGCGTCGTCGGTCACATCGCATGCGACGGCCAGCGCATCTTCGCCGCGCTGTCGCGCCGCGTCGGCGACCTCGTCGAGCAGCGCCTGACGGCGCCCGGCCAGCACAACCGTATAGCCATGCGCGAGCAACTTACGGGCACATGACAGGCCGATGCCGCTACTGGCACCGGTCACGAGCGCAATCTTCTTCGTCTTCTTCGAATCGGCAACCTCGGTCACAACATGTCTCCTTGCAGACGTAGGCCATCCGCGTCCGGCGATGCGTGCGACAGTCGATTCAATCGATCCGGTCGAGCGCGCAGTGGTTGCGGGTTCGCGAACAGCGATTTCAGATCCGCCGACAGCGGATCGTTCAGTCGGGATCCGACTGCTTCGCCTTCGCACCATACAACAGCGGCTCGTTCGTCACAAATTCCAGCGCCCGGTTAAACCGGAACACCGTCGCCCGATTGCAGGTTTTCGCGCACCCAGTCTTCGAGCCGGCAAACCGTCATCCCACGTTGCGCGTTGAAGGTCTGCTTCTTGTCCCACGACACCCCACGCCCTTCGGCGAATACGACCCGATACTTTCTGATCGCATCGTGCGGGTCTTCGCCGAGTTGACGTCTCAGTTCCGGCACACTCCATTCCGTGCGACGAAGGTTCAGACCCAGCAATCTGTCGACCGTATCCGCGAGCTGACGATAAGTCACTGTGTCGCCCGCGACGCGCACAACCTGATTCACGATTGCCGGCTCCGAGAACACGATGGCGGACGTCAAGGCACCGATGTCTTCGGCGGTCGTCACCGTTACCGCGTTGTCCCAGCTACCCAGTGCATGTACGACGTTCCCTGCCAGATCCACGACACCGAACGATGGCTCGAACAGGAAGCTCGTAAACATCCCGGTCGAGACGATGATCCATTGCGTCTGTTCTTGCGAGCGAAGCAGGTCGCGCACGTCGAGTTGTTCGTCGAACAGGTCCTGTGCGCTTCCCCTGCCGATGACGTCATAGTCCACACCGAATTGCCACGGCACGTACCGTTTAACGCCTGCGTCCAGCACCGCGCGCGTGATCTTGCGTTGCGTATCCCGTCCGCCGGCAAACCCGCTGCAGGAAATGATCGTGTCGAAGCGGGCGAAGACATCGGCGAGCGCAGCTATGGGTTGCGTCGCCAGATCGCCAGGAACCAGTTCGACGCCCAACGCGCGCAACTCTGCGATGTCTTTCTGTTTGACGGCATCGCTGGAGTCGATCGTCGATGGACGAAGCAGCACGGCCATGCCGAGTTCGCCTGCGCCTAGAACGAGAATTGTCTGGTTCCGCGACATGTGTGTTTTCCTCGCAGGGAAGAAGATCGTTGAAAGAGAGTGCATTCGCATCCCGCTGCAAAAACAGCGGAGAGAAGGCCCGATGAACGAGCTGGAGTGTAGTGGCGCACGCGTGCCGCATTGTTCGCCATGACGGAATACAGATTGCGTGAGCGCCGAACCGCGACGGGTCCGCCACGCAGCGGCGGTAAGATGAGTCTCTCTTCGGGAACCCTGCTACCGTCTGTCAACGAATCCGCTACGCGTGCCCCTCATGGACAAACTTCAGGCAATGACGATCTTCGTGCGTGTCGTCGAAGCACAGAGCTTCAGTAAGGCAGCGGAGACCTTGTCGATGCCGCGCTCGTCGGTGACGACGACGATAAAGAATCTGGAGAAGCATCTTGGCACGCCGCTGCTCAGACGAAGCACGCGAACGCTCAGTCTGACCGACGCAGGCACGCGTTACTTCGCATCGTGTCAGGCCATTCTGTCCGACATTGCCGAGGCGGAAAGCGGTTTGTCGACGGATGCGAAAAATCCGCGCGGACGTGTACGAGTGGATATGCCCGGCGTAATCGGTCGTGCGATCGTGTTGCCGCGACTGCTCGAATTCGAGGAACGCTTTCCGGACATCGAACTCGTACTCGGTCTCAGCGATCGTCCCGCGGACCTGATCTATGACGGTATCGATTGCGTCATCCGCAGTGGGGAGCTGATGGACTCGACGCTCGTTGCGCGCCGACTCGGTCAGTTGAACTGGCTGACCTGCGCGGCGCCGCGCTACCTCGAGCAGCACGGCGAGCCCGATTCTGTGAACGCCCTGGGCGCTCATCGTGTCGTCAATTACCTGGCGAATGCGACCGGTCGTCCACTGGATTGGCGTTTTAGCGTCGATGGCGAGGACGTCGCCATGACGATGCAAAGCCGGTTTTCGGTCAACGAAACCGAGGCTTATCTGCAATGCGGCCTGGAGGGGTTGGGACTGATTCAGCTGTCGGAGTTTGCCGCCCGCCCCTATCTTCACAGCGGGCGTTTGAAAGAGGTCCTGGCCGATGCGCGATGTTCACCCGTGCCGGTTTCCATCGTCTATCCGCACGGGCGAAACGCGAGCGCCGCGGTCAAGGTGTTTATCGACTGGATCGTCGAGATCACCGCATCCGGTTTGTTCCAGTGAGCCGACGTGCGCCAGGATTCAGGTCGGTCCTCGATACTTGACGCAGATCGGATCGATACGGCTCACGCGCAGCATGACGCGCTCGCCTCGGCGCGGCATGTTCCCGAGATCGATCAGCTTGCGCAGCCGTACGACGATGGGTCCGTCCGGTGCGTCGAATCGTATCTTCATTGACATGACCGGCGTCCGGTTTATCTGGAGACCCGATTGTCTCAGGCTCTCTATGACGCCGACGGTATCGTATGCGTCGCGCAGCAAGAAGTAGCGCAGCACGGTGTGCAGAACCCACAGCGCCAATGCAGTCGCGACGGAATATTCGAAGAGCAAGGCCGCGACGTAGCTGATGACGGACATGAGGGAGCCGATAGTCACTGGATCAGGGTCGAACGTCCGCACGATCGCGGTATACAACCAGTGGAATGCGGGGCCACCGGTACCTTGAACGTAAAGCGAGAGCAGCATGAACGCCACCCAGAGGATGCCGGAAACCTTCCAGACGATTCCGCATACGCCGCGAAGTGCAGTCAGCGCCCGATTACAAAAAAAGAGAATTGTTTTCAGTTCGTTCCTCACGCAGCGTAATAACGCTAAACCCTGAAATCCGCCGCCATATCATCATCGGTACGCGCCTCGATCTCCCCGCTGCGGCACGCCTTCATGAAGCGATCATAGTCACGCTCCACCTGGTCCGCATAACTGCACGCATAGTCGGTCAGCGCTTCGGCAAACGGGTCGTTGCGTCCCATGTAGGCGCTAAGCTCGATCGCCTGGCCGCTTGCTTTCGCATGCGCACGCGCGACGATCCAGCCGCACAGCCGCGCATACCCTTGCAACAAGCTGCTATCGAACAGTTCAATCGAAGCCGACAGCTTCATGTCGCGCAACTGGCGGAAATAGAAGTGTCGTCCCGCAGGGCCGGTGGCCCAACCGAGGAAAATATCGCTGGCCGCCTGCAGCAGACGCTGGCCGTACACGACGCGCTCGCCCTCATGCCGCGGCGCGGCCGCCGCAAAATACTGCGCGACGACGGATCGCCGCGCTTCCTTTGCCTGCAGAAACAGCGGCTTGTCATGATGATCGACGCCAAGCAGCACGAGACAACGCGTCCCGACACTACCCACGCCAACCACCTTGAACACGAGGTCTTGCAGCGCAAACTGGTCGAGCAGTTCGCAACGCTCGTGCGACAGCGTCTTCCGATAATCGCCGTACATCCGCGCAATGAGCTTTTGCCAGCCACCAACCTTGAGCCAGTCGTCGCCGGCATCGAACAGCGTATTGGCGCCATGCACATGAAACAGACCCGGGGGCGCATCGCGGATCTGCCACGTGTCGCCGTCGCGCTCGGCCATCTTGTCGAGCATGCTTTCATGCGTGCGGCCCGCCGCTTTCTCCATGCCGCGACGGATCGTGCGTCGCCCTTCCGGCGTCAACGCGGATTCGATCATCCGGTCGAACGTGATCTTTTCATACCAAAGTTCGAGCGCGCCGCACTCCGCATACTGGGCCATGCGGTCGCGGTATTCGTTGATCGCGGTCATCACCAGCTCGGCGGCCGTGCCGCGGCTGAAGCGCATGTGCCGCGCGGCCACCACGAGGCTCGCGGCAAGCCGCTTGAGATCCCATTCGAATGGCCCTAGCGAGACTTCATCGAAGTCGTTCAGATCGGCGACGAGCTGCCGTTCCGGCGTGGCGAAACCGCCGAAATTCAGCAGATGCGCATCGCCGCAAATCGGCATCACGAGGCCGGTATGCGGCACCTTGCTGAGATCGTGAGCCTGCAGGATCGCGCTGCCGCGAAAGAAGGCGAATGGCGAGGCGGCCATGCGCCCGTAGCGCAGCGGCACCAGCCGTTCGACGCGGCCCTCGCTGCTCAGGCGCAGCAGGTCGAGTGGATCGCGATGCAGCTCGCCGACGGCGCGATGACTCGAGCGTTTCGAATGTTCGCGCGCGGCGCGCCCGGCTGCCTGTCGGTCCGCGATGGTACTGGCCTTCATGCTCTGCTCCGTGTTTGAGTCGTCATGAACCGCCTGTGCCGGCGCTTGCGCGGCGCGCCACGAACCTCCGCGGCACCGCGCTGAATCGTTTTCAGCCGTGGCCCGGCCGGGCAATTGCCGTGGCTGCACCCGCCATGGCAGCCCGTATTAAATCCTGCGCTGCACGCCCGCGCAAGTACGTCGCGACGTACCGCGCAAACCCGCATAACGCGTCGCGCTCCGCCTCCTTCACGCGAACCGCGACGCTACCCGCCTCGCCTTACTGCGCGGACTGCCCCAGTGTGGCCGGCGACTTGATCGCGCAGTTCGCGGTCACCTTCGAGCCGTCATCGAAGCTCAACGTCAGCGGCAACGTCGAACCGATTTTCAGCGCATGCGCCGGTTGTTCGAGCATCACGTGATACCCCTTCGGCGCAAAGCTGACCGACCCGTGTGCCGGCACGGGTAACGAATCGACGTCGACCATCGTCGACGTGCTGCCGTTGCTTTCCGTGCGATGCATCATCGCCATGCCGAACGCCGGCGTCGCGATGTCGGTCAGCGTGCGCGGCGCATCGCTGTCGTTGACCACCACGAGGTAACCCGCCGAAGGCACAGACGCCGGCATGGCGCGAATCCAGCACTGTTCGGCGTGCACGCCGGCCGCGTGTGCGTTGGCTACGATGCATGCGGCGCCGATGGCCGCACCCCATTGAATGATTTTGTTCGATGTCATGTTCGACTGCTCCGTCACTATGTACGCGCGATATGAAACGGCGTGTGGCATTCGTCTGCCCGAGCGCCGCCAGTTCGCAAGTTTTCGAAAAAGGATGAGCGCCATGTGCGTGATGCGCACCGGGCTGCCCTAAACCGTTCATGAAAGCCGTGCAATGGCAGGCGGAGCACGCGGCTGGGCCGGCGTACGTACCGTTTGGGCACGCGTGTCCGCACTCATGCGGACAACGAGACGGGTCGAGAACGTCGAGACCTGCGCAGGCGCAGCAACAGCGCCAGGCACGACAGGCAAATGGGACAGCAGGCTGCAATAGCCGCATGCCTGCCAGTGGAACCCCGTCGAATCGGGTGTGCTGCGCCCGGTACCGTCCGCAGGCGTCTGCACCGAACAGTAATGGCGCAACGCCGTATCGAGCCGGCCATGCGCTTCGAGCGCCTGCGAAATCGTGGGCGCGAGCGTCGCCAGCAGCATGGCGAACAACGCAAGGAAACTGCCGATCCTCTGAAAACGGCGATGCGGCATGCGGAGAGCGGGTGTGGAACACCAGGAAACGCGACCGCGGGATTATGCCATGCACACAATGTGCCGCCGCGCAGTGCTGCGCGATCTACCACACCGTCATCCGGCCCGCATGGACTGACGGGCAACGGGCACGGTACCATCCGCTTCGGACGCACGTCATGTCCAGGCCCTGCTACCGGGCGCGCTCGAAACCTCGTGTGTGGTGTGCGGATCGCAGCAAGACGCGCACATGTTTTCCCAGTTCGAACCGGCCCGCTACCGTGAAACTGCTTTTCTCCACCCCCTGCCGCATTCTCTGCGCGGTCTCGATGCTGTCGCTGCTGCCGGCCTGCTCGCTGTTCGGCTTCTGGCACCATCGTTCGCACGCGGTGCCCGCCACCGGCTCGCTGCATATCGCACCCGCGGAGGACTTCGTCTATCTGCCGGCGCAAACCCTTCATCAGTCGCCCCACCGGATCGAGAACACTGCTGTCAGTGGCATCCTGCTGAAGCAGGAGGTGCGCGCCGCCGTGCGCGATGCGGTCGCCGCGCAACTGCAACTCGCTGGCTTCGACGTGACCGGGCAAAGCAGGGTATTGAGCGGGCAGATCGAGAAATGCTCGGTTGATGACGAGCAGTCGCCCGCACGGTGGACACTGCGCATTCGTTACATCGTCACCGATGCGCAAACGGGCCGCGTGGTCTTCTCGTCGGCGAAGACGGTCCGGCACGAAGCGCCGAAATTCACCAGCAACCCCATCGCGCTCGAAGACACAGTGAGAGAAAGCGTGAACGTGTTGATCGACGACGCGGCGTTTGCGCGAGCGCTCGGTAACTAGCACGGCGAATCACGATCATTCGCGACGAGCAGCGCCCGTTCGCTACAATCGGGCTCGATCCCCCAGTTCCCGCTCAACCCTTTCGCTGCGAGTCGCCATGTCCGTTACCGCCTGGTTGTTCTTTCTGCCCGCATGCTTTGCGATCAACATGGCGCCGGGACCCAACAACCTGCTATCGATCAACGTCGCGGCACGGCACGGTTTCATGACCGCCTTCGTGGCGGGTACGGGCCGTCTCGTCTCGTTTGCGTTGATGCTGGTGCTGGCGGCGACGGGCCTCGCGGTCGTCCTGCACGCCTCCGAAGTATTCTTCCTCGCGATCAAGCTGACCGGTGCCGCTTATCTCGTGTGGCTCGCCATCCAGTTGTGGCGCTCCGACGCTAGCCCCATGGACACACCGAAGCAGGACGATGCGTCGCTGTGGCGCATTGCGCGTCAGGAGTGCCTGGTGGCGGCCGGCAATCCGAAGGCGATCCTGGTGTTCACCGCGTTTCTGCCGCAATTCGTCGACATCGCGAAGCCGATGCTGCCGCAGTTCACCGTGCTGGGCGCGAGCTTCCTCGTCCTTGAATGTGTCGCGATCGCACTTTATTCGTGGGCTGGCATGTACCTCGGCAAGTGGCTCACACGCAGCAAGGTGCGGCGCTGGTTCAACCGCTGCTGCGGCACGTTTCTCGGTGCGATCGGCATCAGCTTCCTGCTGGTGCGACGCGCCTGACGCCCGCTCCGGCACGCGGCTTTCCACACGTTTTGCACGTGTCGCCGCATCGTTGAAAGCACCTATCGACCATAAACGATCGATAATGGTTTTCGCGAGAAACTTTAACTGTCATCAATCGTAAGCTCCCCCTATTCTGCAACCATGGCCCGCCCCCGTCGCGTGACGCGCGCGGGCAGGCGAGCGGTTTTTAATCGTCAGGGGGCGGCAATCATGAAGATCTGTATCTTCGGAGCAGGAGCGATCGGCGGCATGATGGGCGTGCAGCTCGCGCGTGCAGGAGCCGATGTGAGTTTCGTCGCGCGCGGCGCGCATCTCGCCGCGATGCGGGAACATGGCGCGCGGCTGCAGATCGACGGCGAAGAAGTCAGCGCACGCGTGCGCTGCACGTCCGACCCGGCTGAACTCGGCGTGCAAGACTATGTGATCGTCACGTTGAAAGCGCATTCGCTGCCGGGCGTCGTCGATACGATGCAACCATTGCTCGGCAAACACACCGCGATCGTCACGGGCGTCAACGGCATCCCCTACTGGTACTTCTACCGGCACGGCGGCAAGTTCGAAGGTACGCGTCTGGCCAGCATCGATCCGGACGGCGCGCAATGGACGAAGCTCGGTCCCGAACGGGCTATCGGCTGCGTGCTGTACCCGGCGGCCGAAATCGTCGAACCGGGTGTGATCAAACACGTATACGGCAAGAAATTTCCGATCGGCGAACCGGGCAACGAACGAACACCGCGCATCCAGGCGCTGCACGAGATCATGCAGGCCGCCGGTTTCGATGCGCCGATCCGCGACAACATTCGCGACGAGATCTGGCTCAAGCTGTGGGGCAATCTGTGCTTCAACCCGATCAGTGCGCTCACGCATGCCACGCTCGATGTCCTCACCAGCGATCCCGGCACGCGCGCCGTCTCGCGCACGATGATGACGGAAGCGAAGCGGATCGCCGATCGCTTCGACGTGCATTTTCGTGTGGATATGGAGAAGCGTATCGACGGCGCGGGTTCAGTCGGCGCGCACAAGACATCGACGCTCGTCGATCTCGAGAACCGGCGACCAATGGAAATCGATCCGCTGCTGACCGTCGTGCAGGAAATGGGCCGACTGGTCGGCGAACCCACACCGGCCATCGATGTCGTGCTCGCGCTGATCAAACTGCGCGAGCGGATGGCGTTGCAGGGCGATCACTGATCGAGCGCAAGCCACACTGTTTTCGGTTCGGTGAAGTTGTCGATGGCGACGTCGCCGTGCTCGCGTCCGAAACCCGAATCGCCGGAACCACCCCACGGTAGACGCACATCGGTATACCCATAGGTATTGATCCACACGGTGCCCGCGCGCAGCTCGCGCGCGACCCGATGCACGCGGCCGATGTCGGCACTCCACACCCCCGCTGCGAGACTGTACAGCGTGCCGTTGGCGATCCGCACCGCATCGGCCTCGTCGTCGAACGGGATCACACTCGCCACCGGCCCGAAGATCTCTTCCTGAGAAATCCGCATCTCGTGTTCGACGTTGGCGAACACGGTTGGCTGCACGAAGTAGCCCTTCTCGCCGATGCGCGCGCCACCCGCCACCAGCGACGCGCCTTCGCTGCGGCCAATGTCGACATAGTCGAGTACCGTCTTCATCTGCGCCGCCGAAACAAGCGGCCCCATCGACGTTTCGCGCCGCGACGGATCGCCAACCTTGATCGCGTTCGCACGCACGGCAAGCCGCTCGACGACTTCGTCGTAGATCTCGCGCTGCGCCAGAATGCGCGAGCCCGCGGAACAGACCTGGCCGGTATTGAAGAAGATGCCCGACGCGGCCGCCCGCACCGCGTTGTCGAGGTTCGCATCCGCGAAGATCACGTTCGCCGACTTGCCGCCGAGCTCCAGCGTGACGCGCTTGAAGTTACCGGCCGCCCCCTGCAGGATGCCGCGCCCAACCGAGGGCGAACCTGTGAACGTCACCTTGTCGACGCCCGGGTGCGCGACGAGCGCATCGCCGACCACGCGCCCCTTGCCCGTCACGATGTTCAATACGCCCGGCGGCACACCGGCTTCGAGCGCCAGCTCGCCGACGCGCAGCGCGCTAAGCGGCGTGATTTCCGCAGGCTTGACGATCAGCGTGCAACCGCAGGCAAGCGCCGGCGCGATCTTCCACATGCCGATCATCAACGGGAAATTCCACGGCACGATCGCCGCCACCACGCCGACCGGTTCGCGCACCGTGTACGTCAGCGCATCGGGGCGCACCGGCACGACCTGCCCTGTGATCTTGTCGCACCAGCCCGCGTAGTACGCAAGCGTATCGATCGCGGCGGGCAGGTCCTGGCGCAGCACTGCGGCAATCGGCTTGCCCGCGTCGCGACTCTCCAGTTCGGCCAGTTCGTCTTGATGCGTACGCATCAGGTCCGCGAGGCGGTTGAGTATGCGTCCGCGCTCGGCCGCACGCATGCCGTTCCACACTTTCAGCGCGGCGCGTGCAGCGAGCACGGCGGTATCGACATCGGCGGCGCTGCCCTGCGCGACCAGCGCGATCGTCTGCTCAGTGGCCGGGTCGATATCGACCGAGTATTCTCCGGTGCCGGGCGGCAGCCGTTTGCCGTCGATCAGCAGATCGTGGCGCTTGAGATCCGTTTGCATGTTCATCGTCGTGCTCGGTCATGGAAATTCTGAACGGCAGGCATGTAAAACGTGCCTCAGGCCGTACGTAGCGTTGCGTCGTCGAGCGGACTGTCCGCGCTCGCGTCGTCGATGTCGCGGTGGACGTGTTGTGCGTTGCCGGCGCGTCTCACTTGCTTGCTGCCAGTGGCGAACTGCGACCACACTGCCTCGGCATTCGGTCGCAACGAGCGGTTGCGACGGCGCACGAGCATGGCTGTCAGCGTCGCTTCCGGATGCAACGGCCGCGCAACGAGCGTGGCTGCGAGAGTTTCGTGGGCGTCGACTGGCAGCACGCCGACACCCAGTTCGAGCTCGACCATGCGCAGCACTGCGGCAGCGTGTGCGAGTTCCTGCACTGCGCGCGGCCGCACGCCATGGGTCCGCAATGCACTGTCCACCGCCACGCGAACGCCGGACCCGGCATCCAGCGTGATGAGCGGCAGATGACTCAGCGCCTCCCATTCGATCGAAGCACAGTGTGCCAACGGATGCGCGATGGGCAACAACGCCCGCAGCGGCGTCGCAAACAACGGCTGCACATGCAGTGTCTCGGGACCTGGCAAGGTCATTGCGGAGATCACGCCGAAGTCGGTCTCGCCCTGCTCGACGCTCTCGATCACCGCGTCCTGCGACCAGTCCTTCACTGCCACGATCAGTTCCGGAAACGCGGCTGCGCAGCGCGCGAGCGCATCCGGCAACCAGCTCGACGACAGCACCGGGCAGCACGCGATCACGACCACGCCGGTGTGCCCTTCGTTCGCGGCGCGCTCTTCGCGCAGGGTTAGCTCGATTTCGTCGAGCAGCCGGCCGATGCGTCGCTCGAGACTCGCGCCGGCGCTCGTCAGTTCGACCTGGCGGGTGGTTCGATCGAAGAGCCGCAGGTCGATGGCTTCTTCGAGTTCACGCACGCAGCGGCTTACCGCCGACTGCGTCAAATCGAATTCGCGCGCCGCGCGGGTAAAACTCCGCTGACGCGCGACGGCGATGAAAACCCGCAACTGCTGCAGCGATACGTTCATCGGGTTACCTGTCGGGACTACGATCGCGATTCACTATTCGCTATTCACCGGTCTGCTCC
This sequence comes from Paraburkholderia sp. CHISQ3, assembly GCF_030464945.1. Taxonomy (NCBI): domain Bacteria; kingdom Pseudomonadati; phylum Pseudomonadota; class Betaproteobacteria; order Burkholderiales; family Burkholderiaceae; genus Paraburkholderia; species Paraburkholderia sp. CHISQ3. The sequence goes on from NZ_JALPRG010000005.1 coordinate 211,813, forward strand.
GGCCAGTGGCTAAGACGCGAGGGGTTTCCGAGCGTACTGACCGCAGGCTTATCGCTCGCTTCGATCAACCGCGTGCGCATCGGTGCCAGGATGAATTTCGCGGCGACACCGGCGGCTATCGTGATCACCGCCGACGCGACGAACACCGCATTCCACCCGCCGGTCGCAGACAGCACCGACGCGATCGGCACAAGCAGCGCAGCCGTACCCTTCGCCGTGTACAGCGTGCCCGCATTCGCCGCGGCGTATTTGCTGCCGAAGGTGTCCGCGCAGGTTGCGGGGAAGATCGAGAAGATCTCGCCCCAGAACAGGAAGATCAGTGCGGCGAATGTCATGAACGCGTACGGGTTCGTACCGAACTGCATCATCCCGAGCAGCGCGAGCCCTTCGCCGATGAAGATCATGAACATCGTGTTCTCGCGACCGATCTTGTCGGAGATGAACCCGCACAGCGGCCGCGTGAAGCCGTTGCAGATGTTATCGATGGACAGCGTCATGGTGAGCAGCGGCAACGTCATGCCGAAGAAGCTCATCGGAATGCGGGCGAGGCCCCAGTCCTTCGCGATCGGGCCGATCTGCGCGGTCGCCATCAAGCCGCCTGCGGCGACCCCGACAAACGATAGATACAGCACCCAGAACACCGGTGTCTTGATCATCTGCCCCGGCGTGTAGTCGATCTTCGTCACCGCGAAGCGCCTCTTCACGGCCGACACCTTGCGCACCACGGGTTTTTTCAGCAGCAGGGCCAGTACGAAAATGCACACGCCCTGCAAGATGCCAAAGAAGAAGAACGTGTGCTCGTAACCGGAGCGCGTAATCATGTTGGCAATCGGAATCACAGTGACTGCGGCGCCCGCGCCGAAACCGGCCGCGGTCAACCCCGCGGCGAGACCGCGCCGGTCCGGAAACCACTTCAACGCGTTGCCGACACACGTGCCGTACACACCGCCCGCTCCGATCCCGGCAATCACCGAAGCGGTGTACAGCTCGGCCAGCGACGTGGCCCAGGAATACATCACCCATGCGATGCCCGCGCACAACGCACCGCAAGCGACGACCGGTCGCGGGCCGAACTTGTCGACGAGCCAGCCTTCCACAGGCACGAGCCACGTTTCAGTCAGAATGAAGAGAGAAAACGCAAGTTGAATGGACGCTTCGCCCCAGTGATGCCGCGTGTTCATCGGTGTGACGAAGAGTGTCCACGCGTACTGCAGATTCGCCACGAGTGCCATACACAACATACCGATGACGAGTTGCGACCACCGGTTCGATAGCCATGCAGCAGCCGGAACCGGCTGGGTATTCGCGTTCATGCGTTGTCTCCGCTATGTATTCAGGGTTGCCGGCGTTATTGCCGTGCTAGATGCGCCCCACCTTATAGTTGTGCCCGCCATTGGCGGCCCCGCTCGTTCAACCGCGTATTGAACCGATACAAATTCATCGATTCATCCTAGGGTCTATGCTGAATTAACGATAATTAAAGTTTGTTAGTATCAGGATTCACATCTGCTTATACATCGGGCATCACGATGAGAAACGCCACGCTGCGCCAGTTGAAGGTGTTCGAGACCGTGGCTCGTCATCTGAGCTTCTCGCGTGCCGCAGAGGAACTCCATCTCACACAGCCCGCCGTCTCCACCCAGGTGCGCCAACTCGAAGAACACGCAGGGCTGCCGCTTTTCGAACAGCTCGGCAAGAAGATCTACCTGACGCCCGCCGGGACCGAGATGCTGCATTACAGCCGCGCGATCATCCAGCAGTTCCACGAAGTGGACGAAGCGATGAGCCAGCTGAAGGGCATCTCCGGCGGCAAGCTCAACGTCGCGGTGATCAGCGCAGGCGACTATTTTTTTCCGCGCTTGCTCGCGGAATTCACGCGACGTTATTCCGGCGTGGTGCTGAATCTCGCGGTGCACAACCGCGAAGAATTGCTGCATCAACTGGCAAGCAACCAGACCGATCTCGCGGTCATGGTGCGTCCGCCGCACGAAATGGATGCGATCAACGAATCGTTTGCGCCGCATCCGTATGTGATCGTCGCCGCGCCAAATCATCCGCTTGCGCACAAGCGCAACATCAAGATGAGTCAGCTCGCGAATGAAGCGTTCATCGTGCGCGAGCGCGGCTCGGACACGTGGAATTCGATGGAAGAAGGTTTTGCGGGCCGGCTCACCAATCTGAAGATCGCGATGGAGATCAAGAGCACCGAGACGATCAAGCAGGCGGTGATCGCCGGTATGGGCATTGCGTTTCTGTCCGCGCATACGATCAGCCTCGAACTGCAGGTGGGACACCTGGTCGTGCTCGATGTCGAAGGCTTTCCGGTGATGCTCAACTGGTATGTTGTGCACCGGAAGAACAAGCGGCTGCCGCCGGTCGCGGTTGCGTTCAAGCGCTTCCTGATGGAGGAAGGAGCGAAGCTGATCGAACAGATCACGAGCGTGAAGTCGCTGAGCGTTCATAAGCAATAGGTTATGAAATTCCAATAAAACTTTAACTATTGCAAATCCATCGCGGACTCTATGCTGGAGTCGAGTTCATTCACTCGTCCACAGAGGAGTCCGACCATGAATCACGCTTCGACGGTGTCTCATGTCACCACGCGTGCCGCTCGCGTTAGCGCGGGCAGTCCCGACGATGCGCATCTGAGCGCTTACAACGCCGCGTTTAGCGACCTTGGCCTGCGCTTCCGTTGGGATCGCAGTACGCTCGACGCGCTCAACGAATTCCCGAGCGAAACGGCGCGGATCACGGCGTATATCGAGCGGTTTCATGCGCATCTTCATAAGGCCTATGACGCCGATTTCCTGGCGCAGCTGATCTTGCGCAAGAAGACCCTGTACTACTGCGAGTCCGCTTCCGGCTTCTGAACGCCTGCTTGTCTGTTTATCTGCGGCGCCCGCTGTTGCACCCTGCGCGGGCGTCGATTTTTCTCGACTATTTCTCCGGGTTCGATCAACGTCGCATCGCGCGATAACGTTGCTGCTGACGATCGCGACGCTTTGTTACGCTCCGGTGTGTATTTCGCCGGATCGCGCCGTTTATGGTGGCTTCGAGTTTCCACGGTTGCATGCAGCCGTCGCCCGCGCGTGCATGCGCGTCGACGTCGCGCCACTCGAAGCGCAGGCGCGACTGCACGCGTTGACCAGATGACGGGCATCGCAGATGAGCATGCGTCGTCAACGTGCCGGCCAGTACTACTCGATGCGCACCCAACGCGGCGGCAAGCGCGCCCATTGCGAGAAGCGCGGCTAGCGCAGGCATCTGGGCCGGTGCGGTGGCGAATCCATAACCGAGCCACACACACAATGCGAGCGCGGCGAAATCGACGAGACTGTCGCCGGGCCGCGCGATAGCGTGTGCCTCGAGCGTGCCGCGCAGTTTGCAAAACGCAACGAGTGAGGCCGCCAGCAGCAGTGCACCGATGAAGATCGCAGTACAAACCGCGACACGCTGCAGCGTGGGCGTCGTCGCGTCTGCGAAGTAACGAGCGAAGCCACCCACCATCGTAGCGAGCCCCGCCGAGCCGCCAAACAGCACCACGGTCCGCGACCGTCGCGTCAGATTGCCCATGCTGCGTGCCATGTTCCGGCGCGCTCAGGCCGGCACCGCCGCCGCGTTCGCCGCAGCGACATCCTGCCCGCCCACAGCAAGCACATTGCTCAACGTCCCGATTCCTTCGATCGACACCGCCACCGTCGCCCCGTCCTTGATCGAGCCGACACCGAGCGAGGTACCGCATGCAATCACATCGCCCGGTTCGAGCGTCAGGTCCTGCGAGATCAGGCTCACCTGCTCGGCGGGCGAGAACACCATGTCCGCCAGCGGATAGTTCTGCCGCTCGACGCCGTCGAGCGTCGTCACCACACGCGCGTCGCGCCACGCGAAGCCGGACAGGATCGCCGGACCGATGCAGCAGAACGTATCGAAGCCCTTCGCGCGGCACCACTGCGGAAAATGCGGGTTCTCGTTGAGGAGATCGGCGGCGGTTACGTCGTTGACGATCGTGTAGCCGAAGATCGCGGCCGCGGCTTCATCGACGGTCGCATTGCGACAACGCCGGCCGATCACGATGCCGAGCTCACCCTCGTAGACGATCTTTCCCGCGTAGTGCGCGGGCCGACGAATCGCTGCGCCGGAACCGATCACCGAACCCGGCGGCTTCAGCAGAAAGAGCGGGTGTGATGGCACCGGCTTGTCGAGTTTCGCGGCCAGCGCATGAAAGTTGTTCCACAACGCAACGACCTTGCCGGGCGCACACGGTGCAAGCGGCGTAAGCGTGCGCAGCGATAGCACAGCGCCGGTCGGCACAGGCTGATCGAGGCTGTCGTATTCGTGCAGATAGCCATTCTCGACACGACCGAACACGACACCGCCATCGTTCGACATGAAACGCATCCATGTATCCACAGCATTCTCCTTGCGGCATGGCCGCTCAAATCGCACCGGCCGCGCGCAATGCGCCGATCTGTTCCGTCGAATAGCCGAGTTCGGTCATTACCTCATCCGTGTGTTCGCCGAGCAGCGGCGAACGTTTCACCTCGGTTGGGCTGTCGGACAGCTTGATCGGATTGCCGACCGTCAGATACTTGCCGCGCACCGGATGGTCGACTTCGACGATCGTGCCGGTCTTGCGCAGCGAAGGCTCTTCGGCAATCTCCTTCATCGACAGGATCGGGCCGCATGGAATGTCGTAGCGGTTGAGGATGTCCATCGCCTCGAACTTGGTCTTCGTCATCGTCCAGCGTTCGATCTCGGCGAAGATGTCCTTCAGATGCGGCAGACGCGCAGCGGGCGTCGCGTAGTCGGGATCGGTGGCCCATTCCTCCCTGCCGATCACGTTGCAGATCTTTGCCCACACCGGGGCTTGCGTGATGAAGTAAATGTACGCATTCGGATCGGCTTCCCAACCCTTGCACTTCAGGATCCAGCCCGGCTGACCGCCACCCGATGCATTGCCCGCGCGCGGCACCGCTTCGCCGAAGGTGCCGTTCGGATATTGCGGATACTCCTTCATCACGCCCGTGCGTTCGAGCCGCTGCTGATCGCGCAACTTCACGCGGCACAGGTTCAACACACCGTCCTGCATCGCCGCGAGCACCTTCTGCCCACGCCCGGTCTGCACGCGTTGGTACAGCGCGGTGACGATGCCGAGCGCGAGATGCAGGCCTGTGCCGCTGTCGCCGATCTGCGCACCGGTGACGACCGGCGGACCATCGTCGAAACCAGTCGTCGAGGCCGCGCCGCCCGCGCACTGCGCAACGTTCTCGTAGACCTTGCAGTCTTCGTAGGGGCCGGGACCGAAGCCCTTCACCGAGGCCACGATCATGCGCGGGTTCAGTTCCTGGATGCGCTCCCAGGTGAAGCCCATCCGGTCGAGCGCGCCCGGCGCGAAGTTCTCGACCAGCACATCGCATTTCTGGATCAGCGTTTCGAGCACCTGCTTGCCTTCCGGGTTCTTCGTGTCGATCGTCACCGAACGCTTGTTGTGATTGAGCATCGTGAAGTAGAGGCTGTCGGCGTCGGGGATGTCGCGCAACTGTTCGCGCGTGATATCGCCGGCGCCGGCCCGCTCCACCTTGATCACATCGGCGCCGAACCACGCCAGCAATTGCGTGCAGGTCGGGCCCGATTGCACATGCGTGAAATCGAGAATGCGCACACCGTCGAGTGCTTTGCTCATGTCGTCTCCTGGCCAATCGGTTGAATAACGGTTGTCGACGGACGTGCCCGCTTTAGCGACGCCCCGCCACTGGGCGGCTGGCCTGTCCAAGGCAATTCAGAATGTGATATATCAGCTGCGCTCAGGCTCGATCTCAGCCACCAGATGCCGTTGCAGATGGCGCCTCTGCCCGTCCTGCCTGGGTTTCGGCGGTTAATCACCAAATCCCGACGACCTGCCGTCGGGAAAAATATCGAGTATCTTCATGCATTCTGCGTCGTTGATATATCACATACTACATTCCATTCTGCGTCAAGTGCAGGGTTTCCCGCAGTGCATGGCGCCGATTTACCAAGTGGGAAAAGACGGGATACCCGCGAATGTCGGGCGAGGGGCAACTGAAGGGGTACGGCGTCGGCGTGACGAGTCGTTGCGCCACGTAAAAAAAGGCCGACGGTAATTTGCCGTCGGCCTTCTGTTCTGATTCGCTGCTACACCCTGCACGGCACAGAGGCCGCCGGTTCTTCAATCCAGGAAGTCGCAGTTCGCTTCGACGAACGCTGCAAGATCGAGCGAGTGCTGGCGCACGAGCCGCTCGGCCAGTTCCGTGTCGCGCTGCTCCAGTGCTTCGATGATGCGCAGATGATCGACGATCGAACGCGATGCGCGGTCGCTCTGCGAAATGGTCATGCGGCGGATCGCGCGGACGTGAATGAAGATGTTCTTGATCGTCTCGAGGATGATCTGCGACTTCGACAACTCGACGATCGCCTGGTGGAACGCGATATTCGCATCCGAATACTCGGCGATATGTTCGGCCGGCGTCGCATCGCGGAAATTGTCGAACATGTGCCGCAGACGGGCGATTTCCTCGTCGGTCGCATGCAGCGTGGCAAGACGCGCCGCCATGCTTTCGAGCGCGGCCCACATCTGGATCATCTCGACGATTTCGCGCTTGCTCTTGCGCACGATATAGATGCCGCGACGCGGCACCATCCGCAGAAAACCTTCCTGCTCGAGCAGCGTCATCGCTTCACGCACCGGCGTGCGACTCACGCCGAGCGTTTCGCTCAGCACGCGCTCGTCGAGGCGGATTTCATCGTGTGACTGATAGATGTCTGCGTCGGCGATGGCCTGCCGCAGCATCACGTAGGCCTGATCGCGCAGGCTGACGCTTGCGTTGATCGGCTGGAGCGAGAGTGTGAGCGGACTCGCCACTGCTTCAGTTTGAAGTTCTGACGACATTCATCGCCTCTTGTTGAACATGCGCGCGATACGGCGTCGTTGCTGCTGCCGGCGCCTGCGTCGACACCGTTTCGCCGAGGCCGACGAAGCGGCCATGCTCCGCCGCCAGTTCGGCGACCGGCTGCGGGACCCACTTCGTCAAAAGAATCGTCGCGGCAGCGCCTAACCCTACAACGGATACCCCAAGCAGTGAAAGAGAAAGCAGATCCATTTGCAGCCCCAGAAGATTGAGTGAACAAGTGACTCAATGATATGGTGCATTGCCGCAAAAATCAATATTGCGTATGTAGTATATCAACGAGTCGTCATCCGGAGGTACTTCATCGCACAGCGAACACTCCAGCCAGGCGCACAATTCGCTGAAGCTACCCGACTACGGTGGCGATGAGGACGCTAGAAGGCAATGACCGGCCGGCCGCGCAGCCCCCCGGCTTCGAGTGAGCGCTGCGCGTCAGCGATTTGCTCGAGCGGGTATTCCGCTGCGACGCGCAGCCTGATCTCTGCTGCTCTGACCATGTCACGGAGCTGTTCAAGCCACTCGGTACGCTCGAGCGCCTCGACCACGAACACCGGCGCAATCCTGATTCCGCGCTCGGCCGGCTTGCCTCCCCAGCCGCGAACCGGGATATAGACGCCCCCATCACGAACGGCGCCAAAAGCACTTTCTGCAAGGACGGCCGTGTCGAGCAGGGCGTCAGCGCCTTCTGGTAACGCGTGACGAACGGCGTCTGCAAAGCTCGACCCACGCTCGATCACAACATCTGCGCCGTAACTGCGTACCAGTTCGGCTTCTTCCGGCTTCGCATCGGCAATGACCTTGATTCCTTGCCGTTTCGCGACCGCGATTGCGTAGTGCGCGAGAAGCCCGGCGCCGCCGCTCACGGCCAGGCATTGCCCTTTCTTCAAGGCAGCCAGTTCGAGCGCCCGGAATGCAGTCAACCCGTTCATCGGCAGGGTCGCGGCCTCCGCTATGGATACACCTTCAGGTATCCGAACAACTGAGGCGGCAGGCACCACGATGTACTGTGCCTGCGCTCCCCCTTCAGGGCGCCGCGGCATGACGGCCGCCATCACCTCCTCTCCGGGATGCAGGCGCGATACGCCCGGCCCGACAGATTCGATGATCCCCGCAGCATCCATACCGGGCACAACAAACGACGTCTGATCGCCTGCGCCCGCGGCACGGAGAAGCAGGTCTGTCGGATTGACCGCGGCCGCCTTCACCTCGATACGAACCTCGTCATCCGCAGGTGGCCGGACCTGACGTTCCAGGATTTCGATGACCTCATAGCCGCCCGGGCCTTTGTATGTAACGGCCTTGGCGGTAAGCGGCTGATCCGTCGATTGATCGGTCACAGTCTGACTCCGTGAGGTGCCTGAGCGGCTTTGGCGTCGTTGGCATCAAGCTCGGCAAGAACATCGCGGTCGAACGCTATCGACGCCGCAGCGACATTTTCTTCGAGATGCAAAAGGCTCGAGGTGCCTGGGATGAGCAGGATATTCGGCTTGTGAGCCAGCAACCAGGCGAGCCCGAGCTGGGATGGCTCGACGCCCATCCGCGCGGCAATCTGGATAACCTTCGGCTGGTCGATCACCTTGGGCCACTCAGCAAAACCAGCGCCTCCCAGTGGAAAAAATGGCACCCATGCGATCTGGTGATCGGCGCACAGGTCGAGCATGTCTTCGTATTGCCGGCTGATCATGCTGTAGGCGTTCTGAACACACACAATGCCTGCGGGGATGGCGCGCCTGAGTCCATTGAGATCGACGGCGCTGAGTCCGATCGCCTCAATCTTGCCCTCGTGTCGCATGGCGATCATCACGGCGAGCTGGTCATCGAGATCGACGATCTGGTCACCTTCGGCGGCGATGCCAGGGCCGACGTCCAGACGACGCAAATTGACGACCGCAAGCTGGTCTACGCCGAGGCTGCGGAGATTGTCCTCGACGCTGGCCCGTAATTGTTCCGGGCGCTGTGCCGGTCTGAGGTGGAATCTCCCTCCAGGATTGGGATCGGCCCCAACCTTGGTCGCCACGACAATCTGCGGCGCCTCGCGAAGCAGTTCACCGATCGTCCTGTTGACGAAACCGTTGCCGTAGAACTGAGCGGTGTCTATGTGATTGACGCCGAGATCGATGGCATGCCGAAGAAGTTCGAGCGCCTCTGCCGGCGTGTCGGCACTTCGCTGGAGTTGCATGGCGCCGAAGCCGATCCGTGCGACCTCGTGGGCGCCCAGGGGATAGCTTCCCGCACGGGCAGCAGGTCTCGAAGTATGCCGGGACATCAAGGGTTCTCCTATAATCACACCTTGGCGGAGGGTCCTCCGTTTTTCATCACCTTAACCGGAGGATCCTCCGCTTGTCAATGCCATCTCGCCAACGCGCCGATGCAACCAAGAACCGCGAGCAGATCGTCGTCGAGGCGCGCAGGCTGTTCTCGACTGCTGCCAGCACGACTTCGCTGGAGGCCATCGCCCGGGCGGCGGGCGTGGGAATCGGCACGCTCTACCGTCATTTCCCCACGAAAGAGGCGCTAGTCGAGGCGGTATACAGCTCTGAACTCGACGCGCTGGATCTCGAGGCCGAGGAGCTTCTCGCGAGGCATCTGGGCGCGGACGCGATGCGCCAGTGGATGGACCGCTATGCAAAGTTCGTCGCGACCAAACATGCCATGCACGATGCGCTAAGGATCGCAATGACGTTTCGCTCCGGGACCGTCTCCGAGACGCGCATCCGGATCAACGAGACCATCGAGAAGTTTCTGTCAGCGGGATCGCGCGACGGCAGCATCCGCAGTGGGATTCGAGCGGACGATCTCACCTTGAGCCTGGCCGGCTCGGTTGTCGCTGCGACAGCGTCGGCCGATGAAGAACAGGTCGGCCGCGTGCTCGATCTCGTGATGGCCGGACTGCGTTCGTCCGCTCCATCGGATAGCGACACCGATGGAACGAAAGCTCAAGCGACGCGTTAGCTGTGGGCCGACCAGATTTCAAGGTTGCGGCAACAGCGTGGCAGAAACGCTGCCCGCGTTTGCAATGAAGACGTTATTCGCGTCGTCCTGCAGCAGATAGCCCTGACTGACGAGTGCATTCGCCGCGGCCGCGACCGCCGCCTGGTACTTCGATCGGCTGCCTCCATAGAGGGTCGCCAGCGTGGCACGCGTATCGGTGCCGCCCGCCTGCGCAGCGGCATTCACCGCAAGCGGAATCGCCGAGCCGTTGGAAATGCAGCCGTCGCCGATCGCATGGCCCGCGCCGCGGTAGTTCCAGCCGGTATAGGTCGCGAGCGGCACGCTGACGTCGGGCACCAGCACGCCGGACGTCTCATTTCCGTTCGAATCCACACTCGGCACAAGAATCGTATAAGCCTGCGCGGCGTTCACGACCGGCACCGCATTGCTGAAGTCGGTGACGAACAACTGGTTGTATTCGCCATTGAAAGTGAGTTGCAGCAGCGTGGGGGTAGCGGCCGCTCCGCTCGGCACCTTCACGTTGGTCAGCGACGGAAAGCCCACCGCGATCTGGGTCGGTTCGACCAGCGTGCCGGAGGCGACCGTGGGATATTGCGAGGCTGGCGGCGGCGTGCCCTGGCCGATCCAGTTGACAAGCGCAGGAATCAGCGCGCGCTCCACCGGCGTTTCCTCAACCGGCGATCCCGGCAACTGACATTGACTCCCCGCTGCAGGCACAGTGAAATTGCCGGTCGTCACACCGCTGCCGCCGCCGTGCTGGGTCCCCGGCACCAGGTAGTAACGGACATTCTGCGGCAACTGGATATCGTTGCCACGCCCGTCGGTCACGACGAGCGACGCCGCACCGCCCCACCATTCGAACGCGCCATCGAGCTGCATGATCTTCGGACAGGTGTTGGTCGCCGTGCACTGCTTCAGGATGCCGTCGGTCGCCCCGCTCACAGGGTCGGTCGTGGTCGCGTAAGTGAACGGGAACTGGAAGCCGGGCATGAAGTGATCCTCATGCTGCTTCGACCATCTCCCCGGCTGTGCGAAGTCCGCATTGGTCCACGTACGGCGAGCGGCCGAAATGATCGGGAACATGCCATCGAACACAATCTTGCCGTTGCTGTCGACATTGAAGCCCTGATACAGAAAGTCCTTCATGAAACGGCCCGACTGCGAAATACCCTCGCCGATCGCGATATCGAAGTTCGTGCTGGTCGAGCACGACGATGCAACACATGCGGCGTTTTTCAGATCGTCGAGCGGATTGGGGACGCCTTGTGCATCGGTGGCGTCGTAACGCAGGAACGACACCAGATCGCGCAACGCAGCGAAGCCGATCCCGTCGACCGTCGGTGCAGCGGCCCGATAAACAAAACTGTAGATGGTCCCGGCATCGGGTGAAACTTGCGTGCCGTTCGGGCCAGGCACGCTCGCGGGCGGCGTGAACGACACTGAATAGTTGCCTTCATAGACGTTGTCTGGCGTGCTGATGTAGCGCCACGTCGCCACTGGCTGCGATGGCGCGGTATAGGTTTCGACGCCGCCCGGAATACTGCCGTAGGCAGTGAGCCACGACTGGCGCGCGGTGAACGTGACCGATGCCGTGTCGGACAGATTGGTCGGCGGGTAGGTCAGCGGAATGGTGGTCGGCGATCCGCCGGCGTAGTCCGGAATGAATTCCTCGCGGCTCATGGCGGTGATCGGTGTTCCGTCCGGGTTCGTCGCAACAGGAAAGGTGACGCCGAGCAAACCCGCGCCCGCTGTCGTGCTACTTCCGTTGAGCGGAATATCGCCTTGCCAGCCACTCCACAGGATCGTATAGCCGTTTCTCAGCAGCGACGGGAAACTCGACGGCGGCGCCGCACCGGTGTCGAGCGCGCCGCCACCCACAAAAGACCCCACGCCAAGTTTGCTGCCGCGGTTCACCACGTCGTAGAACAGTACGCGTGTCGCGGTCGATGCGCTCTGCGGGCGCAGGATGACGACGTCGGTCGAATAGGCGACGTCACCATCGCTGCCGACCGGCGCGTTCTTGATGTTCACAATGTCCGCATTGAGCGGATTGTTCGGATCGAGTTCGCCGTGTACGACGGCGGTGATCACCTGGTACGGGCCTGCCGCACCGGCAGGCGTCGCGCCATTGAAAGCGGGCACGCTCGAAATGATCTGGAAACTCTTGATGAAGCCTGCGCCGCTCGAGACAGGGGGTGGCGAATGTCTGTCGCCGTGCCCGCATCCGCTCATCGACGCGATCGCTACACCGACACCCACCGATACCGCTATCGACTGCACCTTCATGGCCACGCCCCCCAGACACGGTAAAGGGAAAGGAACGCGCGTGTGGGATGGACGAACCGTCGTCGAGCGACCAACGACCCGTGCGCCCAGAAGTCCAGTCGTTATTTGTGGAAAGCAGTCGGTATATTAATAGACTATCGCGATGGCTGCGCAAGCCAGCACGGATCAGCAGCAAGGCGATCTCTCAACGCCGTCGAACTCACGAAACAGCAGATCCGTTCCGTTCGCTGTCCAGATGTTCCAGCATTGCTTCGGGATATCGTGCCCCCTTCGCCGCACCCTTCGGGATGGCACGTTCGATGGAAACAAGATCGTCCTCGGAGAGGGTTACATCGAGGCTGCCGAGCGCCTCGGCAAGACGCTCGCGTCGACGGGCGCCGACGATCGGAATGATGTCCTCGCCCTGCGCGAGCGCCCAGGCGATCGCTAACTGGGTGGTCGTCACGCCTTTCGTCGAAGCGACCCGAGCAAGTTGCTCGACCAGTTGCAGGTTTGCAGCGAGGTTGTCGCCCTGAAACCGCGGACTGATGGATCGAAAGTCAGTTGTCCCGTTTGGATGCCAGTGTCCGCTGAGCAAACCGCGGCACAGCACACTGTAGGCGGTAATCGCAATACCGAGTTCGCGGCACGTCGGCAATATCCTGTCTTCGATCCCGCGCGACAACAGCGAGTATTCGATCTGTAAATCGGCAACAGGATGCACTGCTGCCGCACGACGGATCGTGTCCTCTCCGACTTCGGACAGTCCGATGTGCCTGATCCAGCCTTTCTGAACGCAGTCCGCCAGCGCGCCTATCGTGTCTTCGATCGGAACCGATCGGTCGAGGCCGCCCACCCGATAGATATCGATGTGATCCACGTTGAGACGACGAAGCGAATAGGCCAGATAATTCCGGACAACCTCGGGACGACCGTCCATGGGACCCCATCCTCCAGCCGGATCGCGCACGCCGCCAAACTTGACCGAGAGTTGATAGCGGTCGCGCGCAATACCATTCAGCGCTTCTGCGATAAGCAATTCGTTGAGCCCGGAGGCGTAGAAGTCACCGGTATCGATCAGCGTTACGCCGTCGTGGAGCGCGGCCTGTATTGTCGCGATACTTTCGGATCGGTCGGCCGGTCCGTATGCATCCGACATTCCCATACAACCCAGTCCGATAGCGGACACAGTGGGACCCGTAGATCCGAGCTTGCGATGTTTCATCAGTGTTCCCGTTCGATAATGTGACTTCACTATGCGCCTGCAGCGCTCATTCGATAACCCGTCCTGAGAAGAACGAGCCGTACGGGAGAGAGAACAATGGATATCTCCGATCTGACTGATATGAAGATGTTTGCGCTCGTCGCCGAGGCAGGCGGTTTCCGTTTCGCTGCGCTCAGGAACGGGCTGTCTGCGTCCTCGCTCAGCGACGCCATTCAACGCCTCGAAAAACTCAAGGGCGTCCGTCTGATGAACCGGACAACGCGCAGCGTCACGCCCACTGAAGCCGGTCAGCAGTTGCTGGAGCGATTGCGCCCGGCGCTTTCCGAACTCGACGCCGCGTTCGACAGTATTGCAATGGGTGACCAGGCGACAGGGACCCTGCGGCTCGACGTTCCGGGTATCGTCGCCCGGCATGTGCTTCCGCAAATTGCGTCAGCCTTCCTCGTCGCCCACCCGACGATCCGCATGGAAGTCACCGTCACCGAAGGGCTCGTAGATGTGTTTGCGGCCAACTGCGATGCCGGCGTGCGTTATGAAGAGCACCTCGCGCGCGACATGATCGCTGTCCCCATCGGGCCCGCGCGACAACGCCTGGTGGGAGTGGCGGCGCCGGATTACCTCGCCCGCCATGGGGTGCCCGCGCACCCACGCGATTTGAACGAGCATGCCTGTATTCGACACATGTTCGGTAGCGGGCGGAGAATCGTCTGGGAGCTCAAACGCAAGAAGGAGATCGTCCGCGTCGTGCCGGATGGTCGCCTCGCAAGCGAGTCGTCCGACGTGGAAGTGGCTGGCGCGGTGGCCGGCCTCGGCATCCTGTTCACCTTCGAGGAATTCGTCGCGGAGCCGCTCGCCGACGGCAGACTGGTGCGGGTCCTGAACGACTGGCAGGAGGAGTTCGCAGGCCCCAGGCTGTACTACAACAGCCGCCGCCAGATGCCGGCGGCGCTTAGAGTTTTTGTGGACTTTATCAAGTCGCAATCACGGAGTGGGCGATGACGAGGAATGCCGCACCGGTTCTTTCTCTTCTCCGCACTCGCTATTCCTGACAAAATTCTCGGGCACAGCCGGCCCCCAGAGGTACAGCGAATCCTCCGGCGGGAAGTCCCCGGCATCCCACTGTTCGCCCGCCGAGATGTAGTCGATATCCGCCGAATACTCGCAGAACGATCCCCACGGATCTTCGACGTAGTGAAAATAATTTGACCCCAGCACGTGCCGGCCGGTGCCCCATCCCTTCGTGTAACCTGCCGCGGCCATCTGCGCCGCGCCCTCGCCGACCCTGTTGATGTCGTCGACGTCCCACGCGCAGTGATGCCAGCCGCGTGCGGCGCTTTTGGCGAACGCCACCAGATGATGATCGCTGCCGTGAGGCGCGTGCGTGAAGGCGATGATGTCGCGCGATCTGTCCGAGAGCCGCAATCCGAGCGCACGTTCGTAGAAGTCGAGCGCGGCGAGCACGTCCGCGCTGAACAGCAACACATGCGACAGCCTGCGCGGCCTGACCGGCACCGACTCGGAGCGCGCGTGCGAGCCACGCGCATTCGCCGGCACACCTGCGAGCAGCGAAGGCGTCTTGCCCGACGGGCTGGTTTTCGGAGCCGGCTTCACCTGCACGGTATTGCCATCGGGATCGCGAAACCACAGCCCTTCTGCATCCGTCGATACTTCCACGCCTGTGCTCGCAATCTGTCGATGCAGCCGCTCAAGGTCGGCGGCGAAACAGCCGAACGACAGATACGCCAGCGATTTGCGCCCAGCCTGCAGGATGCGCGCCCAGCGATGCCCATCGGCGGCGTAAAGCTCGAACGCTTCCCCGGCATTCGCGGCATCGCGCGCGTCGAGGCCGAACGTCGTGTAGAAGCGGCGAGCTTCGTCGAGCGAGGGTACGTTGAGCGCGAAATGATCGATTGAATGAACGGCAGCATGGTCGGCTACAGAGGCAGACATGATGTTCTCCCTGAACGATACGCAATGCGTGAGCTCACAAAACGACCTCATCGGCGATCACGTTGCGCAGTGTGCCGATCTTTTCGACCGACACCTCGCATACGTCGCCCGCCTTCATCAGCAGCTTCGGCTGACGTGCCCAGCCGATCCCCGATGGCGTTCCGGAGACGATCACGTCGCCCGGCTCCAGCGTGATGGCTTCGCTAATGATGCTGATCAGGCTCGCGACGTTGAACACCATCTCGTCGGTGCTGGCCGACTGCACGACCTGACCGTTCAAGCGCGTCTCCAGACGCAACCCTTCGACACCAGGGGGCAGTTCGTCCGCGGTAACGAGATCGGGCCCGAACGCGCCGGTCGCATCGAAGTTCTTGCCCACGGTCCACTGCGGTGTCTTGAACTGGTATTCACGGATCGAACCGTCGTTGAACAGCGAGTAACCGACGACATGCGACAGCGCATCTTCAAGACGGATATGCCGGCCGCCGCGCCCGATCACGACCGCGATCTCGCCTTCGTAATCGACGCCGTCGCAATCCTCGACCGCCGGTCGAACGATCGGCTGGCCATGCGCAACAAGACTCGTCGCGACGCGGAAGAACAGCGTCGGATAGTCGGGTTGCTGATAGTTGCTCTCGGACGTGTGGTCCGCGAAATTCAGGCCGACACATATGATCTTCGACGGCCGCGAGAGCGGCGGCAACAGCTTCAGGCCATCGATCGCCAGCCGCTCGTCGCCGGCATGCGCACGCGCATAGGCCGTCAGATCCACACCCTGCGTGAGCAGCGCTTCCAGCGATACCTCGCCGATCACCCGCACGTGCTCGCCCTCCCGAACGCCCAGCATCGACCGGCCATTCTTCTCGAAACTGATGAAACGCATGTCCCTGCTCCTTCTTTCCCGATGAGGTTAAAAATGAAAACCCAGATTGCCCGGTGTCCGGAAGCTGTTCAAAAACGCAAAGCGCGCGGTGCCGACTTCGGCTTGCTGCTGCAACGGTGTCGCGAGACCCATCACCGTGCCACCGGCGCCGGTATACGTCGGCCAGCCGGGTAAGCCTGCGCCGTTCGGATTGCCGGTCTTCGCGAAGTTGGTCCAGTACGACGACATGGCATCGGACAGCGCCACGTCGCTTGCGCCTGGTGTGCCATGACCGTTCGGCACCAGATCGCCGAACACGTAGGGCACTTCGGAGACGTGGATCGGCAGCGGGTTATACGCCGACGTCTGGCTGAAGTAGTACGAATAGACCGGCGCGTGCAACGTCTTCAGATGCAGGTTGGCCATCTGCCAGGTTTGCGACGCTATCACCAGGTCGCCGGTGAGCAATACCTGCGACTGCTGCGCCTGCGCATCGCTCGCGGCGGGATAAAGCTGCAGAAACCGATCGATGTTCGATGCGCCGAATGCCGTCGTTGCAGCCGCGATGAAATCCTGCGCCGAATTGCCGGGGATGCCTGACGTCGCAGCGAAAATCGTGCCTTCGTCGGCGTTCTGGCCTTCGAGCAACGGCACGTCGCGTTGCAGTCCGCGCGCGAAGCGCGTCTCGGGATCCGTCGGCAGCACGAAACCATCGATGCTTGGGCTATACGCGGGCTCGGTCGGATCGGCCATCAATTGCGCGGCCGGTGCCGCGCGTAGCGCTGCGAGTGTCTGCGGACCACCCGACGCCGCACCGAGTTGCCCACCGATCTGCAACGCCGCCGCGTGGCTCGCCATCACACCTTTCGGACTTTCCCAGAATGCACCACTCTCGGCGATCGCTTTGGAAAACAACCCGCCCGTGATCGGCGACGCCATCAGGATGCCGACCGTATGCGCGCCCGCCGATTCGCCGAATACGGTCACGTTGCCCGGATCGCCACCGAAAGCCACTGCGTTCGCCTTGACCCACCGCAACGCCGCGATCATGTCCTCGATGCCGTACATCCCGGACGATTGGCCGGGCGCTTCACTGTCGAGATCGGTTCGCGCGAGAAAGCCGAACACACCGAGCCGGTAGTTGATCGACACCACTACCACGCCTTTTTTCGCGAGACTGGCCCCTTCCCAACGCGGGTCGCCCGAGGTGCCAAACTGGAAGCCGCCACCATGCAGCCAGACCATCACGGGCCGTCGTTCGCCCGGTCCTTTCGCTGCGCTCCAGACATTGAGCGTCAGACAATCCTCGCTTGCCTGACTGTTATCGACCGGTCCGAACGCCGTGCCCTGCCAGCACGTGTGGCCGTATTGCTGCGCATTGCGCACGCCAGACCACGGCTGGACCGGCTGCGGTGCGCGCCAGCGCAGCGGACCCACCGGCGGCGCCGCGTACGGAATGCCTTTGTAGCTCACCACACCCGACGCGTCCGGCGCGCCGCCCACGAGCACGCCCGATTCGACGATCGTCAGGCTGCCCGCGCCGGGGCCCGACGCCGACGCCGACATCGATGCATCGAGCGCGGCTAGCAGCAGCACGCCCGTTGCAACCTTCGCGGCAACATATCGCCAGCTCATCTTGTTTGTCATGACCGGTTCTCCCTATCGATGGAATCAGAAGCTGTGTCGAATGCCTGCCATTACGCCGAGTTGCCCAATGCCCGCCGCCGGTGTCGCGCCGGGACCACCCTGGCTCAATGTGTACTTCGCTTTGGCGCTGTTGAAGAGATAGCCGCTCTGCAGATATACCGCCGTCGCTTTCGACAGCAGATAGGTGCCGCGCAGCGTCGCAATCGTGCCGCGCGTGTCCTGCTGCGAATCGATCGTCCGGTACGCTCCGCCGTCGATGATGGCGGCCGGCGTGACGAAGTAGCTCGCAGTCACGTACCAGATGTCGGTATGAACGCCCGGCACAGCAGGCGATACGGTCTCGACGTGACGGCCAAGCCAGCCCGCACCGACCTTGAACGAGCCAAGCTTGTAGTAGCCGTTGAGTTGCATTCGCACGTCCTTGTCGCCGCTCGCCGTCAGCGGCAATGGCGCAGCGCCGTTGAACAGGTTGGCCGCCGCGCCGGGGCCGCCGCGCTGCTCGTCATAGGCACTCGCCACGCCGAAGTTATCGCCGTCGTAGCGCAGCATCACGGACCACTGGCGACAGGCCTGCGCATTGCCCGGCAACGAACCCGCGCAGGTGCCCTGCCCCGGCGAATTGCCCGTGCCCGCCGAATCGCGTCCAAACGACCACGTCGCCCCGGCGGTCAATCCCGCAAACGTACCCTTGTACGCAATCGTGTTGTCGCTGCGAGCGTTGGGCACGTACGCATCGAGCGAACCGACACCACCGTAGATGTCGGGGCCGAGAATGTCGGAATCGACGATCGCCCAGTACGTCATCGTGTACTGACGCCCGAATGTCAGTGCACCGTACGGGCTCGACAGACCGACCCACGCCTGACGACCGAACAGCCGTCCTCCCTGATTGATGTCGCCGGCCCGCGGGTTAAAGCCGTCTTCGAGGGTGAAAATCGCGGCCAGCCCGCCGCCGAGATCTTCTCTCCCGCGAAGTCCCCAGCGCGAAGGCATCGAGCCGGTGATGCCGGGCATGCGCACGATCCGGTCGCCTGCTGCGTCGGCGTGCGTGACCATCTCAATTCCTGTGTCCAGAATGCCGTACAGCGTGACGCTGCTTTGTGCCGAGGCGATGCCCAGATGCAGACCGGCGGCAAGCCCGGCCAACGACAACACGCGTAGTTTCATGTCTCCCCTCCTTTTGTTTTTCGTGGTGAATCAACCGATCTGCGAATCAATGACCCGATGACGTTGCTGGCGTTGCAGCCGGCGCGCGTTCATCGAGACTGCGCCGCGGATAGAGCCGACCGGCGATGACCATCGCTGCGCCGGCCAGCACGACGGGCACCGCGAACGCGATGAATGCCGGCTCCACCCGGCCGAACCACGCGAGAATCACGCCGCCTGTCATCGAGCCGAAGATCGATCCGATACGGCCGACGCCGAGTGCCCAGCTCACACCCGTGGCGCGCGCGGCCGTGGTGTAGAAGCCGGCGACTAGCACGTTCGCCGCAGTCTGCGCGCCGGACAGGCCATATCCGGCGACGAACACCGAGCAATAGATCAGCGACGGCAGATGGATTGACACGCCGATCGCAGCGATCGCCACGGCCGCGATCGCATACGACGCGGCGAGCACCAGAAACGGATTGCGACGGTCCATCAGACGCGCATTGATGAGCGAGCCGATCGTGCCACCGAGCGGCATCATCGCGACCACGCGGGCGGCGTGAACCGGGTCGATCCCGGCGCTAGTGATGACTAGCGGCAACCAGCTACTGATCTGGTAGTAGACCCACAGCGTGCAGAAGAACGCGAGCCATAGCAGCGCTGTGCCGGCGCGATATTGCGCGCTGAACAGCAGACCGATGACACGCTCGCGAGGTGTATCGCCGGCCTTTGTGTGCGTGCCTTGCAGAAGCGCATGTGCCGCTTCACCGAGACGCTGCGCCACCCGTTGTGCTTCACGCGCGTAGCGTGGCTTGCCCGCCATGAAGCGCAACGACTCAGGCAGCCAGAGCCAGATGCACGGCGCCAGCACCAGCGGAAACAGGCCGCCGAATGCGAACACCCCCTGCCAGCCAAACGACGGAATCAGCACCGACGCCACCGCACCGCCGAACGCGAGCCCGAGCGTAAAGCCGCAGAACATCAGCGTGACGAGCAGCGCGCGGTTTCGCGGCGGTGCGAATTCGGACGACAGCGTGATCGCGTTCGGCATCGCGCCGCCAAGTCCTGCACCGGTCAGGAAGCGCAGCACGATCAGCCAGCCCGCCGATGGCGCAGCCGCACACGCCAGGCTGCCCGCGCCGAATAGCAGCAACGACAGCGCGATTACGCGCTTGCGTCCGATCTTGTCCGCGAGCGGACCGAACACGAAACTGCCGACCGCGAGGCCGAACAGACCCGCGCCAAAGATCGGCCCCAACGCTGCCGGCGTCAGCGACCACATCTTCCTGAGCAGCGGCGCGACATAGCTAACGCTCGCGACATCGAAACCATCGGCGGCTACCACGAGGAAGCACAGTACGAGTGTCACGATCTGGATAGCCGTCGGCCGACCGGTGTCCGCCCGCGCGGCCTCCCCCGACGTTGCCGACGTTGCGTTCGCGTGCATGAATGTCTCCGATGATTGTTATGGGCGATACGTCCGGCACCGCCTGCTGCGACGCATGCCTGTTCAGGCCGCGGGTCGTTGCGCGATCGACGGTGCGGTGTCAGCCGCGTGTTCGTTACGACCGAGCACACGATCCAGGGCGATTTGCAGATGTTCTTCGAGCGCGTCGCCGCGCCATGCGATATGCAGGTCGGGCCTGATCAGCACGTAATTCGCGCTATAGAGCGCCTTCACCTGCGGATCGTCGGTGCACACGACGCTCAGCGCGGCATGCGTCAGGCGCGCGGCATCGACCGTGCGCTGATCCTGTGCCGTCAGCGCGCGCGCGCCCGTGCACAGCAACGTGAAGCCGGCGCCGAAACAGTCGTAAAGCGACGTGTCGGCGATCCACACATGCGGCGCGCGATGTCCGGCACGCGCGCAGGGCGCGTACAGATTCGGATTGTCGGGAGGTGGCACGCCGTCTTCGGGTGTCGTCAGTGGCGAGCTTTCGTAGCGCGTGCCGAGGTGGACACCGGGAATCGCGAACTCGAAGCTCGCATGAAACTGCAGATAGTCGCCCAGTGCATCGCGCGATGCAGCGCCGGCGGCGTCGTCATCGAGCAGGTTTGCCGGCACCGACACGTGGCCGATACTGTCGGCGAACGCGCGTGCAAATGCAGTATTGCGCAACGCGACTGGCCGGCGCTCCGCGTCATAACTGTCGATCAACCTTTCGCCGCCTTCGCCGCGCATCGCAAGCTCGATTTTCCACGCGAGATTCGCCGCGTCGTCGATGCCGGTGTTGTAGCCGAGGCCGCCCGTCGGCGTGAACAGGTGCGCAGCATCGCCCGCGAGCAACGCATTGCCCGCTGCGAATCGATCGGCAACCAGCGTATAGCCCGCGGTCCAGCGCGACGTGCTGCGGATCTCGAACGGCACTTCCGCGCCGATCGCCTCGCGAATGCGCGAGCGAATCGCCTCGGCATCGGCACTCTCGCCCTCGCGCGCCTGAACGTTGATGATGAAATGACCTTTGCCGTCGACGGCGATCATCAGCGCGCGCTGCTTCGGCGTGAAAGTCCAGTACTGCCACGCCGGCGCATGCGGCGACACGCGATACAGATCGGGGGCATAAAAGTAGACGGCGTCCATCAGGCCGCCCATGAACTCGCGCTTCTCACCGGCGACGCCGCTATAGCGGATGTCCAGCGTCTTGCGCACGAAGCTGCGCGGACCGTCGCAGCCCACCAGATAGCGGCCGCGTACCCGACGCGGAGAGGCTTCGGCGCCGTCGATGGTGTCGACCACGGTCGCCGTCACCGAATCGGCGCCTTGTACGAAGTCGACGACGCGTGCGCTGAAATGCACCTTCACCGTCGAACAGGCGCGCGCCGCATCCAGCAGTACAGGCTCGACATACAGTTGCGAGCAGCGATGCGGCGGCTCGGGCGTCGGCCACGTGAACGCGTGCAACTGCGCCCAACGCTCGGCTTCGCCTGACGGCGGTTGATGCAGGCGCGCGAGTTCGTGACCGGTGATGCTGGTGAAGTAGGCGACATCGGGGGCGTAGTCCGTCGGCAAGCCGAGCGAGCGGATCCTCTTCGATACGCCGATGCGCCGGAAATGCTCCATCGTCCGCGCGCTATTTGCGTTGGCGGCCGGATGCCGGCTGGTTCCGTCACGCGCTTCGAAAAGTTCGACGCGCACGCCGCGCTGCCCGAGTGCAGCCGCGAGATACAGACCGACTGGGCCTCCGCCAACAATGATGACATCGCAATCCATCTGATTCCTGTCTCCTGGGTTTCATGCTTTGCGCCAAAGATAGTGCGGATACCTCTATAAATCCATACAATGAAATTCATATCGAAAATGAATTGAGTTCATGATGACGACCCGCGACCTTAACTTCCTTTTTGTGCTTCAGGCGCTGGGCAAGGAGCGCAGCGTGTCGCGCGCCGCGCAGCGGCTTGGCATTACGCAACCTGCTGTGAGTCACGCACTGGGGAAACTACGGACGACGTTCCAGGACGATCTGTTCGTCCGCGCCGGCAGCGAAATGGCGCCGACGCAGATCGGCGAACGTTTGATCGAGGGCGTGGACCGTGTGCTGGCCGTGGTGGAGGAAGAGATCTGGAGCAACGTCGCATTCGATCCAGCGACGACGCGTCGGACGTTCTCCGTCTGTCTCAGCGACATGGGTGTGATCGTGTTGCTGCCACGGCTGCTCGCCGCGATCAAGCAACAGGCGCCGCTCGCGACGCTCAAGCCGATCCAGTTGCCATCGCTCGAACTGGCGGGCGCCTTGCAGGACGGCAAGATCGATCTGGCGATCGGCTACCTCGGCAGGCTGGGCGATAGCCTGCATCAGCAACCGCTGTTCGAGCGGTCGCTGGTCGGCATCGTGCGCGGTGGCAAGTCGCGGCGGCGCGTATCGTTGACGCTGCAGCAGTTCGTCGAAGCGGAGCATGTCGTCTCGGGCACGCTCGCGATCACGAACCAGTTGCTGGAGAAGGAATTACGCCGGCATGGCGCGCGGCTACACGTCGGTGTTGAGGTACCGTATCTGCTGGCGGTGCCGAGTCTTGTCGCGACGTCCGATCTGATTGCCGCGGTTCCGGACGAACTCGCGGAATTGTTCTCCAAAATGGCCGACGTCGACGTGTTCCAGTTGCCGATCAGCTTGCCCGACCTGACCGTGCAGCAATTCTGGCACGCACGACGACACAACGATGCGGGCCATCGATGGTTCAGGTCGCTGGTCGCGCAGACCTTGCGACAGGAGAAGAAGCGGCCCGCGCATTCGCGATGATCTTTGCGAAGACGCCGGGTGATTTGCAGCGACTTTCCCGCTGCGATGGCATGATATCGGCCTCACGTCCTCATTTCCCGAACCGTCTCCACCATGTCCAATCTGATCGTCCACGGCGGCGCCCCGCTACGCGGGGAAATCACGCCATCCGCCAACAAGAACGCTGTCCTGCCGATCCTTTGCGCCACGCTGCTCACCGATCAACCTGTGCGCCTGATCGGCGTACCCGATATCACCGATGTCAGAAAGATTCTCGACATCTTCCGCACGCTCGGCAGCGCGGTGTCGGTGGATTTTTCGAGCGGCATCCTCGACCTGCATCACAGCGCGACCACCTTCGATCCGGCAACACACAGGCTGCCCGAAGAGATGCGCTCATCGATCATGCTGGTACCGCCGCTGCTGGCGCGTTTCGGCGTGGCACGGCTCGAGAGCGATGTGAAGGGCTGCACGCTCGGCGTGCGCGAGATCGACCCGCACGTCGAAGTGTTCGAACGATTCGGTGCGCGGGTGGAACGCACCGGCGATTCATTGCTCGTGCATAACGAACAGCGCATGGCCGCCAACGATCACTGGCTGGACTACGCATCGGTTACCACGACCGAGAACTTCGCGCTGTGCGCGGCCGCCGCCGAAGGAACATCGACGCTCGTCAACGCGGCATCGGAACCTCACGTGCAGGAGTTCTGCCGCTTTCTCGCCATGCTTGGCGTCGGCATTGAAGGCATCGGTACGTCGCGGCTCAGCGTGACGGGCGGCCGACGGTTTGGCGGCGGCGAGTTTCGCTTCAGCGAGGACTTCCACGAGATCGCCACGTTTCTCGCGCTCGGTGCGATCACCGGCGGCGATATCGTGGTCAAAAACTCCGCCCCCGAGCAGTTCCCGCTGATCGATAGAACATTCGCGAAGTTCGGTGTCACCGTCGAGCATCGTGACGGCTGGTCGCGTGCGCTGAGCAACGGTCCGCTGCGGGTACGCCGACCGTTCACGCAGAATATTCTCACCAAGGTCGAGGCCGCGCCGTGGCCTTATCTCCCGGTCGACCTGCTGCCGATCTTCGTCGCGCTCGGCGTGAAAGCCGAGGGTAGCGCGATGTTCTGGAACAAGGTCTACGACGGCGCGATGGGCTGGACCAGCGAGCTGTCGAAGTTCGGTGCGCATGTGTTCCTATCCGACCCGCACCGGCTGATCACGTTCGGCGGCCTTGCTTTGAGCCCGGCGCGCGTCGAGAGTCCGTACATTATTCGCGTGGCGATTGCGTTGCTGATGGTTGCGGCCAGTATCGAAGGACGCTCCGAGATCATGAATGCGCTGCCGATCCGGCGAGCGCATCCGCGTTTTGTCGAGAACCTGCGCTCGATCGGCGCAAATGTCGAATGGACTAGCAGCGAGTGAATGTCGTGCGAGCTTGAATGGCACGGACTGGACATGAACCGGAGATACGCATGCTAAGGAACGTAGTCGGTAAGGTCGGCAACATCGAGATCTGTCGAATTCTCGACAGTTATCTGCTTGGCGAAACGATGCAGTCATGGTTCCCGGACTTCGATCGCGAGGCAGTCAGGGCTCACGAACACTGGCTATGTCCGACGCACTACAACCCGGAGAGCGGTCACTTTGCCATGCCGGTGCATAGCTGGCTGCTCAGGGTGGGAAGCTATAACGTCCTGATCGACACGTGTATGGGAAACCACAAGTCGCGGCCTGGCATTGGGGAAATGCACATGCTCGAGAATCGCTATCTCGAGCGCATGGCGGACTGCGGTGTGAGCCCGGAAGATATCGATTTTGTGCTCTGTACGCATCTGCACGTGGATCACGTCGGCTGGAACACGCGGCTCGCCAACGGTCGTTGGGTACCCACGTTTCCAAACGCGAAGTACGTTATTTCCCGGACCGAGTTCGAGGCTGCAAAAGAAGAAGCCGCTAATCCAGGCAGTCCCCCGTTTCTCAAAGCGGTATTCGAGGATTCAATCTTTCCGATTGTCGAAGCGGGCAAGGCTTACTTTGTCGACGACGTGCAGGAGTTTGTCGACTGCCTCACCTTACGTCCCGCGCCGGGTCATTCGCCTGGCCACGTGCGCATCGAGTTGAACTCTCAGGGCGAGCGCGGTGTGTTCTCGGGCGACATCATGCATTCGCCGGTGCAGGTGCCGTTCTGGAACTGGAGCAGCAGAGTGTGCTGGGACAAGGCAATGTCGGCGAAATCGCGTCGCGAGCTGCTGGAGTTCTGTGCGTCCGAGAATGTGTTGCTGCTGCCGGCGCACTTTGAAACGCCCTATGTTGGGCGGATCAAGCGCTCCGGGGAATCGTTTGCGATTGATTTTGGGTGGTGAAATAAACCGTCGCCTCGCTCGAACCAGACTCGCCTCACCGTGCTTCACGCCCCACCGGCCTGGCGTCACCCCATGCAGTCATGTCGCTCGGGAAAGGCGCTTTTGTGCTGCATTGGGCAACGAGGTCATCCAGCGAATACTTGCGACGGACCGTGGTCAGCAACACGCCATCCGGGCGTACGCTGACTCTCAGCGAACTGCCAGCTGCTGCTGATGGCCGGCATCGATACGCTGCATTACTCTACGCAACTGCGCCGCGACGCAGCGCGACCGTGAGTCTGGACGAAAGCACGGCGCGCTTGCTGGAACATCACATCAGGAGACCTCGCAATGCCCATCGCAGCTGGCCCTCAGCCTACGACAGACACCTCATCGGCGAACCCTGCCGGCACTCGCAACGAGGCGCGCAAGGCTGCGCTCGGCAGCTTTGTCGGTGCGGTCGTCGACTGGTATGACTTCCTGCTGTACGGCATCGTCGCCGCGCTCGTGTTCAATACCGAGTTCTTCCCGAAGGTCAGCCCCGCGATGGGCACGCTTGCCGCATTCGCGACGTTCGGTGTCGGTTTTCTGTTTCGTCCACTAGGCGGCTTCATCTTCGGCCACTATGGCGACCGGCTCGGCCGCAAGCGCATGCTGGTGGTAACGGTCGCGATGATGGGCCTGTCTACCGCCGCGATTGGGCTGTTACCGTCGTTCGCGAGCATCGGCTGGTGGGCGCCTGTGCTGCTCGTGACGCTGCGCGCGATCCAGGGCTTTGCCGTCGGCGGCGAATGGGGCGGTGCGGCGCTGATGGCCGTCGAAAGCGCGCCCGAGCGCAACAAGGCGTTTTACAGCAGCGGCGTGCAGGTCGGTTACGGCGTGGGGCTCGTGCTGTCGACTGGCCTTGTGTCGTTGATCAGCCGGTCGATGGACAATGCGTCGTTTATCGCGTGGGGCTGGCGTCTGCCGTTTCTGTTCAGTGTGCTGCTCGTGCTGGTCGCACTATGGATCCGCTCGAGCATGGCCGAGTCGCGCGAGTTCGTCGAGAAGGTCGGCGAGCACGGCGAGCGACGGCTGCGCGCGCCGATCGTCGAAGCGCTGCTGCGCCATCCGAAGGCGTTCCTGCTGATCATCGCGCTGCGTCTCGCGGAGCTGTTCACGATGTATATCGTCACCGCGTTCGCACTGAACTATTCGACAGCGAATCTCGGCATGCCGCGCGAGTTCTTTCTTGGCATCGGGCTGCTGGTGGGCGCGCTGAGTTGCGTGACGATTCCGTGTTTTGCGTGGCTCGCGGATCGCTTCGGCCGCCGGCGCATCTATATGCTCGGCGCGACGCTCGGCGTGCTCGGCGCAGTGCCGTTCTTCGTCGCGCTCGATGCGCGCTCGACGGTCTGGATCGTGGTGTTTGCCGTGCTGCTGGCGAACGTCGCACACGACATGGTCGTGAGCGTGCAGCAACCGATGTTCACCGAACTGTTCGGCACCGAGTATCGCTATAGCGGCGCGGGCGTTGGATATCAGGTGGCGAGTGTGGTGGGCGGCGGCTTCACGCCGTTCATCGCGGTCGCGCTAGTGAATCTGGCAGGCGGCTCGTGGCATCCGGTCGCGGCCTACCTTGGTGTGGGCTGTCTGATCTCGTTGCTTGTTGCGGCTCGCATGAAGACTGGGCGTACCTGAAGGTCGTTCGAAGCGGTACGGCACAGGGCGGCGCGGTCGAACAACAACCGCTTGCCGCCATAAACATCGCTCAGGTCTTGAGCCGATAGCCCGTCTTGAAGATCCACGCGACAACCGCCATCAGCACCGCAAGAAACACCACCGTCATACCGAGACTCACGCCGACATGCACGTCGGCCAGACCGTAGAAGCTCCAGCGAAACCCGCTGACCAGATAGACGATCGGATTGAACAGCGTGACGATGCGCCAGAACGGCGGCAACATATCGACGGAGTAGAAGCTGCCGCCGAGAAACGTCAGCGGCGTGATGATCAACAGCGGCACCAGTTGCAATTTCTCGAAGCCGTCCGCCCAGATCCCGATGATGAAACCGAACAGGCTGAACGTCACCGCCGTCAGCACGAGAAACAGGATCATCCAGAACGGGTGCAGGATCTGCAGCGGCACGAAGAGTGCCGCAGTCGCGAGAATGATCAGCCCGAGGATGATCGATTTGGTTGCGGCCGCACCGACATAGCTGATAGCGATCTCCGCATATGACACCGGCGCGGACAGCAACTCGTAGATGGTGCCGGTGAAGCGCGGAAAGTAGATGCCGAACGACGCGTTCGAAATGCTCTGCGAAAGCAGCGACAACATGACGAGTCCAGGCACGATAAACGAGCCGTAGCTGATGCCGCCCACCTGGCTGATACGCGAACCGATCGCCGAACCGAACACGACGAAATAGAGCGACGTCGAGATGACCGGCGCGATGATGCTCTGCATCACCGTGCGCCAGGTGCGCGCCATTTCGAAGCGGTAAATCGCGCGCATTGCGTGGATGTTCATGATGTACTGCCTTTATCGTTGTCGTCCGACGCGTCGCCGCTCGTACCGTTCGTGCCGTTGCGGCCGCCCTTCAGAAGCCCGACGAAGATGTCTTCCAGCGAACTCTGCGTCGTCTGCAGATCCTTGAAGCGGATCCCCGCATCGCTCAGCGCGTTGAGCAGCGCGACGATGCTCGTGCTGCGCTCGACCGGCCGATCATCACCGACCTGGCCCGCCTGGGTGGCGTGTTCGTCGTGGGTGTCGTAGGTGTACACGAGTTCGCTGCCGTTGCCCGACAACTCGAGGCGATAGTCGGCGAGCTGCGCGGGCACGGTAGTCAGCGGACTTTCGAGTTGCACGGTCAGCTGCTTCTTGCCGAGCTTGCGCATCAGTTCGGCTTTGTCCTCGACCAGCATGATCTCGCCGCCGTTGATCACGCCGATCCGGTCAGCCATCTCTTCGGCTTCGTCGATATAGTGCGTCGTCAGGATGACCGTCACGCCGCTCGTGCTGAGGCCCCGCACGAGATTCCACATGTCGCGACGCAGTTCGACGTCGACGCCCGCGGTTGGCTCGTCGAGAAAGAGAATCTGCGGCTCGTGCGACAGTGCCTTGGCGATCAGCACGCGCCGTTTCATGCCGCCCGACAGCGTCATGATCTTGTTATTGCGCTTGTCCCACAGCGACAGGTCCTTCAGCACCTTTTCGATGTACGCCGGGTTCGCGGGCTTGCCGAACAGGCCCCGACTAAACGACACGGTTGCCCAGACGGTCTCGAACGAATCGGTAGTCAATTCCTGCGGCACGAGGCCGATCATCGAGCGGGCCGCGCGGTACGACGTATGGATGTCGTGGCCGGCCACTGTGATGGTGCCTTCGGTCGGCCGGACAATGCCGCAGATCGTACTGATCAGCGTCGTCTTGCCGGCCCCGTTCGGGCCGAGCAGCGCGAAGATCTCGCCGCGCCGGATCGCGAGGTTGATCTGTTTGAGTGCGTGGAATCCGGACGCGTAGGTTTTCGAGAGATTCGAAACGGATAGGATCGTTTGCATGCCCGCGACGATAGCAGAAAGTCGCCGTTTTCGTGGAGGAGCCCGGCGCGATCACGGCGCGATGGCCGTTGCGGCGGAATTGGGAGCGCGATGCGGGCGTTCGGCGATGTTTGCTCGAAGCGATGGCCCCGCACCCTGTGGGCCTATTAGGCCTATCTACCCGCAACGCAGAATGTCAATCCGCCGCGTTCCCCCGCCTGCCTCCCGCCTTGCGTCCGCGCTTTGATGACGCGCCGCCGGGCGCCGCCAGCCGCTCCCGCGCCACCGCCCGCACCGCGTCGAGCAGCGCCCGCCCGGCCGGCGACGGCTGCGAGTCCGCGCGCAGGATCAGTCCGACCGGCTCGTCGGTACCGGCAAACGGCAGGGGCAAGCGCACCAGCACGCCGTGCGCCAGTTCGTACTCGACTGCGCCGATCGGGACGAACCAGACGGCGTCGTTGGCGAGCGCCAGCGCACGCCCCACCGACACCGACAGCACCTCGACGAACGACGACAGCGGCGGCACACCCCACACTGTCAGCAGGCTTTCCGCGGACTGGCGGATGATCGTGCCGTACGGCGGCAGCACCACCGGGTAGTCGAGCAATGCGGCGGCCGGCATGGCGCTCTTCGCCATCGGATGTCCGGCGCGCACCACGGCGGCGAGCGGCTCGCCGTACAGTTGCTCAAAGCTCAGACCGACCATCCGCTCCGGGTCGGCCAGCCGCCCGACGGCGAATTCGATGGCCCCTGCTTTTAATTGCTCGAGCAGATCGCCGTTTGCGGCGGTGGCAAGCTGCACGACCACCTGCGGCCACTGTGCCGCGAAACGCCGCAACACCGGCGGCACCAGCGAAGGCGCAACGGTCGGCAGCATGCCCACCGCGAGCGTTGCCGTTATCGCACCCTGCGTGCCCGCCAGCAGGTCGACGCCCTGCCGCAGCGCGCTCAGACACGCGCTGGCATGCGGCAGAAACAGCTGTGCTTCGCGGGTCGGCACGGCACCGTGACGACCGCGCTCGAACAGCTTCACATCGAGAATCGCCTCGAGTTCGGCCACCGTCTTCGACACGGCGGGTTGCGTCACGGACAGGCTCTCGGCTGCCTTCTGCACGCTGCCGAACTGCGCGACAGCCAGAAAGCACTGCAGATGGCGAAATTTGACGCGGTTGTCAGCAAGGCTACGTTGCATAACGGATGGTTATACGAAACACTAGAAAACGTCATTTTGCATAACTTCTCGGATTAGATAAAGTCGCGTCATACGCTGCGCCCCCTATACATCCCTCAACGGAGACACCCGATGGACAACTCCATCCTCACTCCACGCGACTTCGCATCGCACCCCGCCTATATCGAGCCTGGCTACCGCTCGTCGGTGAAACGCGGCCCATTGCGCCCGTTGATCCCGCTGAAGGAGCGACTACGCGACCAGCACGTGCCGGTTTACGGTGCGGAAGACCTCGGCGCACTCGACCACGACCTGACGCGCAACGCCGTGGTGAACGGCGCACCGCTCGGCGAACGCATCATCGTGACCGGCCGCGTACTCGACGAGAACGCGCGGCCGGTGCGCAACACACTGGTCGAAATCTGGCAGGCAAACGCAACGGGCCGCTATGTGCACAAGTCCGACCAGCACGACGCCCCGCTCGATCCGAACTTTCTCGGCGCGGGCCGCTGTCTGACCGACAACGAGGGCCGTTATCGCTTCCTCACAATCAAACCAGGCGCATACCCGTGGGGCAATCATCCGAACGCATGGCGGCCGAACCACATCCACTTCTCGCTGTTCGGCGACTACTTCGGCTCGCGCCTCGTCACGCAGATGTATTTCCCCGGCGACCCGCTGCTCGCACTCGATCCGATCTACCAGGGCACGCCCGCCGATGCGCGCGAGCGCCTCATCTCGCGTTTCTCGCTCGATGTGACCGAAGAAGGTTTCGCGCTCGGCTATGAGTTCGACATCGTGCTGCGCGGCCGCAACGACACCCCGATGGAGCGCTGAACATGACGACGCTCAAACAAACACCGTCGCAAACAGTCGGCCCGTATTTCGCCTACGGACTCTGCCCGCAGCAATACGACTTCGACTTCAGAAGCCTGTTCACTGCAACGCTCGCCGATCGCGAAGCGAAGGGCGAGCACATCACGATCGTGGGTCGGGTGTTCGACGGCAATGGCGAGGCGATCTTCGATGCGATGCTTGAACTCTCGCAGGTGGATAGCGAAGGCCGCTATCCGGCGTCGCGGGAGGAATGTTCGGCGAGCGGGTTTCGCGGCTTTGCGCGCGTGGGTACCGGGACCGATCCGCAGCGGCGCTTTATCGTCGATACCGTGAAGCCGGGCCGCGTGTCGGCGGATGAAGCGCCACATCTGAATGTGGTCGTGACGATGCGCGGCATGCTGCTGCACACGTTCACGCGGATCTATTTCGATGACGAGGCGGCAGCCAATGAGCGCGATGCAGTACTCGCAACGGTACCGGCCGAACGTCGCGCCACGCTCATCGCGCGACGCGAGCCTGGAACAGGAAACGCCGTCTATCGCTTCGACATCCATATGCAAGGCGAAAACGAAACCGTGTTTTTCGATCTCTGAAGCAGTGATTCCGTGCCGAGTCGATTACTTTCACGAGGCTTTCACACTGAGTGACTACGATCCTGCATGCGATGAACTCGCGAAACTCCGGTAACAGTTCGGCCCGCTTCATGCGGGTCTTTTTTCGCCTGTATCAACGCGTTGGTTCGTAACAAGCGTCTCCAGATACGCCCACGGAAAAATGCCTTGCGCGTGGCCGTCGCTGAATACGATCTGCACGCCATAGCCCATCGGTTGCACGTCGACGATGGCGATATCTTTGGTCGCGGGTACCACAGTGCCCGCGAGACGCACACGTCGACAGGTCGAACACGGGCACGCCGTTCGCAACACCGCATGATCGAGCGTCTGCACGCGTGCAGCGTCCCATCGCAGCGTCAACGTGCGCGCGGCCGCATCGACGGCCACCTGTTGCGGTACGTTCACCGCTGCACCCCGTCGATCTGCGCCAGCGCAATCCGCGCCGCCTTGCGTACCTCGGGGTCGGCATCGGCGGCAGCAGCTTCAAGCGCCGGCCGCGCCTGTGCGTCACCGAGTTCGCCGAGTGCCAGCGCCGCCTCCTTGCGCAGATTGCTGATCGCGTGCGTCAGCAAGCCGGCCACCGGCTCGACCGCGCGAACGTCGTGCAGCCTGCCGAGCGCGCGCACCGCCTGCAAACGCACTTGCCAGTACGCGTCATCGAGTGCCGCGAGCAGTGCATTGCACGCATCCGCCGCGGCCAGCTTGCCTAGCGTGGTCGCGGCTGCTTCGCGCACCTGCCACGCGTCGTCGCGTAACGCACTCAGCAGTGCATCGACCGTTTGCGCGTCCGCGGCGCTTGCCAGACCGAGTGCGCCGGTTGCCGCGCGGCGCACCTCGGCATGTGAATCGCAAGTGACGAGCGCGGTAAGCGCTCCGAGCGCACTGCGATCCTTCAACCAGCCGAGCACGCTGACGGCTTCGAGACGCACAGCAGCTTCAGGCGCATTGAGCGCGGCAAGCGCCGGCTCGCGTGCGCCTGCATAGCGCAATTCACGCAGGGCGCGAAGCACGGCCGCACGCACGAGCGGCTCTGCGTGTCCGCTCCAGCGCGCGAGGATCGGCCCGGAGCGCACGTCCTTCAACTGCGAGAGACTCAGCGCGGCCGCGTCGCGCACAGCGGCGTCGGCATCGATCAGCGCGCGGCACAGCGCCTCGACCACGTCGTCGCGTTCCCACGCACCGAGCACCTGTGCCGCTTCCGCACGCACCTCGGATGCAGCGTCGTCGTGCAGCGTTGCCACGATCGGCGGCAATACGGCTTCGTCTTCGAGATCGGCGAGCGCGAGCAGCGCGATGCGGCGCACGGCCGCATCCGGCGATGCGAGGCGCGGTAGCAGTTGCGCCGCTTCGGGGTCGAGCGCGGCGGGATCGAAGGTGAGTGGTAGCGAGGAATCGGTCATGTCAGCGCAGCAGATAGGGAATCTCGACTTTCACTGCATTCGTCGGGCAGTCCTTCTCGCACGGCATGCAGTACCAGCATTCGTCGAACTTCATGTAGGCCTTGCCTTTAGTCATATCGATCGCGAGCAGATCGAGTGGGCAGACGTCGACGCAAACCGTGCAGCCTTTGTCGGCGATGCACAGGTCTTCGTCGATCGTGACGGGAGCAGCGCTGCGCTGAAAGATATCGTGGGGTGTCGTGGACATGGCTAGGGTCATCTCAGGCTGGCACAGCTGCAGGCACAGCGATGCGCAGGTTGCGATAGGCGTCGCTGTCGCGCGCATCGAGCGGCACGATGTACGGCTCCACTGCGCGCTTCGCGCTCGTCATGCGGTCGAACTCATCCTTGCGCAGATGCGTGTGGCAGAACCATTCGGCGTCGTCGCGCTGCGGATAATCGACGCGATGGTGATATAGGCCCCAGCGGCTCTCCGTGCGAAACAGCGAGGCATGCGCGGCCATTTCGGCGCAGTCGCGGATCGCGCGCACTTCGGCGGCGCGCATCAGTTCGTGCGAGTTGTGGGCCTTGATCGCATCGATGTCTTCGGCAATCTCCGCAAAGCGCTGCAAACCGATTTCCATCTTGCGCGTCACCTTCGGCGGCTGCAGGTAGTCGTTCACCATGCGTCGCAGCTTGTATTCGACCTGTGCAGGCGCGAGCCCTGTCTCGCGTTCGAGCGGCGCGTAGATACGCGCGCGTTCGGCGGCGATCTGCGCTTCGTCGAGCGGCGCGTGCTCGCGACCCGCCACGTATTGCGCGGCGTTAGTGCCGGCGAACCAGCCATACGTGAACGCACCTAGCATGTAGTTGTGCGGCACCGCTGCCATATCGCCGGCTGCGTACAGGCCGGGCACCGTCGTCTCCGCGCGCTCGTTTACGTACACGCCCGACGCGCTGTGCCCGCTGCAGAAACCGATCTCCGAAATATGCATCTCGACCATCTGCTGCCGGTAGTCGGTGCCGCGCCCCGCGTGAAAGCGGCCGCGGCTCGGACGTTCGTTGGTATGCAGGATCTGCTCGATTGTCTGGATGGTTTCTTCGGCGAGATGGTCGAGCTTCAGGAACACAGGGCCGTTACCGCTCTGCAGTTCCTGATAGAACTCCCACATCATCTGGCCGCTCCAGTAATCGCATTCGATAAAACGTTCGCCCTTGCCGTTCGCCGTAAAACCGCCGAGCGGCCCCGTGACGTACGCACACGCGGGACCGTTGTAGTCCTTGATCAGCGGATTGATCTGGAAGCATTCGAGGTTCGCAAGCGCAGCGCCCGCGTGATATGCCATCGCATAACCGTCGCCGGCGTTGGTCGGGTTTTCGTAGGTGCCCATCAGATAGCCCGAGGACGGCAAGCCGAGCCGGCCGGCCGCGCCGCAGCAGAGAATCACGGCCTTCGCGCGGATCACGTGAAATTCTGCGGTACGGCAATCGAAGCCGAGTACGCCGCATACATTGCCCTGCGCATCCTTCAGCAGACGCGTTGCGACGACCCGGTTGGTGATCGCAATGCGCGCGCGTTTCAGTTGCCGGTACAGCACCTTCTTGATGTCGTGACCCTCGGGCATCGGCAGAACGTACGAGCCCATGTGATGCACTTTCTTCACCGCGTAGTCGCCGGTGCCGTCTTTCTCGAACTTCACGCCCCAGCGATCGAGTTCCTCGATTGTTGCGAAGCTGTGCTGCGCGTAGGCGTGGACGGCAGACTGATCGACGATGCCATCGTTGGCGATCGTGATTTCCCTTGTGTACTGCTCCGGTGTTGCATGACCGGGAATCACCGCATTGTTCAACCCGTCCATGCCCATCGAGATCGCGCCGCTGCGCTTGACGTTCGCCTTTTCCAGCAGCAGCACCTTCAGCGACGGGTCGCGCTCTTTTGCCTTGATAGCCGCCATCGGGCCAGCCGTGCCGCCGCCCACGACGACCACATCGTATTCGCTCACCAGCGTATTCATCGTGCCCCCTTCGCGGTTCGTTTCGCTTTCTGCCGGTCGACGCGGAACCGGTACTGGAACGCGTCGCCGCGGAAATACAGATGCTCGTAGTCGATCGGCGCGCCGTCCGCGCCATGCGTCAATCGTTCGATGCGCAACACCGGCGCGCCCTCCTCGACCTGCAGCGCATCGACGAGTTCGTCGTCGGCGAGGATCGCGTCGATCGACACGTCCGCGCGGCCGAGCGCGATACCGCAATCGTTCTCGATGATCAGAAAAATGTCGCGCGTGATGAGGTCCGCGTTGGAGAGACGCTTGCCCAGTTCCTCGGGCACCCACGTCACTTCGAGCGACACGGGCTCGCGGTTCAGCAACCGCACGCGATGAATCTCCGCGACACGCGCGCCCTCCGGCAACGCGAGCTTGCCCGCGACATGCGCGTTTGCCTGCACGAAGCGCAGCACGCGCAACTGGTTGACGATCTCGTAGCCCATCGACGACATCGCCTCCGCAAAGCCCTGCAACGCGGTGACGTTCTGGAACGCCTTCGGCTTCGAGACGAAGGTGCCTTTGCCATGCAGGCGAAACACCAGGCCCTCCTTCTGCAGATCGCCGAGCGCCTGGCGCACGGTGATGCGGCTCACGTCGAAGGTCGCGCACAGTTCGCTTTCCGACGGCATCTGGCTATGCGGCGGGTACGTACCGTCGAGAATGCTCGCGCGCAACGCCGTCTTGATCTGCTCGTAAAGCGGCGCCGGGGACAGCTGGATCAGGTTTCCCGAGGACTTCGGCACAGTGAACTCAACTTGTTATGACAAGATGGGTTAGAGTGTAGGGACCGGGCGTGCAGCGGTCAATCAAGTTTTTATGCTTTCTATTTCTGCGGTCCAGCGATTGACAAAGAGCGGGCGACGTTTTCCCGTGCAATCGAGCTGCCCTATAATTTCCGCCTCCGACAGGAATACGGTGATGAACATGCGCGTCGCACGGCCGACCTTGCTAGCCTTACTGTTCTTGTGCAGCACCGCGGCGCGATCCGCGACGATTGCGGACTCGCCGCACACCGCCGTTCTTCCGCTCTCGATCATCGATAACCGTCCGTTTGTCGGCGTAACGGTCGATGCAAAGGGACCCTTTCAGTTCATCCTCGACACAGGTTCGTCGAGTTCCACCGTCAGCGCCGCGCTCGCAGAAAGTTTGAAGCTGCCTGCGGTCAACACCGGCACGGGAACCGGCGCCGGCGAACACGCACTGTCGTTCCCGGTGGTTCATCTGGACGATCTAAGCGTCGGCCCATTCTCAATCGGCGCGCTGGACGCTCCCGCGATGGACACGAGCGCACTAAGCCAGGCGCTGGGATTCCAGCACTTCGAAGGCGTGCTTGGCGTCGAGATATTCCAGCAGCACGTGTTGACCCTCGATGCCGCCCGCCGGCAACTCGTCATCGAGAGCGAAGCGCAGTTCAAGCCACCCGCAGACGCAATCAAGGTGCCGTTCTCACTGGACGAGAACCAGATGCCCTTGATCGAAGCGACGGTTGCGGGCACAACGGGCCTGTTTCAGATCGATACCGGCGACCGGTTCAGCCTGACGCTGTTCAATGCGTTCTGGCAGGCACATGCCTTGAATGAAAAGATGGGGCACACGGTCGAGGCCATGACCGGATATGGCGGTGGCGGGCCGATTCGCGGACTGGTCGGGCGGCCAACTGCGTTTTCGATCGGTGATGTGACGTTACCGTCTCCGGTCACCCGCCTGTCGCTGCAGAAGGCCGGTGCTTTTACCCAGACAGATCGCGCCGGCAACATAGGGATGGGGGTGCTCAAACGGTTTCGCGTGTCGTTCGACTACGGCCGTCACGTGATGTGGCTTTCGAAAGGCGCCGAATTCGCCGCGTCGGATCGGTACGATCGAAGCGGTATGTGGTTGGGGTTATCGGCGCAGCGTGGGCTTCAGGTGCTTGACGTCGTCGCGGACGGCCCGGCTTCCGCAGCGGGAGTTCGCTCAGGCGATTTGATAGAAAGAGTCGGCCCGCTTAAGGCCGACGCTTCCACGTTATCGAAGATCAGGGCAATGCTTCAGGCGCCCAATGTGCCGAGCGTCGCGGTCGTCTACAGGCATGCAGATGCAGTAACTGAAACGCACGTCGCGCTTGCGGATCTTATTTCGCCTTGAGCGTGTGATCAGTAGTACAACCAGTTATCGGTCGCGGTCGCCGACGACGTGTAGTTGCACGCCGGGCTCGTGACATAGCCGATCCCATTCGCGTCGGACGACCACGTGGGAGTGATCACGTGGTTGTTCGCGTCATGCGCCGAGATCGACGAAAAATGCACACTGCCGTCGGCCGGGAACTGATTGCAGGCGGTCACCCCGTAAGCCTCCAGCACTGCGCCATCGAGCCAGTTGTAGACCTGACCGCTAGATCCCGTGTTATTGCCACTGGTCTTCAACGTCGTGCTCTGGCCGGTCGTCTGATCGGCGCTGACGATATTCCAGCTTGCGCAACTGCTCGACCCGACCGCACAGGTTTGCGTCATCGATCCAGCCAGTTGATCGCCCACAGCGACATCGATAGGCGTGCTGTAGTTGATCGTGCCCGAGCCATCGGCACCACAGCAATTCCAGCTCGAGAACTGCCACGAGTTGTTGCCGAACTCGTTCCACTGCAATACCGGCTGCAGGATCGTGCCGGAATAATTCGACTGCGTGAGGCCCGGGAAGAAGAACACAACCTGCCCGTTCTCGACCGACGGTGCGGACGGCACGGTCCAGTTGGCGGACAACTGGCGCGTACCGGTGCTGCCGTTCACGTACGTCAACGCCTCATACCAACCACCGCTGCTATCGGGCTTCGTGCCCGACGCGGCATCGCGACGAATCCCCGCTGCGGTATCGACACGCTGTCCCTGCTTTGTGTAGTGCGGCCGCGCACAGATCGCTTCCTGTCGCACCGTCTTGCCATCCGCGCTCAAGACACGCAACTGGCTCAACAACGTTTCACCTCGCTTGATTTCGTGCACACACTCCGACGGGAAAAACCCGTTCGGTGTGACGACATAATCGAGCGGCACCGTGGTCGGCGCGGTATTGGCCGGCAGATCGCTCACGCGCCGCAACTGCGCGTTGCTAACGTTGGTCGTGCCCGCATTTGCAGACGCCATCCCTAGCAGACCCACCGAGACTACGGTCACCGCCATCAGCCGTTTCAACAGAAAACTGGAAACGCGATTCATGGTTGATTCTCCATAGAAGGGTTTTTACATGCTCATTCCGGGAGTTGTTGTTCTGCACGGGTAACAACCGATACACGATCCATCTGGAATAACGATGTAAATGGAATTTCTTTTGCTTCGGTCATCGAATGGCACGCCGGACTGAGCATAGGCGACGTGCACACCGATTCCAATTCAAGGAGAGGAAATTTGAGGATGTCGATTCGAAGCAGAAATGCTTGATGAATCAATGTCAGCGCGGTGTAATCGCTGCACTCGACTTAAGCGGAGTGGTTATAGATATTTATCAAATGTCCGCAAGCGTAAGCGAGCCTTCCACACACGTGACGCAAGCACCACCGACACGCACCTTGCCACCCGCATCCACACTCACCTTCACTCGTCCATCCCGACCGACACAGCGCCCTTGCGCAGCGACGTAGTCCGCTCCATCGCGCGGCAACAGGCCACGTTCCCACTGAAAGACAGCCACGCTACCGTTGCCGCTTCCACACACGGGATCCTCTTCGACTCCGCAGGACGGCGCAAAAGTCCGCACTTCGATGGCTGCATCTCCATGCCCGTGCACGCCGAACACGGTCAAACCCGTAACACCGAGGCGCCGTTCGAACTCGGCGAGCCGGGCAAGATCGGGCCGCAGATCGATGACAGAAGCGGCGTCGTTCAACTGTGCAATCACCCATTTGGGCCCAACATTCACGATGGCGGGTACGGTCCTCGCAGTCACGTTGCAACTAAGGACGCGTTCCAGATCCGCGATATCGGCGACGTGCAGCGATGTCATCTTCGCAGGCGGCAGGTTGAACGTCAGTTCGCGACTGTCGCCTTGCCCTTCGACAGTCAATTCGACAAGGCCGATCTCGCATTGCTGAATCAACCGACCGTCTGCACGAGGCGACACACGCCCGTCCTCAAGAATGGCGTAGGCACTGCCAAGTGTCGGATGCCCGGCAAACGGAAGCTCGTTTCGCGGCGTGAAAATCCGCAGGCGGTAATCGGCCCCGGCTATCGTGGGCGAAAGAACAAAAGTCGTTTCGGAAAGATTCGTCCAGCGCGCGACTGCTTGCATCGCGTCGGTGCTTAAATCGTCTGCGTCCAGTATCACGGCTACTGGATTACCCAGCAGCGGTCGATGCGTAAACACATCGACTACTTTGTAGGAACGCTTCATCGTGGCCTCCGTTCTGAACATTCGCGTCTTTCCACGAAGCGGATTACTTCGTGTCTTTACCCACTACTACGCCATCGATCTCGGTGTGCGTGATTCCATACTTCGCCATCCGCGCGCGATGATCGGCCGAACCCAGATACTCGCGAAGCTGTGTATTGACCGCCTGCAAAAAGCTGTGATTGCTCTTGCTGAACGAGAACGCACCGACAGGCGATTTGCCGTCCCGGCTACTTTCGTGAGCGACTGCCTCCAGTTCCGGGCTGGCATCGACAATCGCACGGTTGCCCACCGCGGTGGCTGCGAATACATCGATTGTTCCTGCCAACAATGCGGCGACCGCTTCCGACTGCTCCTTGAACGCGACGATCTGGCTGTCGCTCACACCAGCCGACTTTGCGGCGTCGAACTGCACCTGACCAGGAATGACCCCAAGCCGTGCGTCGCTGCGTGCCGCTACGCTCTTGTAGCTCGTCAGTGCTTTCGGATTACCCCGATGCACCACGAAGCCATCGCCAAGCGTCCAGACCGGTACGCTGAACGCCACGTCCTTTGCGCGTTCGGCCGTTGCGAAAATCGGCACGTTCATATCCCAGCGGCCTGCCTGTACACCCAGCAGTAACTCCGGAAACGTGGTTAGTTCATATTCGATAGACGATGCACCGATCGCCCGAAGGATCACATCGGCGAGTTCGATGTCGGAGCCCGTTGGGGCGCGATCTTCGCCGGTCCAGTAGAACGGCGGTTCCTCGATATAGGCGATTCGTACTTTCATGCTTTTACTCCATGTGTTTAGAGGTCGACGTTCTAGCCACCGGCCACTTAATCTCGAGTCTTCACGACCGATACGAGGTAGCAGCGTTCATAACAACCGAAATCGCCGACAACGCAGGCGCGAGACGTTCGGGTGGCAGATACCCGAAGCCCAGCCGGAACACGCGACTGCTTTCACCAAACCACGCACCGGACGCCAGTTGCAGATCGTGTTGCGGCAACAGATCCCAGAAGCGCGAAACCGCCGCATCGTCGAACGCGTCGGAGCGCAGGCGTACGCAACACAACGCACCGGCATCGGGCCGCACCCACTCGACGCGAGCGCGTTCGCTCTCGCACCAGGTCGTCAGTTCATCGAGCGCCGCGGCGAGCAACCGTCGGCGCGGCGCGAGCACGTCCTCCTTATTGCGCAACAGGACCGTGGCCAGCGCCTCATCGAGCACCGAACCCGAGATGACAGTATTCATCTTCGCGACAACGAGACGTGCACGCAGATCATCGTCCGCCACCGTGAGCCAGCCGGTCCGCAAACCCGGCGCACCGAGCGCCTTCGATACCGAGCCACCGGTGACGACGCGCGGGTCGAGTCCCGCAAAACTCTCGATCACGGCCTTGTCGCCATAGCTGGCTTCCCGATAAGTCTCGTCGACAAAAAGTATCGCCTGCGGCGAGCGCTTTTCCATCAGCACCAGCAGCTTCTCGATCTCCGCGCGCGATGTCTGCACGCCGCTTGGGTTTTGCGGCGAAGCAATACTCACGAGGCGGGTCTTCGGCGATAGCTTCGCCTCGATCTGCTCCAGATCCAGCCGATAGCCGTTCTCAAACGAAAGCGTCACTTCGCGAACCTCGACGCCGACACCAAGCAGGCTGTCGCGGCTCGGCGGAAAACACGGTGTCGCGAGAACCGCTTCGTCGCCGGCGCGGCATACTTCGAACGCGAGAAGAAAGAGTCCGAGCGCGGTACCTTGCGTCGTGACGATCTGCTCGGCGGGCACCTTGCAGGCATCTGCAATGGCCGTGCGAAGCGCGATCCCGCCGGCCGATGTGCCGTAGCCGAGCTTCAGATCGCGAATGCGCTCCAGCCCCGCGAGATCCATCAACTCGCCAACCGTCAGGTCCTGCGATGTGCTCTCGGCCAGGTTGAACGGTCGATTCACATCGAGCAGCGAAATGATCTCGTTGTACGGAAATCTTCCGCGCCACGCATGGGCGTCCGGTTCGTTCAAGCCACGTGTTTGTTGTGCGTCGGAATTCATCTGGAAAGTCTCGGCGTAGGAACCCAACCATCGTAGCCTTCATGGACCGACCATAACAGTCACAGTTTTCAACTGATTGAACCAGCACAGTTTTGCTTGCCGATCGCTCATTTGCGGCTCGATAATGGCGCATTCTTCCGTGACGGGCGCTACCGTGGACACGCACGCTTCGTACCTTTACGAGCAACTGGCCGAGCTCATCGTCGGCATGATCGACAATGGCGCGCTCGAGCCAGGCATGCGGCTACCCTCGGTGCGCGCAGTCAGCGAGGAACATCGCATCAGCATCGCCACGGCGCTGCAGGCGTACCGTCTGCTCGAAGATCGCGGCGTCCTCGTCGCGCGGCCGCAGTCTGGCTTTTACGTCGCCGCGAAGCACCGTGGCACGCTCGCATTGCCGTCCACATCGCGCCCGCGCACGAAGGCGTCGACCGTATCGATCAGCGGAGCGGTCGCGACACTGCTCGAACACGCCTCGAATTCCGGGCTCGTTCCGCTCGGCTGTTCGGTACCCGACGGGGCATTATTGCAATCGAAGCGGCTCGATCTCGCGCTCGCACGGGCTGCGCGACAGCACGGCGCACGCTACAACGTTTATTGCCCACCGCACGGCGAGCCGCATCTGCGTCAGGAAATCGCGAAGCGCGCGATGCGCTTCGGACACGCGCTCTCCCCCGACGATGTGCTCGTCACCAACGGTTGCACCGAAGCACTGGTGCTCGCGCTGTCTACGGTTGCGCAACGCGGCGATACGATCGCGGTCGAATCGCCCACCTACTTCGGGTTTTTGCATACGCTGGAAATGCTGGGCCTGAAGGCATTCGAATTGCCCACCGATGCCGTGCGCGGCGTCGATATCGTGGCACTCGCTCGCCTGCTGGAGACGGAAACGGTAGCAGCTTGCCTGCTCTCGTCGAATTTCAACAATCCGCTTGGCTCGATAATGGCCGAAGCCGACAAGCGCGCGCTCCTTGCACTACTCGCGCGACATGCCGTGCCATTGATCGAAGACGATGTCTACGGCGATATCCACTTCGCTCGCGAGCGGCCAAAACCGTTTATCGCGCTCGACGGTAGCGCCAATACGATCTACTGCAGTTCGTTCTCGAAGAGCCTTGCGCCCGGATACCGGATCGGCTGGATCGCGGCGGGCGCCTACATGCAGCAGGTCATGGAACGCAAGCTTGCGTTTAGTCTGTGCGGTCCGATGTTGCCGCAGGTCGCGCTGGCGGACTTCCTCGCGAGCGGTGCTTACGACGCGCATTTGCGGCGTATCCGTCCAGCCTTCGAAGAGAATCTTGCGCGCATGACACGAACGATCGAAGCGAGCTTTCCCGACGATACGAAAGTGAGTCGACCGGCCGGCGGTTTTGTGCTCTGGCTCGAACTGCCGAAGCGATTCGATTCACGTGCGCTTTTCGACGAGGCGCTCGAGCAAGGCATCTGCTTTGCCCCTGGCGATGTCTTTTCCGCCGGCCGGCGCTTCCGGAATTGTCTGCGCCTGAGCGCCGGATATGAATGGAGCGAGCGCATCGAAAACGGCGTCCGCAAGCTGGGACAACTCGCCCGTGCCCGGCTTGCGCATTGAGCGTGTCCGACAGCACCACCCGATCACGCACACCGGAGCATCGGGACAAGGGAAGATCACGGCCTCGCAGACTGCGCCATCGCGACCTGTCCAAATTCACCGTTCTGAAACGCCCTGAAGCGGTCTTCGAGTTGCTCGTGCGTATTCATGACAAACGGCCCGTGCTTCGCAATCGGTTCATCCAGCGTCGGACCGGAAAGCACCACGAAGTGGCTGCCCTCAGTAGAAGCAAACTGAATGGCCGCAGTGCTCTGTGCAGCGTCTTCATCCAGAGCCACGCCAATGGCTTCTCCCGCCTTCAGTTGCC
The DNA here is from genome assembly GCF_030464945.1 of Paraburkholderia sp. CHISQ3. NCBI lineage: Bacteria > Pseudomonadati > Pseudomonadota > Betaproteobacteria > Burkholderiales > Burkholderiaceae > Paraburkholderia > Paraburkholderia sp. CHISQ3. The sequence goes on from NZ_JALPRG010000005.1 coordinate 255,188, forward strand.
GCGCCTCGCCCCCAACCTCGATCTGCAACGCTCCCGAAACGGCGTAGATCATCGCACTCCATCCACGCAATAACTCGTGGCGGAATGCAGACGAACGCGAGAGGAAAGCATCCAGCAGAGTAAACGGTTCAGGTAACCGCAACGTGTGATCGGCGCTCACGCCGTTGCTACTACCGGAAACCACGCGCACGCGAACGCCGGGAGTCTCGATCTCGGGGATCTCGTGCGGTTCCACATGCACGGCATAAGGCGCGTCGAATTTCTTGCTGGCCGGCAGATTCACGAAGATCTGCAGCGCGTGGACGTGCTGCTCGTCGCCCTCGGGCTGCTCGGTGTGGACCGCGCCGCGCCCGGCCGCAAACCAGTGCAACGCCCCCGGATTGATCGGGCCTTGATTGCCGAGCGAATCGTAATTGACATGCGGCCCGGTCGCGTCCTCGAACACGTAGGTCACCGCCGAAATGCCCGCATGCGGATGCACCGCAAAGGTTGGACGCGTCATGTGGAAATGATCGAGCATGACAACGGGGTCCACCAGGCCACCAAACGATTCCTCACTGAAGTGCTTTGCGCAAAATGCCTTGCCGATGGTCATATCGTGACCGGCGACGACAGGCGACACACGCACGAACTTGTCCATGGCGATACTCCTTCTCACTGTAGCGTTAAGCCCGAAACCGTCCGGGCACGTGGGCGCGGACGGTTTCGAGGTTGTCCGGACGAAGACGCTGCGGGTCCTCGCCGGATCGGGTCATTGCATCGGTATCACTTGGCCTTGACGTTCTTGAACTGCCACACCAGGTTGGCGAACGGCATGTCGAGATCGGCGTACACCTGCTGGGCTTTCGGATCGTCGTTGCCGTGGAGCATTTCCACGCCGGCCGTCGCGTAGTCGGTCACCGGAATGCCGGCACCCGCGAGGCGTTGCAATCCAACCGTGCGCTTGGCATCGCTGAACGTACCGGACGCGTCGAGCACGACACGTGGATCGTAGCCGGCGGCCTTCAGCGACAGCGCCGGGAACGTGGCACAAACTTCCAGCGAAACACCGGCGATCAACACCTGCTTGCGACCGGTCTTCTCGATGGCAGCGCGGACATTCGGATCATCCCAGGCATTGATCGAGGTCCGGGCGATCACCGGGACGCCCGGAAGCGCCGCGGTCAGTTCGGGGATCGTCGGGCCCCACATGCCGTCGGGCACCGTCGCCGTGACGATGATCGGGATGCCGAGCGTCTTCGCGGCCTTGGCGAGCGCCACCACGTTGTGCTTGAGTTCGCCGACATCGATGTCGCGCACACCGGTGAAGAGACCGATCTGATGATCGACCAGCACCAGCACGGTGTTGTCGCGCGACAGCAGCGAGTACGGCGCGCCCGAAGGTGCAACCGCGCTCGTCGCGGGCGCCGCGCTGGCGGTCTGAACCGTAGCAGCGGAGGTGGCAACGATAGCCAGGGGGAGAACGACAGCTTTCAGAAGATTGGAGAGTTTCATGATGTTTGTACCAGTGACATTTGGATGCGGCATCGGCGTATCGACGCTTTGCCGGACTGTCCGGTTCGTATCTGTTCCGGTTGAGATGAATCATATGCAGGCAACGATTGGCGATAAATAGGGTATTTATCAACCTATCGTTGCTCACAGGAAACGATAGAATGGATTCTCCCAAGGCGACCTGGACGTCGAATGAACTCCACCTCTCTCGATCTGAACGACCTCTACCTGTTTGCTCAGGTCATCGAGCAGCGCGGGTTTACTGCCGCCGGAGAGTTGCTCGGCATCAGCAAGTCCCACATCTCCCGGCGCGTCACGCATCTCGAAGCGAGTCTCGGCGTTCGGTTGTTGCAGCGAACCTCGCGCAGACTGAGCCTGACCGATGCGGGCGAGGAGCTTTACACGCACTGCCGGGCCATGATTGCCGAAGCGCAGGCCGGCGAAGAAGCAGTCCGGCGCCGGACTGCCGAGCCGACGGGACTGGTGCGCGTCAGCATGTCGGTGGCGATCACCGACGTCCTGCTGGCCAGACTGCTGCCCCGCTTCATGCTGCGTTACCCGAAGGTGCGGCTCGCGATCGAGGCAAGCAACCGCCAGGTCGATCTTGTCGAAGAACACATCGATGTGGTGGTGCGCGGGTTGAGTTTCGACGTGGAGCTTTCCAGCCTGGTTCAGGCGCCGCTCGGTACGGCGCGTTGGGGGCTCGTGGCGAGCCCTGTGTACCTCGCAGGTACCGGGATGATCGATGAGCCGGACGCGCTGCCTCAGGGGGATCTGCTGATCTACGAATCGATCAACAAACCGGTGACCACACTGCGCCTGATCGATGCACACGGCGAGGCGCTCGTGCGAACGATTCAACCGCGACTGCAGAGCGACAATCTCGCGGCGTTGAGGGAAGCGGCGCTCGCAGGAATGGGCATCGCGAGCCTGCCGCTCTATGCCTGCGCGCGCGAGCTCGAAACCGGGACCCTGTGCGTCGTGTTGCCGGAGTTTCGCTCACGAGAGGGACGACTTGCCGCGCTGTTTCCGACGCGCCGCGGAATGATGCCGGCGGTGCGCGCGTTCGTCGATTTTCTGAAGGATGAGTTGCCGCCGTTGCTGGGGTGACGGCGCGAAATTCACCCACACTAACCAGCTTCACCCACCGGTGCGCTATCGAGAATCTTCACGATCTGATCCGCCAGAATCAGCACATTCGCGTTAGATGGACGCGGTCGCCCGGTCGGCCTGAAGATCCGGTCGCCGCGCCGTATCGGTGCGCCAGTCAAAGCGCACCTGCCGTTGCCCCGCGCGACGGTCGCGGCCCATCTCTGCTCGCCATAGTGACAGCGTCCCGGCTCCAGCCAGCGCATCCAGACGTCGTCGGCACCGCGCTCCAGGATCGAGACTTCCGCTTCCAGTCCAAACAAATGATGTCGTACCGTAGTCATGAAACCTCCTTGCGCTGTGCCGATCAGGCATAGCCAGGTTGAAGCAGAGAGGAATGCATCCGGGCCGATGCAAAGGCGCGCAGTTTTTTTCGCCCCACCGAGGCATCCGGCAGATCGATCAGTCCGCGCTCCGTCGCAATGCGTGCGGCCTCGGTTCGAGAACTCGCGTCCAGCTTCGACATGATCGATTTCACGTGGGCCTTCACTGTACCGACTGCAATTTCCAGATCGCACGCAATCGACTTGTTGCACTGACCCATCGTCAGGAGTCGCAGTACTTCGCCTTCACGACTCGTCAGCATGTCGTGGCCGGAGATCTGTGCCAGTTGCTGCGCCAACGGCGGGCACAGGTAGGTGCCGCCGCGCGCAAGCGCCCGGACACCGGCAAGGAGGTCGCACACAGGCGAGCTGATCAGCACGAAACCGTGGATGCCCTGCTCCAGTGCGCCGCGCACCGCGTGCTCCCGCACCTGGTCGGAGAGCACCAGGATGCGTGAGGATTGCAGACCCGGGCAGTGCGTAAAACGCCGGCTATCCTGCGCAATCCGCGCCGCGGTCGAGCTTTCCGCGACCACGACGTCGACACTGCGCTCGACGGCAATGTAGCCTTCGCCGAGTACTTCGATATCGGGTGCATCTGCAAGGGATGCGCGAACGCCGGCATGCAACAACGGTGTGGCGACAGACACAAGTACCGCGATCCGACGCCCGGTTTGATGCTGACTCATTTCGCCCTCCCCTGGTGATGGCAAGTGACTTCGCCGTACCTTTATCTTTAACGACAGAAAAGGCGGGGTCGAGTTATCCGTTGTTAGCTGATTGATAGCCAGCAGGAAAAGCGCCCCCTTCGAGCGATGCCACATACCCAAAGGGGCGGCCGTCGTTCTAACCACGCATAACAATCCATAGCGTCGGCTTTGCCCGGATTGGCTCATGATGGCAGCGTGTATTACTAGGCAAATCACGATGCAGCCTGATCAATCTTCGAAAAACTGGCGGGAAATCCCCGATGACGTCGTCGTTTCCTTCGTAGACGCAGTCAACACCTTCGACGCGGATAAGCTCACCGGCCTCTTCGCGCAGAACGCGCATGTGAACGACCAGCTGCGCGACTTCTGGGGAATCGACGCGGTTGAAGACTGGATTCGCAACGAAATTGTCGGCGTGCGTTTTAGCATGGATGTGTTGCAGGCCCGGCGACACTACAGCGACCTGATCCTGCTGGCCAAAGTCTCCGGAGATTTCGACAGCACGGGCTTGCCTGATCCGATGATCCTGAGCTTCAATTTCCTTGTCCACGCAGGAAAGGTGGCCCGATTGATCATCTTGCTGACGCGAACGGACGACGCGGAGCCCGACATCCGCAAAGCGCTTTAACGATCGGCGTTGGTGGCGAGCAAGAAAAACGCCCTTCGAGTGTGGACTCCAAGGGCGTACGGTAGCGTGCCCGCTGCGCGCTACTTCACCGACGTAGCCGCCTTCTCGATCAGCGCTGCCACATCGGCTGGCCGCGACTCGTACACGGCGTGGCTAGCCGAAGATTCCGCAATGACCGCACCGATGCGCTCGGCCATAGCGTGCTGGGCCGGCGGAGGAATCATCCGGTCGTGCGTGGTGAGCAGATACCAGCTCGGCTTCGTATGCCAGGCGGCCGTGGAGATGTCGCCGGCTAACGCGGCCACACCCCAGGGTACCTGTGCATTGGCAAGGAAGTCGGCGCGTTCAGGCGCTACGTCGCCGGCAAACGACTCGGCGAACTTCGTCTTGTCCAGCATCAGGAAGCCGTTGACCGGCGGCAGGATCGGCGGAACCGCGGCGCCAGGCGGCGGATTGGCGATCAACTTTTGCACCGATTCGCCGCTATCGGGAGCAAATGCTGCGATGTAGACGAGGCGCGCGACCTTGGGATCGTTGCCGGCTTCCGTGATAACCGCTCCGCCGTACGAGTGACCGACCAGCACAACCGGGCCATCCTGCGAAGCGATGACGGCTTTCGTCGTAGCCACGTCGTCGGCGAGCGAGGTCGTGGCGTTCTGCACGATGCTGACGTTGTAGCCCTTGGCTTTCAGCAGCTTGTACACCGGCTCCCAGCCACCACCGTCGACGAAGCCGCCGTGCACCAGCACCACGTTCCTGACAGGTCCGGCAGCGGCGCTTTGCTCGACGACGCCGAGCGTTCCCAGGCCGACGGTCAGCATGCCGAGAAGGGTATGCCGGAGAGAGAAAGGTTTGAATTGCATGTTGGTCCCCAGTCTTAAAGAGTGATGGTCGTGCACGCCTCCTCATGAATGACTTGCAGTTGAGGTCGCTTGCACATCGATAGTTTCGTCGATCGATGCGCTGTATCCATCACCAAGATTGAGTATGTCTTTTGGCATAGGCCGCGTAGTGGCTGCAGCCTGGGCGCCGCTTTCGGCACGTTCGTGAAAGAGACTTAACCGAGCAGACTGCGCGCCAGCGAGAGGTCGAGCGAGATTTCATCGCCGGCTTCCGCGACCAATGGATGAAGCAGGCGCCGGGCCTCTTCCTGTCGGCCCGACCCGATCAGATGCTGGGCCAGCGCGACCGCTGCCTCGATCTGACCTGACTTCACTTCTTGCGAACGGGCAAGCTCGATAGCCGCACGATAGCTTTTCTCGGCCTCCGCTGCCTGCCCCGCGGCTGCAAGGCAGTACCCCCGAACGGACAATAGCTCGGGCATACGGAGGAAGTCGCCGCAGGTCTGGATCAGCGTCTCGACTTCGTCGCACATCGCGAGCGCCGCCGAGTGCAGCGACATATCGGACAGCCCTTTTGCCAGGATGGACAGCGACACGCTGGTGACCATTCTGTAGCGGCACTCGTGCAGTACCTCCACGGCGCTTCGAATCAGTTCAACGCCTTCGGCGGGTTGGCGTCTCGCGATCAGCAACTGTCCGCGCGTGATACGCGCGAACGCGAGATACGGTGTGAGCGAATGTTGCTTCGCCACGCGCTCGATCGTTGCTGCGATTTCTTCCAGGCGCTCGACATTGCGTGCCCAGATGTACACCGAACCAGCCCAGATAAGTGCGATGCAATAGGTCACCGCATGGCCCGATTCGCGCGCCTTCGCGATGGTCTCTTCGGCAACGGCAATTGCCTTTGAATAGTTCCCGGTGAGCCACAGACTGCGCGCGAGTCCACACAACGCCCTGATGTGAAAGTCGAAACCGAGCTTCGAGGTCGTACTGGACGACGCACCCGAGCTTTGAGCGAAGCATCGCTCCCAATGATGCATCGCCTCGTTCACATTGCCGACGAGGTGAAGCGCGACACCCATGAGCGAGTCGACAATGGCGCGCGACTCCATGTCGTTTAGCTCAGTCAGAAGCGACTGCGCTTTGCGCGCGTTGTCGAGCGCATCGGTATAGCGCCCATCTCGATGCAGCAGCACCACGTAGCCGTTGAGCAGATGCAGCGTGCTGCGGAAATCTTTCAGTTGCTCCGCGAGTTCGATACCTCGGCGGTATGCCGTCTCGGCTTCACCACCGCCCGTCGAGAACATCGAGGATTGGCCTAGCGCGCCCTGTAGCCGCATTTCAAAAGACGATCCGAGCAATTCGGCCGGCATCTGCGAAAGCGCGGTTTGCGCCCATCGAGCGCACTCGGCGACTTTCGACAGCTGCAGCAACAGAGGACACAGCGAGGCCGCAAGCTTGAACGCGTCGGACTGGTGCTCATCCGCGCGGAAGTGCCATTCGAGTGCCGCGCGCAGATTGGACATCTCCAGCACCACGACGTCGAGCGCGTCCTTGTCGAGGTTGCCCGCCGCATACTGCTGCGCCCAGTTCCTGAAGTAGCAGGCAAGGCGCTGCGAAACCGCGGCCTCTTCGCCGGTATTGCAGAGCTTCTTCCAGCAATACGACCGTGTCGTGTCCAGCATGCCGTAGCGAAGCGCGGCTTCGCCCGCATCGACGGTAACCAGCGACTTCGACACGAGACTTGCGATCAACTCGATCGCAACCGACCTGTCGCCATCGAAGCTGCAGATTTCGATGGCTGCATCGAGAGAAAACGTTGCCGCAAACACCGAGAGTCGATAGAGAAGACGCTTCTCGTCATCCGACAGAAGATTGACGCTCCAGTCGAGTGTCGCCCCCAAGGTCTGTTGACGCGGCACCGCGGTGCGCCTTCCGTGCCACATCAACCTGACACTCGCATCGAAGTGAGACGTAATGGCCTGGAGACCCAATGCCTCGATGCGACCGGCCGCGAGCTCGATGGCGAGCGCAATGCCATCCAGCTCCCGACACAGCTGCGAAGCCAGCGGCGCGTCGCTGTCCTTGAGTTCGAAACTCGAGCAACTGGCGATCGCTCGGTCCACAAACAGTCTGACCGCGGGGTAGGCAAGCGCTGCTTGCGCAGTTGTCCCCGCACCCTCCGGAGGGAAGGCCAGCGGCTGCAGACGATAGACAAGCTCGCCCTCGGCACGCAGCGGTTCGCGGCTGGTGGCGAGAATATGGACGTTGGGGCAGACGCGGATCAACGCTTCGGCAAGCTCGGCGGCTCCCGCGATGACATGCTCGCAGCAGTCCAGCACGATCAGCGTGTTGCGGTCGGCCAGATGCGTGGCGACCGCGGGCAGGTCGTCCGAGCGGTTCTGCAGTCCGACCGCCGTGGCGACGGACGAGCGCACGAGTTGCGTCTCCGAGATCGCCGACAGGTCGATGAAGTGCACATCGCCATTGAACTGCCGGGCCACGGTCTGCGCGCACGCGATCGCCACCGTAGTCTTGCCGATGCCGCCGGGCCCCACGACCGAAACCAGGCGCCGCTGCAGCAGGTTCGCGACGAGCGTCTTCACTTCTTCGTCACGCCCTACCACCGGGGTGGCGGGCGCCGGCACCGATTTGAAGGTGCTGGTAATGGCCGGTTGGACAGGCGAACTCAACTCCCGGCGTTCGACAGAGGCAACGAACGTGTACCCTTTATTGGTCGTGTTGGTGATATAGCGACTGCCGCCCTCTCCCTCGCCGAGTGCCTTGCGAATGGCAACCATATGGAAGCGCAGGCTGCCTTCCTCGACAAGTACGTCGGGCCACACCTGGGCGATCAGGTCCTGCTTGCTGACCGTTTCTCCTGCGGAATCCACCAGTGCAATAAGCAGGTCGAGCGCGCGGCCGCCCAGCCGGACGGGTACGCGGTCTCGCTCAAGCAGACGCTCTGAGGGAGACAGGGTGAACGGTCCAAAGGAGGCACGCCATTCGGTATGACGTCTAGGCTCTTGAGACATGGCGGCGGAAATGGCGGGCACTAAGCGGTGGACACTAAGCGTAGGCACTAAGCGATGGGTACGTCTCGTTGCGATCGATGCAAACTATATCATGTGCGATCATGCATACAATGCACTCGCGAATAGACTTCACGCAAGTGTCATGAAGCGAGGCACTGTGCCGTCGCCGTGTTCCGCGGCACGCCTTCAGTTTTAGCGCGGTACCCGGGACCCTGGCGGACGACCCTCGCGCCCTGCTTCGGACGGAATCAAATATGGCTCGAGTTCGATCAGGACTTCATGCAGCCTGATACGCAGATCGCGAGGCACCTGCGCCATCAGCTCGGCATAGGCGTCGGTGGTGACCTGGCGCATGGCCTCGATCCGCTTCAAGCCGTCAGGTGTCAGTTCGACACATTTCTGCCTGCGATCCTCTTCCGACTCGCGACGATCCACCACCCCCTCCCGGTACAACCCGTCGACCATACGGCTCGCCGCGGCCTGACTCAGGCCAGTAACCCCGGCGATCTCCGCAATGGTCTGCGTATCGTGAAACTGCAGGTGAAACAGGGAAATGATGCGCGCGAAGGTCACATCGCCGTTCAACATCGTCGACGCGTGGTGAAACACCCGCGAGGCGACCAACCCGAATAGCAGTTCGAGTTTCATTCCAATGCTGCTTGCCCTTCCTTTCATGCTTCCACCTATTTCTGACAAGTCATTGCGCCGGCACCAACCGTTTCAGGTGGATTTTCGCAGATATTCGCACCTAAAACATTCACACCTAAAACGTCGGCTGAACGCAGCTAGTATTCGATCTCGACCCGCTTCGTACGAGCGCGTTTGACGAGCGTCAGAAACGCCTGCAAAACCGCCGACGAATCTCCGCGCCGATAGAGGCAATTCAATTCGATCTGCTTGAGTACCGACGATTTCAACGGTTTATAGACCACGCCCGGAAGGCGCAGGTTCGCGGCTGATTCGGTTGTGATGCATATGCCGAACCGGCTGGCCACCAGTGCAATGCATGTCACGACGTCTTCGACCTCCTGCTCGATGCGCAGGCCGTACCCTTCTTCACGAAACGCAGCGGCTACTTGCTGGGCGAGTCCGTAGACGGGGGCGTTGGGATAGACAATCATCGGCTGGTCATGCATGTCCTTTAGCGTAATGACCTTCCTGGAACACAGCGGATGCCCTTCATAGAGCGCGACGAGGAACGGTTCTCGCTGTACCCAATCCACTTCGATATCGGGCTCGTCCGGTACGAGCCGGTTAAAGCCGATCGTGATGCGCCGCTCCCGGAGCGCCACGATCTGTTCGGTCTTCGACATGTTGTGCAAACCGATCTTGATGTTCGGGCGCTGGGTGTGAAACTCGGCAAGCAACCTGGGGATGACGTTCAACACACCCGAGCTGAAGATGCCGACGTCGAGCCTTCCTGTCAGCCCTTGCCCCGCGAGTTTGGCCAGCTCGGCCGCCCGCTTCGACAGCCCGAGTATGTTGGGCACCTCCGCCAGCAGCGCCTTGCCGGCCTCCGTCAATTCCGTGCCTTTTGACGAACGCACGAAGAGCTGTGCCCCAAGTTCTTCTTCGAGCGCGTGAATATTGCGCGTGAGCGGGGGCTGTGTGATGTGAAGACGCTCGGCAGCCCGGCCGAAATTGAGCTCTTCGGCCAGCGCGAGGAAGTAGCGCATCTGTTTCAGTTCCATTCGTTCGCTCCTCCAGTTTCACGGTCATGCGCAATGATTGGTCCATACCGGATCGGTATCGATTTTCCAAAATATAGCATTGGACGGGTTGCTTTCAATTGCTCAATATTCACTCAACGAAGACGTCCACGACCGGATGCCAACAGGAGGCAGAGCGTGATCATCACCAACCAGCAGGAAGTGACCGACGCGGTACTCGCGGAACTTGCCCGCGCAGCGGACCCGCGCTTTCGCGACATCATGTCGGCCGCCGTGCGGCATCTGCATGGGTTTGCCCGCGAGACGCGACTCACCGAAGCGGAATTTCACCAGGCCTGCGCGGTGATCGCCCGACTCGGCCAGCTGAGCACCGCGTCGCACAACGAAGTCGTCCTGATCGCCGGTTCGCTCGGTTTGTCTTCGCTGGTTTGCCTGCTCAACAACGGCGACAGCGGGCAGACCGACACGACCGCGAACCTGATGGGCCCGTTCTGGCGCATGGACTCGCCGCACACGCTCAACGGCGCATCGATCGTACGTAGTCCGACGCCCGGCGCGCCGATCTTCGTGAATGCCTGGGTGCGCGACGGGCACGGACGTCCGGTTCAGGACGCGGAAGTCGATGTGTGGCACACCTCCGCCGACGGTTTTTATGAAAATCAGGACCCCGAGCAGGCCGAGATGAACCTGCGCGGCAAGTTCACGACCGATGCGCACGGCCACATCGCATTTCGCAGCGTGAAGCCGGCGGGCTATCCGATTCCGGTATCGGGCCCGGTTGGCGATCTGCTGCGTGTGCAGGGACGCCACAACATGCGACCGGCGCATATCCACTTCATGATCTACAAGCCCGGTTTCAAGACCCAGTTCTCGCAGGTGTATTCAAGCGACGACCCGAATCTGGAAACCGATGTGCAGTTCGGTGTGACGCGTGCGCTGGTCGGGCAATACGTGCTGCATGACGGAGAGAAGGCGCCGGCCGACGACATCGAAGGGCCCTGGTACTCGCTCGATCACCACTTCGTGATCGAGGCAGGCGAAGCGAAGTTGCCCAAGCCACCTATTACGGGCAAGGCACTTGGCGCGCGCCCTGACCAGACGATCCTGGAACGAAGCGCCTGATAACGATCGGGTATCGACCGATACCGATACCCAGCCTCATCCATCCCATACCCGGAGAACATTCAAGCCATGCCTATCGTACACATCGCACTCGTCGAAGGACGAGACGACGAAACCGTTAAAGCCTGCGTCAAGGCCGTTGCCCGAACCGTTCACGAAACACTCGGCGCCCCGCTCGCGACGATTCGCGTGTATGCGACATCGACGCCTGCCACGCACTGGGCAGTGGGCGAGCAAACGAAAGATGAACTGACCGAAGCCCGGCAGTCCGAAAAGCGGGAGTAACAACCATGACGCCCCAACAGATCGACCAGGCTGCTCGCGCGCTTGCCGACGCGGAGCATAGCGGCATCTATATTTCGCCGCCGCGCGAAACCTACGACGACATCAGCATCGAAGACGCTTATGCGATTCAGCGGATCAACACCGAACGCCGGATCGAATCGGGTCGCCGTCTGGTCGGTTGCAAGATTGGGTTGACGTCGGTTGCGGTGCAGAAGCAGCTGGGCGTCGATCAACCCGACTTCGGGATGCTGTTTGACGATATGGGTTACGGCGACGGCGAACCGATCCCGATGTCGCGACTCACGCAACCAAAGATCGAAGCGGAAATCGCGTTCGTGATCGGTCGCGATCTGACCGCGCCGAATGCGACGCCGCACGAAGTCATGAACGCGATCGACTATGCGCTGCCTGCACTCGAAATCGTCGGTAGCCGGATCGCGAACTGGAATATACGCATCGCGGACACGATTGCCGACAACGCATCGTCATCGGCATACGTACTCGGCACCTCGCCGCGCAAGTTGACGGAATTCGATGTGCGGCTGTGCGGCATGGTGATGGAACGGCGCGGCGAACCGGTCTCCGTCGGCGCAGGTGCAGCGTGCCTCGGCAATCCGTTGAATGCGGTCGTCTGGCTCGCACGCAAGATGGTCGAGGTCGGTACGCCGTTGCGGCCGGGCGACCTCGTGCTGTCGGGCGCGCTCGGTCCGATGGTCGCAGTCGCAGCGGGCGATGTTTTTCAGGCGCGTATCGATGGTTTGGGATCGGTACGCGCGGTGTTCGAATTGTCCGCATCGGACGTATCAGAGAACAAGGGTGCACGCTCATGAGCCATCTCACCGAATACGCGAGCTTGCTCGACGATGCAGCGAGCCACGCCCACAACGTTACGCAGTTCGATCCCGAAGGCCGACTGTCGCTCGACGATGCCTACGCCATCCAGTCGCAGTCGATCCAGCGGCGCCTCGCACGCGGCGAACATCGCGTCGGCGTGAAGATGGGCTTCACGAGCCGCGCGAAGATGATCCAGATGGGCCTCTCGGACGTGATATGGGGCCGCCTGACGAGCAGCATGCAGATCGAGGATGGCGGTTCAGTCGAGTTCTCGCGTTTCGTCCGCCCGCGCGTCGAACCGGAAATCGCGTTCGTACTGAAGCGCTCGTTGAGCGGCAACGTGACCGGGCCGGAAGCGCTCGCTGCAGTAGAGGCGATCGCGCCGGCGCTGGAGATCATCGATTCGCGTTACCGCGATTTCAGGTTCTCGCTTCCCGAAGTCATTGCGGACAACGCGTCGTCGAGCGGCTTCGTGATCGGCGCATGGCACCGCCCGTCGCTCGATTTCAGCAACCTCGGCCTGACGCTGAACCTCGATGGGCGCGTTGTTCAGGTGGGCTCGACCGCCGCGCTCCTGGGTCATCCGCTGCGCTCGCTGGTTGCGGCAGCGCGCCTGTCGGCCGCTGCGGGAGAACCTCTCCAGGCTGGCTGGATCGTGATGGCGGGCGGCGCCACTTCCGCCGAGTGGATTGCTCCCGGGCAATACGTCTCGGTCGAGATGGATCGGCTCGGCAGCGCCGGCTTTCACGTTAAGGAGGCGAAATGAGTACCAAGGTAAAAGTAGCGATCATCGGGCCGGGCAACATCGGCACCGACCTGATGATCAAGGTGCTGCGCAACAGCCGGCATCTCGAGATGGGCGCGATGGTCGGCGTCGATCCGCAGTCCGATGGCCTGGCGCGTGCACAACGCATGGGTGTGGCGACGACATCCGATGGTATCGAGGGACTGCTCAGGCTCGACGTGTTCAAGGACATCGATATCGTGTTCGACGCGACATCGGCGGGCGCGCATCGCAAGCATAACGACATTCTGCAGCAGCACGGCATTCAGGTGATCGACCTGACACCGGCCGCCATCGGACCGTATGTGATTCCCGCGATCAATCTCGAGGAAGAGAACGCGCCGAACATGAATATGGTGACCTGTGGTGGTCAGGCGACGATTCCGATGGTCGCTGCCGTGTCGCGAGTCGCGCAGGTTCACTACGCGGAGATCGTGGCATCGATCAGCAGCAAGTCGGCCGGACCGGGGACGCGCGCCAACATCGACGAGTTCACCGAGACCACCCGCAGCGCAATCGAACAACTGGGCGGTGCAACGCGCGGCAAAGCGATCATCGTCCTGAACCCCGCCGAGCCACCTCTCATCATGCGCGATACCGTCTTCGTCCTGTCCGACGCGGTCGACACCGACAAGGTCGAAGCCAGCATCGCCGCGATGGTGCGCAGTGTGCAGGCCTATGTGCCCGGATATCGTCTGAAGCAGAAGGTGCAGTTCGATCTGATCCCCGAGGACAAGCCGCTCAATGTTCCGGGACTCGGACCGAAGCATGGTTTGAAGACGTCCGTGTTTCTCGAAGTGGAAGGCGCGGCGCATTACTTGCCGTCGTATGCGGGCAATCTGGACATCATGACGTCGGCCGCACTGGCGTGCGGCGACATGATGGCGCGACGCAGAATTGCGGCGGGCATCGCTCGCGGTCACAAGGAGGCGGTGTGATGAATCCCGGCGACAAGAAACTCTATATCTCCGACGTGACGCTGCGCGACGGCAGTCATGCGGTTCGTCACCAGTACAGCATCGAGAACGTGAAGGCGATCGCCAGCGCACTCGATCAGGCCGGCGTGGACAGCATGGAAGTCGCGCACGGCGATGGACTTGAAGGCTCCAGCTTCAACTATGGCTTCGGCGCGCATTCGGATGTTGCATGGATCGAAGCGGCGAGACAGAGCGTGAAGCACGCAAAAATATCGACGCTTCTGATTCCCGGAATCGGCACGATCCACGACTTGCGCAACGCCTTCGATGCTGGCGCAACGGTCGTGCGAGTCGCCACGCACTGCACCGAGGCCGACGTATCGCGCCAGCATCTGGAATATGCGCGCAACATCGGCATGGACGCAGTGGGCTTTCTGATGATGAGCCACATGACAACGCCGCAGCAGCTCGCCGCGCAGGCGAAGTTGATGGAGAGCTACGGCGCAAGCTGTGTGTATGTCGTCGATTCGGGCGGTGCGCTCGGCATGAACGATGTGCGAGACCGGTTCCGTGCGTTTAAAGACGTGCTCAAGGCCGACACGCAAACCGGCATCCACGCGCATCACAACCTGAGCCTCGGCGTCGCCAATTCTATCGTCGCCGTCGAAGAAGGTTGCGACCGCATCGATGCCAGTCTCGCCGGAATGGGTGCCGGTGCCGGCAACGCGCCGCTCGAGGTGTTCATCGCGGCGGCGGAGCGCCTTGGCTGGCATCACGGCTGCGATCTGTATCAGTTGATGGATGCCGCCGACGATCTCGTCAGGCCCCTGCAAGACCGCCCCGTGCGCGTCGATCGCGAGACGCTTGCGCTCGGTTACGCCGGCGTCTATTCGAGTTTCCTGCGCCACGCGGAAATCGCGGCGAACAAGTATGGCCTGAAGACCGTCGATATTCTCGTCGAGCTCGGCCGCCGGAAGATGGTCGGCGGGCAGGAAGACATGATCGTCGATGTCGCGCTCGATCTGCTCCAGCACGCGACGAATGACCGGGCTCGTGCAGAGCCGGTGGTCAACAGCGCCGGACGCTGAAACCACACACATCGACTCACCTATCCACAAGACTTCGCAGGAGAAACGTGAAATGAGCACTATCGATATGTTGATCGGCGGCCGTAAAGTCCAGGCCGCGGGCGGCGCCACCTTCGAACGCCGCAATCCGCTGGACGGCGAGGTCGCCACGCGAGCACCGGCCGCCAAAGCCGTCGATGCCCGCGCAGCCGCCGACGCTGCCGCCGCGGCCTTCCCGGTGTGGTCCGCCTTCGGCCCCAGCGAGCGCCGTGCGCTGTTGCTCAAGGCCGCTCAGGCACTCGAAGCCAAGGCGCCCGCGTTGATCGACGCGATGGCCCGCGAAACGGGAGCCTCATCCGTGTGGGCCGAATTCAACGCGCACCTGGGCGTCAGCTTGCTCGTCGAGGCGGCTGCGCTGACGAGCCAGATCAACGGCGAAGTGATTCCCTCCGATATCCCAGGCAACCTCGCGCTGGCCGTACGCGTACCCGCTGGCGTGGTGCTCGGTATCGCGCCGTGGAACGCACCCGTCATCCTGGCGTTGCGTGCCATCACCACGCCGCTCGCCTGTGGCAATACCGTGATCCTGAAGGGTGCCGAGATGAGTCCGCATACCCAGGGCCTGGTGATCGAGGCATTGCAGGAAGCGGGCCTGCCCCCGGGCGTGGTCAACTTCATCACCAATGCACCGGAAGACGCCGGCGAAGTGGTCGAAGCGATCGTGTCTCACCCCGCCGTCAAACGCGTCAACTTCACCGGCTCTACACGCGTGGGCCAGATCATCGCCCAGACCTGCGCGCGATATCTCAAGCCTGTCATTCTGGAACTGGGCGGCAAGGCGCCTGTGCTGGTGCTCGACGACGCCGACCTCGAAGTGGCTGTCGACGGTGTCGCCTTCGGCGCCTTCGTCAACTCGGGTCAAGTTTGCATGTCGACCGAGCGCATCGTCGTGGATGAAAAGATCGCTAACGCCTTCGTCGATCGTCTCGTCGCTAAAGCCAGCAGCCTGCCGTTAGGCGATCCACGCAAAGGACCTGTAGTGCTCGGCTCAGTAGTGGATAGCCGCACCGTGCGACACACCAACGACCTGATCGAAGACGCATTGGCCAAGGGCGCCAAACTACTGTGCGGCGGCAAGTCTGACAACACGCTCATGGCCGCCACGCTGCTGGACTATGTGACGCCCGAGATGCGCATCTACCGCGAAGAGAGTTTCGCACCGGTCAAGGGCATCGTGCGTGTGAAGGGCGACGAGGAAGCGATTGCCGTCGCCAACGACAACGAGTTCGGCTTGTCTTCAGCGGTGTTCAGTCGCGACACCGCGCGCGCCTGGAACGTGGCGCTGCGCATCGAATCGGGCATTTGCCATATCAACGGCCCGACCGTCCACGACGAAGCGCCGATGCCGTTCGGTGGCGTCAAGCACTCGGGCTTCGGTCATTTCGGCGGCCGTGCCGGCATCGACTTCTTCACCCAGTTGCGGTGGATCACGATCCAGACCACGCCGCGCGAGTACCCGTTCTGATGCATGACGCAAGCGTCTATGCCAAAAGACCTACTTACTCTGGGCGATGAACGAGACGCTTCGATCAGCAAAAATTCGTAATGGGCGTATGCGTCCATCACCCTTTATAGACGAGGAACCAAATGTTGAACATCATGCGCTCTAAAAGTCTCTCCCGAATCGCGCTGACCCTGGCGCTTGGCACAGCACTCGTTGCGCTGCCTCCGCTTGCATACTCCAAGCAACGCGTCGAACTCACCGACTATCAAAAGCAATGGGGTTTCTCGCCGCTCGTCGTCACCAAGGGTGGCGAGATCATCTGGCTTGGCGGACATACAACCACGACCGACGATAACGGCAAGGACATCTCCTACGACTTCAAGGCGCAGGTCCGCCAGATCTTCAAGAATATCGATGCCGATTTACAGCGCGTAGGCGGCAACGTGTCGGATCTCGTGTCGATCACGGTCTACGTCAACGACCCGCGGATGAATCAGACGGAGGCGGAAGTCATCAAGGAAGTTTTCAAGGACGGCCCGTACCCCGGTTCCGCGCTTCTGACCATCTCCAACTTTGCGCGCCCGGGCATCGTCGTCGAGGTTCAAGGGATTGCGGTCATCAAGGATGAACTGAACCGGCCGCCGGCGAAATTGCCCGCGCAACAGAAGAGCGAATAAAGGCAAGCACACGCCCGATCCGCGCTTAAGCCTTTGCCACCAATAAGCGCGCAAGTACCGCACACACGTATTAACGGAGATTTCCATGACATCGAGTTCAACGTTCCTCGCTAACCAGAAAGACGCTTTACTGCTCCTGTCCCGTATCCTGCTTGTCATCCTGTTCGTGCTGTTCGGATGGGAGAAACTGCTGGACTATTCCGGCACGGTGAAACTGATGAATATGGAAGGTGCACCGTTGCCGGCCATCTCCGCACTGATCGCGATCGTGCTGGAGTTCTTTGTCGGCATCGCCTTGCTGATCGGTTATCAAACCCGGCCGCTTGCGCTACTGCTCGCGCTCTATACGATCGGCACCGCGATCATCGGCCACCACTACTGGTCGGTACCGCCCGCCGATCACATGAACATGATGATTCACTTCTACAAGAATCTGTCGATTGCGGGTGGACTGGTTGCGCTGGGTGCGGCAGGACCGGGGCGTTATTCCGTCGATCGCGGCTGAAATAGCGCCTGTCGCGCTCGCTCCCAGCTTTCCTTGTCGGGCGCGCAGATCAACCCTCCTGTCAGGTGATCGGGTCGATAGGCGCTCCCGTCGAAATGCGCGCTATAGCCGCCTGCTTCACGATGAAGCAACCAGCCGGCAGCGTGGTCCCAAGGCATCAGCTTGTTATAGAAGAGTAGATGGCAGTGTCCCGCGGCGACCATTCTGTACTCGTGCGCGGCGCATCGGAGCCAGGAGCTCATCCCTAGTCTGGAGAGGTTGCCGTTGACCGTGGTTCGCAGCGGTTCGGGAAGGAAGTTGGTGCCGATGATCGCGTTCATCTCCGGCACGGGTACCGCAGATGCTACGCGGAGTTCGATGCGAGTGGGGCCATCGCCTTCAAGCCACGCGCCTTCGCCGCGCACTGCCAGTGCTGTGTCGCCGCAGACGGGATCATGAATCGCAGCGAGTGCGATCTCTCCACGGATGGTCGCCGCGACCATGATGCCGAACAGCGGCAACCCCGACACGAAGTTCTTCGTACCGTCGATAGGATCGACGATAAAAGCAAGTTCCGCCGATGCAAGCCCTTCGAGTACGGTCGCATCGCGTGCTGCTTTTTCTTCGCCAATGATAGCGGCGCCCGGAAAGAGGCGACTAAGGGACTCCGATATCGCGCGCTCCGCCGCGAGGTCTGCATCGGTCACCACATCGAAACTCGAGGTCTTCTCGCGCACTTCGAGTTCACGAACCTTCCGGAACCGCGGCATCACTTCGCGCTGTGCGACATCGGCAAGCATTCCGGCAATGGTAACGGCGTCCTTGGACGAAAGCTTCATGGTCTGCTATCCGTATGGGGTTGCGCAGCCAGTCGAAAATCCGACTGAGTGACGAGCATACTATCCCCTACTCTCACCTGTCGCCACCGTCCGCCACCAACGCACGCGCTTACCCCTTCGTCGCCCCAAACGTCAACCCAGCCACGAAATGCCGTTGCATCGCGAAGAACATCATCACTGAAGGTAACGCTGCGAGTATCGACCCAGCCGACACCAGATTCCACGCAGTCACCCACTGCCCCTTGAGCGCGGCCACGCCGACCGTAATCGGTGCTGCATCGTCACCGGTCGTCAGACACAGTGCCCAAAAGTAGTCGTTCCACACGAAGGTAAACACGAGAATCGCGAGCGCCGCAAGCGCAGGCCGGATCAGCGGCAACACGATGCGAAAGAACACCGTCCATTCGTTCGCACCTTCGATACGCGCCGCCTCGACCAGTTCGAATGGCAGTTGCTTGATGAAATTACGTAGAAACAGCGCGCAAAAACCGGTCTGAAAAGCCACGTGAAACAGGATTAGCGCGCCAACCGTATTGAAGATACCCAGTTCCAGCGACAGGTTACGCACCGGAATCATCAGGATCTGGATCGGCACGAAATTACCCGCGACGAACGTCGCAAACAGCGTCGTGTTGCCGCGGAACGAATAGATCGCGAGTGCAAAACCCGCCATCGAAGCGAGCACGATCGAACCCACCACCGCCGGCACCGTAATCAGCACGCTGTTCCAGAGGTAATGCAGCATCGGCGACGTGGTCAACGCGTCGCTGTAGTTGGCAATCAGCGAGAAGTGCTTCGGCCAGCCCCAGTAGTTGCCCTCGACAAGCTCGTCGGATGAACGGATCGACGTCACCATCACGGCAAGAAGCGGCAGCAGCCAGATGAAAAGCGCAACAGGTAACGACAGCTTGTACAGCGTCCGGTTGACGGGCTTCCATCTGGCGATCGGTGTCGGAAACATCGCGCGCTCCTTTATGACTCGGTGCGCAGCATACGGCGCAGGTGATAGACGATGTACACCATCATGATCGCGAACAGCACCACCGCAATCGCGGCGGAATAGCCGATGCGGTAGTACTTGATCGCCTGGTCGTACATGTAATACGCGAGCACGGTCGAACTTTCGAACGGGCCGCCGCCGCTCATCACAGCGATCAGATCGAAGCTGCGCAACGCACCGATGATCGTCACGACGATCGCCATGAACGTCGTCGGCCGCAGTTGCGGCAGCACGACGTGTCGCAGCATCGCCCAGCCTTTCGCGCCCTCCATCCGCGCGGCTTCGATCTGCTCCGCGTTGAGCGTAGTCAGCCCGGTGAGGTACAGGATCATGCAATAGGCAGTCTGCGGCCACAGCGCGGCGAAGATGATGCCGAAGCTCACATAGCGCGGATCGCCTAACACCGGTATGCCGTGGCCGAGGATCAGTTTGAGAAGACCAAACGTCGGATCGTAGAACCAGCTGAACATCAACCCGACCACCACACCCGACAGCACAAACGGCGCGAAGAACAGCGACTTCACCACGCGGATGCCGCTGACCGCCTGGTTCAGATACAGCGCGACCGCGAGACCCATCGGCGGTGCGAGAAGGAACATGACGAGCCACAGCAGGTTGTTCTTGAGCGCGGTGTAGAACGTCGGCGCGTGAAACAGCTCCACGTAGTTGGCGAAACCGACAAAGGTTTTCTCCGTCATCCCGTCCCAGCTGTAAAAGCTGAGTGCAATGCTCGACAGGATCGGCCACACCACGTAGATCGCAACCATCGCGCAGGCCGGCGCGAGAAACAGAAACGCGGCGACACGCTGCTGGCGCGCCGTAGCCGACAGTTTCCTGCGACGCTTCGCGCGAGCGACCGGCGCGCGGAGGGTTTCGGACATCGTGCTCTCCTCATCGGTTATGCGGCTCGCCGACCTGGCGAGCCGCATAACGCGTCACTTCTTGTAGATGCGCTTGCGCGTCGCTTCGAGCTGCGCGAGTACGTCGTCGAGCTTCGACGGATCGGAGACGAACTGCTGCATCCCCTTCATGCCTTCGTCGGCCATTTCCTTCGTCATGTCGCGATCGTAGAACTGCGCGATACCGCCCGTCGTCTGCGAGAGGATCTGGAAGCCGGTCTTCGAAATCGCATCGTCCGGTTCCGGCGACTGGCTATTGGTCGGCAACGAGCCCATGCCCTTCGCCAGTTGCGCGCTGATCGCAGGCGTCTCGGCAAATGCGAGGAACGTGTGCGCATCGGCCTTGTTCTTCGCTTTCGCCGGAATGTGCAGCGACTCCACCGGGCCATCTTCAGCAGTCGGCACCTTGCTGTCGATGATCGGGAACTGGAAGAAGCCCATCTGCGGCTTGATGTTCTCCGGGAAACCCGCCGTAATGAACGTGCCCATCAGCATCATCGCCGCCTTGCCCTGGAACAGGAACGGCTGCACGGCGTCGAGATCGTAGGACAGCGAGTTGTCGATGAATATCTTGTCGTCGATCAGTTGCTTCCACGCGGTGTACACCTTCTTCACGCGCGCATCGGTATACGGTACTTCGCCCGCCATCAGTTGCTGGTGGAATGCATTGCCGTTGATACGCAGATCAAGATAGTCGAACCAGCCGGCCAGCGTCCATGCATCGCGGCCCGCCACCGCGACCGGCACGATGCCCGCGGCCTTCAGCTTCTTGCAGGCGTCGAGGAATTCCGGCCACGTCTTCGGCTCGCCGGCAATACCAGCCTTCTGGAACAGATCCTTGCGATAGAACATGCCCCACGCGTAGTACACGGTCGGCGCGGAATACTGCTTGCCGTTGTACGTGGACGATTGCTTCGTCGACGCGTACATCGCATTCCAGTTGTTGCGGTTCCAGTCGGGCGTCAGGTCTTCGAGCAGGCCGCGCTTCGCGTAGTACGCCATGCGCTCGCCGTTGTGCCAGTTGATGATATCGGGAGGCGCGGTCGTGAGCCAGCCCGGCAGTTGCACCTTGTAGGCTTCCTCGTCGACGAACGAGACCTTCACGTCGATGTCGGGATGCGCCTTGTGGAACGCATCGAAGGTCTGCTGCCAGACCGCGCGCTGGCTCGCGCCCTTGAAGGCGATGTTGGCGGTGAGCGTACCGGCCTGCGCGGCGCCCGTCGCAGCAAATGCAACGGCCAGCGCGACACCGGTTAACGCTAAGCGAATCGAAGTTTTCATGCGCGTCTCCTCATGGATGAGTGTTGTGTACTTCGCTTGCTGTCTTCAACTGCGATAGATCGCGACGCCCTGCGGCTCGACCTTCTGCCGCCCGACGACAAAGCTGCCGGGTGCCTCGATCCGGTACGGCGCGTCGCCGTAATTGAACACGTAGGTCAGCGCACCGCGCCGGCTGATGCGCACACCATCCGGTAGCGCCTGCGCAGGCAGCCCTGCCTGCCGGGCAACGTCGCCGAGTAGCGTTCGTGTCAGCGTTTCATCGAAGGGTGCCGCCAGATAGCGAATCGACCCATGACGCACGATGGCCGGATGACCGTCGGCAAAGCGCGCATCGATCTGTACGCCTTCGCCTGTTTCCACAAAATCGCGCCAGTGGTACGCATCTCCGGTGACGCTTCCGTTGACCTTCACCGCAATGCCCGGCCGCATCGATTCGACACGCCACACGCGAATCGGCATGATGCTCGCGAGATCGGCGCCCGGCGGCAACGTGCCGGGAATCGTCAGGCTTTCGGTCTTCGATCCGCTGCGTGGCCCAAGCACCACCTGCGCGCCGCTCGCGGCCAGCCTTGCGGCGAAGCCCGCAGGCACAACTGGCAGCGGAGGCACAACGATCATGCTGTAGCCATCAAGCGGCGCACTCGACGCAATCACATCGACGTCGAGTCCGAGACTACGCAGCGCGCTGTAGTACTCGAACGCGAAGCGTGGATAGTGAAAGTCCGCGCCCTGCGGATGAATCTCGAACAGCCACTTCGCTTCGTAATCCCAGATCAGCGCGACCTTCGCGACGACCGGCATGACACCGTCCGCCTTTAGCACCGCATCGATTTCCTGCGCGACCGCCGTTGCTTCCAGACCACCGATGTCGAGCCGGTTGTCCGGTGTGTTCAACCCCGCATGCATCTGTTCCTGCGCAAACGGCGCCTGGCGCCAGCGGAAATACGACACGCAACCGGCACCGTGCGCGAACGCTTCCCAGCTCCATAGCCGCACCATCCCCGGCAATGGCGCCGGATTCCATTGCGCCCAGTTCACCGGTCCCGGTTGCTGCTCCATCACCCAGAACGGCAGCGCCGACATGCCGCGATAGACGTCGTGATTGAACGATGCAAAATCCGGATGCCCGGTGCGCAACCACTTCGCCTTGATTTCCGGCGCGAACCACTGCTCTTCGAGCGCGCCGAGCGGATAGCTGTCCCACGCGGCAATCTCGAGGTCGGCCGCGACCTTGTAGTGATCGAACTCGGTGAAGAGCTGCATGAAGTTATGCGCAACCGGTCGACCCGGCGAGTGCGCGCGAATGATGTCGACCTGCATGCGGTTAAAACGCACGACTTCGTCGGAGGCGAAGCGTCGATAGTCGAGCCGATGCGACGGATGTGCTTCGGTCACCGTGCCAATGGGCGGATCGATTTCTTCGAAGCTACGGTATTCCATGCTCCAGAACACCGTGCCCCATGCGGTATTGAGCGCATCGATATTGCCGTAACGCTCTCTTAGCCAGCTGCGAAAACGCGCGGCCGCAGCAGGCGAATAACTGACCACCGTATGGTGACAACCGAATTCGTTATCGGTTTGCCAGAACGCGACCGCCGGATGCCTGCCATAGCGTGTGGCGACTGCCCTGCAGATCGTGCGCGCAGCTTCGAAGTACGACGGCGACGAAAAATCGTAGTGCCGCCGCGAGCCGAAGCCGCGCACGCGGCCATCCGCACCGACCGGCAGGATGTCCGGATGACGATCGATCAGCCACTTCGGCGGCGTCGCTGTCGGCGTGCACATCACAACCTTCAGGCCGGCGTCGCCGAGCACGTCGACCGCACGATCGAGCCAGTCCCATTGGTACTCGCCCGGCGACGGTTCGATACGGCTCCACGCGAACTCTGCAATCCGCACGTAGTCGATGCCGAGCGCCCTCATGCGCGCGGCGTCGTCCTTCCACATTGTCTCCGGCCAATGCTCCGGGTAATAACAGACTCCAAGACGCATACGGTGCGCTCCTACGCTAGTGATTGATAGTCGCCGGTGGGACGGCGAAACCGTCTTCGGTAAACAGATGGCATGACGCCGGCGGCACGTTGAATGCGACGGTTTCGCCGCTGCCGGGCGTGTGGTCGCCTGGCGCTTTGGCGATCAGCGCCGCATGCGATGTCGTGCTGTCAGGTTGATCGAGATGCAGATAGCTGTGCTCGCCGAGACGCTCGACGAGCGACACCGTGCGGCGAATCTGCTGAACGCCGTTGTGCGCGGCGGCGGGTTCGAGATGTTCGGGGCGAATGCCGAGCGTGACGTTCTGGTCTGGCTGCAGCGCGGTACCGTCGAGCAGCGTATCGAGACGTTCGCCGGTTCCGTCGAGCGCGATCTGAACGCTACCGGCGTTGCACGAAACCACGCGCGCAGGCAGAAAATTCATTCTCGGCGAACCAATGAAGCCTGCGACGAAGCGGCTCTTAGGCCGGTGATACAACTCGAGCGGCGCACCGATCTGCGCGATGCTGCCGTACTTCGCAGTGTCGGCGCCCGCATGAAGCAGCACGATCTTGTCGGCAAGCGTCATCGCTTCGATCTGATCGTGGGTTACGTAGACAACGCTCGCCTTGTCGAACTGCTTATGCAGACGCGCAATCTCAACGCGCGTCTGGCCGCGTAGCGTCGCATCGAGATTGGACAGCGGCTCGTCGAACAGAAACACGCCCGGGCTACGCACGATCGCGCGGCCGATCGCCACGCGTTGCCGCTGCCCGCCCGAGAGCGCCTTCGGACGCCGCTCCAGCAGCGCCTCGAGTTGCAGCACGCGCGCTGCTTCGCGAACCTTGCGATCGATCACGTCTTTCGGCGTCTTTGCAAGCGTGAGGCCGAACGCCATGTTCTCGTACACGGTCATGTGCGGAAACAGCGCATAGCTCTGAAACACCATCGCCACACCGCGCTGCGCAGCAGGCACATCGTTGACGAGCTTGCCGTCGATCAGCAGATCGCCATCGGTGATGTCTTCGAGGCCCGCGATCATGCGCAGCAGCGTCGACTTGCCGCAACCCGATGGACCAAGAAATACGCAGAACTCGTGCTCGCCGATCTCGAGATCGACGTCGCGAATAACCGCCGCATGGTCGCCATATGCCTTCTGAACCGATCGTAACGAGATGCTCGCCATGCCCGACGTCTCCGTATTTTCCCTCGGAGACACATCGAGGTTAAGCGCTTAACCTCGTGCCGTAGAAAAAACGATCCGTGTCTGGATCGCTACTGTCCGGCCGTCTCCGTCGTGATGTTCTTGCTACCTTGGGACGAAATCTAACGAGGTCCACGCAATCATGCAAATACCGGGAAGTTATCCCGAAATGTGGACACCCCTGCCAAAACTTGCAGCCCGACCGCATGCTTGCGACAGTTGCGCCGACCTTGATTCGCCGGCGCATTCATCCTCACTCGACCCAAAGCATCGATGACCACCCTGATGGAAGTCGCGCAACGTGCCGGCGTCACTCCGGCCACCGTATCGAACGTGCTGCGTCAGCGCGGCAAGGTCGGTGCAGCAACGCGCGAGCGCGTGCTGGAAGCGGTCGCGGCGCTCGACTATCGTCCGCACCTCACTGCACGCGCACTGGCGGAAGGCAGCACGCCGACGCTCGCGCTGATGGTCTCGAGCATCGCGAATCCGTTTTATCCGGAGTTCGCGCTCGCCGCCGAACGAGCCGCGCGACGTAGCGGGCGCTTCCTGATCGTGTGCAATACCAACGAAGACCCCGTCATGCTGCGCGCGTACCTCGATCAGATTGCGGGGACGTTGTCCGAAGGCATGCTCGTGATGAATGCGAAAGTCGATTTCGAGGTGCTGCGCAAGACCCAGGCACGCGGCACACCGGTCGTGCTGTGTTTGTGGGAGCGGCCGGAAACCCCGCCCGGTATTCCATGTATTGCCGTCGATTTCGCCGCAGCCGGTGCGCTCGCCGCGCATCATCTGCTGGAGCTGGGGCATCGGCGGATCGGTGCGATTCTCGCTGGCGGGCTCGATGGCGTGCAGGCACCGCGCTATGAGGGTTTCTGCGCGACGTTGAAGTTAGAGAACGTCGCGCATCCCGATAGCGAAGTGCGCTTCACCACCGACTCCGTGCAAGGCGGATATCAGGCTGCCGTGCAGTTGCTCGACGCACATCCGGATCTCACCGCAATCTTCGCGACCAACGACCTGCCAGCGCTCGGCGCAATGCATGCCGCTGCCGATCGCGGGCTGCGTATTCCTGAAGACATTTCGGTGATCGGCATCACCGATATTCAGCTGGCACGCGAATCGCGTCCGGGGTTATCGACGGTCGCGGTGCCGACTGAAGCTGCTGCGACGCTCGCGGTTGAATTGCTGGAAGCGTTGATCGACGGCAAGGCCGGCGGTAACGCACCGATGCAGATTGCGCCGGTGCCTGTACTGGTTGTGCGCGCATCGACAGGCCCGGCGCGGCGGAAAAAACGTCGCCGTCAGACGGCAGAGCGTTCGCGCGGGAAGCGCTGAAGCGCGACGCTCTGTACGCTCAATCCGCCACCGGAATCCACGCCGCCTGCGCCGCATCGCTCGTGCGGAACGCCGGAAATTTCGCGCCGAGTTCGGCGATCGTGTGGATGTCGTTCTTGACGAGGTCATCACGGGTAATCAACGCGGGCCGCACGGCGATGTGGGCGCCCGGATTCTGCCCCGCCACCAGCAGCGCCGCCGCCCGCACCGATACCGCGCCAACCACGGCTGGATTGGTCGCCGCAGTTGCAACCCACGCGCTACCCGGTGCGCGGATCGCTTCGATATCGGCGGTTGAAATATCGGCGCTGTAGATGCGGATTTTCGTCGACAGTTTGGCTTCGTCAGCGGCGAGTTTCGCGCCGCGCGCGAACTCGTCATACGGCGCAAACACGACGCGGATATCGGGGTGCGCACGATACGCAGCCGCAGCCTGATTCGCCACCGATTGCGCAATCGGATTGTCGACCGTGCCCCAGCGCGCTTTCTCCTGCACCTTCGGATGCGCTTCCTTGAAGCTGCGCCATACCGCATCGCGCCGGTCCAGCGGCGCAAAACCCGCTACATAGACATAACCCGCCGCAAATGCATCGCCGTTGTCCTTGACCGCCTGATCGAGCAGCAGCGTCGCCAGATCGCGATCGCTCTGTTCGATCTGCGGCACCTTCGGGTTGTTCAGATCGACGTCGAAAGCGACGACCTTGATACCTTTATCGAGTGCACGTTGCACGACATCCTTCAGCGATTCCGGCAAGCCGTGATTGACGATGATCGCCGATACGCCGAGGCTGATCGCCTGCTGGATCTGCTCGCGCTGCTCCGCAGCGTCCTGGCGCCCTTCGTAAATGCGCAGATCGATGCCGAGCGCTTTGGCCTGTTTCTGCGCACCGGCTTCATAGGCCTGGAAGAAATCGCCGGTCGACAGATAGTTGACCAGTGCGACCTTTACGCCGCCTTTGTCGAACGGCGCAGGTGCGCCTTTCAGTGGTTCGGCATTCGCAACATTCGCCGCGGTTGTTACAAGGAACGTGGCCAATACAGCTAGCGCGACGGCAATAGGCAGCGATGCACGCACACGGCGCGCAACATGAACAAGCGATCTCATCGAAAGTCCTTTTCTATTTTCTGGCCGCTACGAACGGCCCGTGAAGTTCATATGTATGAACGAGTGAAGCGATAAAAATCTTCATTCGTGTGCCGCATGTGCCGCGCGATAGCTCGCGCCCGGATGCGGTCCGGTAAGCCGCGCGCCGCCGCCGTGCAATTTTTCGCGCAGCGTGCCTTCAGCATAGTCGGTCTTGTAGACTCCGCGGCGCTGCAATTCCGGCACCACCAGATCGACGAAATCGCTGAACGTTTCGTGCGTCAGCGCATACGCAAGATTGAAACCGTCGACATCTGTCTCGTCGACCCACGACTGCAGTTCATCGGCGATTTCGCGCGGATCGCCCACCGACAGCGGACCCAGCCCGCCTATACCGCCCCACTTCGCAATCTCGCGCACGGTCCACACGCGCGTCGGATCCGCGCTCGACAACGCCTCCACCGCCGACTGCACCGCATTGCTTTCGATATGCCGCAGCGGTTCGTCGAGTCCGTACTTCGACAGATCGATACCGGTCCAGCCGGACATCAGCGCGAGCGCGCCTTCGTCGCTTGCATAGCGGCGATAGTCGGCGTGCTTCGCGTGCGCTTCGGCGGCGGTGTTGCCGGTGATCACCGTATGCAGGTTGAAAATCAGCACATCGTGTGGATCGCGACCGAACGACTTCACGCGTGCACGGATATCGGCGACGAAATTCTTCAAGATCGTGCGTGACGGTGCGGCGATGAAGATACATTCCGCGTGCTGTGCCGCGAAGTCCTTGCCACGTTTCGACGCACCCGCCTGATACAGCACCGGTGTGCGTTGCGGCGACGGCTCGCACAAGTGGATGCCGGGCACGTCGAAGTAGGTGCCG
This sequence comes from Paraburkholderia sp. CHISQ3, assembly GCF_030464945.1. Taxonomy (NCBI): domain Bacteria; kingdom Pseudomonadati; phylum Pseudomonadota; class Betaproteobacteria; order Burkholderiales; family Burkholderiaceae; genus Paraburkholderia; species Paraburkholderia sp. CHISQ3. The sequence continues at coordinate 283,203 of NZ_JALPRG010000005.1, forward strand.
CGATGCCCAATGGGATGCACCTTCGACGGCTCGGTGAACCCCTGCCGCGCCGCATCGCGCACCACCGCATCGTCTTCCCACGACGATTCCCACAGCTTGTAGCAAACCTCCAGATACTCTTCGGCAAGTGCATAGCGTTCGTCGTGATTCGCCTGGCTCGGCAAGCCGACGTTGCGCGCGGCACTGTCCAGGTACGACGTGACGATGTTCCAGCCGACTCGTCCGTTGGTGAGGTGGTCGAGTGTCGACATGCGACGCGCGAACGGATAAGGATGTTCGTACGACAACGAACACGTCACGCCAAAGCCGAGATGCTCGGTCACGTTGGCCATCGCGGAGACGAGCAGCACCGGATCGTTGACCGGCACCTGCGCGGCCTGGCGAATCGCCGCCTCGCCATTGCCCTGGTACACATCGTAGATACCGAGTACGTCGGCGATAAACAAACCATCGAACTTGCCGCGCTCAAGCAGCTTCGCGAGGTCCGTCCAGTAGTCGAGGTGTTTGTAGCGCCACGACGTATCGCGTGGATGCGCCCACAAGCCCGGCGATTGGTGCCCGACGCAGTTCATGTCGAACGCGTTGAGGCGGATCTGTCTCGTCATCGTCGAAATCCTGGAGTAGAGCGAACGAAAATTCGGAACGAAAACGCGGCGCGTTACAACGCGCCGTGACGCGGCGGCAGCGTGTCGTTCAGATAGTAGTTGCCGACCGTGATGTACTTCCAGCGCACCGGATCATGCAGCGTATGCGTGCGCGCGTTGCGCCAGTGGCGATCGAGGTTGTGTTCGCGCAACGTCGCCTGGGTGCCGGCCAGTTCGAGCAGTCTTGTCGAAGCCTGCAACGCGATCTCAGTTGTCGCGGCGCGCGCCTTCGCCACCGCAATCGATGCAGCCGCCACCGTGCGTTCGTCGGACTGCGCGGCCGCTACATCGACGCTGCGGCCCGCGCGTTCGAACAGCGCATCCGCTGCGTCGAGTTGCAGCGCGAGCTTGCCGAACAGTTCGAGCGTAAGCGGATCGTCGCTGGCGCGTTCTACGCCGCTGTCGACCCACGGCCGCGACCGCTCGCGCACGAAGCGCCGCGCGTCGGCAAACGCTGCGCGGGCGATGCCGAGATCGACGGCGGCATGGATCAACTGTCCGAGCGGGCCGACCGTCGTCGGGCGCGCATCGAATGCGGTGCTGTACGGCACCACGGCTGCGGCATCGACGTACACGTTGTCGAGTACCGTCGTACCGCTGCCCGTGGTGCGCTGTCCGAAGCTCGACCAGTCGTCGATGACCGACAGGCCCGCTGTGTCCGCTGCCGTGAAGGCGACGTACAGCGTGTCGTCGGCCGCTTTCGCGACCACCGGAATCCATTGCGCAAACAGCGCACCGGTCGAATAGAACTTCGTGCCGTTGATCCGGAAACCGGCGCCTTCCGGTGTCAGCGTGGTTCGATAGTCGCGCACTGTCTTCGTGCCGCGTTCGGACAACGCGTTGCCGAAGCGGTCGCCCGCCAGCGCACGTTCGAAGTAAAGCGCCTGTTGCTCGCGTGTACCGTTCACACGCAGCACGTCGAGCATGAAGAAATGGTTCTGCGGAATCTGGCCGAGTGCCGGGTCGGCGGCGGAGATGATCGCCGTGACCTCCGCGAGCGTCGCAAACGATACCTGCGCGCCGCCATATTCGCGCGGCACCGCGATGCCCCACAAACCACTCGCCGAATACGCTTCGATTTCATCGAACGGCAAGCGACGCTCGCGATCGCGTTCGGCGGCACCTTCGGCGAACGTTGGCGCGAGCGCACGGGCGATGTCGAGCGCCTGCTGGTCGCTCTCGATGCGCGTTGCGACACGCTTGCCACGCGCCACTGAATCTGGCAATGCGCTCATGACGTCAATTCCACGGATGACGCGCCGGTTTGACACCGTTCAGATAGTAGTTGCCGACGAGGTGATACTTCCAGCGCACCGGGTCGTGCAGCGTATGCGTGCGCGCATTGCGCCAGTGACGATCGAGGTTGTGTTCGCTCAACGTCGATTGCGTGCCCGCCAGTTCGAACAGCTTCTCGCTCGCAAGCAACGCGATCTCGGTGGTCAGCACTTTCGCTTCGCCGACCGCCACCGAAGCGCGCGCGACGTCGTCTTCGCTGACCTCGGGTTGCGCGGCAATCGCATCGAGCGTACGCGCAGCGCGTTCGAGCAACGCATCGGCCGCGTGAAGCTGGATGTGCAGATGGCCGATCTCGCGCACGGTCAGCGGATCGTCGGCTGCGCGCTCCACTCCGCTATCGATCCACGGTCGCGAACGTGTGCGCACAAACGTAAGCGTGTCTTCAATCGCAGCATGTGCAATGCCAGCATCGATGGCGGCCTGGATGATCTGCGAAATCGGCCCGTTCAGCGTCGGAAAATCCGACACGCGATGCGCGGGAAACACATGCGAAGCGGGCACACGCACGCTATCCAGCACGACCGTGCCGCTTGCCGTGGTGCGCTGGCCGAAACCCGACCAGTCGTCGATCACCGTCAACCCCGGCGTGCCCTTCGGGATGTAAGCGAGCCAACCCTTGCGATCGTCGTCGAGTCCGAGCACCGGTACATAGTGCGCAAACAGCGCGCCGGTCGAATAGAACTTCGTGCCATCCACCACATAGTCGTCGCCGTCACGCCGCACGCGGGTCTTCAAATCGAGCACGTGCTTCGTGCCCTTCTCCGAGAAACCGTTGCCGAAGCGCTTGCCACTCAGGATCTCGCCGAAGAAATAGCGTTTCTGCTCATCGGTCCCGGTCAACGAGATCACGTCGACGAGCCCATAGTGATTCTGCGGCAACTGTCCAAGCGACGGATCGGCTGCTGCAACGATCTTCACGACCTCGGTCAGTGTCACGAACGACACGCCTGCGCCTCCGTATGCCTTCGGCACCGTGATCGCCCACAGCCCCGATTGCGAAAACCATTCGATTTCTTCGTGCGGCAACCGACGTTCGCGATCGCGCACGGCTGCTTCTTTGGCGAGTCGCTGTGCAAGCGCGCGCGCCGCTGCTATAGCGTCGGCATCGTCGGCAATCACACGGGCCGTGTGTTGCGTATCGGCTTGCGCCGGTTGCGACAAAGCCGTTTCGTCGAGCTCGGCCATGCAAATCTCCGCTGTAGTGACTGTGCGCACAATCTATCAGCGGGCATGGCGTGCGCAAACTGAGGGTTTCGGCAATGAATATTCCTTCGGCTGGCAAGCAGATCCAGACAGCATCGAGTACTACGCCGCGGCCGTCATATCGATAGTCCGAATCGATGTTTCAGCAGCGATGTGAGTTGCATTAGAGTCGGCGAGACCGGCAGCGCCCGCTGCCTCTCTCCTTTCCCATTTCCGGGTCCCGACGCGCACCGCGTTCGACCGCCTTTCGTTTCTTTCGACATGACACGCTCGCACATTCCCCTTGCCTCGCTTGCTGCTGCCGCTCTATTTGCTTTTTTCACCGCCGTCGTACCGCATGCCGCCCAGGCGCAAGGCAACGATGCTGCGATCCCGTCGCTAAAGGGAAAACGCATCGGCATCACCGTGGCCGGTACCGATCACTACTGGGACCTGAAGGCATATCAAGGCGCAGTGGATGAAGTGAAACGCCTCGGCGGCACCCCGATCGCACTCGACGCAGGCCGCAACGACAACCGGCAGATCGCGCAGATCCAGACGCTGATCGCACAGAAGCCGGATGCGATCGTCGAGCAACTCGGCACCGCGTCGGTACTCGAACCGTGGCTGCAAAAAATCCGCAAGGCCGGCATCCCGCTCTTCACAATCGATACCGCATCGCCGTCGAGCCTGAACGTCACGACCTCCGACAATTTCTTTATCGGCGAGCAGCTTGCGCTGAAGCTCGTCAACGACATTCACGGCGAGGGAAATATCCTTGTCTTCAACGGTTTCTATGGCGTGCCGGTCTGCGCGATCCGCTATGACCAGTTGAAGGAAGTGCTGAAGTTCTACCCGAAGGTGCATATCCTCCAGCCCGAACTGCGCGATGTGATTCCGAACACCGTGCAGAGCGCCTATGCGCAGGTGAGCCAGTTGCTTGGCAAATACCCGAAAGGACAGATCGCCGCGATCTGGGCCGCCTGGGACGTGCCGCAGGTCGGCGCGACGCAGGCCGTGGACGCCGCCGGTCGCAGTGAGATCAAGACCTATGCGGTGGACGGTAGTCCCGATGTCGTGACGCTTGTCAAAGATCCGAAGTCGAGCGCAGCGGCAGTCGTCGCGCAGCAACCGGCGCTGATCGGCAAGACCGCCATCGATAACGTCGCGCGCTATCTTGCCGGCGATCGCACGTTGGCACCGTACACGTATGTACCGTCGCTGCTCGTCACCAAGGACAACGCGGGCACCGCGCAGCAGACGCTTGGTCAGCTTGGCGCGGCCTCAGGCGCGAAGTAAATGAGCGACACGCATCACCCGCCCGCGCTCGCACTGCACGACATCGTCAAACACTTCGACGGTGTGCCGGCGCTGCGCGGCGCATCGCTCGAGGTCGCGCGCGGTACCGTGCACGGACTGATCGGCCAGAACGGCGCGGGCAAGTCGACGCTAATCAAGATTCTGGCGGGCATCCACACAGCGGATTCGGGCACGCTATCTATCGACGGCATCGAGCAACCGGCGACGACGCATCGCGATCGTCACGCGGCGCTCGGTTTCATTCATCAGGAGCGTCTGCTGCCGCCGACCTTCACGGTCGCCGAAGCATTGCTGCTCGGCGACGAACGCGCTGTCGGGCCACGTGCCGCCGGCACACTGCGCCTGCTCGCGCCGCGTCGCATGCAGCGCGACGCTCGTGCTGCGCTGCTTGCGCACTTCGGCGTCGAAATCGATCCGCGCCGGCTGATCGGCGACCTGAGCGTCGCGGAGCAGCAGATCGTGCAGATCACACGTACGCTGATGCGCGAGCCGCGCATTCTGGTTTTCGACGAACCGACCGCGGCGCTGGTCAGTCGTGAAGTCGACCGGCTGCTCGACACGATTCGCCGTCTGCGCGAGCGCGGCCTGACGATCCTGTACGTCTCGCACTATCTGAACGAGATCGCCGCAGTCTGCGATCGCGTCACCGTGCTGCGCGATGGCGTCGATGTCGAGCACGTCGACGCACGCACCACACCGGCCGATGCACTGGTCGCCGCGATGATCGGTACGTTGCCCTCGGCGCGCGCTGCAACCACGACGCGTCCGCCCGGCGATATCGTGCTGCGCGTACGCGGTCTCGCCGCACCACAACGCTTCGACGACGTGTCATTCGATCTGCGCCGCGGCGAGATCGTCGGCGTGACGGGTTTGCTCGGTTCCGGCGGCAAGAACATCGTACGCAGCCTGTTCGGTCTGGAACGCGGCGTGCGCGGCAGTATCGAGATCGACGGTCGCGAGGTGCGGCTGCGACGGCCGCTTGATGCGGTACGTGCGGGTATCGCATTCGTTCCGGAAGATCGCCGCGCGCATGGCGTCGCACCGGCGCTGTCGGTGCGCGAAAACACAACGCTCGCGAGCCTCGCGCGGTTTAGCCGCTTCGGTTGGCTCGCACGGCGTCGTGAGACGCAAGCGGTGCAGCAACTGATCGAAACGCTTGCAGTGCGCGCGCCGGGCATCGAGGCGCCGGTACGCACGCTGTCGGGCGGCAATCAGCAGAAGGTCGCGCTTGCAAAGTGGCTCAGCCGCGGCTCGACGCGTGCGTCCGTCGTCTATCTGCTCGACGAGCCGACGATTGGCGTCGATGTCGGTGCGAAAGCGGAGATCTACCGGCTGCTAGATCGGCTGGCACGCGAAGGTGCGGCGGTCCTGCTGTTTTCCAGCGATCTGCTCGAACTACTCGACATCACCGACCGCGTGCTCGTGATGGCGCGTGGCCGGCTCGTGCGCGAACTGGTCTCGCGCGAGACCGACAGCCGCCAGGTGCTCGCGTGGGCCGCGGGTGCGCGAACTACATCGACTGACGAGGAGCTTGCCGCATGAGCAAGGTACTCGATGCCGCCGGCACGCGCGAACGTTTGCCCGCATCCTCGATCCGTTTCGGCGATCCGCAATGGTGGTTGCGCAGCGGCGCGGCGCTCGCGTTCGCCGCGGTGTTCGCCGGTTTCGCGCTGAGTTCGCCGCTGTTTCTAACGCTCGCCAATCTGGCCAATGTGTTCCAGCAGTCGGCTGTGGTCGGAATACTCGCGCTTGGCTTGACAGTCGTGCTGATCGGCGGTGGAGCGGACCCGATCCGCGGTGGGCTCGATCTGTCGGTGGCGGCCAATCTTGGTTTATGTGCCGCGGTCTATGCGGTCGCGCTGCGCGACGGTGCGAGCCCCGTTGTGGCGTTGCTGCTCACATTCGTCGCCGGCGCAAGCGTCGGCGCGCTCAATGCGTTCGCGGTGGTGGTGCTGCGGATCTACCCGCTGCTCGCCACGCTAACCACGATGAATCTCTGTGCTGGCTTCGAGCTGGTGTTGACGCAGAACACATCAGTACCGGCAGCAAGCCCGTTGCTCACGTTCCTGCTCGACAACGGACCGTTCGATATTCCGGTCGTGGCTTACGCACTCGTGGTCGTCTCGGCAGCGTTCACGGTGCTGATCCACTACACACCGTTTGGCCTGCGGCTGCATGCAACCGGTGCTCATCGCGACGCCGCGCGCGCCGCCGGCCTGCGTACGAACGGTTACCTCGCGGGCAGCTATGTACTGGGCGGTCTCGCGGCGGCGCTCGCCGCCCTGGTTTCATCGTCGCTGCTGAGCGGTAGCGCACCCGGTGCCGGCGAGAACCTGCTTGCGGTCGTAGCCGCAGCGTTGCTCGGTGCCGTGTTCTCGCGGCGGCTCGTGCCGACCATTCCCGGCACGTTGCTGGCGGTCCTGTTCATCGGCATGATCGGCAACGGCTTTCAACTCGACAATGTGTCGAGCTATTGGGTCAACGGTGTCGAAGGCGTGCTGATCCTGTTCGTCGTCGCAACCACTGCGTTCGTGCGGCGGCGTCATGCCGGGAGCGATGCTCATGATTGACACACTCGCCCGTCTGCAGCGCTTCGCGCTGGTCGGCGCACTCGCCGTCGTGATCGTCTTCTTCGCGATCTATGCGCCCGGTTTCGCGCGTGTCGACAACTTCGCCGATGTGCTGCTGAACAATTTCGCGCTGCTCGCCATCGCGGCGCTCGGCATGACGCTCGCGCTGTCGCTCGGTGCGATCGATCTGTCGCTCGGCACGTCTATCGATGTCGCGAGCCTCGCGTTCGTACTGCTCAGCGCGCATCACGTTGGTGTGCTGCCCGCTGCGCTCGGTGGCCTCGGCGCGGCGCTGCTGGTCGGCGCGTTCAACGGCGTGCTGATCGCACGGCTTGGTATCGCGCCGTTTCTCGCGACGCTCGGCACGCTGTTCATCGGGCAGACTGTGCAGCAACTGGCCACCGACGGCGGCCAACCCGTCTATCTACTGAACGTCGCGCTGCCGCCGCTGTTCAGCGCGCTCGCGCACGGCACGTTCGCCGGTCTGCCGGTGCCGCTGTGGATCGTGATCGTCCTCGCACTCGCCGTGCATGTCACGCTCGCGCATTCGGTGTTCGGCCGGCAGATCGCGGCGCTCGGTGCACAGCCGGGTGTCGCGCGCTATTCCGGCTTGCCGGTGGCGGCGTTAGGTGGCGCAATCTTTGTCGCGAGTGCGTTGATCTATGGTGTGGTTGGGTTGTTGCTGTCGTCGACCGTGAAAGCGTATGTGCCGCAGGCGGGCAACGCGTACCTGCTGAACGCGATCGGTGCGACGTTCATCGGGACGACGCTGTCGCCGACGCGTCGTCCCGGCGTCACGGGCACGCTGCTCGGTGTGTTGCTGCTGGGCCTCGTTGCCAATGGGCTACTGCTGATTGGCTGGAATTTTTACTGGCAGCAGGTTGCTACCGGTGCGCTGATTTTCGCGGTGCTCGCGGTTAGTTTTGCGCAGCGGCACGGGCGGTACGCATGACGCTAATCGCTCTACGTATTACGTCCGCTGCGTCGTATCGCGCCCCACGCTAAACGTAAAAGCCAATGCACCGACCAGCAACACGCCTTTGATGAAATCCTGCATGTAGTACGGCGCGTTCAGCATCGTCAGACCGTTGAGCAGCACACCGACGAACACCGCGCCCACCACGGTGCCGAACACATTGGGCCGTTTCGCCCCCCACACCGCGTAGCCGACGAGCGCCGCTGCCACGGCATCGAGCAGCATCGAATGACCGGCGCTGACGTCGCCGCGTCCCACGCGCGCGGCAATCAACACGCCGCCAAGCGAAGCGATCACACCCGAAGCGACATACGCCGCGATCCGGTAACGCGCGGTCGGCGCGCCTGCGAGTCGCGCCGCCGTTTCATTGCCGCCGATCGCATAGATCACACGCCCCCAGCGCGTCGTCTCCATCACGATGCATGCGATTACGGTCAACACGGCGAGCAGCACGACCGGCACCGGTACGACGTCGAACAGACGTAGCCGGCCGAGCGCGAGAAACGCGTCGGGGAACGTGCCGGTCGTTTCGGTACCGTCCGGCAGCACGGTGCCGGTCGCGAGCGAACGACCGCCGGTCGGAATCAGTTGCAGCCCTGCGAGCAGGAACAGCGTGCCGAGCGTCGCCAGTTGATCGGGTACGCGCAGGCGCGTGATCAGCAAACCGTTGAAGAGACCCGCGGCCGCGCCGAGCACCACGCACGCGACAACCGCGGCCAGCGCACTGCCGTGCCAGACGATCAGCACATAGCTCGCCGCCATCTGCGCGGATGCCGCCACGCTCCCCACCGACAGATCGAAACCGCCTGCCGCAAGCGTAATCGTCACGCCGATGCCGAGCAGCGCAACAATCGACACGGCCTGCAGAATGCTGAACAGGTTGTCGACATTGAGGAACGCAGGCTCCTTCACGGTGAATACGATGACAAGCACCGCAAGCACGATCAACATGCCGCTGCGCTCGAGGTATTCGCGCCACGCGAGCTTCGATCGCGCAGCGGGAATCTGCGCAGGAACAGTATCGACCGGAACGGAGTCGTGGTCCGAATGCGCTTCAGAAACGCGTGGTGAGCCGGTCTTCATGACAATGGGGAAAGTTCGGGTTCGAAAGAAGAGGTGTGGTCGATCGTGCCGCGATCGAAGCGCACGACGCGATCCGCGATCTCGAACGCTTCTTCGAGATCGCTGACGAAGACGAGGGTCGCGCGCTCGTGAGCCTGCGCGCGCAACGTATCGACGATATCGGCTCGCGCGCCCGCGTCGACGCCCTGGAACGGCTCATCGAGTAACAGCAGCCGCGCGGGTTGTGCGTGCCAGCGCGCGAGCACAACTTTTTGCTGATTGCCGCCGGAGAGCTTCGTCAGGCGATCGGTGGGACCACTACAGCGAATGCCGAAGCGTTCGATCGCGTCAGAGGCGGCACGCGCTTCGACTGCACGTTGCACGCGGCCGCGCGGAAACCAGCGCGGTAGAAACGGAAAGCTGATCGTGCCCGCTATCGACGCAAACGACACGCTATCGGCAAACAGCGACGTACGCCAGCGGTCCTCGCCGGCGAAAAACACGCCGGCACGAATTGCGTCGGCGGGCGAGCGCGGTTGCCACGGTGCACCGTCGAGCGACATGCGACCCGCAACGAGCCGGCCCGCTCCGAAGATCGCACGTGCCAATCGCGACTTGCCACCACCGACCGGCCCCGCAATCGCGACGATTTCGCCACGACGCACGTCGAGATCGAACGGGATGGAATGCTGCGTCAACTGCACGCGCTCCGCGTGAAAACCCGTTAATCCCGCATGCGCCTTAGCGATTTTGGGCAACGTCGGTGTTTCGATGGAACCAGGTCCACGCACAAGATGACTACGCAACGGCCGACCGATCATCGTCTCGACCGCCGCATCGAAATCGATCGGCGGCCGCAGATCGGCAACGATGCGCCCATCGCGAACGATCGCGACACGATCGGCGAGTCTGCGTAAATCGCCAAGCCGGTGCGACACGAGCAGGATCGCTACGCCTTCCGCCCGCAATGTGTCGAGCAACGCAAACAACCTCTCTGCTTCGGGTGCCGAGAGGCTTGCAGTAGGTTCGTCGAGAATCAGCAATGCGGGCTGCGCGGCAAGCGCACGCGCGAGCGTCACGAGTTGCTGGGCAGCAAGCGGCAGCGTAGCGAGCGGTGCGGACAGATCGACATCCAAACCAACGCGCGCCGCCAGCGGCGCGGCACTACGCCGACGCGCAGCGGGCGTCGCGCGCCACGGCCCAGCGCCATCGCACAACCGGTCGAGCAGCAGATTGTCCGCGATCGACAGCGACGGCACGACCGCATCGGCAATCGATTGATGCACGGTCGCGACGCCGAGCCGCTTCGCAGCCTGGGTGGATTCGGGCGCAAACGAATGCCCTGCGAGCGACAATGTCCCTGCATCGGCGCGATATACGCCACTCAGTATCTTCACGAGCGTCGACTTGCCCGCGCCGTTCGCGCCCATTAGCGCGACGATCTCGCCGGCACCGATCGACAGATCGACGTGCTCGAGCGCGACCGTCGCGCCGAAGCGCTTCGATACGGCGGAAACGGTGAGAACGGAAAAGGTCATCGAGGGCATATACGACGGAAGGTCGACCTGAGATGCTAGCGACGCGCGACGGCACGGCCAACGAACGGTTGGTCATATGGTTATCAGCGTCGCGCGGCTGCTGCGGACGAAACCCGCGCCGCGCAACGCCGAATCAGAACGTATACCCGACCTTCACGCTCGCCGCCTGCGCCGAAGCATGCGTCGTGTTGATCAACGCGTCGTACCCGACCGATACCGTCATGGCCTTCGTCGGTTCCATCTGCAAGCTCACGCCCGCCGACAGATAGCCGCGCGGCAAACTCGTCCCCGGTGCCGCGAAGACGGTCCCATCCTGCGCCGTCACCGACACCGTACGGTTTGCATTCAGCAACTCATGCGCATAACCGAGGCGCAATTGCAGATCGATGGGTCGCAGCGCATCGCCGAACGCCTTGTCGAAGGTGACCTGCGCGTAAGGCTGCAGGCTCTGCACGTTGTCGGTACCGACGTTGAGGTCCTGGCCACCCGCACCGCTTTCGCCAAACCCGTTCGCGTGGAGATACGCGAAGCGCAACCCCATGCTCGGCGTGACGACGAAGCTGCCAAACGTGAGCGGCATGCTTGCCTGTCCGCCGGCCGTCAACTCGTGGCCGATGTGGTCGCCTTCCGCAGTACCAGCAGGCCCGAAGGGCCGCTTCTGCGAGAGGAAATCGAGCGCATAGCCTGCGGTCGCCGATACGCCGACCGGCCCGAACCAGCGGTTGCCATATACGGCGATGCGCAGTGTGTCGGCTGTGGCCGAGTCGCCGGTCTGCTGTTCGTCGATGTCGGTGTGTGCGTAGCCGGCGGCAACGCCCAGCGTGTAATCACCGACCTTGCTGTCGAGTCCCGCGAGGAAACCGTAGCGGTCTGCCTGATAGCCCGGCTCGTTGTTGGCGCCGCCTACATGCGTCTGCGCACCGGTTGCGTCGATCCAGCCGCCGGGCGCACCGGCCGTCGCCGCGGAGGCGTGGTTCATCCGCGCGAGCAGCGTTGAGTTCGCAGCCTGCGATCCCATCGAGACACTTGAGCCGAGCGCCGTGTAGATGCTGATGTCCTTCGGCGCGACGACCACGGTCCCTCCGGGGTTGCTCGGGTTACCCGGATTGCCTGGATTGGTCGTACCGACGGATGCATTCGCCAGTGCCAGCTCGACCTGATTGCCGGTGTAAGTCACGTTCTGCTGCAACGCGCCGAGATCCGCGCCGGACGATAGCGTTTTCGTGACACTGCTGAACTGTCCGCTGACGCCCTGCCCCGCGGCGACGAGCGTGTATTGCTTCGCGGTGTAGGTCCCGGGATCGTAGGTAATTGCGAGCACACCGTTCAGCGTTGCTGTGCCGGTCACGTTGAGCAGCGATGCCGCCGTCGGACTGACCTCGACGGCGAGCGATCCGTTGCTCGCCTGCGTATAGTTGCCGCCGACATTCAACGTGCCGACCGAGCCGCCCGGCGCAACCGTGCCGCCGTTGTTCGCGATGTTGCCGGCCACCGTGCCGTGGCCGCGCAGCGTGCTGGTCGCGTTGACCTGCACGTCGCCGGCAAGGCTCGCTGCGGTGTGATCGGCGTCGCCCACTTCGAGCATGCCGGCGTTCAGGATCGTGCCGCCGCTATAGGTGTTCTGGCCGTTGAGCAGCAACGTGCCCGCACCGCTCTTCAGCAAACCGCCGGTGCCGGTGAGCGCCTGCGCAACCGTGAACGTATTCGCCGCAGCGTCGATGTCGAAGCCGCCACCCGCGCTGCCCCAGACGATGTTGCGCGATGTCTGGTTGAAGCTCGTGCCGGTGACCTTCAGCGAACCGCCTGCGAAATCAAGCACATTGGTGCTCTGCCCGAGGTTCTCATCCGACGCTACCGACAGGTAGCCGCCCGACAGCGTCGTCGCGCCCTGATACGTGTTCGTGCCGTTCAGTACAAGCGTGCCGCCGTCGGTCTTGTTCAGGCCGCTGGTGCCGGTGAGCACGTTGTCGATAGTCGCCGTTGCGCCACTGCTTACGCGCACGACGGGCGCAACGCCGCTCTGCCCGACCAGAGTAAGTGCACCGCCGGTGAGCGTGTAGCCGTCGGTCAGGAACTGCATGCCGGTTGCGCTGACGGCACCGCTGCTGTCGTCGACCGTGACCGTGCCCGCGGCACCGCCGAAGATCGCGAAGGAAGGCTGCGGCGACATCGGTCCGACGTTTTCGCCGCTGGTGTTCGCCCAGTTATTGGAGAAGACACTCCACGTGCCGCTGCCGCCGCCCATCGCATTCGCGCTGGCCTGGCCGTTCGCGTCCCACTCGTCGAGCGTCAGGTTTTGCGTGTCGATCAGGTTGATCTGTCTGTCGACGGTGAGAATCTGCAACGACGTGCCGGCAGGCGGTGCGAAGCCGCCGCTCGTGATATCGAGCGACGTGCCCCAGTCGAACAGGTTGTACAGCCCCGGTCCCATGCTGCCGAGATTGTTGACGTTGAGCGTCGAACTGCCGATCGATAGCGCGCCTTTGACCACGACGTGGTCGCTCTGGCCCGGTGTGCTGAAGTTCGGTCCCGGCGCTCCGAAGTCGAAATTCAGTTTCGAACCGTCGCCGATGCTGAGATCGCCCGCCACTGTGAGCGTCCCGATGGTGCCCGCCGTGCCTGCGGCGAGCGTGCCGCTATTGGACACAGTCGCACTGCCCAGCACGGTGCCGAAGCCGCTCAGCGTGCCGCCGTTCACGCTGACGTCGCCGCCCACCGTGGCGGTCGTATGGCTGCTGTCGCCGACAGTCAGCGTGGCGCCCGACGCGATCGTCGTGAGACCGGTATAGGTGTTCGCACCATTGAAGACTTCGCTTCCAGCGGCAACGTTGACCGTCCCTGCGCCGGCGATTACACCGCCGTAGGTATCGTTGGCGTTGCCAAGCGTGAGGCCCGCGCTGCCGAGATTGACGTTACCGCCGCTGCCGCCGAGGCTCACGATGCTCAGGCTGTTGCCCGTTCCTTTGCCGGAAACATCGAGCGTGCCGCTGTCTACCTGCACGCGCGAACCGCTGATCTGGCCACCAACGCCAAGGGCCAGCGTGCCTCCCTCGATCAGCGTATTGCCGGTATAGGTGTTGTTGCCGGACAGCGTCTGCGTGCCGCCGTCGATAGCCAGCCCACCCGTGCCGCCTATCACACCGCCGAAGGTGTTCACTCCGTTGGCGATCGACAGGTTGTTTGCGCCGAGCGTCACCGTGCCGACGCCGGTCAGGCTGCGCAACGCGAGCGTCGAGTTGCCCGTCAGGCCGGACAGGTCGAGCGTGCCGGTCACCACCGCGAGCGACTGCCCCTGACCGATCTGGCCGCCGCCCGTCAGCTTCAACGTGCCCGTGCTGTTGATCACCGTGTTGCCGCTGTAGGTATTGATACCGCTTAGGGTTTCCGTGCCGCTGCCGAGCGCCAGCCCGCCGACGCCACCGATCGCGCCACTGAACGTATCGGCAGCAGCCGAGAGAAACAGGCTGCTCGTGCCGAGCGTCACCGTACCGCTGCCGGACAGGCGGTGTAGCGGGACTGTCGTGCCCGCGTTGAGCCCCGACAGGTCGAGCGTGCCGTTGACCACCGCGCGCGACTGCGCCCCGATCCTGCCATTGCCCGTCAGTGCCAGGGTGCCGGCATTGATCGCCGTATCGCCTGAGTAGGTGCTGACTCCGGAGAGCGTCTCGGTGCCGCCAGTAAGCGTCAGCCCGCCGGTACCGCTGATCACACCGCTAAAGCTATCGTTGGCCGGCGCAGCTAGAACGAGGGTATGTGCGCCGAGCGTCACGCTACCGCCGCCCGAAATACCGGCGAGCGTCGCGGACGTGCCGGTGATGCCGGAGATGTCCAGCGTCAGCGCGGCACCGGAAACCTCAGCGCCGTGCAGATCGCCGGTTCCCGTGATCGCCACGGTGCCCTGATCGATCGCGAACTGTCCGCTGAACGCAGAGAGGTTACCCCCGAGCGTGAGCGTGCCGCTGCCGGTCTTGGACAGACCACCCGCTCCGGCGATGAAACCATTGAACGTACCGGCCGCGGCCTGGTTGAACTGGACAGATGGCGCTGTCCCGAGGTTATTGTTTGCGAACGTCAGGTTGCCGGCAAACGTGCCGGTGTCGCCGATCAACTGCCCCTGCTGCAGGGTCCAGTTGATGCCCGCGTTACCGGTGCCGGTGAGCGTCCAGACACTGTCGCCGGTCTTGACGTTGTTCGCAAAACCGACGATCAAACCGGCATCGATCGAGCCGTTGGTTGCACCGGCGAGCGTCAGCGTATCGCCACCACCGGTGGTGCCGCTCTGGCTTTCGATATTGCCCGTGAAGGTTGCACCTGAATTGATGACCAGCTGGTTGCCGCCGCCGGAAAACAGCACTGAGTCGGCTTGTCCGCCAGCGCCGTTGTTGCCGCCCGCAATCGCGCCATTGGTGATGACGGTTTCGCCGCCCCACGCGCGCACACCGACGCCCGGCGCGCCGCTTTGCGCGCTATTTCCCGGGACGACACCGGCACCGCCGCCGGTAATCGTACCCGCGTTGTTGAGCGTGGCGCCCGCGCCGACCAGGTTGACGCCGGAGCCGCCGCCGCCATAGCCGCCGGGCTCGTTCTGCTGATCCTGAAACGCGCCCGGCGCGCCGCCTGCGCCGCCGGTAATGTGAGCGCCGGCACTGTTGGTGATACCGGCACCGGCGCCCAGTACCAGCAAGCCGTCACCGCCGCCGCCACCGCTGCCCGCATAGCCGCCGTTTCCGCCCGAACCACCGGCACCACCGATCAACCTGCCGCTATTGGTCAGCGTCACATTGCTCGCGCCCGCGCCGACGATCACACCCGCACCACCGCCACCACCGGCGCCCGGATCGGCGTTCGTCGCGATAGTCGCATCGCCGCCCACGCCGCCCTTGCCACCCTGGATCACCGTAGCGGCCCCCACGGCCGGCGCCGAATTGCCGTCGTTGATGAAGACGCCACCGCCACCGCCACCGCCGCCACCACCGAAGAAACTATTCGCTGGCGATGCCTCGCCAGCCCCGCCATCGCCGCCGGTGGCCGACGCAGCGACCCCAGGCGATCCAGTCGCGCCTGCGGTTCCGCCGCTCCCGCCTGTCGCCGTCACACTAGGCCCGCCGTTGTCAAGGACACCGTCCGCGCCGTTGCCGCCGTTACCATTGCTGGCTGCACTCCCTGAAGTTTCCGAAGTGCCGGTGCTGTCGAGAAGCGTTGCACCGCCGCCGGTACCGTTACCCGAGCCGCCGTTGTTATTACGGGTAGGACGAAAGCCCACGCCCCCAGGCGCGCCGCATCCGGACGGACTGGTCGGCGTACAGGTCTGGCTCCAGGCGGTCGCGCTCATCGACGCGAGCGCGAAGCTGGCAACAGCAACTGCGAGTGGATGGCGACGCAGCGCCCGGGCCGTGAAACGGCCGGCAGCACCGCCATGGGCATGCGCATGTTCCGGGGCCACCTGTACGGCGTTGGACGCCCGGTTCCATACGAGTCGGTAGACACGATTCATCGTTGACTCCTCCACTGTCGCGCGGTGTCGTCAAACACCGCGGCGCAGATCAGGCGAGTCAATACTGTCGATTTGTAATTTCGCGTGAAAAGGTATTGCGGGTATTGCGCACGCGCATTCGGACCGTATGCCCGCCGTTGTGTTTTATGCTTTTTAGAGTTGGCGAGGTATCGTGACGCATGTCGATGGTTGAATCAACAACTTTTCAAAAGTTACATTTCGACCGATTACAGCGGCTGTAATGGCACGATTTACACCACCTGTACGCCGCGCAGATTCATCTTCGGATTAGTCCAGAACGCGTCGTTTTCGAAGCGCCTAAACACGTCCGGCGGCAATATCGTCGCGCGGCCCGACGCGACGACTTTCTTGTGGACTTTATGCAGGCCCGGTGTGCCGGCTCGCGCGTCGAATTCGTCGGCATCGAAAAGCACGTTGTCGAAATCATGCTGAAACAAAGGCTCGCCGACAAACGCGTAGACGGCCTCCATTGCGCCGGCCGGATCGCGCACCAGCGTCTCGTACTGCAGCAACAGCAACTGTTGCGCGTGCTCGCCGTAAAAGGCTTCCTTCAGCGAGTTGTACGCGTAGCCGACCATACCCTCCGCGTTGCCGACGCCTTCGGCGCGGCTGTAGACGGTGCCGCCGGTCTGGTAGTTGAAGATGGACGACGGCTGTAGCGCGTTGTCGCGCACGACTCGCTCGATACTGTCGATGATCCACGAGACGTGGCGCACGCACGCAATCACTTTCGCTTGTGGAAACAGCTGATGCACGAGCGGCAGCTTCGCGCACCACGTCCGGCTCGTATCGAACACGACATCGGCCTTAAGGTCCGCGCCGTAGTAGTTGTCCAAGATGCCGCGCAGCAGACGATGCCGCTGCTCATCGTTCACGAACAGCGCAAACTCATTGCGGTTGCTCATCTCGCCAAGCAACGCGGACACCATTCCCGCGACAGGCCCGCTCATGTTGGCGTGAAAGCGCGGATTCTGGCGCAGCAATGCGGCCAGTAATGTGGAACCCGATCTCGGCAGACCCGATATGAAATGGAATGAGCGCACGCTTTACCTTTTCTCTGGAGAAGATGTCGACTTAATCCGTATGACTTCACCCTGATTCGCGTCGTCGATTTTTTACGGTCGCTTTGGCGCAATCACATCGAGGGTTAGTCGGAATTTAAACGCTGCCGCGCGGAAACGACAAGCTATTACGTTTTATTACTTCGCAAAAGGCAAGCTACCGCGAACGAGACGATCGATTCCCCCGCTCCGGTCTTTCCATAGCAGCAAGCCGGTCGTCGTGAGTTTTGCGCAGCACCTCGACAAACTCCTGCGTCAGGTGCGAGCGCGGCTGGTGCGGCGGATACAACAGATAAATCGGAAACATCACCGCCGGGGAAAACGGCCGGATCGCAATGCCAGGACCGATGAAGTCCTGCGCGACGATCGGATGAGCGAGCGTCACGCCCAGGCCGCAACGCACCATCTCGCAACAGATCGCCGTGTATTGCGCCTCGATTGCCATCACCCGTTCGACGCCGGCGCGCTCGAACACTTCGTCCGTTTGCGCGCGCGTGCCGTCCCCGTGACAGAGCGAAACGAACGGTTCCCCCTGAAGATCTTTGGGTCTCAGCGACGCCTTCTTCGTCAGCCGATGATCCGCCGGCAGCACACAGACCGCGGCCACTCTCGATAGCAGTTCGACTTCGCTACTGGACGCTTCGCTGCGGTAAATCGCAACACCGAGATCGCAGAACTGCGAACTGGTCCAGTGATTGACGGTACCCGACGTATTCACATGCAAAGAGACGGTGACGTCGGGATACAAGGCCTGAAAGCGCTGGATCGCGTGGGGCACAAGCGTCATCCCCGCCGACGGCATCGCCGCAATGCGCAACCGCCCGGTGCCCAGGTTCTTGATTTGCGCCGCCGCGTTGGTCAATCCCTGCAACCCCACATAGGCGCGCTCCACTTCGCGGAAAAACGCATTGCCTTCGCTGGTCGGGATCAACCGGACGCCGCTGCGCTGAAACAGCAGCAGCCCGGTTTCGCGCTCGAGCTGCGTGATCAGACGGCTGATATTGGGCTGCGACGTGAACAGCTCTTTGGCCGCCGCGGTCATCGAGCCGGCCAGCATCACCGCGCGAAACGCTTCTATGTGCTTCAGATTCATGGCTCGAAACCCATATCACAGTTGTATAGGTAGTTATTTTATTCGTATTGGACGATATGCCTCGCGACGAACAAAATCAATTCGCGCTACCCCCACACCGACCCAACCATCCGACCCGCCTCGTCCGGAGAACCGCATATGGAACACACACAGCCACCGCGCCGTTCGGCGTCCTCCCGTGGGTTCTTGCGGCCGCGCGCCGTCGCGCTGGGTCTCGCAGCGACGCTGGTTGGCCCGTTGCTTGCGCAGGCCGAAACGACGCTGTACGTAGCGAACGTCGGTGGTTCGAACGAGACCATGTACCGGCAAAAAATCATCCCGGCGTTCGAGAAGGCGCATGACGTCAAGATCGTTTACGTCGCGGGCAACTCGAGCGACACGCTGGCGAAATTGCAGGCACAGAAAGGCCATCAACAGATCAACGTGGCGGTGATGGACGATGGCCCGATGTATCAGGCGATGCAGATGGGCCTGTGCGCGAAGGTCGATGAAGCACCGGTGATGAAAGACCTGTATCCGCTCGCGCGTCTCGGCCCGGCTGCGGTCGGCGTCGGCATGGTGGCGACGGGAATCGGCTACAACGCCGAGGCGTTCAGGAAGATGGGGCTGCCCGCGCCGGACTCGTGGAACGTGCTGACCGACAAACGCCTGAAGGGCAAGCTCGGTGTTCCGCCGATCACCAACACGTACGGGCTGCATACGCTCGTCATGCTTGCGCGGATGAACGGTGGCGGCGAAAAGAATATCGAGCCCGGTTTCACGGCGATCGCCAAGCAGATTGCTCCGAACGTGTTGTCCTGGGCTCCGACGCCGGGAGAGATGGACGGCCTGATGCAAAGCGGCGACGTGATCCTCGCGCCCTATGGGAGCGGCCGTGCGGTTGCGCTGCAGAACACGGGTTTCCCGCTCAAGTTCGTCTATCCGAAGGAAGGTGCGGTCGCGCTGCAGGTCGCGGCGTGCGTGGTCGCGGAGAACGCCCAGCCCGCGTTGTCGCAGCAGTTCGTCCAGTATCTGTTGAGTCCGGACGTACAGGTCACTCAGGCGCAGGCGATCGGTCTCGGCCCGGTCAACAGCACGGTCAAGCTCACGCCTGAAGTGGCGGCACGCGTGCCTTATGGCGCCAGCGAGATTGCAAAACTGGTTGCGCTGGACTGGGCCACGATCAACCCGCATCGCGCCGAATGGACCGAGCGCTGGAATCGCAGCGTCGAACGTTGATCGATCGCGGATAGAACGCACGTCGCACCTTTTTCACAGGCCCCTATGAGCTTTCTGACACTCACCGGTATCTCGAAGCGCTACGGCGACTTCACGGCGATCGAGCAGATCGACCTCGAGGTGGAGCGCGGCGAGTTTCTGTCGCTGCTCGGTCCGTCCGGTTGCGGTAAGACGACCACGCTGCAGATGATCGCGGGGTTCGTCACGCCGGGCAGCGGCACGATCCGGCTCGACGGACGCGACATTACACACGAACGGCCAGAAAAACGCGGCATGGGTGTCGTGTTCCAGAGCTACGCGCTGTTTCCGCACATGACAGTGGACGGCAATGTCGGCTTCGGTCTCGAGATGCGCAACATGAAGCGTGCCGCGCGTACCGAGCGCGTCGCCGAGGCACTCGAACTGGTGCGTCTGGGCGGTCTCGGCAACCGCTATCCGAAAGAGCTGTCGGGCGGCCAGCGACAACGCGTCGCGATCGCGCGTGCCCTCGCCATCCGTCCGCAATTGCTGCTGCTCGACGAACCGATGTCCAATCTCGACGCCAAGCTACGCGAAGACATGCATATCGAGTTGCGGGCGATCCAGAAGCGTCTCGGCATTACGACCATCCTCGTCACGCACGATCAGGTCGAAGCGATGACCATGAGCGATCGCATCGCGGTGATGGAGCGCGGCAGGATCGCGCAGTTGAGCACGCCGTTCGAAGCGTATGAGCGGCCCGCGACGCCGTTCGCGTCGACCTTTCTCGGCAAGACCAATCTGCTGCAGGGCGAAGTGTTGCGCAGCAACGGGCGTTGCGCGGAAGTACAGGTCGCCGGCATCACGCTCAAGGTGCCGCACGAAGGTCGCCACGTGCACGACAGGGTGAACGTGTATCTGCGTCCGGAGAAGGTTCGTCTCGCGAGCACCGATACCGTCCATGCGCGTACGACCGGGCGCATCGCCACGCGTGTCTTCACCGGCAACCAGTGGTTACTGCTGGTCGACACCGGCCTCGGGCAGATCAGCGTTTCCCAGCCGAACACCGGGTTGCCACCGCCACCGGAAGACGCGCAGGTCGGCATTGCATGGTCGGATGACGACCTGCGCGTGCTGCAGAAGGAGGGCTCCGATGGCCACGCTTGACGATGCCCGCGCAGGCGCTGCGCCGTGGCTTTTGTCGGCCCCCGCGTTGCTGCTGTTCAGCGGCCTGTTGCTAATTCCGCTGCTGTTGACGCTCGCGCTGTCCTTTCATGTCTTCAGCGACACGCAGGGCACACTGCCCGCTTACACGCTGCGAAATTATCTGGAAGTCATCACCGATCCCTACTACGGCGCGATCTTCGGCCGCACCGCGGTGCTCGCGCTCGCCGTGACGCTACTGTGCGTCGTACTCGGCGTGCCCGAGACCATCGTGCTCGCGCGTATGCGCCGACCGTGGCAATCGTTTTGTCTGCTGGTCGTGCTCGGTCCGCTGCTGATCTCGGTGGTCGTGCGCACACTCGGCTGGCAGATCCTGCTGGGCAACAACGGCATCCTGAACAACGCGCTGCTCGCGCTTCACATCACGTCCGAACCGATCCGTCTCGTCTTCACGATGACCGGCGTGGTGATCGCGCTGACGCACGTCCTGGTGCCGTTCATGGTGATGTCGGTATGGGCGACGTTGCAAAAGCTCGACTCGCAAGTGGAATGGGCCGGTCGCTCGCTCGGCGGCTCGCCCTGGCGCGTATTCCGCCGGGTCGTGTTGCCGCAGATCCTGCCAGGCGTGCTGTCCGGTTCGATCATCGTCTTCGCGCTGTCGGCGTCGGCATTCGCAACGCCCGCGCTGATCGGTGGGCGGCGTCTGAAAGTCGTTGCCACGGCCGCCTACGACGAATTTCTCGGCACCTTGAACTGGCCGCTCGGCGCGACCATCGCAGTGCTCCTGCTGATCGCAAATGTCGCGATCGTGATGGGTTGCAGCCGGCTCGCCGAGCGGCGCTTCAAACACATCTTCGATTGATCCGGGCACATCATGAAACAGAACGGATTCCTCGCCCTGCTGTTCAACGCGATATTCCTGACGTTCATCGCCGCGCCGCTCGTCGTCGTGGTCGCCGTGTCGTTCACCGACAAGGGCTTCATCTCGCTGCCGTTCGATGGCGCCTCGCTACGCTGGTTCAGGGCGATTCTCGACAACGACCAGATCGTCGATGCATTCTGGCTCTCGGTTCGGCTTGCGCTCGTCGCTGCAACGATCGGCGTCGCGCTCGCGGTGCCAGCGGCACTGGCAATCGCGCGTTACCGGTTCCCCGGGCGCGGCGCGCTGACCAGTTTTTTCCTCTCGCCGATGATGATCCCCGCCGTCGTGCTCGGCATCGCGTTCCTGCGGTTTCTCAGCCTGCTCGGACTTGGCGGTTCGTTCTGGGCGCTCTGCGCGACGCACGTGATCATCGTGTTGCCGTATGCGCTGCGGCTCGCGTTGTCGTCGGCGGTCGGGCTTGACCGGGATGCGGAGCGCGCGGCGCTGTCGTGCGGCGCAAGCCGCTTCACCGCGTTTCGCCGCGTCGTGCTGCCGATGATCCGCACCGGCGTCGCGGGCGGCTGGGTGCTGTCCTTCATCCAGAGCTTCGACGAGCTGACGATGACCATTTTCGTTGCGACACCCGGTACGACCACGCTACCGGTTGCGATGTACAACCAGATCGCGCAAACGATCGATCCGCTGGTCGCTTCCGTGTCGACCGTGATGATCGTCGGCACAGTCATCCTGATGCTGGTGCTCGACCGGATGGTGGGTCTGGACCGCGTCCTGATCGGAGAAACACGATGATGGGCAATACAACCGGCCGCCCTGACGTGCTGGTGGTGGGGGGCGGTCTGGTAGGCGCCGCAGTCGCCTACGGACTCGCGCGCGAAGGCCGCAAGGTCACGGTGCTGGACCAGGGTGACAACGGTCTGCGCGCGTCGCGCGGCAATTTCGGGCTGGTCTGGGTGCAAGGAAAAGGTTACGGCGTGTCGACGTACGCGCGCTGGACACGCAGTTCGGCACAGCAATGGCCGGGGCTCGCCGCAGCGCTGCTCGAGGAAACCGGCATCGATGTATCGCTGAAGCAACCCGGCGGTTTTCATCTGTGCTTTTCCGACGACGACCTTGTCGAACGCGAGGCGCGCCTTGCGGCGCTGAGCGCTGAACTCGGCGGCGATTATCCCTACCAGATGCTCGATGCACGCGAATTGCGCGAACGCATTCCTGCAGTCGGCCCCGCGGCGATCGGCGCAAGCTACACGCCGATGGACGGCCACGTGAATCCGCTCAAGCTGCTGCGGGCACTGCACGAAGCAATGCAGCGACGTGGTGTGACGCTTGTCGGTGGCGAGGAAATCGGGCGCGTCGATGCGCAACCGGGCGGCTTCGCGGTGCACGGCAAGAGGAACGCGTGGCACGCACCGCGCGTCGTGCTCGCGGCTGGGCTGGGTAACCGCGCGCTGGCCGCCGACGTCGGACTGCATGCGCCCGTTGCGCCGAATCGCGGACAGGTATTGGTCAGCGAGCGCGTCGCCCCCTTTCTCGATTACCCGACGCTCAACGTGCGTCAAACCGACGAAGGCTCCGTGCAGTTCGGCGATTCGATGGAAGAAGTCGGCTACAACGACTTCACCACCACCGACGTTCTATCGACCATTGCGCGGCGCGGCATACGCAGTTTTCCGCTGCTGAAAGACGTGCGGCTCGTGCGGATGTGGGCCGCATTGCGCGTCTATAGCCCGGACGGTCTGCCGATCTACGAGCAGTCGTCAAGGTATCCAGGCGCCTTTGTCGTGACCTGCCATAGCGGCGTGACGCTGGCCGCTGCCCACGCGATGCGGATCGCGCCGTGGGTCGCGGGCGGCACGATCCCCGATGAACTCTCCGCATTCCGCGGTGGCCGTTTTCTCAGTGCGGAGCGAACTACCAGCCATGCTCATTAGCCGCTTCGTCGCCTCATCTCATGAAACGGCGCACGCCACTCTCCAACCCCGACATTGCGTTTTGCCATGACTTCCAGACCGCTATTCAGAGTGCTTGAGCCGACCGCGCCCGCTGTCGCCGATGCGACCATCCAGATCTGGTTCAATGACCAGCCGCTGGGTGTGCCGGGCGGTCGTTCGGTTGCGGCCGCGTTGCTCGCCGCCGGCATCCAGCGTTTTCGCGCGACGCCGGTATCGGGTGCGCCGCGTGCACCGTATTGCATGATGGGTGCATGTTTTGAATGCCTCGTTGAAATCGACGGCATACCGAGCCGCCAGAGTTGCCTCGTCATGGTGAAGGACGGCATGCGCATCCGTTCGCAGGAAGGTGCGCGCGATCTGCCGCCGCCTGCGGATTTTCGTCTGCCACAATCCGCAGAGGGAAACGCTCATGGTCACTGATTCCGTCGATGTTGCCGTGATCGGTGCCGGGCCTGCCGGACTTGCCGCTGCCACTCAGGCTACGCGGGCAGGGTTGTCGGTGATCCTGCTCGACGAACAGGATGCTGTGGGCGGACAGATCTATCGCGCGATCGAACGCAGTGACGCGCAACGCCGCGAGATTCTCGGTGCGGACTATAGCGCCGGTGCAGCACTCGCCGAGGCGTTCGCGCGCTGCGGCGCGCGCCACCTGCCGAACGCGTCGGTCTGGCAAGTTACGCGCGAGCGCACGGTGCACTATCTGCGCGACGGCAAGGTGGGCAGTATCGAAGCGAAGCGCGTGGTACTCGCAACCGGCGCGTTCGAACGGCCCTTTCCGATTCCCGGCTGGACCTTGCCCGGCGTGATGAGCGCCGGTGCCGCACAGATCCTGCTGAAAAGCGCCGGCGAAGTGCCCGCCGAACCGCCGGTCCTCGTAGGCTGTGGACCGCTGCTGTATCTGCTCGGCTGGCAGTACGTCCGGGCCGGCGTACCGATTCGCGCGCTTGTCGATACCACGCGTCACGCGGATCGCTGGCGGGCGAAGCGGCACATGCTGTCCGCGTTGCGTGCCTGGCCTTTCTTGAGCAAGGGCCTGCAGTTGATACGCAGGTTGCGCGATGCCGGCGTGCCGATGTACGAAGCCGCCGACGATCTGCGCGTCGAAGGCACATCCGGCGACGACGGAACCGAACGTGCTCGCGCGCTGCGCTTTTCGGTGCGCGGCGTGCCGCAGCGAATCGAGGCGAATCTGATTCTGCTGCATCAGGGCGTCGTACCGAACACGCAGTTCACGCTGTCGTTGCGCGCGGCACACCGTTGGGACGCCGCGCAATTGTGCTTTCGGCCTGAGACCGATGCGTGGGGTGAACTCGACATCCCTGGCATCTTCGTCGCTGGCGATGGCGGTGGAATCGGCGGAGCACAGGCGGCGAAGATCCAGGGTGAGGTGATCGCGCTCGCCATCGCCGCGCAACTCGGCGCGATCGACACCGCAACGCGGGACCGCGACGCTGCCCCACGTCTGCGCGAGCTAGCTGCGGTCATGCGCATCCGGCCGTTCCTCGATAGCCTCTATCGTCCTCGCGATGAAAATCGCGTGCCGGCCGACGACGTCGTCGTGTGCCGCTGCGAAGAAGTCACGGCGGGCCAGTTGCGGCAGTTCGTGGCGCTCGGTTGCGCCGGACCGAATCAGGCGAAGTCGTTTGGCCGCTGCGGGATGGGGCCGTGTCAGGGGCGCCTGTGCGGGTTGACCGTGACCGAAGTCATCGCCGCAGCCCGCGGCGCGCCGCCCGACGAAGTGGGCTACTACCGCATCCGTCCGCCGATCAAGCCACTGACGCTCGGAGAACTCGCCGGTGACTGAGCACGCAACCCGCGAGTCGGACGTCCTGGTGATCGGCGGCGGGCTGCACGGATCGAGCAGCGCGTTCCACCTCGCGCGTCGCGGCGTGACGGTGACCGTGCTCGAAGCCGACTATGTCGGTCGTCATGCATCGGGTGTCAACGCCGGTGGCGTGCGCACGCTCGGGCGTCCGATAGAGGAAATTCCGCTTGCGTTAATGTCGCGTGAAATCTGGCACGACCTCGTCGCCACGATCGGCGACGATGCAGGTTTCGTCGCGTCGGGACAGTTGAAGATTGCCGAGACCGACGCCGAACTCGATGAATGCCGCGAACGCGTTGCGCTTCTCGAAGCGCAGGGTTTCACGCATGAAACGATCATCGATCGCGAAACCGTGCGCGAACTCGAGCCGGCGCTTGCGCCGCATGTGACCGGTGGAATCTGGGTCGAGCGCGACGGCTATGCGCTGCCGTTTCGAGCCACGACCGCGTTCCGGCTGGCCGCGCAAAAGCACGGTGCGCAATTTCACGAAGGCACGCCGGCAACGCGGATCGGGCAGTGCGGGAGCCGCTGGGTCGTCGATACACCGCGCGGTGTTTTCTCGGCCATGCATCTGGTCGTTGCAGCCGGTGCGTGGGCGGGCGAGCTGGCGCAGCAAGTCGGCGAGCCGGTACCGGTTCATCCAGAAGGACTGATGCTGATGGTCACGCATCGCGTCGCGCCGTTCTGTCGTGCGACGCTCGGCGCAACGGGGCGACCGCTGTCGTTCAAGCAATTCGATAACGGGACCGTTGTGATCGGCGGCAAGCTGATCGGGATTGCCGATCTGCAGGCGCGTCATGGCGAGGTGGATTTTGCACGGCTGGTGAAGAGCGCCAATACGGTGGTCGAGCTGTTTCCGCATCTGCGTCATCTCGGGATCAATCGCGCATGGGCGGGTGTGGAAGCATTCACCGACGATGCGTTGCCTGTCATCTCGTCGAGTCGGCGTGCGTCGAATTTGACCTATACGTTCGGTTACTGCGGGAGTGGGTTCCAGCTTGGGCCGGGCTGCGGCAAGCTGGTGTCCGAACTGGTGATGGACGGTGTAGCATCGTTGCCGCTCGATGCCTTCGCCATTGACCGCTTCGGCAAGACGACGGAGGCATCGCATTGAATCTTCGTAACGTCGCGTACACGCGCGCTATTTTTTAATCTAAAGGAAATCGTATGAGCGAAATTGTCAGGATCGAAACGAATCAACGGATGAGCCGCGTGGTGAAAGCGGCGGGGCTGGTGTTTATCGGTGGGCAGACCTCGAATGACCGCACGCTCGATGTAAAAGGGCAAACCCAGCAGGTGCTGGCGAAGATCGATGGATTTCTTGCGCAGGCAGGCATCGACAAGACGCGGCTGGTGTCTTCCCAGATCTGGCTGGCGAATATCGAGCGGGACTTTGCGGGAATGAACGAGGTATGGGACGCGTGGGTCGCGCCGGGCTGCGCACCGACGCGAGCGACCGTCGAATCGAAGCTGGCCGCGCCGGACTTGCTGGTGGAAATTACGGTGACGGCGTTGGCATAACAACCGGCGGTCAGTACCCCCTGCTGCGATCCACCACATGCCGCAACGCGCCGCCGCTCAATAGCTGCTGCACGTTATATGCGACCTGCTCGCCGATGCATTCGAAGCTCGCCACCGACGCCATATGCGGCGTCACGATCAGATTCGGCGCGCGCCAGTAGGCGTCGTCGGGGGGCAACGGTTCGGTGTCGAACACATCGACGATTGCGCCGCCGAGCTGCCCGTTCTCGAGCGCGGCCAGCAGGTCCGCACGCACCACGTGTTCGCCGCGGCCCGCGTGAATCAGTCGTGCGCCACGCGGCAACGCATCGAAGGTCGCGCGGCCCAGGATGCCGCGCGTCTGTTCTGTAAGCGGCAGCAGACACACTGCGAGGTCCAGGTCCGAGCAAAACCCGGTGAATTGATCCGCACCGAAGGTCGTGATGCCAGGCAAGCTTTTGCGTTCGCGCGACCAGCCTCGAACATCGAAACCGAAGCGATGCAACTCGGTAGCCACGCGCGCGCCGAGCGTACCGAGCCCCATCACGCCGATCCGGCGTCGCGCCGCGTCGATCTGTCTCGGACGTCGCCAGATCGCCTTCGACTGGTTCGCCAGCACCGCATCGAAGTGCCGGTGAAAATGCAGCACGCCCCACATCACGAATTCGGTCATACCCTGCGCGTGAGCAGGGTCGACGACACGGCACAGCGGCACATCGGGCAAGGTCGGATCGCTGAGGATGTTGTCGACTCCTGCTGCGATGCTATGCACGAGCCGCAGTTGCGGCAACGTTGCGAGCGCGCCAGCTGGGGGGTTCCAGCACACCGCGATTTCCGCGGTGTCTGCGCCGGGATCGCCGGGCAGGCACACGCGTAAATTCGGCGCGTGCGGTTGAAGCCGCTCGGTCAGTGGACCGGCAAGCGGCGACATGTCGAAGTTGTCGGCAAGTAACAGGAGATGCGTCATTGGTGGTGCGGGGTCGTCGTCAAGTCAAGAACAGAGATCGAAGAGGCGCGGTTCAACTGCGATAGTCAGAACCGGAATCGTCGATCAACCGCAACGCCGCTTCCCACGCGAGATCGATGATGCCGTCCGCCTTGTCGCTATGGAACTGGGCAGCGGTCAGCTTGCATACCGCCTCCGATACCGGATTCAATTCCGCGCCGCCCGCCAGCGCCTGCACCTGGATCTGACAGGCGCGCTCGAGAAAATAGATCTCGTGAAACGCCGTGCCCGCCGATGCACCACCGGCCAGCAACCCATGATTGCGCAGGATCATCGCGTTGTGCGTGCCGAGATCCGCGATCAACCGCTCGCGTTCGCCGAGATCGAGCGCGATGCCTTCGTAGTCGTGATACGCGAGGTGCCCATAGAACTTCAGCGCGTGCTGACTGATCGGCAGCAAGCCCTGCTTCTGCGCCGACACGGCAGAACCGGCCGACGTATGCGTGTGCACGACGAAGTGCAGGTCCTCGCGTGCCATATGCACGGCGGAGTGAATCGTGAAACCCGCGGCATTGACGCGATAGCGCGCGGCGTTCTGCTCGTCGTCCGCATCGGGTTCGACGACGCGCCCGGTGCTGTCGATCTTCACCAGATCCGACGCACGCATTTCATGGAACAGCACGCCGTAGCGGTTGATCAGGAAGTGATGCTCGGGCCCGGGCACGCGAGCCGTGATGTGCGTGTCGATCAGGTCGGTCATGCGGAAATGCGCGACGAGCCGGTATAACGCGGCCAGGTCGCAGCGAACAGCCCATTCTTCGCTGCTGTAGCGATGTGCGGTCGAAGCCGCGAGCGTGGCGCTCATGAACGATGTCTCCATTGATGATGTTTCAAAGTGGCACGTGACAGACACGCATGCACGATATGACGCCCTTCACACCTGAGCTTGAGGCTGGGCTTGCGCCTGGGAAGCAACGTCGCCGTGCAAAGCGACTCTCTGCTGATAACGTGCCAACCCGATGATGCCACCAAGCGAAACCAGCGACAGCAGCGAAAAAAATAGTGCGAGCGGCACCCATTGCCCCTGGAAGCGTTGCGCGAGCATCGTGCCGATCAGCGGTGTCGTGCCGGCCGCCACCGTCGCACATAACTGGTATGCGATTGAAATGCCGGAGTAGCGCAAGCGCGTCGGAAACGCCGCTGTCATAAAACCGGCAATCACCGCATACACCGCTGACAGCGTGACGACCGCCAGCGAAATACCCGCGATGATCGCAACCGGTTGCTGCGTGTTCACGAGCAGAAACATCGGATACGGCGTGAAAATCGACACGCTCGCGGCCAGTGTCAGAAAACGTGCATCGCCGATTCGGCTCGCCAGCCACGCGGACACGGGCTGCGACAACAGCTGAATGATCGTCACGACGAACAGGCAATCGAGGATCGTCGTCTTCGGTATCGACAGCCACGTCGTTACGTACGAGATCATGAACGTGTTGGTAAAGAAGAAGCCGGCCGCGCCGATCGTCGTTGCCGCGGCGGCGAGCAGGATCGGCCGCAGATGCGTTCGCAGCACTTCGCTGACCGGCGCCACCGCGAGCTTGCCCGCGGCCCGCGCGCGTTCGAACTCGGGCGATTCCTCGACGCCGAAGCGGATCGCGAGGCCGATCAGCAGCAGCACGAAGCTCGCGAGAAACGGCAGGCGCCAGCCCCATGACACGAAGCTCGCATGATCGAGCGACGTAACGAGACGGAAGGCGATCAGCGTCAGCAGCAAACCGGCGGGGCTGCCCATCTGCGGGAACGATGCGAAGAAAGTCTTGCGCCCCTGCGGCGCATGCTCGCTCGACATCAGCACCGCCCCGCCCCATTCGCCGCCCGCTGCAATGCCCTGCACGATGCGTAGCGTGACGAGCATGACAGGTGCCCAGACACCGATCGATGCGTAGGTCGGCAGCAAGCCGATGCCGGTTGTGGCGCCGCCCATCAGGAACATCGTTAGCAGCAACATCTTCTTGCGCCCAAGCCGGTCGCCGAGGTGGCCGAACACCATCCCCGACAACGGCCGCGCGACAAACCCCGCGAAGAACGTCGCAAACGAAGCCAGCGTGCTCGCAAAACGGTTGGTGCCCGGAAAGAAGATTTCGCCGAGTACGAGGGCAGCGGCAGTTGCGTAGGCGTAGAAGTCGTAGAACTCGACGGTGGTGCCGATGAATGCGGCAGCGGCCGCGCGGACCGGCTGGCGGGTGTGGACCGGATGACTCATGGCACCTCTCAGTGGGCGGATGAACTGCGGGGAACGGTGCAGTTATCAGTGGCCAATATCAGTCCGTAAAATGGCGTTTTTTTATGCGCGGTATTACTGCGGCTAATGGCGTGCCAGGTCTTGCCAGCCGGGCTTAGGCGGGGAATTCGAACCATGCCCGGCAAATCGGTGCGACGTAGTGCGCTGCGCTATTGTGTCGATCGAGCCGACAGATCGAACCGGCACAACGCCCACGCCGCTCAGCACCGAAAGTGTTCGATGTCCTGCCCCGCATTGATCGCCCGTCGCAACCAGTCGGGCCGCTCGCCCTGACCATCCCAGCGGTTGCCAAACGCATCGCGATATTTCGGTCTGGCTGCTTCGGCAATAAGCGCCGCTTCCAGGACCTCCATCGTGATGTCGAACTCTTCCATGCGATTCCGGATCCACTGGATCAGCCGCTCGCGCGCCTGCCCGTCGAAATCCAGTACCTGTTGTTCCGCTTGTTGTTTCATGACGTACCGGTTTTTCGCAATAGTCAGCCGAAATCGGCCGATTACGCGTTCGAATAAACAAAGGCAAAAACAAAGGCCTCGCGATTGCCGGCGAAACCTTTACCTGAAATGTGGCTGGCAGGACGAATGAATCCCTGGCGCGCTTCCCCGAACAGGAAACCGCGTGCGACCGACTGGTGGGTTACGAAACACACGTCCGCTGTACGGTACGTGCTTTCGCCAGTGAAACCCTTGTGCAAGGGATGCATCTCCGATATAGCGCGGATTTTATCATCCATTCTTTTCGGTTTCTCAGCCGAGATCGCCCGCTTTTCAAAAAATAAGCGCGCGTCCGGTATCTGGACACACATCGGCGAGACGCTAGACCTGCGGTAGATCGTCGATGGATTTTTCGATGTGGCCGTCGGGGATGTCGGTGTCGATGCCGTCGTTGCCGTCCATATGCGCAACGGTCTTGATCTTCGGCCCGAGAAAATTCATGCCGCCGAGCTTGAACAGCGACCACACGAGATTGCCCGCGCGGATGGCCTTGACGACTTCGGCAACCTCGACGATGTCGTGCTGCGACAGCCATTCGTTGGTCTTGGGATTGACGAGCGCCCAGCGCACATGCGTGATGCGGCCGGTTACAGGGTTGATGCGAACGCCATCGATAGCATACGTCGCCATATCAGCCTCCCTCATCGTGCACATCCTGGTCACGGAATCGTAACACTCCTGCGAAGGCGCCCGGCTACAGAAATATTTTCTGAAAACTCCTTGATTATCTACTGACCAGTAGATAGACTGCTGTTCATGGAAACGCCAACCGTCCGCGAACAGCTTCTGCAACACGCCCAGACCTTGCTGATGACCCGAGGCTACAACGGGTTCAGCTACCGGGATCTCGCCGATCTCGTGGGTGTGAAGACATCGAGCATTCACTACTACTTCCCTACCAAGGAAGACCTCGCGCTTGAAGCTGTAGATGCATACAGCAGCGAGGTGTTGAGCACGATCCGCGCAATCGATGCGTCGCTCGCACCGGAGAAAAAGCTCGAACGCTATGCGAAGCAGTTTGGTCTCGTGCTCGGCAACGGCGATCAGATCTGTCTGTGCGGCATGCTGGCAGCGGACATCGAATCGCTGCCCGAAAACGTGCGGCAGGCCGTGCAGGCGTTTTTCAAGGCCAACGAAAGCTGGCTCGCCAAAATACTGGCTGAAGGCGAAGCGCGCGGCACACTGCGCGTGAACGGAAAAGTGGAAAGCGCGGCGCGCGCACTGTATGCGTCGTTTCAAGGCAGCGTCCTTGCCAGCCGGTTGTTTCACTCGAAGGCGCGGCTCGAAGACGTCGTCAATTCAGTACGGATTGGATAACCCGAACGCGATCGATTCACTGGTCGCGCCCGGTAAGCAGCAAGCAGGTCGTTTTTTTATAACCGGTTGTCTATCTACTAATAGATAACAATCAATCGCAATCTCTTGAACTGGAGTTACATCATGTCGATCGAAAAAGTCTTGTACCGTGCTCATGCTCGCGCTAACGGTGGCCGCGACGGCCGTGCAGTCTCGTCGGATAACGTGCTCGACGTCGCCCTCACGACGCCGCGCGAACTCGGCGGTGCCGGCGGCGTAGGCACGAATCCCGAGCAATTGTTCGCCGCGGGCTATTCCGCGTGTTTCCTCGGCGCGATGAAGTTCGTCGCAGCTCGCGACAAGATTGCGCTGCCCGCCACCACGACCGTGGACGGCAGTGTCGGCATCGGCCAGATCCCGACCGGTTTCGGCATCGAAGTCGAACTGCGCATCACGTTACCGGGTATCGAACGCGCTCAGGCCGAACGCATCGTTGAGGCAGCGCATATCGTGTGCCCTTACTCGAATGCGACGCGCGGCAACATCGACGTCAAGCTGGTTTTGCAATAACGCCACCGCGGCATTACAGCCGCCGTTCGTGGCGTTTTATTTTCTCCATTTGTCTACCTATACATAGATAGTCATACGTGTAACAGGCGCAGCCGGCACGTGCTGCCGACTGCACATCGACCTCACTTGAAGGAGCAGGATCATGAAGTTTGCGAAGAAGCTGATCGTCGCTGCGGCGACTGGAACCACGCTCGCATCGGGTGCCCATGCGGCGCCGGTACTCGAACCCGTCACGCAGGCCTTCATCGATAGCCTCGCCGCGCATGGCGGCCCGCCGATCTACACGCTCTCTCCCGCCGATGCACGCAACGTGCTGGCAGGCGCACAGGCGCAACCGGTGGCGAAATTGCCGGCACAGATCGAAGACCGCGTGCTGCCTGTTGGTCCGACGGGCAAGGTTGCCGTGCGTATCGTGAAGCCTGAAGGCGCGACCGGCACGCTGCCCGTGGTGGTGTATTTTCACGGCGGCGGCTGGGTGCTCGGCGACAAAAACACGCATGACCGGCTGATCCGCGAAATTGCAAACGGTGCGCACGCGGCGGTGATCTTCGTCGACTATGACCGTTCGCCGGAAGCGAAGTACCCCGTGCCGATCGAACAGGCCTACGCTGCGACGACCTACGTTGCCGCACATCCGAAGGAGTTTGGTATCGACGCGAACCGCATTGCAGTGGCGGGCGACAGCGTCGGCGGCAATATGACGGCAGCCGTGACGCTGCTCGCCAAAGAGCGCAGCGGGCCGACGTTGCGCTACCAGGTGCTGTTCTATCCGGTCACCGATGCGAACTTCGACGACGGCTCGTACAACGAATTCGCGAACGGCCCGTGGCTGACCAGACCGGCGATGAAGTGGTTCTGGGACGCGTATGCGCCGAACGTAGCAGACCGAGCGAAGATCACCGCCTCGCCGCTGCGCGCGACACTCGATGAGCTGAAGGGCTTGCCGCCCGCGCTCGTGATCACCGACGAGAACGATGTGCTGCGCGACGAGGGCGAAGCGTATGCGCGCAAGTTGTCGCAGGCCGGTGTGCGGGTTACGGCGGTACGCTATGAAGGCACGATCCACGACTTCGTGATGCTCAACGCGCTGACCGACACTCCGGCGACGCGTGCCGCGATCGCTCAAGCCAACAGCGCGTTGCGTGAAGCGTTGGCGAAGTAAACACGCCGCACCTGAATGACGAACGACCCGCCTAAGCGGGTCGTTCGTCGTTTCATCGCATCTTGAAGGCAGTGCAGCTCACACACTCCCATCCATTCGCACCGCAGCCCCCTGCAGCGGCGTATCGGCAATAACGACGCTTTCCTTCGGCAGCGCCCATTGCAGCCAGCGCGTACGATGCAGCACGACGAGCGCGAACGCCAGCGCCGACAGCACACCGAACGTGGCGAAGCCCATCTGATAGCTGCCCGTGCTTTCCTTAGCGATACCCATGATCACCGGCAGATAGAACCCACCGATCCCGCCCGCGGCACCGACGATGCCCGACATCAAGCCGGTCTTGCCCTTCCAGCGTTGCGGTACGAGCTGGAACGTCGCGCCGTTGCCGAGCCCGAAGCACACGTAGGTGACGACCAGCAGCGCGATGCCGGCCGGCAGCGGCGGCATCCACGCGGCAAACGCGAAGTCGCAGATCGAGATGGCCGCGAGCAGCAGCACCAGTGCGCGCACGCCGGAAATCCGGTCGGCGACGAAACCGCCGATCGGCCGCACCAGCGCGCCGATAAACGCGAGCAGCGACATGAAGAGCCCTGCTTCGATACGCGGCATCTGATACAGCGAGATCAGCAGCGTTGTGACATACGAAGACATGCCGACAAAACCGCCGAACGTGATGCTGTACACGAGCATCACAACCCACGTGTCGCCTTCGACCAGCACGGCGCGATAGTGCTTCGGCAGCACGGCGATGGCGAGCAGCGCACCGAGTACCGGCAGCAGCAACACCCCCGTCTTGCCTGCACCGAATAGCCCGGCGTGTACGGCCAGCACGAGCGCCAGCAGCCCCACGAGCGTGATGCAGAAACTGCCCAGCGCTTTCGGAGCGCTGCCGGTCTTCGGGTTCAGATCCTTCGCCCAGAAAAACAGTGCAACCGCAGCAAGCGCCAGCAACGGCAACGCGGCACCCGTCGCACGCGCCCAGCCGAAACTATCCGCAAGCGACGGAAACAGGAACCCGTCGAGCACCGCACCGATGTTGCCCGCTGCCGCAAGGCCCAACACGAGCCCCTGTACTTTCGGCGGATAGTTGCTACCTGCCATCGGCAGGGCGACCGCGAAGCTCGCGCCGCCGATACCGAGAAACACGCCGAGCACCAGCAGCAAGGTGTACGACGGCGTGCCCGGCATCAACAGCAACACCACCGACGGAATCGCCGACAGCGCCACCCCGAGCAGCGCAACGCGCCGGCCGTCGTAGGCCTGATAAAGATTGCCGAGCGTCACGCGCAGAATCGCGGCGCCCAGTACCGGTACCGCAACCAGGAAGCCCAGTTCGGCGGGCGACATCGCGATGTCTTTGTGGATGAACGGCGCGAGCGGGCCGAACATCACCCACACCGTAAAGCCCGTGTCGAAATACAGAAAGCACGCGAGCAACGCGCGCCAGTTACCGCTCTTCAGCGAATTCAGCAGGTTTCTCATGGGTCTCTCTCACAGGGCGATAGCGATGACTCTTGCAACGGACCCGGTCATGCGACCGGCGAAAAAAAAGGCGCCCCGAACCGCGCGGGCAGACCGATTGCTCGATCCGCTTCTGCGATCCGGGACGCCGTTGTCCCTAAAGCCGCTACATCGAGCGGCCAGTCGATATCCGATACGTCGAGGTCTCCGTTGACCTCGGGACGGACAAATGCAATAGCTGTGCCACGCCTTGAACGGGCCGCTTCGTGCGCGTCGGACGAAGCGGCCGGGCCGCGCCCCGGAAGAACGTATAGCGTTGTGTGGTGGGACGATCGGGCCGATGCAGGTAGTCGCTCGTGGGCCACATGCGATATGCGCCACGCTTCGGCATGCGACATCGCAGGCATTTCTTCGAAGCGCCTGAATGTCTCCTTACGAATAGATTTGGTGCAGTCCGCTAGTGCATCGCACCATCGCCGTGCGCAAGGTGCGGGCTGCGGGGTGCGGCCGCGCATAACCCTACTGCGAGGTCCTCACAGACTGTCGGGCAAACCGATGGATGTATCATTGAGCGATCGTAAGCCGTGCTTTAAATCATGCCGTCACGACACACTTCCCGAGTCAAGAATGCCCCACCCGCCGCGTGGCCGGAACGCCTGCGGGCCGCAGGGCTACGTTCCACCGCGCTGACGCTCGCCGTCCTGCAGCGGCTCGAAACCGCCAGCCAGCCGTACTCCCACGAAGACCTCGCTCAGGAACTCGCCGAAGATAACCCCAGCGGCAAGGTGGACCGCGTCACGCTATACCGCATCCTCGATCGGCTCACCCTGGTCGAGCTGATTGCGAAGATTCAGGGCTCGGATCGCGTCGCGCGCTACACGCTCACGCATGCATCGGCGGCCGGCTACTTCGAATGCGATCAATGCCACTCGGTCACGGCGCTCCCAAGCGACCCCGCTCTTACCGACGTGCTCGCCCGGATGGGGCGGCGCGTCAACCGCAGCGGTGCGCATAGCACGAAGGCGTCGCTGACACTGCACGGCACCTGCAAGAACTGCGTTCATCCGCACCGCTAGCGGGGCTCGCGCATCGGCGGGATTACGCTTCGTCCGCGTCCTCGGATGCCTCGCGCCAGACCGGGAACGGGTCAGTGAATTTCAGCCATTCCGACGGCCCCGCGTACATTTCGGCGTCGCTCAGCAGGCATGCATCGAGCCGCTCGCGCAACGCCGCTTCGTCCATGTCGATGCCGATCAGCACCAGCTCCTGGCGCGCATCGCCGACATGCGGGTCCCACCTCGCGTCGATCGCACGCAACGCTTCGGGGTCTTCCGGCCAGTAGGCCTTCGGCACCGCGGCCCACCACATGCCTGCGGAACCGTGCCGGCACACGCCACCAGCCTGCGACCACGTGCCCGCATAGGTCGGCCGGCTGGCGAGCCAGAAAAAGCCTTTCGAGCGCACGACGCCCGGCCATTCGCGCTCCACCAGTTCCCAGAAACGCAACGGATGAAACGGCCGCCGCGCACGGTAGACGAAGTTCGCGATGCCGTATTCCTCGGTCTCCGGCGTGTGTTCTCCGCGCAGTTCCCTGAGCCAGCCCGGTGCCTGCGACGCTTCCTCGAAATCGAACAGCTTCGTGTCGAGCACCTTGTCCAGCGACAGCTTGCCGAACTCGGCAATCTCGATGCGGGCCCGCGGATTGAGCCGGTGCAGGATGGCGATCAACCGTTCGCGATCGGCATCGTCGATCAGGTCGACCTTGTTCAGCACGAGCACATCGCAGAACTCGATCTGCTCGATCAGCAGATCGACGACAGTCCGCCTGTCTTCCTCGCCAAGCGATTCGCCACGCGCCTGCAGGCTGTCGTGCGAGCTGTAGTCGCGCAGAAAATTGAACGCGTCGACCACGGTCACCATCGTGTCGAGCCGGGCGACGTCGGACAGGCTTTGCCCCTGCTCGTCCGCGAACGTAAACGTTTCCGCGACCGGCAGCGGCTCCGAAATCCCCGTGGATTCGATGACCAGTTGATCGAAGCGCCCGTCCTTCGCCAGACGGTTTACCTCCAGCAGCAGATCCTCGCGCAACGTGCAGCAGATACAGCCGTTGCTCATCTCGACCAGTTTCTCGTCGGTGCGCGACAGTTCGGCACCGCCGTCGCGCACGAGCGCGGCATCGATATTCACCTCGCTCATATCGTTCACGATGACGGCCACCCGCCGCCCCTCGCGATTGTTCAGGATGTGGTTCAGCAAGGTCGTCTTGCCGGCACCGAGGAAACCGGACAGCACCGTGACGGGCAGTCGTGCATTCATAAAGCGCTCCGTGGTTCACTTAATCGCAACTGGATTGCATTATAAACATAACGCAACAAAGTAGCGTTTACGGAAGACGCGCTTTGGCACAATGCCGACCCTGGCGCCGGCGCGGAGGTGTGTTCCCCGGCATCCGATATCATGGGCGCTCCGTTTCGCACCCGCTTGCCATGCTTGCCCCTTTACTCCATTCGTTCTACGAAGCCGCCCGCCAAGGTAGTGTGACTGTGGCGGCGAAGGTACTCGGGCTCAGCCAGCCGACGGTGACCGCCCATATCCGGCAACTGGAAACGATGTACAAGGTGGAGCTGTTTCATCGCCGGGGCGGGCGTATCGAGTTGACCGAAGCAGGCGCGGGATTGATGCCACAGGTGCAGCGCCTGCTACAGAACGAGCGCGATATCGACTTCGCCTTGCGCAACGCCAGCCGGCTCGCGGGCACGCTGTGGGTCGGTGCGACGGGGCCGTACTACATACTCCCTGGCATCGCCGCATTCCGGCAGCGCTATCCGGCGACCGAAATCCGTGTCGTGATAGGCAATTCACGCGAGATGCTGGACGCGCTGATCGACAGCCGCATCGATATCGCCGTGTCGTCGCAGCGCGACGACGATCCCCGTCTCGTGCGTCAGACGCTCGCGTGCGACTCGCTCGTGCTGGTCGTGCATCGAGACCATCCGCTCACGCGCGCAGGCAAGGCGAGCCTCGCCGACCTGAAGACGCAGACGCTGCTGCTGCGCGAGTCCGGTTCGATGACGCGCCAGATCACCGAATCCGCACTACGCGCCGCCGACGTGCGTCCCGCGACGACAATCGAGATCGGCAGCCGCGAAGCGATCCACGAGGCGATCCGCCACGACATGGGTTGCAGCCTGATGCCGGCCGGCGAAGTACCGGCCAGCCCCGACCTGCGGGTCTTGCCGCTGGAAGGCGAAATGCCCTCTTCGCTCGAATACGTCTACTACCTGGGCGCGCGTTCAGGAGCCCTGCTGATCGATACGTTTATCGGACTACTGGCTGACTCGCGCGCGAGTCGCACATAAAAAGTCTGATAGGCGCATCCGTCTATTTGCGCCAAACGACATTCCCTAGTCACCGCCCTTACCTAATCTTGCCGCTGCACGCTGCCTGTGCGGCGTTCCGTTCAATGTAGCGGCAAGGGGAGAAGACGATGGCGAAGTTCATCGGTCGATGGGCGCTGGGCGCCACAATCGGCGTGGTGCTAATCGGTGCACTGGGTGCATGCGGGGGAAGCGGAGGCGTCAATGCGGGGGCCACGCGAACGGCGGCGGCAACGCCTGGTGGCGCCGCCTCGGCGCCAACACCGGCGTCCGGCTCACAGCCAGCGGCGGCCGTGGTCAACAAGACGCTCGTCGTCGAATTCGACGGGCTCACCTGGCGCGCGCTGACACAAGGTATCGCCAACGGTACGCTGCCGAATCTGGCCAAACTCTCGGTCGCGCCGGCGTACAGCGGTGGGGTCGTGAACACGTTGAGCCAGCAGGCAAATCTCGATACGCCTGGTTGGGCCAGCCTGCTTACCGGCGCATGGGCGAATCGCCATCAGGTCAATTCGGATGCGCCGAACCAGGCGCTGCATGCCGACACGCTATTCAAAACCCTGCGCGCGGCGAACGGCGGCGAGGCCGGCGTTGCGGCCGGTTCGAGCGGCCTCGTTGCGCTGCTCGCAGCGGACCGCAATGCGGGCTACGTCGATAGCGTGGTGAATTGCGCGAGCGTCGACAGCTGTGTCACGCAGAACGCCCTTGGCCTGATCGACAACGGCTATACGCTGGTCGTCGCGCAGTATCACTCCGCGCAGGACGCCGCGCTCAACAGCGGCTTCTCAACCGACTACACGAACACGATCGCCCAGCTCGATGCCGCGCTCGGGACGCTGCGTGCGGAAACGGCCAAACGCAGCGGCGAAAACTGGCTGATCATCGTGACGGCGAGCCACGGGCTGAATGCGGCCGGCGGCGCGGATGGTTTGCCGCTGCTCAACGAGGCAACAAGTTTTGTCGCGCTGAACCAGACCGCTAACGGGCTGCTCGGCGACAGCAGCACGCCGGCGACGCTCACGGCACTCTACCAGCGAGCGAATATCGCTGACCTCGCGCCGACCGTGCTCGAATATCAGGGTGCGTTGCCCGCACCCGCGAACTACGCGATGGATGGCGGCGCCCTCGTCGGCACGACACCGGTATCGCAACTACTCGGCGTGACGGGCGCAGATCACACGAGCGTGGTCCTGACGTGGGGCGCACCCGCGAGCGGCGCAATCAACGTACTGCGCAACGGCACCACGATCGCCAGTCTGCCCGCCGGCACTGCAACCTACACCGACAGCCAGCTCGGACTGACGACGAGCGGTGCCTACCAGTTCAACTACGCGGTCGTCGCGGGCGGTGTCAACGGTGCACCGGTTTCGACAATCGCCCAGGCGAACTATGTCGCGCCGCCCCCGCCTCCGCCGCCCCCGCCTGCGCTCGCCACTACGCTGACGAACAGCCTGTCGTCCTACTACCCGTTCGGCACGCTGCCGCCCACCGACCGCCTGAACGCCAGCACGATGGGCCCGTGGGCAAGCGACGCAGACGGCGGCGCGCTGACTGCCGGTGCCGATCCGTTCGGCGGCAAGGGGCTGCAGGTCGACACGAGCATCGTCGATACGAACGGCTTCGATGGCTACAAGCTCACGCAGACCAGTGACGTCACGACGCATGCGCAATTCACGCTCGGGCTCTGGTTCATGACGTCCTGTACGAACGCGACTGGTAACGGCACGCCGATCCTCTCGAACAAGAACTACTACACCGGTGGAAACCCAGGCATCGCAATCGGGCTGTTCCCCGGCTCGGGCGGCAGTTGCAACGTGCGCTTCAACATCGGCGACGGTTCGGCGCGCAACGACATCAACAGCCTGAACGTAACCGCAAACCGCTGGAACTATCTCGCACTCAGCATCGATACCGCCGCGAAAACGATGAACGCCTACGTCTTCGATCCGGTGCTCGGCGAGCAGAAGAGCGTTGGCGTCGCGATCACGATCGACGTGACGAAGCTGCCCGGCCTCGGCGTGTTCGGTCTGAACGAGGACGGCACGGGCCGCTACTTCATGAACTCGTGCAAGGACACACCGCCCTATCACGCGGGTCAGTGCGGCGCATCGCCACCCGATGTGCAGTCGTTCGCCGATCTCGCGCTATGGACCCGCGTGCTCACCGAAACGGAACTGCAGTCGGTCTTCGGTTCGGGCAAACCTCTTTCCACACTCATCCATTGATGGAGATCGCCATGCGCCCGTTTTCTCTTTCCACACTCGCCGGCGCGGCGCTCGCGTTGGCGCTGTGCGCGACGCTCGCCGCGTGCGGCAATGGCAGTTCCGTCGGTGCGACGCCCACGCGCGGCAGCGATGCCGCAGCCGGCGCGGGCGGCAGCAGCGAGCCGCAGCCAATCGTCACGCCGCCAACCTCTGCTTCCGCGGCGGCTGCGGCCTCCGCGCCATGCGCAGCTTCTAGCGCCGCCGCGAGCCAGCCGGTCAGCAACACGCAGTTGCGCTGCGCACCGTGATCCGTCCCATTCGAGCGAACCGACTCCCGACATGACTTCATTGACCCGTCGTAATTTCCTGCGCGCGGCCGCGGCCAGCGCTGCGGCTTCGGTGTTCCCGCCCGCGATTCGCCGTGCGCTTGCGATTCCTGCCAACAACGCAACCGGCACGATCAACGACGTACAGCACGTCGTGATCCTGATGCAGGAAAACCGCTCCTTCGATCATTACTTCGGCACGCTACCCGGTGTGCGCGGCTACGGCGATCGACTGACGATTCCACAACCGGGCGGCGTCCCGGTGTGGAACCAGAGCGACGGCACGCGAACGGTCTTGCCGTTCTATCTCGACAGCACGAAGGGCAATGCGCTGCTCGCGGGCGGCGCGCATTCGTGGAGCGACGCGCACGCCGCATGGAACAACGGTCGCATGACAAACTGGCCGCAGTACAAGGGCGATGTATCGATGGGGTATCTGCAGCAGAGCGACCTCTCGTTCCAGTTCGCGCTCGCCAATGCATTCACGATCTGCGATGCGTACCATTGCTCGCTGCATGGCGGCACCAACTCGAACCGGATCTTCCTGTGGACCGGCACGAATGGTCCGACCGGCGCGGGCCTGTCGGTCGTCAATAACGACGGTTGGGACAGCCTTGGTGCATCGAGCACGGGGCTCACGTGGACCACCTACCCCGAGCGGCTGCAGGCTGCCGGCGTGTCGTGGAAGGTCTACGAGAACATGCCCGACAACTACACCGACAATCCGCTCGCCGGTTTCAAGACCTTCCGCAAGATCAACGAAACGGTACCCGGTTCGCCCGACGCACCGTATACGCCGCAACTCGATGCGACCGCGCCGCTCTACAAGGGCATCGGTAACACGATGCCCGATGGTGGATTCCTGCAGGCATTCAAGGACGACATCGCCGCGGGCCAGTTACCGCAGGTGAGCTGGATCGTCACGCCGCAGGCGTACTGCGAGCACCCCGGTGTGTCGACGCCGGGACAAGGAGCGTGGTACATCCAGCAGTTGCTCGATGCGCTCACGGCCAACCCGGATGTCTGGAGCAAGACCGTGCTCTTCGTCAACTTCGACGAGAACGACTGCTTCTTCGATCACGTGCCGCCGCCGGCCGCACCGACGCGCAACGCCGACGGCACGTATGCGGGCAAATCGACTGTCGATACGCGCTACGAATACTTCGACTTCCCCACGCCGCCCGGCAACGACGGCAGCGAGAAACCCGATGGCCTTGCGTACGGTCCCGGCCCACGCGTGCCGATGTACGTGGTGTCTCCCTGGAGCCGCGGCGGCTGGGTCAACTCGCAGGTCTCCGATCACACGTCGGTATTGCGCTTTCTCGAACAGCGTTTCGGCGTAACCGAATCCAATATCAGCCCGTGGCGACGCGCGGTGTGCGGCGATCTGACGTCGGCGTTCAACTTCGGCAATCCGAATGGCAGCGCGGTTCCGTCGATTGCCGCGCCGACCAAAAGCCAGGCCGACCAGCAGGCGATCCAGCAAAGCACGCAGGGCGCGGTGCCGGTGCCTTCGGTGGGCACGCAGCAGGTACCGAAGCAAACGCCGTTTGCCCGGCCGTCGCGAGCGCTACCGTACGAGTTGCATGTCAGCGCGAACGCGGATGTCGCGAGCGGCAACCTGTGGTTGATTTTCAGTAATACCGGCAACGCGGGTGCGGTGTATCACGTGTACGACCGGTTGCATCTCGATCGCACGCCGCGCCGTTACACCGTTGAGGCGGGCAAGGAAGTCTCCGATTCGTGGACCGTCGTGAGCGATAACGGTGGCGCGTACGACCTGTGGGTACTCGGTCCGAACGGCTTTCATCGGGCGTTTCAGGGTAACGTCGCGACGCTGACGGGTGGCGCGAATCCGGAAATTCGCGTGTGCTACGACGTGAATAACGACGCGGTGTATGTGACGTTGATGAATACCGGCACTGCAAATGCGAGCTTCACCGTGACCGCGAATGCGTATCGCACCGACGGACCGTGGACCTATGCCGTGCCGCCGCAGATGCAGGTCGAGCCGTCGTGGAATCTGGGCAGTGTCGGCGGGTGGTATGACTTTACGGTTGCCGCGGCCGGCGGTTTCGTGCGGCGTTTTGCTGGACGCGTTGAAACCGGTCACGACAGTACGAGCGATCCGGCTGCCTAAACGGACGAATCGTGTCGAAAGGCCGCGCTACTGTGCGTGCGCGAGGCTAGCCTGGCTTCACGCACGCTGTCGGAATTCGCGCGGCGACATGCCGAAGCACGCGCGAAAGCGCCGGCTGAAATGCGCGGGATCGTTGAAGCCGTTGCGGTACGCGATGCGTTCGATCGACTGCGCGTGCCAGAACGGATTCGCGAGATCGGCGCGGGCGCACGCAAGACGTTGTTGCAGCACATAGCGGCCATACTGCGTGCCCATCGATTCGAACAGCTTGTGCACGTAACGGGTCGACACGCCGAGCGCATGCGCGCACGACTCGACGTTCAGCTCCGGATCGCGCAGCGTCGCATCGATGTAGGCGGTGAGTTGCGACCAGCGCAACGGGTTACGTGCGGCGGCGGTGTGCCTTGTGTCCGTTGTGTACCTTGTGTCTGCTCTGCACTCCGACGCTTCGAGATACGCTGCCGCGAGCAACGCGATCAGCGACTCTTCGGCCGCAGGGATCGCGTCGGCGCTCATTCGCGCGAATCCCGGCAGCGCCGATTCGATGAAGCAATGAATCGTCCTGACGATGCCCGAGCCCGCATCCGCGCGGCCGGGCAGGAAAGAGGAATGACCCGGCAACGCATCGCGTAGCAGACGTGCGACCGGCAGGCGCAGCATCACGAGGCTGGCGGGTTCGTCGACTCTCGCAACAGACGGCATGCGCGCGCGGCGAAACGTGATGTCGCCCTTGCCGAACGGCAGCGTGCGCCCCTGTTGCGTCACGACGCCCTTACCGTCGAGTGCGATCAGCACGATCGCGTCGTCGCCGCTTAAGCCGCTCAGATGAGTGCTGTCGTGCCGGACTTCCTGGTGGCCAAGCTGCGCTGTGGCGAGCACACCGCCGCCCGTCAAACGACACGCGCGTAGCGGTCCGGCCGTCGCGTCATGTGCGGCCACAAGCTCGCCGGGCATGACGAGATTGTCCAGCGAGTGCTTTAACTGGTCGGTGCCGCAGGCCGGCATATCCCGCAACGTGGGTGCATAGGGCAAATTCAAACGGATGCTATCGTGCATGGCGGCTCCCGGATGCAGTGTCGCGTTGCGATGTAGCCGCCACCGTGCGCTGCTGGAACGATGCTCGTGGGCCGCCTGCGGCGCAATGGACGCGGGCGGTTGCAATCGCCCATTATGTCGCAGAAAATTTTCCGCCTACGACGCGTTGCCGCCGTGCGCCCTAAAACAGCACTTCCGGCTCGCGCCGGATCACGCGCCGCGCGAACAGCGCAAAGCTCGCCTTGACGATGCTCGGTTGCAGCAGGAAATCGTGCGCTTCCTTTGCGCGCGCGTCGTCGATGCGGCGAATCTCGCCGGCCGAACGCGCGAGCAACTGAGCACGTGCCGCCCGTTCGATCAGCACCGCCATGTAAGCCGATTCCTCCAGCGAAGCCGTCGCCGCGAGAAAACCGTGATTCGCGAGCAGGATGGTGCGTTTCGTGCCAAGCGCTGCCGAGATGATCTCGCCTTCGCTGTCGGCGATCGGCAAACCCGGCCATTCGCGCAGGAACGCACAGTCGTCGAAAAACGGCGTGGCATCCATGTGCGCGACTTCGAGCGGTGTGCCGGTCATCGACAGCGCGTTGATGTACGGCGGATGCGTATGCACGATGCAGTTCACGTCTGGCCTGCGCCGGTAGATCCACAGGTGAAAGCGGATCGCCGGATTAGCCATGCCGCGGCCCTCGATCACGCGCATCGTGTCGTCGATCCGGATCACGTTATTGCGCGCTACCTCGTCGAAGCCGATCGCTAGCGCGGTGGTCAGGAACGTGCCGTCGGACTCGCGCATCGTCACCTGTCCTGCGAGCGTTTCGGAGTGCCCCTCGTGTGCCAGCA
Organism: Paraburkholderia sp. CHISQ3; assembly: GCF_030464945.1. Classification (NCBI taxonomy): domain Bacteria; kingdom Pseudomonadati; phylum Pseudomonadota; class Betaproteobacteria; order Burkholderiales; family Burkholderiaceae; genus Paraburkholderia; species Paraburkholderia sp. CHISQ3. The sequence continues at coordinate 328,113 of NZ_JALPRG010000005.1, forward strand.
TGCGGCACACGAGGGCGAGTTTCTGGCGGTCATCCCACGCGCCCACTTCGAGTTTCTCGTCCATTTGTGCGGTGACGCTTCGATTCAGATCGTCGCGCTCGTCGTTACTCATTGCTGTTTCTCCACTGGAAAATCACACCTGACTACCCGGCACCGCATGCGGCTCCGCACCGGTCGACTGTGCCGCTGTCCGCTTCGGCGTCCACGCGACAAAACACGCCGCGAACAACGCACTGCCTGTGATGTACCACGCTACGCCGTAGGGATCGCCGCCGCGTTGGGCGAGCAGCGAAGAACAGATCACCGGGTTGATGCCACCGCCGATCACCGCCCCGATCGCACCGATCGATACGCCGGAGAAACGCACGCGTGCGTCGAACATATCGGCGAAGAAGCCGCCTTGTGGGCCATACATCAACGGATGCACGACACCGAGTGCGACGACGATCGCGAGCGTGATGAGCAGCGGGTCGCGCGTATTCAGCAGGCTGAAGTACGGCCATACGTAAAGCGCGCAGACGAGCAGGCCGAACAGATACAGCGGCTTGCGTCCGATACGGTCCGACAGCGCGGCAAACAGCGGCACCGTGAACACGCCGACCGCTGCGCCGGACATCACCGCACCAAGAATCACCGACCTCGGTAGTTTGAGCTGCACAGTCACATAAGCGACAGTGAAAAGCAGCACGAACACCGACCAGGTAATCTCGCCGAACCGCGCCATAAAGACGATCAGTACCTGACGCGGCTGATCGCGCAGCAGGTCGCGCAACGGAAAGCGCGCCACGCCACGGGTCGCCTGCAACTGTTTGAATTCTGGCGTTTCCGGCAGCTTCGCCCGCCCGACGAGGCCGATTACCACAAGCACCGCGCTGAACAGGAACGGCACGCGCCATCCCCAGGACAGAAACGCCGGCTCGGGCAACAACGACGTGAGCAGCAATGCACCCGTGGACAGCAGCGCACCCCCATAGCTGCCCGAGTTGCTCCAGCTGCCATACAGTCCGCGCCGATGCGCCGGGGCGCTTTCGACGCCGAGCACGATCGCGCCGCTTTGCTCTCCGCCGATCGCGAAGCCCTGCAACACGCGCAGCGTAGTCAGAAGAACGGGTGCCCAGAGGCCGATTGCCGCATAGGTCGGCAGGCAGCCGACGGCCGTCGACGCGACACCCATCACCAGCAGCGTGGCAAGCAGCAACTTCTTGCGACCGACGCGATCGCCAAAGTGACCGCAGATCAGCGCACCTGCGCCACGGGCAAAGTAGCCCGCCGCGTAGGTACCGAGCGATGCGATGGTGCCCGCGAGCGGGTCCAGATTCGGGAAGAAGATCTTGCTGAAAACGAGCGCCGATGCAGTGCCGTACAGCAGGAAATCGTACTGTTCGATCGCGGTGCCAAGAAACGCCGAGACGAACACATAGGGCCATCGGGAGCGGGATGGAACGGACACGGCTGACATGGCGGCCTCGATGTGGGGAATGCGGCCAGTATCAATTTTGTCCAGACCGTGCACTTGCCCCTGTGCGAACCGATGTCTTGTTCCTGAGCGAAGTCGCCGGCTTCCCCGCGTGAACCGGCGGATGTTGCGGCTACAGTCCCGTCGAAGGCGCTTGCCCGTACCAGTAGCCGCACTGGTGCGCGGTGTACGCATCGTAGGTATTCGTCACCGGGTAGCCGAAGTCGAGCGTCTGGCGCGTTTGCGCGGTGTAGAGCGGCCAGTTCGCCACTGTGCTCCCTGTGTTCGGATTGCCCGAATGCGCGAATGCCGCGAGCGCTGCTGTCATCGCGTCCGAAAGCGTCGCCTGGTTGGCGGTGGGCGTAGGAATCAGTTGCCACCAGTAGTCGAGATCCGACGAATGGAACGCACCATAGTCGAGGTTGACCGGCGGCAGCGACGAGATCAACGAATTCACGCTGTACGGCGCAGGATCGGAAAAGCGGTACATGTACACGGCCGGCGAGTACTTCGCGAGATTGTCGCCGTCTTGCAGTTCGCCGCAGACGAACAGACGGTCGCCGGCGATCGTCGCGAGCGCCGCGCTTGGCGAAGCGTACTGACCGACTGGATACAGCGCGGCAATGTCCGTTCCGGAGACGCCGAGAAAGCCCTGGATCGCTGCTGCGTAGCCGGTCGCAGTAACAGGATGACCTTGTGCGTCGAACGCGGCCGAAACGAAGAACGTCCCCTCGTTCTGGGTAAAGCCCGACATCACCGGCACACGGTTGTACTGACCGTTCGCGAACGCAACACTCGTCGACGCGGGCAACACCTTGCCGTCGATCGTCGCATACCACGCAGAGGGATTGCCCTGTAACAGCGCGGCCGCCGGCAGACTGCGCAGACAGGCAGCGCTCGTCGTGTCGGTGCAGCCCCAGGTCTTCGCATAGTTGACGCCATCGGCTTCGGCCTGTTGCAGCGACTCCTGCTGACGGCTGAAGCCACCGCTTTGCGGAACCGCTCGCGCGAACAATCCCGCCGATCCCGGCGACGCGAGATGCACATAGACCGAATGACCGCCCGCCGAATCGCCGAAAATCGTCACGCTTGCCGGATCGCCGCCGAACGCCGCGATGTTTTTCTGCACCCAGCTCATCGCAGCGGCCTGGTCCATGATGCCGTAGTCGCCGGTGGCGCCGTTCGGGTCTTCTGCCGCGAGCGCGGGATGCGCGAGGAAGCCGAGTGCGTTCAATCGATAGTTGACCGTTACGACGATCGCATTGGCTTTTTGCGCGAGCGCGGCGCCATCGGTTGCGTTGCCCGAACCGAGAATGAAACCGCCACCGTGTATCCAGAACAACACCGGAAGCGCCGGGCTCGTGCCCATGCTCGCTGTGCCGGGTACGTACACGTTCAGATACAGGCAATCTTCGCTGCCCGATGGAGCGGTTGCCATTCCCTGTATGCACTCGGAAGCGAGATGCGACGCGTCGTAGACGCTCGCCGTGTAGACAGCCGGCGGTGCGGGCGCTTTCCAGCGCAGAGCGCCGGTTGGCGGCGCCGCGTAGGGCAGGCCGAGAAACTCGCGCACGTTGTTCGCGACGATGCCTCTTGCGCGTCCTTGCTGCGTCTGCACCACAGTCGGGTCCGCGGGCGCTGTCACGTCGTCGTTACACGCGGTTAGCATCAGAAGGCACGTTGCTGCGATCGCTGTTCCGGCGCGGGTTTGCCTGGACCTTTCCATGGTTGCGTTGTCTCCGATGTTGATATCTGGCAGATGGCGCTGCATCGTCGCGGCCAGTATCGTCGGTCGCCTGCCGTTATTCCATTCAGCAAATCGCGTTTATTGATTTGCTGTGGATATCAATGTGGGACACCGCTGGGAAGAGCGTATGGAAAGGAAAAAGCGGGCAAAGGCCGGATCGCGCACGCTTGCGCGATCGGTAAAACAGAAGTCGCCGCAATCCTGCTAGCTCACCGGCAGCTTCCGCACATAAGTCTGCTCGTGCTCCACCGACGACCCGTCGTCACGCATCAACGGCACCTTGCGCAACGCACGGCCGCTCGCACGATCGACCAGCACCGAATGTTTTTCCCCACGCCGGTACAGGTTCGCTTCGCCCCACTGACGCAACATCACGATGACGGGAAAGAGCGCCTCGCCGCGCTCGGTCAGCAGATACTCCTGATACGCGGAACCATCGGAAGCGGGTACCAGCGCCAGCACGCGCTGCTCGACGAGCTTGCGCAAACGGTCGGTCAGTATGTTGCGCGCGATGCCTAGGCTCGCTTCGAATTCGCCGAAACGGCGAATGCCGTCGAACGCATCCCTCACGATCAACATCGACCACTGATCGCCGACGATATCCAGCGCCCTTGCCACGGGGCACGTCGAGTCTGCCAGGCTTTTTCGCTTCGCCATTCCATCCACCATTTCAAACGTGAGTACAACACCTTATATGCCGGTTGCGTACGATGCGCAGCGCCGCGGCTATTGGTTGCATATTAAAACAAGCGACGCCGCAACCCAATGAGTTTCAGAATACAACCCTTATAGGGGAAACCGGAATTAGAGTCGTATGCTGCCGGGAACCTCTTAGGTACTCTCGCGCACGATCACCTGGAAATCGATCGCGCGCCGCTGCGTCTGCGCAGGCGCGCCGTGTTTGCGCGCATCGGCGGCGGCCAGCAGCATCTCGCCCGCAATCCGGCCGATCGCCAGCGGATCGACCGATACCGTCGAGATACGCGGGAAGCAATGTCGCGACACCTCGAAGTCCCCAAATCCTGCCACCGCCATGCGCGAAGGCACCGCGATGCCGCGCCGATGGCACTCCATCAGCACGCCGAACGCCGACATGTCGCTCACGCACATCACCGCATCGGTGTCGGGCCATGCAGCGAGCAACTGTGTGAATGCCTCGCCGCCGTGGCTCATCGTGATCGGCGACTCGCCGTATTCGATCACGCGCGGCGCGCCAAGGCCGAGTTTTTGCAAACCCTCGCGATACCCCTTCTGCCGGTCGAGCCCGCGACGGTCGAGCCGGGTCGCACCGCCAACAAAGCCGATCCGCCGATACCCGCGCTCATGCAGATGACGCATCATCGCGAACGCCGCTTCCACATTCGAAAAACCGACCGCCTGCTGGATCGGTGTGCGCGGCAGATCCCATGTTTCGACGACCGGCACTTTGGCGCGATCGAGCATCGTGCGCGTGCCGCTCGTGTGGTACGAACCGGTGAGCATCACGCCTTCGGGGCGATGCGCAAGCATCACGCGCAGCAGCCGCTCTTCCTGATCGGGGCTGTAGTCGGTATCGCCGAGCAGCAGTTGCAGGCCATGCGTATTGACTGCGGCGTTCAGGCCGTGAATGGTGTCGGAGAAATTGGAGCTCGACATCGACGGTACCAGCGCGACGATGAACGGCGAGCGCCCCGATGAAAGCGAACCCGCCGATGCATCGGGTACGTAGCCCATCTGTTCGATGACAGCGAGCACGCGGGCGCGCGTCGTTGCGGCGACATCGCGGCCGGCGAGCACGCGCGACACGGTCATCTTCGATACGCCGGCTTGCTTCGCGACGTCAGCCATGGTCGGCATGAGATCAGACATAGGTCCGTCAGGATATCGTTGCAGAACGATCGATATCATACAGGCGGACCGTCGCGCCGCAGCACGCTCGTAGCGTTACGTAGCGCTCGCTCCCTTGCCTACCGCATCGCCAAGCAACGTCAGATCGCGCTCGCGCGTTTCGCTCGAGAGGAACGTACCGGCCAGCGTCAGTGCGCACAGCACGGCCATGTAGAGCCCCATAACCCAGAACGCACCGCCCGCGAGGCCAATCAGATACACGCCGAGCAACGGCGCAATGCCGCCCGACAACACCGCGCCCAGTTCGCGCGAGAGCGCCACACCGGAGTACCGATAGCGGTTGCCGAACAGTTCGGTGAAATGCGCGCACTGCGCGCCGAGCATGCTGTTCGCACCGAATGCAAGACCGCCGATCATCGCCACGCTCACCCATATCGGATCGCCGGTACTGATCATCCACCACGACGGCAGCGACCACAGCAGCAGAAAGATCGCGCCGCCGCGATACACCGTCAGACGTCCGACGCGATCCGACAGTGCGCCAAACAGCGGTGTCGTGATGATGCTCAGCAGGCTTGCCGCCAGCGCACCGGTCGTGCCGACCGCGGCGAGCTGCGCATGCGGAACACCGGTCCGGGCCGCGACGAAGCTACCGAGAAACGCGATCACGACGGTGGTGTAGATAGTCGAGCCGCCCTGCTCCGCGAAACGCATCAACGTCGCGGCCAGCACCGGACGACGCGCGGTGGCGAGCACCGCTTTCATCGGCGCATGAATCACTTCGCGCGATGCTTCGAGTTGCGCAAACACCGGGCTTTCGCGCAACCGCAAACGAATCCAGATTGCAACGCCGATCAGCACGACGCTCGCGAGAAACGGAATGCGCCAGCCCCACGACTGCATCGCCGGTTCGCTCAACAGACGCTGCATGACGCTGAACGTGAACGTGGCGAGCCCGAGCCCCGCGAAGATGCCGACGAAGGGCAATGCGGCAAAGAAACCGCGGTGCCTGACCGGCGCGACCTCGGCCATCAGCGTCGACGCGCCGGCCTGTTCCGCGCCCGCGCCAAAGCCTTGTACGAGCCGCAACAGCACGAGTAGCACCGCACCCAACGAACCGGCAGGCAGGCACCCGATCAACGTCGTCGATGCACCCATCAACGCGATCGTGACGAGCAGGACGAACTTGCGCCCCTTGCGATCGCCGATCGAGCCGAAGAACAGCCCGCCGAACGGCCGCGCGAGAAAACCCGCACCATAGGTCGCGAAACTCGCCATCAAACCTGCAGTCGTGCCGAGCGACGGAAAGAACAGATGACCGAACACGAGCGCCGAGGCGAGTCCGTAGATCGCAAAGTCGTAGTACTCGAGTGCGCTGCCTACTGCGCCAGTGAGCGTCGCGCGCTGTAACTGACGCGCGGAAACAGGTGGCGACGCGGCGACCCCGCTTTCCTGCGCGGCGTGCTCCGAACCGGTCGATAAAGCAGAGGGCTCAGCATTCACTTGCGTCTCCATTCAGGCAGTGTCTGTGCCTGTCGACGACCGCGCGTTATATATCGCACGGTTCGCACGGTTCGTTCGGGTCTTCTTCTACTTCGGGATCTGGACAAGCTGCGACCGCTTTGATACTGTTACCGGTAACAGTCAAATTCAATTTAGCATGGGGAGACGTCATGCGCAATCAGGGCTTACCGGTCGCGAGGCGGTACACCGCTAGAGACGACATGCGTGCTGCAATCGCAACGCTCGTGCGCGACAATCCCCGTGCGTTCTTCAGTGGTCTGCCGCTGCCGGCAGAATCCAGACAACACCCATCCCGCAGGCCTCGATAACCTGCCACGACGCCCCCTCGCCTCCTCGTCCCCGACAAAAAGCTGACCGCCATGACGACACCCACCGACCGCGATTCCTCCAACGCTCACGACAGCACGCCCCGGCTACGCAGCCGCCGCTGGTTCGACGATCCCTCCGACCCCGGCATGACCGCGCTCTATCTCGAGCGCTACATGAACTACGGCATCACTCGCGAAGAGTTGCAGTCGGGCAAACCGATCATCGGTATTGCGCAGACCGGCTCCGATCTCGCGCCGTGCAACCGCCATCATCTGGAGCTCGCGCAGCGCGTGCGCGACGGGATTCGCGACGCCGGCGGCATCCCGCTCGAATTCCCCGTGCATCCGATCCAGGAAACCGGCAAGCGCCCGACCGCAGCACTCGACCGGAATCTCGCGTACCTGGGGCTGGTGGAAATCCTGCACGGCTATCCGATCGACGGTGTCGTGTTGACCACCGGTTGCGACAAGACCACGCCCGCGTGCCTGATGGCCGCCGCGACCGTCAACATTCCGGCGATCGTGCTGTCGGGCGGCCCGATGCTCGACGGCTGGTACCACGGCAAGCTCGCCGGTTCCGGCACCGTGATCTGGGACGCGCGCAAGCGGCTCGCGGCAGGCGAGATCGATTACCCGGCGTTCATGGATATGGTCGCGTCGTCGGCACCGTCGGTAGGACACTGCAACACGATGGGCACCGCACTGTCGATGAACTCGCTCGCCGAAGCGCTCGGCATGTCGCTGCCAGGCTGCGCGGCGATTCCCGGTCCGCATCGCGAGCGTGGCTGGATGGCGCATCGCACCGGCGTGCGCATCGTCGAAATGGTCAGCGAAAATCTGCGTCCGTCCGACATCATGACTAAAGCCGCCTTCGAAAACGCGGTGGTTGCAGCGGCAGCGCTCGGCGCATCGTCGAACTGTCCGATTCACATGGTCGCGATCGCGCGGCACATGGGCGTCGATCACACGCTCGACGACTGGCAGCGCCTCGGCCCCGATGTGCCGCTGCTGGTGGACTGCCAGCCGGCCGGCCGGTTCCTCGGCGAAGCATTTCACCGCGCGGGCGGCGTACCGGCCGTGATGAAGGAACTGCTCGGCGCAGGACGTTTGCATGGCGCCGCGCGCACCGTTACCGGCCGCACGCTTGAAGAAGATCTGGCCACGGTCGAAACGCCCGACCGCGAAGTGATCCGCGCCTACGATCAACCGTTGAAGGCCGCCGCGGGCTACGTGGTGATGTCGGGCAACCTGTTCGACAGCGCGGTGATGAAGACGAGCGTGATCGATGCAGCGTTTCGCAAGCGCTTCCTGTCGGACCCCGACAAGCCGGACGTGTTCGACGGCAACGCGATCGTGTTCGAAGGACCGGAGGACTATCACGCGCGGATCGAAGACCCCTCGCTCGGCATCGACGAACGCTCGATACTCGTGATCCGTAACTGCGGACCGGTCGGCTATCCCGGCGGCGCGGAAGTCGTGAACATGCAGCCGCCGGCCGCGCTGCTCAAACGCGGTATCGATACGCTGCCGACCATTGGCGACGGCCGCCAGAGCGGTACATCCGCAAGCCCGTCGATCCTCAACGTCTCGCCCGAAGCAGCGGTTGGCGGCGGGCTTGCGCTGCTGCAAACCGGCGACATCATCCGCATCGATCTGAAGCATCGCAAGGTCGATCTGCTGATCCCCGACGACGAACTCGCGAAGCGGCGCGCCGCATGGAAGCCGCCGGTGTTGCAGCACAAGACACCGTGGGAAGAAATCTACCGCAGCATGGTCGGACAGCAGGCGAGCGGCGCGTGCCTCGAGCCGGCCACGCTGTATCTGAACATCATCGAAACGCGCGGCGAGTCGCGACACAATCATTGATGCTTGCGGGACGATGCCGCGTTGCCTGCCGTCCCACACCTGCGCGCCTGCCTGGAGACACAACTCATGCCCACACGTTCTGCCCTCGCCCATCTGCCAACCGACCTCGACGACGCGTTACTGATCGGCCGCGTGTGGCGACCAGCACCCATCGATGGGCCGTCGGTCATCGTCGTGCGACACGGCGAAGCGTTCGACATTACGCACATCGCACCGACTACCGCGGATCTATTCGAGCGCGCCGATGCAGTTGCACTCGCGCGCCATGCAACGGGCGAATCGCTGGGGCCGGCGGAAGCGCTGCTGAACGCCACGCTCGATGCATCGGCAGCAGGCGCCCCCGAGAACACGCTACGTCTGCTCGCACCGTGCGACGTACAGGCCGTCAAGGCATGCGGCGTGACGTTTGCCGTCAGTCTGCTCGAACGCGTGATCGAGGAACATGCGGGCGGCGATGCGGGCAAGGCCGAAGAAACGCGCGCGATGATCAACGAGTTGATCGGCGCCGATCTGTCGCAGATCGAACCGGGCTCGCCGTCCGCGATGAAGCTCAAGGATGAGTTGCAACGTCGCGGCGCGTGGTCGCAATACATGGAAGTCGGCATCGGTCCCGATGCCGAAGTGTTCTCGAAAGCACAGCCGATGTCGTCGGTAGGTTTCGGTGCGAACGTCGGCCTGTATCCGACTTCTCAATGGAACAACCCCGAGCCGGAGATCGTGCTCGCCGTAAATAGCCGCGGCGAGATCGTCGGGGCCGCGCTCGGTAACGACGTGAACCTGCGCGATATCGAAGGCCGCTCGGCGTTGCTGCTCGGCAAGGCGAAGGACAACAACAGCTCGTGTGCGATCGGGCCGTTCGTGCGGCTGTTCGACGGCGCGTTCACGCTCGATTCGGTACGCACGGCCAGTGTGTCGCTGCGCATCGATGGCATCGACGACGGCTTCGTGCTGGATGGCATCAGTCATATGAGCGAGATCAGCCGCGACCCGGAAGACCTCGTGCGCCAGACCTGCGGCGCGCATCATCAGTATCCGGACGGCTTCATGCTGTTTCTCGGCACGATGTTCTCGCCGATCAAGGATCGCGATACGACGGGCGGCGGCTTCACGCATCACCTCGGCGATGTGGTGACGATCGCGACGCCGTCGCTCGGCGCGCTCGTGAACACCGTGCGGCTGTCGACGCAGATCGAGCCGTGGACGTTCGGCGTGCGGGCGTTGTATCGCAATCTGGCGCGGCGGGGGATAGCTACGGACGTTTGATCGGCATCGTGACGTAGAATCGGTCATCCCCAGGCGCCCTCATCATGCCACTCGATGACCATCACCTTCAGCATCTTCGAGACGCGGCAAACACGGCCGAAGAGCGCATCTATACCAACTGGCGCGTGGTCTCCGGGCCACCGTTTAGCGGCAAGACCACGCTGGTCGATTCGCTTGGGTTGTGCGGTTATCAAACGGTGGCCGATTGTGGCCGTCGAGCGATCTGCGAGAACCTGCAGGAAGGTCGAACGAAAGTCGACGCGCGTAGCGATTTTGAAGGCCTGCAACGCAGGATCAGCGATTTGACGCTCGATGAAGCGCGGGTCCTCGCTCCTTCAGACATCGTTGTCTGGGACTACAGCCTTCCCGACAATCTCGCGTATCTCGCCGTTACGGGGCATGGATGGCCCAGGATATTTATCGAGCGTGCCATTCGATTCCATTTCAAGCAGGTTTTTTTGCTCCAGCCGGTAGGAGACATCGATCAGCTTACCGATCCGGTGCGAGTGGAGTCGCTGGCATTCAGCCTCGAACTCTATAAGGCGATGAAGACGGTTTACGAAACCCTCGGGACCGAGGTTGTGGAGGTCGTCGAACTTTCGCGCGAATCCAGATTGAACCGGGCGAAAGCGTATCTGGAGTTTGACTGAACGGCCTGCATTTCACCTCCCTGGCAAATTCTCCCCCACCTGTTCGCTCAAACCGTCACGACGATCTTGCCGAACTGTTCGTTAGATTCCAGAAAACGATGCGCCTCGACAATCTGGTCGAACGGAAAGGTTCTCGCGATAACCGGCCGCAACGAACCGGCCGCCAACCCGTCGAGGATGAACGCTTTGGCCGCTTCCAGTCGCGGCGGACTGCTGAGAATCTCGTGCACGAGGTAACCGCGCAGCGTCAGCGTTTGGCTTAACACCGTGAACAACGGGAACGGCGTCGGCTCGGGGCTCAAGCCACCATATTCGATGAGAATGCCGCCGCGAGACATCGCGCTCGTCAACGCATTGAAGATCGGGCCACCGATCGGGTCGAGCACGACGCGCACGCCTTTCTCGCCAGCGATTTCCCGCAGCCGGCCCGCCAGATCTTCCTGCGCTGACGCAATCACATGCGCCGCGCCCGACTTGAGCAACGCCTGCTTCTTGTCGAAGCTTCGCGTGACCGCGATCGGCGTTGCGCCGACACTGTTGGCAATCTGGATCGCAGCTAGTCCAACGCTGCTGGACGCCGCGGTAATCACGACGAAGCCCTTGCTGCTTAGTCCGGCAATGTCGATCAGCGCACCGTACGCGGTGAGGTAGGCCATCCAGGTGGCCGCCGCCGCTTCCCAGCTCAACGACGGCGGATGCTTGACGACCAGCTCGACGGGAAACGTGACGAGTTCGCCGTAGGCGGGCCAGCGAACCATCGACAGCGGCGGCACCACGCTTACCGCGTCACCTGGCGCGAATCCATCCACACCCTCGCCGACCGTTTCAATGAGCCCCGCCGCTTCAAGGCCGAGACCCGATGGCAACGTCGGTGTTTCGATATATGAACCCGCGCGCAGCAATGCCTCGGCCCGGTTGAGACCCAACGCCTTGACGCGGATCTGAATCTCGCCTCGCCCGGGCGGCGCAACGTCGACGTTTTCGATGCGCAGAACCTCGGGACCCCCGTGCTCATAAAAACGGACGACTCGTGTCATTTCGATCCCACTCCAAAGTAACTGAACCGAATAGACTATGCGCGTGGACTTCGGGCAGATAAATAGCCGGAAAACTAGAACAGTCGAAACTGGGAGTTTTCAAACATGGATCGTCTTACCAGCATGGAAGTGTTCGTCAGAGCCGTCGATCTGGGTTCGTTCGCGGCCGCTGCAGACGCACTCGATCTGTCCGGGCCGATGGTCGGCAAGCATGTCCGGTTTCTGGAAGAACGGCTCGGCGTACGCCTGATCCACCGGACGACGCGCCGGCAGAGCCTGACGGACTTCGGGCGCGCCTACTACGAGCGCTGCCGCGTGGTACTCGCCGAAGCCGACGCCGCGGATGCGCTGGCCGCCGATCAATTGTCCGAACCGCGCGGCAAGCTGCGCATCACGATGCCCGCGCACTTCGGGCGGCATTGCGTGACGCCGGTGCTGCTCGCGCTGGCGCAACAGTACCCGGCGCTGGAGCTCGATCTGTCGTTGACCGATCGCTTCGCCGACCTCGCGGAGGACGACTACGATCTGGCCATCCGGACCGGCATTCCCGAGGACAAAGGCGGGGTAATCGCGCGGCGGATCGCACGCCAGTGCATGGTGGTCTGCGCGGCGCCCTCGTATCTCAAGGCACACGGGCGGCCGCAGCAGATCGAGGATATCGGCGCACACCAGGGGATCATCTACCGGCGCTCCGGACGGATTCGTCCGTGGCTGTTTCCACGCGGCGATCAGCCTGCCGCCGAAGTCACCCCGGCTAACCGGCTGCGGCTCGACGACCTCGATGCCATCGCCGATGCGGCGGTCATGGGAATGGGACTGGCCTGGCTTCCCTACTGGCTGGTTCGCGAGCGCATCGAAACGGACGCGCTTGAACAGCTATTGCCGGATCAACCCGGCTTTCTCTACGACGCCTACGCACTGTGGCTACAGACGCCTCAGTTGCCGTTGAAGGTTCGTCTTGCCGTCGATGCCCTCGCGGCCGCCTTGCCGGGTTTCATGACACGAACAGCGGATACCTCGTCGATACGCAGCGACCGGGCCTGAGCAGCACGCCGCCATCGGCCAGCAGTACGAGTTTCGAGCCGTAACAGCCCGATCCCGTGTATGATAATAATTCTCATTAAGATCTCATTTAGATGTTAGCTGCTCTCGACGCTTGCGCGTCCGCCGGATCATGAAAGACCTGTTTATCGTCGCATCGGCACTCGCCGGTGCGTTGTTGTTTTATCTGAGCGCTCCGGGACAACGCTGGTTTCGCAAACCGTGGCGTGCCCGCCCAAGCCGGATCGGCGCAGTTGCCTGCACGATCGCTGCGTTCTCGACCGGTGCCGATGCCATGCATCCCGCGACCTCGCTTTCGCTCGTGATCACGACGATCATGGCGACGCTCGTCGCCTGTCCGCTGCTCGGGGCCATCCTCGAACACCGTCGTTTGCCGAGGCTCGCGCGGTGACGCGCGGCTCGATTGAACGGGACTGGTTGACCAAAACACTGGCCGGTACCGTAGGGGGCTTCGGACTCGGGATCGCCGCGAGCGCGCTGCTCGCCGGTCTCGCCCCCGGCGGTCTGGATATACCCAACAAGTTTCAGGTTGCGATGTGGCTCGTCCCGCCGGTGTGGATCGGCGTGATCGCGGCCAGCTTCATGTTTCGCAGTGGCAGGCGCGCAAGCGCCTGGCTCGGCGGCGCGAACCTTGCCGCGTTCGCGCTCGTCGCGGCCTGCCAGCATTTTCTTTTCTGATTTCTTCAAGCGGACCGACTGGACATGCGCAGCGACGTTCTTCGCGTCTATAAAACCGTGCACACATGGACCGGCATTGTTGCCGGTCTGCTGCTTTTCATCGCGTTCTATGCCGGCGCGGTCACGATGTTCAAGGACTCGCTAACCGAGTGGGTCACGCCGCCTGAAACGGGCACGCACGCCGTATCGATCGAGCGCGCCGACGCACTGATCGAACAGACTCTCGCGGCCTACCCCGCCGCGCGTCGGCAGTTCACGCTTGCTCTCGGTGACAACGACGGCACCGCGCACCTCACGTGGCAGCCGGCGCCGGGCCAGCGCTGGAGTACTTCGTTCGACGAGCGCGGACAACTCGTCGCGAAGCAAAGCCGGCCCTCGGATGCCGCACGTTTCATCGATGTGCTGCATATGACCGCCGGTGTGCCAGGCAGCTACGCGGTCGGTATGGGCGTGATGGGGGTCGTGTCGATGCTGTACGGTCTCGCGCTGGTATCGGGCGTGATCGTGCTGCTGCCGACACTGGTCAAAGACCTCTTTGCCCTGCGCATCGGCAAGAACCTGAAGCGCATGTGGCTCGACGCGCACAACACGATCGGGATTCTGAGCCTGCCGTTTCATGTCGTGATGGCATTGTCGGTGGTGGCGTTCGGCCTCAAGGACAACATCTACGACGTGCAGGATGCGGTCATCTACCGCGGCACGCTGCAACCGATGATGACCGCGCAAAATCCGTTCTTCGCCAAAGCGCCCGCTGCACCGGATGCGTCCGCCACACCGCCTCTCGTTCCAGTCCGACAGTTGCTGGCAAGCGTACGCGAGCGAGAGCCGCATTTCGTCCCGACATCGCTCAGTTATCGCCGCGCGGGCGAACCAGGTGCAACGGTTTTCATCGCCGGCGACGATCCGCGTTTTCTGGCCCGCTCGGGCGGCTTCGCGCTGATGGACCCGGCAAGCGGCCGCTTCCTGAATACCGAGTTTCTTCCCGGTGAAGGTAACGGCAATGCGTGGTCCGCGGCGACGAGCGCGTTCTATGCGCTGCACTTCGGCAGCTACGGCGGCAGCCCGGTGCGTTGGGGCTACTTCCTGCTCGGCATCGCCGGTGCGTTCCTGTTTTATTCGGGCAACCTGCTGTGGATCGAAAGCCGTCGCAAAGCCGCGCGACGCGACGGTCTGCCGGTTACGCAACGACGCGCGACGTTTGCGATGGCGGCGCTCACCGTCGGCGTTTCGCTAGGCTGCATCGCTGGCATTTCGCTCACGCTCGTGGCCGGCAAGCTGCTGAGCGGCCGTGTCGCCGATCTGCACGCGTGGCACATCGGCATCTACTACAGCGTGTTTCTCGCGAGCATCGTGTGGGCATTCGTGCGCGGCGCGGCACGCGGATCGATCGAACTACTAGGTCTCGCGACCTGCGCGACGGCGGCAATTCCGCTCGCGAGCGTACTCGGATGGCTCGCGCCCTCGAGCGGTCTGTGGGGTTCGACAACCGCCGACACGATCGGCATCGATGTCGGTGCTGCAATCGGCGCGCTGTGCTTTGCATGGATGTGGCGCAAGACGGCGCAGCGTGTTGCATCGGGACGCACGGACAGCGTGTGGTCGCGGCGCCGCGTAACGCGCGGAAACGAACCGGTTACACGAGCCAACGATACGTGCCCTAGACTTGATCAACCGTCTCACCAGTCTGACTTTGCCCGGGCGACGAATGCGCCCACGCGAGAGCAGACCGATGAATAACCGCTCATGCTCGTTCAGGCTGGATGGCTGGCGAAGTTGATCAGGATCGACCGTGTACGACGTATTGACATTGGATGTAGTAGAGAAAGAAGACGAGGCCGCGCTGCGTTTTCGAATCGCGGAGCGAACTTCCGTGCTGAAGACAGACGACATCGACTCGCTCATTCGTCGCCTGATTATGCTGCGTTCGCAGATGCAGCCACCGCACGAACTTCAACCAGCGGTCTCGAACGACTATCCGCTTGAAATGGATCCTTGCTGGCACGTCGATTTTTCTCCGACGCTCGGACCGGTGCTCATGCTGCGACATAGCGGTGCTGGCTGGATCGCATACGCGTTGCCTGCGGAGAGTATCGAGCGCCTGACTCGCGCACTTGCCGCGCAACCACCCGTCACTGCCAGCACAAGTTTCTTGTGGAACTGAGTTCCTCCTGATCTTCATCCGATCCCTCTGCGCGCGCAAAAGCCTTTCACGGTCTTAACTTGCATAACACCGTGCCGGTACTTACTTGCACCTGTCGGCTAACGAAATCATCGCCTCTCCCCCGACAGTAAAGCGTTGGGAGCTGTCACGCCCTGCATCGGTTGTCCCGTCGATATTTCAAAAGAGGATGGGCCGAAACAATCCGTAAATTCGACGTTGTCGCAGCACCACAGCAGTTGCGATCCGATCGTTTCTAATCGCTCTCCAACGGCAGACAGATATGAGAAGCCGTTGCATCAGGGCGAAGTTGGGCATGGGTCGAATGTCGATATGCGCTTGCCCGCACGCCCCATTTATTTTCGGCGTATTGGAGATTCGGATGAAAAAGTCGTTGATCGCACTGGGCGCAACCAGTGCACTCGCGTTCGCAGCCACCGCTCACGCGCAAAGCAGCGTCACACTCTACGGGCTCATCGATGCTGGCCTCACCTACACGAACAATCAGGGCGGCAGCAGCAACTTTCAGGAAACGAGCGGATCGGTAAACGGCAGCCGCTTCGGTCTGCGCGGCACGGAAGATCTGGGCGGCGGACTCAGGGCGATCTTCACCCTTGAAAACGGCTTCAACATCGCGAACGGCAAGCTCGGACAGAACGGTCTGGAGTTTGGTCGGCAGGCTTTTGTAGGTCTATCGAGCCTGCAATATGGTGCTGTCACACTCGGCCGGCAATACGACTCCGTCGTCGATTATCTTGCACCGCTTGCGCTTACTGGAACAGGTTATGGCGGTACGGGAGCGGCCCATCCGTTTGACAACGACAACCTCGACAACTCGTTCCGTATCAACAATTCGATCAAGTACTCAAGCGTCGCCTATGGCGGCCTGAAGTTCGGCGGCCTGTACGGCTTCTCCAACAGCGCAGGTGCCTTCGCCACGAACCGCGCGTACAGCGTGGGCACGTCGTATAGCTACGGGCCGTTCAACGCAGCGGCCGGCTACCTGCAGTTGAACAACAGCGGCACCGATCTGAACTCCGGCGGCGCGGTGACCAACGACGCAACCTTCACCGCCAGCACGCAACGCACGTGGGGCGCCGGTGCGAACTACTCGTTTGCCGGTGCGACGGTTGGCCTCGTCTTCACGCAGACGGTGCTGGGCAATCTGACCGGCATCGGCGCTTCCGCATCGGGTACGTCAAGCGGTCTTTCCCTCGGAGCGAATAGCGCGCGCTTCACGAACTACGAGCTGAACGCGCGGTATCAGATCACGCCGGCTGTCTCGATCGCAGGCGCCTATACGTTCACGGACAGCCAGATCGACGGCGTCTCTCCGAAGTGGAACCAGTTCACGCTGCAGACCGACTATGCGTTGTCCAAGCGCACGGACCTCTATCTGCAAGGTGTCTATCAACACGTGAGCGACACCGGTAACAGCGGAATCCACGCGGTCATCAACGGGCTGTCGATGTCGAACTCGAACGAGCAGATCGCGGTGACGGCGGGGCTGCGCGTGCGTTTCTAACTCACTATGTGCTGATCGACCTGGCGATACAGTCCTCATGCGAGACAACCCGGACGGCCCGAATGGGCCGGCAAGGTTCAGAAGTCCGTCGTCATCGACAGCAGGAACGTACGCGGCTCACCCTGCGTCAGATACGTGCCCATCGTCGACGACCAGTACGCCTTGTTCGCGACATTGCGCACGGTGGCACGGAATGTCGTCGGCCGGCCGAATATCGACGTCGCATAGCGCGCACCAAGGTCGAAGCGATCCCACGACGGAATCGACGCCGTATTCGCGGCGTCCAGATACTGCGAGCCGGTGTGAATCCAGCGCGCAGTCAACGTAAGGCCGCTCACCATCGGCACGTCGTACTCGGCACCAAGATTGAACAGGTAGCTCGGCACGCCGATCGGCCGGTTGCCATCGGTCGTGCCGCCGTTGGTGTCGAGCAGCTTCGCGTTGATCAGCGACATGCCGGCCAGCAACCGCACGCCCTTGTACGGCTCGCCGTGCACTTCTGCTTCGAGCCCACGGTGCCGCTGCGTGCCGTTCGTTCCGTAGATTCTCGTCGTGCTGTCGGTGTAAGCGGACGGTTGCTCGATCTGATAAGCCGCAAGCGATGCACCCAGCCGCTGGGTATCGTATTTCACGCCCACCTCGTACTGCTTCGTACGATACGGTGCGAGGAGCTGGCCGAAGTTGACCGCGGTATTCGGCGCCTGACCGCCTTGAGCAAGCGCTTCGCTACGGTTCGCAAAGAACGCGACGTTTTCCCACGGCTTGACGACGAGCCCGAACAGCGGCGTCGTCAAACTCTGATCGTAGTTGTTGGTCTGCACGCCCTTGTAGTTAAAGCCGTTCGAATGGATCGACTGATGGCGCGCACCGATCGTGAACAGCACACGATCGTTCAGGAAGCCAAGCGTGTCCGACACCGCGACGCTGCGCATCAGCGTAAGCGCCGTCGTACCCGGATCGGCCAGATCGCCGCCGGTGAATTTGTCGGCGGGGCGCGGCAGTACGGGGGTGTCGTACAGACTGGTCGGCACCGTACCCGACAACGTATAAGCCGACTGGCCGTCGATACGTACCACCGATCCACTTGCCGTCACCATGTGCGTGACCGGCCCGGTCGTGAAATGGCCGCGCACGCCGGCTTCGCCGGACAACGTGTCTTCCTTGTGCGGCACACCGAGTCGCGAGGTCGTCGTCACGCCCGTCGCACCGTTGTAGGTCGGCGACGCGTAATCGCCGTGCTCGTTCGTATGACGCGCGCCGCCGGCGACGTACGCGGTCCACGCCGGCAGGAAATCGTACTCGGCACGCACGATGCCAACCGTGTCTTCAAGATTGCTGAACGACCACGGCTGCGCATAGTTATGGGTCGCCGACGGGGGCTCCGGAATCTGGCTGCCGTTCACGTAGACGATGGGACGGCCGTCGTCGATCTTTTGCCGCTGATACACGAAATCGCCGTACAGACGCAGCTTGTCGCCGCGCCAGTCGAGCGAGACAGCCGTCGTGTTGTTGAGACGATGTTCGCCGTCGATGCTGGTTTCGCCGCCGCGATTCATCTGGTTCACGCGAATACCGAACTGTCCTTCGCTGCCGAAGCGTCGGCCGACGTCGATCTGTTCGCCGAATTCGCCGGAGCCGCTGGTTTCGAGCGTGACGCGGGTGAGCGGTTTGTCGTCGGCGCGCTTGAGCTGCAGGTTCACACCGCCGCCAATTGCCGTGCCGCCTGGCGACGCGCCGTTCAGAAACGCATTGGCGCCCTTGAACACGTCGACGCGTTCGAGCGCGCTGGTCGACACGAGCTGCCGCGGCGTCACGCCATAGAGGCCGTTCAACGAGATGTCATCGCCATTGAGCGGAAAACCGCGGATCACGAAGACCTGCGAGAAATTGCCGAACCCGGAACTCACACGAACCGCCGGATCGTTATCGAGCACGTCACCGAGCGTCAACGCCTGCTGGTCCGCGATCAGCTTCGCCGTATACGTCGTCATGCTAAACGGCACATCGATCATCTTCTGCTTGCCGAGCACGCCGAAGTCGGCACCGCGTGCAACCTGGCCGCCGGCGTAGGTCGGCGAAAGATCGCCGGGCAGCACCGGCACCGAGGCCTCAACCTTGACAGCGGGCAACACCGAGCCGGGCGCAGCATCGCCCCCCGCCGACTGCGCAAAGGCAGGCGCGGCAGCGCCAAAAGCCATGGAGATTGCGGTACTGATGGCGAGACGACCAGCAAGAAGCTTCGCCGGCTGGACCGGCGCAAGGGAAAGGCGGGAAGCAGACATGAATGGAAAAAGCGTAGTGGTCCGGGTTTCCGTCCCAGGGCGTGCTCGGAATCTGGGCGGCATGTTTCTGTGATTCGCTCGTCACGTCTGAGCATTACAGAACGCGAACGGGAATCTTGTATAAGACCGACGATTATAACGCAAATGAGAATTATTACTATGTAGAAAAACGAGATACCCTCGTTGGCAACGCGTGCTTTCCCCGTCCTGTATGGCCTGCGGCCAGGCTAGATACAACAAGGCCGCCTCACGGCGGCCTTTCGTTTCCTCCAGCAAGCTTACTTTCGATATCAGGCTGCGACCGCCTCGACGGCGGCAGACAGCAGCACGGGAATCGATTTCGACGTCGGCGTGCCGGCGCCGTCGGCCACCGATTCGAGCGGCACGAGCGGATTCGTCTCCGGGTAATAGGCGCCGAGGCAGCCGCGCGGGATGTCGTATTCGACGAGCAGGAAACCGTCGACACGCCGCTCCACACCGTCGTCCCACACGCTCGTGATATCGACGCGCTGCCCGGCGACAAAACCGAGCATCGCGAGATCGTCGCGGTTCGCGAACAGCACGCGTCGTTGACCAAATACGCCGCGATAGCGATCGTCGAGACCGTAGATCGTCGTGTTGTACTGATCGTGTGAACGCGTCGTCATCAGCGTCATCAGACGCTCGCCGTGACGTTCGCGTGCGCGGTGAATCGGCGTGTCGACTGCGATTGCGTGTACGAGAAACTGCGCCTTGCCGCTCGGCGTTTTCCAGATCCGCTCGCGCGACGCCACACCGAGATGAAAGCCGCCCGGGTGCTTGAGCCGTTCGTTGTAGTTCTCGAAACCGTCGATCACCTGCGCGATGCCATCGCGAATTAGCGCGTAATCGTTCGCGTGCGCAAGCCAGTCGACCTTCGCGCTACCGAGCGTCGCGTGCGCCATCCGCGCTACGATCGCGATCTCCGACAGCAGGTTCGGCGAAGCCGGCCGGTTCATCCCGTACGAGATGTGCACCATGCTCATCGAATCCTCGACGCTCACACCCTGCGCGATACCGTTCTGCAGATCGATCTCAGTGCGGCCGAGCGTCGGCAGGATCAGCGCGTCGCGGCCATGTATCAGATGGCTGCGGTTCAGCTTGGTCGTGATGTGCACGGTCAGGTCGCATGAGCGCATCGCGTCCCACGTGCGCGGCGTATCGGGCGTCGCGATCGAGAAATTGCCGCCGAGCCCGATGAACACTTTCACCTTGCGCTCGAGCATCGCCTGAATCGTGCTGACGACATCGAGGCCATGTTCGCGCGGCGGCTCGAAACGGTACACGGCGCCAAGCCGGTCGAGAAACGCTTGCGTCGGCTGTTCCTCGATGCCGACGGTGCGATCGCCCTGCACGTTCGAGTGGCCGCGCACCGGGCACAGCCCGGCACCGCGCCGGCCGATATTGCCGCGCATCATCATCAGGTTGGACAGCAACTGCACAGTTGGCACCGAGTTCTTGTGCTGCGTGAGGCCCATGCCCCACGTCGAGATCACCGCGCGGCCCTTCGCGTAGATATCGGCGAGCTTAAGCACGTCATCGAACGGCACACCCGATTCCGCGACGATCGTGTCCCAGCTTTCGGCGCGCAGATCGTCGGCGAATGTGTCGAAGCCGACCGTATGCGCTGCGATGAAATCGACGTCGAGCACGCGCGCGAGACCGGACATGAGCGCTTCATCGTCGAGTTCGACGACACGCTTCGCAACGCCCTTGATCAACGCAAAGTCGCCGCCGACTTTCGGCCGGATAAACACCGAACTGATCTTCGTGCTGCCGAGCGTGAGCATTTCCACCGGATGCTGCGGGCTCGCAAAGCGTTCGAGGCCGCGCTCCTTCAACGGATTGATCGACACGATCGTCGCGCCGCGCTTCGCGCACTCGCGCAGCTCGCCGAGCATGCGCGGATGGTTGGTCGCCGGGTTCTGGCCGAACAGCAGCAGCGTGTCGGCGTGTTCGAAGTCGTCGAGCGTCACTGTGCCCTTGCCGACACCGACCGTGTGCGGCAAGCCGCGGCTCGTCGCTTCGTGACACATGTTCGAGCAGTCGGGGAAATTGTTGGTGCCGTACATCCGCACGAACAGCTGATATAGAAACGCAGCTTCGTTGCTCGCGCGTCCCGACGTATAGAAAGCCGCGCGATCGGGATCGTCGAGGCCGTTCAGATGCTGTGCAATCAGCGCAAACGCATCGTCCCAACTGATCGGGACGTAGCGATCGCGCGCGGCGTCGTAGACAAGCGGGTCCGTGAGCCGGCCGTGCTGCTCGAGTTCGAAGTCGGACTGCGTCATCAACTCCGCGACCGTGTGTGCTTCGAAAAACGCAGGCGTCACGCGCTTGCCGGTCGCCTCGGCGGCCACCGCCTTGACGCCGTTCTCGCAGAACTCGAAGGTCGACGCATGTTCGCGGTCCGGCCACGCGCAGCCCGGACAGTCGAAGCCGTTCGGCTGGTTCTGCGCCAGCAGCGTGCGGTAGTTGCCGCCCGCGACCTTTTCCTTGATCAGGTTGATGGCGACGTACTTCAGCGCGCCCCAGCCTGCGGCGGGGTGCGTGTACGGTTCGATGCGGGCTTCGGGTTTCTTCATGATCGGATGGCCGTTAAAGGACCAATGAGCGGCAAATTGACGAAGGCGCACTGCGCCGATGTATCCAGCGTACTGTGTTCCAAAACTGTCGTAGCACACAGAAAACACGAAACCTGAGGGATACAGTTACGCGAATCTGGCCTACACTCGCGTCGTTGCCCTCATCGCCCGCCACCGTGACGCTCTACGAACAACTCGCCGATGAAATCGAGGCCGCTGTGCGGCGCGGCGTGTTCGCGGCCGGTGAACGGATTCCGTCGGTGCGGCAAGCCAGCCAGCAGCACGGCGTGAGCATCAAGACGGTGCTGCACGCGTATGGGTTGCTCGAAAGCCGTGGCGTCGTCGAGACGCGACCGCAGTCGGGCTACTTCGTGCGCGATACAGCCGTACGAGCCCGCACCGCGCCCGGCCGTGCAACGCAAACACAAGTCGTCGCCGCGGAAGTCGACGTGAGCCGGCTCGTGCTGTCCACACTGCGCAGTATCCGCAGCGAAGACGCGATGCCGCTCGGCTCGCCGTATCCGGACCCGTCGCTGTTCCCGTGGCGGCGCATCAACCAGTATGCGAACGCGATCGCGCGACGTCATGCGAGCTGGAATCTGATCGACGATCTACCGCCGGGCAACCCCGAGCTGATCCGCCAGATCGCGCGGCGTTACGCCGAAAACGGCATTGCGATCGATCCCGACGAGATCATCATCACGGTCGGCGCCACCGAAGCAATCAACCTGAGCCTGCAAGCGGTCGCCAAACCCGGCGACACGGTCGCCGTTGAATCGCCGACCTACTACGCGATGCTGCACGCGATCGAACGTCTCGGCATGCGCGCAATCGAGGTGCCGACTCATCCCGCGCACGGCATCGATATCGACGTGCTTGCACAGATCGTCGGTAAGCAGAAGATCGCCGCGTGCATGGTGATGCCCAATTTCCAGAACCCGCTCGGCTTCCGGATGCCCGACGAACGCAAGCAGCAACTCGTCGATCTGCTCGCCGCACACGACATCCCGGCCATCGAAAACGACGTCTACCAGGAACTGTATTTCGGCGACACACGCCCCTCGACGCTGAAGAGTTTCGACACACGCGGTCTCGTACTGCATTGCGCGTCGTTTTCGAAGAGCCTCACCGCGTCGTACCGGATCGGCTGGGCGATGCCGGGCCGCTATCGCGCCCAGGTCGAGAAACTCAAATTCCTCAATACGCTGACCACGCCGTCGGTACCGCAGATCGCGGTAGCGGATTATCTGCGCCAGGACGGTTACGACCGGCACCTGCGGCAGGTGCGCAAGTTCTATCGTCAGCAGGCGCGGCTCATGATCGCGATGGTGCAGCGGTTTTTCCCCGCCGGCACGCGCACCTCGTCGCCGCAAGGCGGCTATGTGCTGTGGGTCGAACTGCCGCCGCGCGTCGATTCGATGCGGCTCTATCAGGCGGCGCTCGCGCGCAGCATCACGATCGGTCCCGGCTATATGTTTTCGACACGCAACGACTTCAGCCACTTCATCCGGCTGAACTACAGCTACCCATGGAACGCGCAGACCGAGCACGCGCTCAAGACGCTCGGCGAACTCGCCGCGAGCATGGTCTGACGAGGAGACACGCTATGAACGATGCCATCGACCCCGCCCTCGTCGCGGTGCTCGCGCAGTTATGGCGGGCGGAACAGGAAACGCCGGGCCACGCATGGTCGCTGGCGAAACTGGCCAAGCAGGCCGGCCTGCCGATGAGCGGCTTGCGCCGCCAACTGACGGCGCTCGTCGATAGCGACATCGTCGAGACGACCTTCACCGAGGAAGGCACGGGCACCGCTCGGCTGAGCGAGGCGGGCCGGTCGCTGTGCGCCGAGGTGTTCGGCGGGCCGGACGCTTGAGACGCTTGCTATAGTTCGACAGGCATGGTGCTTGCGATTGCTTACCTTCAGACAGGCTGACTCGCCGCCGCACTGGCGTCACGGTCGTCACGCTCCCGACCACAAGGACCACCATGGACACGCTCTCTTCAGAAAAACTGCAGACAGTGGCCCGCAAGCAGGCGTCGTGGGCCATCGGCGCACTCAGGCAATTCTCGGCCAACCGCTGTGCGGCGATGGCCGCGGGCATCGCGTTCTATGCAGCGTTCTCGCTGGCGCCGACGCTCGTGATGGTGATCGCGATCGCCGGCTGGTTCTTCGGTGCCGAGGCCGCGCGCGGCGAGCTGTTCCGCGAAGTACATGGCGTGCTCGGCAACGAAGCGGCCGCCGGCATCACGACGATCGTCGAGAACGCGCACCGCAGCGGCAATGCAGGTGGCATCGCCGCGATCATCTCGTTCGCGGCGCTCGCGATCGGTGCGTCGGCAACGTTCTCGTCGCTCAACAGCGCGCTCAATATGGTGTGGCCGCCGGTGGGGACGCGCTCGTCGAGCGTGGTCGCGCTCGTGCGTGTGCGTCTGATCTCGTTCAGTCTCGTGCTCGGCGTCGCATTCCTGCTGATCGTGTCGCTGGTGCTCGACACCGCGATCACGTTCGTCGGTCAGTGGCTGTGGGGCAATTCGCCGTATGTAGTGATCGGCAACGTGCTGCAGTTGATCGTCGGCCTGCTCGTCCTCGCGTTCGCCTTTGCCGCGCTGCTCAAGTTTTTGCCCGATGCCGTGGTGCGCTGGCAGGACGCGATGGTGGGCGGGCTCGTCGCCGCCGTGCTGTTCTCCGCCGGCAAGAAGCTGTTCGCGCTGTACCTCGCGCATGCGGGCATGGCGAATTCGTTCGGCGCAGCGGGCTCGCTGGCCGTGCTGCTGATGTGGCTGTATTTCTCGGCGGCCGTGCTGTTGCTTGGCGCCGAATTCTCCGCGGCCCGCGGCCGGCTGCACGATCCGCGCGGCGCATGGGGCATGCAGGATAGCGAACCGCCGCCAGGCAGTCGCGCCAAGCTGGCGTCGGTGATCGCGGCTTCGACGGTTGCCGCCGGAGCGCAACGCCGACGCGACCTGCAGGATTCGCTGGCGGCCGATCCTGCGTCCGCCTTGTCGCTTCCTCAAGCCGTCGATACGGACGCGGACGCGCCACCCGAAACGCCCGCGACAAACGGTGCGGTGCGCTTCGGCCGCACGGTGGTTCGCGTCGAAAACCAGGCTACACGGGCAGCCGCCGCGACGCTGGTGCAGGCCGGCCGTGGCGCTGTCGCCGCCGATCGCTACGTGAAGCGGCATCCGTGGGGCTCGCTGCTGCTGGCCGCGGGCGCCGCGCTGGTCGTGACCGCGTTGGCGGGTCGCCGCAACGGCGACAGCGAGCCTCCGGCCGCAGCCAACGACGACCGTTGATCCCGCCGCGCAGCGCATTGCGCGCTTAGTCTCATCGCGAAGATCTGTCCATCTTTGTCTGCCGGTTAGCGCGCAAATCGCATAAAAAAGATGCTAACAATCACCTGACGAACACCAATCGACATACCGGATTTATTACGTATAGCCTTCAAAACGATGTCCGAATTGTAAATAGCTCCACACGCACTCTCAACAAAACAACAATAATGCAATATCAGAGAGATAATATTGTCAAATTTGGAACAGTCGTCGAAAGGCTTTATATACAAGGCTTTGAGCGATATGTCACATTTTGGAGACAGTGATTTTTTTTCAGTTCTTACACATAGACACACTGCGCTATTCTCCTTTCCGCAACAACGAAACTAATCATCTGCGTGGAGAAATGGATGAAACGAATCGCACTATCTACCCTCTCGCTGGCCCTTCTGGGTGCCGCCGGCGCAGCCCACGCTCAAAGCAGCGTGACCCTGTACGGTGTGCTGGACGACGCGTTCCAGTACGTGCACAACGCCAATACAGATAACAAGAGCTTCGTCGGCCTGGTCGGCGGCAACATGCAGGGCAATCGCTGGGGCCTGAAAGGCACCGAAGATCTCGGCGGCGGTCTGAAGGCCATCTTCCAGTTGGAAAACGGTTTTGATCCGAATACCGGCAAGCTTGGTCAAGGCGGCAAGGAATTCGGACGTCAGGCCTACGTCGGCCTGACGAGCGACCAGTACGGTACGGTCACCCTCGGCCGTCAGTACGACCCGGTCGTCGACCTGGTCCAGCCGATCACGGCAGACAACTACTGGGGCTCCACGTTCACCACGCCTAGCGACGTCGACAACAACGACAACAGCTCGCGTACGAACAGTGCTGTCAAGTACACGTCGCCGGTGTTCGGTGGCCTCCAGTTCGAAGGCATGTACGCATTCGGCGGCGTCGCAGGCGCGATCAGCGCAGGCCAGACGTGGTCCGGCGCGGTCAGCTACGCAACGGGTCCGTTCAGCCTGGCAGCAGGCTACATCCGCATGACCAACGCCAACACGGCAGCAGCCCGTGCCGGTAGCTGGAATGCGACGTCGGACGCTACGTTCAACTCGATCAACGTGCCGTTCGCATCGGCCAAGTCGATCGGTATCGCGTCGATCGCTGGTCAGTATGTCATCGGGCCGATCACAGCCGGCATCCGCTACAGCAACGCACAGTACAAGCCGGACTCGCTGTCCTCGTTCGGTGCGACGGAGCGTTACAACGTCGGTGCAGGTTTCGTGAACTACCAGTTGACGCCGGCAGCGCTGCTCGGTCTGGGCTACACCTTTACGCACGCTTCGGGCAACGGCCCGTCGGCGTCGTATAACCAGATCTCGCTGGGCGCGGACTACAACCTGTCGAAGCGTACGGACGTCTACGCGCTTGGCGCGTATCAACGTGCAAGCGGTACGGGTGCAACGGCAACCGTGGCCGACTACGACTACCCGTCGGACTCGACGGCGCAGGAAATCTTCACGATCGGTATCCGTCACAAGTTCTAAGCATGACGTGATGCGCAGCTGAAGTTCCAGCTGTCATGAGCCAGCCTGAGGCGCCAAGCCGAAGGCTGGCTTTTTTATTGGCTGGGGTTTGGGGCGGTTGCGTTGGGGCGGTTGCGTTGGGGCGGTTGCGTTGGGGCGGTTGCGTTGAGGCGGTTGTGTGGTGTTGGCTCGTTGGGGGCGATCGCGCTGGATGGCGTTGTAGTGGCCGCGTGAGGACTCAGGCAGCGGCCACGGCGCCGTACTACTTCAGCCCCGCGCTTTCTCTTTTGCTGCCTGCGCGAGGGTCTGCTCAGGCATCGCGTCGGTGGCATTGGCAGCCGCCGGACCGCGATAGGTCACCGAGGCACGCTCGCGCTGCGCCAGCGGCACGTTGGCGGTCTCGAGCCAGTCCGGATCGGGAATTTCACTGAACACCTGACGCAGCCGCTCGCCCCAGGTGCGGTGGATCATCTGGTAGTACGTGTTGTCCTGATCGATCGACACGAAGCGCGTCACATGCAGCGCATCGGTTTCGTACACCAGCAGATCGAGCGGCAGACCCACGGAGAGATTCGAGCGCAGCGTCGAATCCATCGAAATCAGCGCGCACTTTGCTGCTTCGTCGAGCGGCGTGGCAGGCGTCAGCACGCGGTCGATGATCGGCTTGCCGTACTTCGACTCGCCGATCTGAAAGTACGGACATACCGTCGATGCCTCGATGAAATTGCCCGCCGCGTAAATCATGAAAAGTCGCGGCGTCTGCGGCTTGCCATCGATACCGATCTGTCCACCCAGAATAAAGCTGCAATTGAAGTCGACACCGAATTCCTGCAGCGCCGGCGCTTCACGCTGATGCACCGCACGCACCGCATCGCCGACGACCCGCGCCGCGTCCGCCATCGTCCCGACCGTCCACAACGTGGGGCGGCCGTCGTCCGACGGCTCGCTCAGCACGTGCAGCACGGCCTGCGTCAGCGACAGATTGCCCGCGCCCAGCAACACGAGCACCCGTTCGCCGGGTTGCTCGAATACCGACATCTTGCGCGCGGTGCTGATGTGATCGACGCCCGCATTGGTCCGGGTGTCCGACAGGAACACGAGACCGTCGTCGACGCACATCGCGACACAGTAAGTCATGGATAGATCCGCTAGAAAAAGACCCGCTATTGTAATACTCCGCGGCGCAACCCCGTTCGTCACGAAATCGGGCACGTCTTGACGCCCTGGTTCATCGACGTCATCGATGTCACCTACGCGCCACCCAAACATGGAGCGCCCATGAAAAATCCCCACGGACGTGAGCCCGTGGGGATCGTGTACTGCCTGTCTGCGGAAAACGCCGTTGCCCCGAAAGGCATCGACGTCTCGCGCAAGATCAGCTCGCTGCTGCGTCCTTCAGCTTCTTCAGCGCACGTGCCTTGATGCGCACGCTTGCCGGCTTGGCCGGGAACCAGCGCTCTTCACCCGTGAACGGATCCTTGCCGAAGCGCTTCTTCTTCGCCGGCACTTGCTGCGCGACGATCTTCAGCAGACCCGACAACGTGAATTCGCCAGCACCCTTCTTGTGCACCGAGCCGAGGATCGTGTCTTCGAGTGCAGCCAGAACAGCCTTGGCAGCCTTCGGTTCAACACCAGCACGTTCTGCGACATGAGCAGCCAGCGAGGCCTTCGTGAAGGTGTCCTTGATCGGCGACGGAGCGCCGGACGCCTTCACGGCGACCTTCTTAGCTGCAGCTTTTTGCGCAGGCACTTTCTTCGCAGCAACCTTTTTGGCAGCTGCCGGTGCGGCCTTCTTGGCCACCTTTTTTGCGGAAGTCGGCATGTTTCTCCTACCTGTTGTGGTCAGTGAATGCACGAAGTGCACACGGTATGCGTGCACTTCAACGCCGGATTCTACAAGCGCTATAGCGTTTCGCGCGAATCTTTTGTGCGTCACAGGCGGGGTTTGTTGCGTGGCGCTGACTCTCGGGTGCATTTTGAGGCTTGTTTCAAGGGGTAAACGTGAGTCTCGCGTGAACTTCGCATGGATCACACGTGCACCACGCATGAACTCGTATCGTGTTTTTAGACTACCCGTACCCCCTTCCCGGCATCGAAACCGCAGTTATGGCGACCAGCGGCACGTCGCTGGCCACGCGACCTGTGCCGTAATTCCCCGCAATATTCCGCCATAGTCGACACGCAACCGGCTCAACGCACCAGCTTCGGCATCAGCCGCGCGAGCTTCGTCAGCGCCTCGTCGATGTGATCGGCGCCAATGCCACCGTAACCGAAGATCAATCCCGGCTGCGGCCGGGCCCGTACATAGAACGGCGCGAGTCCGTACAGGCCGATCGATGCATCGCGTGCCGCGGCAATCAGCGTTGCTTCGGAAAGCGGCACCTTCAGATGCGCGGCAAGGTGAATCCCGGCAATCGGCGCGGTCGGCTCGAACCATGCGCCGAGCGGACCGCGCAGATGCGACAGCAGACGCATGCGGCGCGTCACGTAGATCTTGTGCATGCGGCGCAGATGCTTCGCGAAATCGCCATTGAGCATGAACGCCGCGAGCGCGGTCTGCGTAAGCGTGCAGCCATGCCAGTCGCCAAGTTGGCGCGCCTTGCGCAACGGTCCGCCGAGCGATGCCGGCGGCACCACATAACCGACCCGCAGCTCGGGGAAAAGCGTCTTCGAGAAGGTGCCGACGTAGGCGACGAGACCGGCGCGATCGAGCGTTTTCAGCGGTTCGATTGCGCGGCCGTCGAAGCGGAATTCGCAGTCGTAGTCATCCTCGATGATTAGCGCATCGCGCTGTTCCGCCCATTCGAGCAATGCGACGCGCCGCTCGAGCGACATCGGCATGCCGAGCGGAAACTGGTGCGACGGCGTCACATAGACGAGCCGTGCGTTTTTCGGCAGCTTCGCGACGATCAGTCCTTCCGCGTCGACGGGGACCGGTACGACCTTCGCACCGAGCGCCGCGAAACATTCGCGTGCCGGCGGGTAACCGGGATCCTCGACAACGGCCACATCGCCGGGACGCAATGTGATGCGCGCCAGCAGATCGAGCGCATGCTGTGCGCCCTGGGTGACGAACACGTCTTCCCAGTTGCTGTTCACCGCGCGGCTGAAGGCCAGATAACGCGACACCGCGAGCCGCAGGTCCTGTTCGCCGGCAGATTCGCGATACATCCCGCGGCCGCGCGCCTGGACTCGCAGCGCGTGGTTCACGCAGCGACGCCAGACGTCGAACGGAAACAGCGCCTTGTCCGTCATACCGCCGACAAAGTCGTACGGCGATCCGACGATCGGTCGCGGCAGCATCGATGCATCGCGCAGTTGCTCCCAGACAGGTCGGGCCCGCACGCGCGCCTTCGTCCGCGCGCGGGCGGCTTCGACCTCGCGGATCTGCGCGGAGCGTCCGGCGGGCAGTCGCTGCAACCCCTCGGCAACGAAGGTGCCGGAGCCCGCGCGCGCACTCAGATAGCCTTCGGCGAGCAGCCGCTCGAATACATCGAGCGTCGTCTTGCGCGACACGCCGAGCCGGGTGGCGAGATCGCGGGTCGACGGCAAACGCGTGCCGCCGGCCAGCCGCCCTTCGATAATCCCTTCCCTCAGTTGCCGGTAGATCTGCCCCGCCAGGTCGTGCCGACCCTCGACTGCAATGTGGATGTCCATCGGAAGTGGTTACCTGAGATATTCCGGAAATGGCTATTTTGCACGACCACAATGAGATTTAAGCTTGATCCATGGCCCCAATCGCGGGCGCATTCAACTGGAGCAAACCATGCAATCACGTCTCGACTTCTATAAAGCCAGCCCGAACGGCACCAAGGCCATGCTTGCGCTGGAAGAACAGGTCAGCAAAAGCAGCATCGAAAAACCGCTCGCCGAACTGGTGCGGCTGCGCGCATCGCAGATAAACGGCTGCGCCTTCTGCGTCGACATGCATACCGCCGACGCGCGCAAGGGCGGCGAAACCGAACGCCGCCTCGCCACCGTGACGGTATGGCGCGAAACGCCGTTCTTCACCGACCGCGAGCGCGCCGCGCTGGAATGGACCGAAGCGCTCACGCTCATCGCGCAGACGCACGTACCCGACGCGGCCTGGGAGGCGGTCAAGCCGCACTTCACCGACCAGGAAATCACCGACCTCACGATGCTGATCATCGCGATCAACGGCTGGAACCGGATCGCCGTGTCGTTCCGCATGATGCCGGCCTGAGCGGGTGCCGGTGCCGCCCTGCAGCGCACTTCGGGCGCGGGCGGCAACCAGCCAGGGCGATAGCGACCGCGCCGCCTGCGCGGTCGCCGCCCGCTTTTTCCTCTGAATGTCTCGTTAGAACCACTCCCCTCGCAGCGCCATCCCCGGCTCGCGCCACCTCGCCCTATCCGGCGATTTCCCTCTTCGCTACCCCGCTCCACCGAAAATGCCGCCCATACAGGCGGACAGGTGTAATATTTTCGGTGCCTTTATGCGCGAAAACGTTAAATCATGATCGAAGCAGAAGACCGCGACACCGCCGTGCAGAGCTTCATCGAGCCGTCGGAGTTAATACGGGTTACCGCATTCGAACGCTTTAAAAGTGAACCGTGCGCCGCGACCGCGCTTTTCAACGTGGCGCACCGCGGCAGACCATCCGGCCTGCTGCTGCGAGCCCGTATGGATGCCGCTGCGCACCCGGGCACACAACAATCGAAAAAATGTCAGGAAAAGCGTCTTAATATGGCGCACGGCGACGCGCGCCTGGAAATGTTTCGGAGGCAGCATGCCAGCACCATCGATTAAGTCATGGGTTCAAACCGTTACACCGTTTTCTTTTTTGCTTTGCCTCTTTTAACGATTGATTCAAGCTTCACCATTCAGTTCGTATAAACGTCACAGGGGTAGCTCGTATGTCCAAAGATATGACGACCGGCAATTCAGGCACGAATCAGAGCAAGGTCAAGCTCATCAAGTGGGGGATCATCGGCCTCGGCATCATTGTCGTCGCCCCGCTCGTGGTTCTGCTGATCAAGGGGCTGGTCGGCCTCATCGCGGCCGCGGTCATCGGGCTCGCGGCGATCAACTTCGCGCCGGTCATCGCGATGAAGTTCGCGAACCAGAAGGTCAAGATGATGGTCAACGAGGCGGGCACCAACCCGATCGAGACGCTCTATAACCAACTGGCGGAAAAGGAACAGGCCGCGCAGAAGTTCAAGGACAGCATTACCGGCTTCCGCACGGAAGTCGCGAACTTCGCGACCAAGACCGCGCAGTTCAAGAAGCAGTATCCCGACGACGCCGAGCGCTTCGAAGCGCAACTGGCCACGATGAACAAGCTGCTGACCTTCCGCGAGCAACGCTATAAGCAGGTTCAGTCGGAACTGCAGAATTTTTCGAACGCGATCGACCGCGCGAAGGCGCTGTGGGACATGTCGCAATCGGCGCAGCGCATGAACAAGATTGCCGGCATGCAAACCAGCAATACCTTCGAGCAGATCAAGACGGATGCCGCCATCGACGCGGTGACCAATTCGGTGAACAAGGCTTTCTCGGAAATGGAAACCTCGCTGATGGATAACCCGGAAGTTCAGCAGGCCCAGCAGGCGGCGAACGCAAGCCTTCTGACAGCGGGATCGGGGGCGTCATCCACGCCGCTCGCATCGCCGCAGATCGCTTCGAAACAGTAAGCAGCGAAACAGCACTCTCGACACGTCCAACTACCGAACAGACACAATGAAAAAAATACTAGGCTCGGCAATCTTTCTGGTCATTCTCGTTGCGGGATGGCTGATCTATCAGGGTGGTCTGGTGCAACGCCTGGCGTCGCCCTCTTCGTCATCGTCGACGCAGACCGGTTCCAGCGACAGCTCGAATTCCAGCGGCAACGGCAATAGCAACAGCAACGGCAGTAGCAGCAACAACGCCAGCACGAACGTCGTGCAATCGGTCGCCGTGGACGGGTTCGTGCCGAACAAGAACACGCTGAAATCGATTGTGACAAACGGCGTAGTCCGCATCAGCGTGGAGAATCCGTCGCGCCCGTTCTACTCGGAAGACGGCGGCAAACCGCAGGGCTTTAACGTCGATTTCGCGAAGCTGCTGTTCGCGCAGAAGGAATTCACTTCGGGAGACCACAGCACGATCAAGGTCGATACCGGCCACGGCGTGGACACCTACCCGGCCGTTCCCGCGCAGCTCACGCAGACCGACAAGGACGGCAACGCCACCGTCGACATTGCGATGGACGGTCTGACGTTCTCCGACGACACGCCCAACGGCGTGGTCTACACGGTGCCTTACATCGATGACTTCGGTTACGCGTTGATCGTACGCAAGGGTTCGTCGATTCATTCGACAGCCGATCTGGCCGGCAAGAAGATCGGCATCCTGCAGGGCGACCCCGACGTCAAGGCGTTCGTGACGAAGGCGTTCCCGAGCAACCAGGTGGTCGAGTTGTCCGATGCCAGCATCAACGGCGAGCGTTCGTGGATGGCGCACTTCCTGAACAACGGACAAGTCGACGCGATCGTCTACGACTACCCGTTCGGTGTCGCGGAAATTGAAGGCACCGACCTGACTTTCGCGGTCAGCAAACTGGAAGGTTCGAACCTCGCGTACAAGATCGGCGTGCGCAAGAGCGATAACGACCTGCTGGTGTACCTGAATTCGGCGATCGCCAAGGTCAGGCAATCGCCCGAGTATCTCGATCTGCTCCGCAAATACTTCATCAGCAACCAGATCGCGACGACCGCCGCACAGGGCAACGAGAAGACCTACATCGTGAAGTCGGGCGATACGTTGAACCTGATCGCATCGAGCCAGTTGGGCAGTTCCGCGCGCTACGTCGAGATCCAGCGACGCAACAACCTGCCGAACCCCAACCTGATCCTGGTCGGGCAGCGGCTCGTGATTCCGCGCGGCTAGGCGGGAAACGCGCAGCTCAGCGCGAACGCATCTCGTAGTGACAAACGGCCCCGGCATCGTCTCTCTGCCGGGGCCGTTTGTTTTAGTGCGTTTGTGCGTGCGCTAGTGGGCGCTTTCGCACACGTGAAACCCATCGATCAATACGGCAACACCTGAATGACCGTCATTGCGCCGCAGCGGCCAACGTACCCGAATCGCGCTGCGCATTTTCGCGTGCTTCGTCGGTGCAACGCTGATGTTCGCGCGACAGGCGACGCATCAGCGGCAGCAACAGCACGGCCACCACCACGCCCGCCGCGGCAAGCCAGCCAAGCCCGGTGAAGAGCTTCGTGTACAGCGGCAGCGACTGCACCGCCGTGAGATCGCCGGAAGGCATCTGCGCAAAATTCGCGACCACGCTGCCAAGATACTGCGACACACCGGTCGCGACGAAGTACGCACCCATCATGAAACCGCTCATGCGGACCGGCACGTAGCGCGCGATCATCGCGAGGCCGAGACCACTCACCAGTAGTTCGCCGAGCGAGTACAGCCCATAGCCGCCGACCATGAACCACGACGACACGCGACCGTCCACCGCGTAGCGGCCGCTCAGCGCATAGACGAAGAACCCCGCCGACACCACCGCAAAGCCCAGCGCATATTTCACGGCAACCGGCACGTCCTTGCCGCTACGCGCGAGCCGCGTGTACAGCAGCGCGAGGATCGGACTCAGCACCATGATCCAGATTGGATTGAGCGCCTGGAATTGCGCGGCGCTCCACGAGAACAGCGACACGCCGAACAGCGAGAACCGCGGGTCGACGTTACGCAGCGCGAACAGCGTGAGCGATGTCGACATCTGCTGATAGAACACGAAGAACAGAATGACCTGCAACGTCAGGATCAGCGCGGCAATGAGGCCTGCGCGTTCCGAGCGTTCGCAGCGCGTCAGCATGTATCCGAAGATGCCGAGAATCGCGACGCCGGCCGCATACACGCAGGCCACGGCGATGCTCTTGTGCTGCAGCACGTAGGTCGTCGCGACGGCAAGCGCAATCGCGCCCAGCACCAGTACGCCGACGGCTTTCCAGCGGACCGGTTCGGCATCCGGCGCGGAGCCGATATGCGCGAGCGAGCGGTACAGAACGAGGAAATTCAGCACACCGAGCAGCATGCCCGCACAGCACACGCCGAAAGCCGCGTGCCAGCCCCAGTGATCTTTAATCCACGGCGTGGCAAGCATCGAGCAGGTCGAGCCGATGTTGACCGCCATGTAGTAGATCGTGAACGCGCTGTCGATCCGCGCATCGTCGCCTTCGTAAATGCGCCGCACGAGGTTCGCCGCGTTCGCCTTGAAGAGCCCGTTGCCGACCACGATCACGCCGAGCGATGCGTACATGTGGCCCAGCGCATCAGTGGGCATTGCCAGCATCAGATAGCCGGCGGCCAGCACGAGTGCCCCGCAGATCATCGTACGACGCGTGCCGAGAATCTTGTCGCCGATCCAGCCGCCAACCGACGGCGCCGCATACACCAGCGCCGTGAACGCGCCCCACGTGAGCGTGGCGTGGCTGTCCGAGAAGCCGAGCCGGTTGACCATGAACAGCACGAGCAGCGCGGCCATACCGTAGTAGCCGAAACGCTCCCACATTTCGATCAGGAAGACCGTCGAGAACGATCGGGTCTGGGAGACGGGTGAATTCATCATGTACCTCGTGTTCATACACTAACGCCGACGCGCACAGGCCGCGCGCGTCGCAGGAAAACCAGTCTGGAGATCGTCGGATGCCGGCGTGCGTAATGCAGCGCCGGATCGTGCGCACGAACGCATCTGTCGAGCACGTTCATCTGCACGTCGAAACGGAAAAACCAGGGAATAGGAGGGCAGCCCGGCACGCAATGAATCGCGTAACATGGCGCCGCGGCTCCGGTTTGCGGAACGGGCGCAATGATAATGCATGACGGGAAAACCGTGCCGCGGTGCCGGCAAGGCAGGCTGGCCGGCGGTAGACGTTGCTGCGCTGTGCGGGCAACGGCCCTGCGTCAGGCAGACGGGAAAGCTCAGAGTAGAAATTGTGGTCCATTTCGGTCATACGCGGGCGATCCGGGTGGAATCGGTCCGACTTGCAGCCGTTGCAGGATCGCTGCGCACGGGATTGAGTGTCGCAAGCAGACCGAAAAGTTGTGCCGGCCGGCGAGCGCTCGCGATTCTCCCGACGAACGCTCAACGCGTCACTCCGGGAATGCACTGATATCAAAGCGCATCGCCGCCGCCCGTCTTGCTTTGCGGGGCGACCGTTACGCCTTCCTTGCCCACTGCGTAAGGAAGACGTTATGCGGATCGAGTCGAATCCCTTAATCTCCTGACTGGCGCAGATTTCAGCGGGGACGGTGCGGGTTCTACAGCATCTTTCACGTCGTTCTGCGGTCAGACGTGAGGCTTCTGGCAACATAGTGCGTTTTCCCTGCATGTTTCCGAGGTCATGCGCCACGGTGCACAACCCCTTGCCCAGTGCGCGCAGGCTATCAAACAAGATTTACTTACATCAAACAAATTTTGACGGGGTGATTTCGTCCTGCTATGGTCTCGACACTCGAAAAGAAGGATCCGGCGCTTGCGCTGGGTAGCAAGATACGCGCACTGCGGCAACGCCTGAAGCGCACCCTCGACGACACGGCAAGCGCGGCCGGCATTTCAAAGCCGTTCCTGTCGCAGGTCGAGCGAGGCCTGGCGTCGCCGTCCATCACGTCGCTGGCGGGCATTGCCCATGCGCTTGGCGTGAAAGTGCAGTACTTCGTGGACACACCCAGCGAAGAACGCTCGGTGTGCCGCGGGGATCAGCTGAAGTTTTTCGGGTTTGCCGACTCGGCCAACCTGTTTGCCCGGATGACCAATCTGTCCGGGGGTCGCCAGCTGGAGGCGATTCTCGTCAAGATGCCGCCCGGGCAGAAGCGTTCGGAAGTCACGACGCACGCGGGCGAAGAGTTTTTGTACGTGATCGCCGGCGAGGTATCGTTGACACTGGAAGGCAAGACGTTCGTCCTGCACGCGGGTGACAGCGCGCATTATGAATCGACGGTGCCGCATAGCTGGGCGAATACGGCCCGTGCGGAATCGACTGTCGTCTGGGTGGGTACGCCGAGACTGTTTTAGATCGCAGGCATTTCAGATCGGCCGGGTCCGACGCATCGAATCGCATGCCTGCGTTACGAATTGTAAGGATTCCTCGATGCTGGACAGACAACAGGGGCCGCCCCGGCCCCGCCCAGGCTAATCACCGGGCGCGTGGCCGCGCACGCCAGCAGTGTTCCCATCACCCTTTCTGCCACCTTACCTATGAAAAAAACGTCCGCCCTCGCGACGGCGCTGACCGCGCTCACCTTCGCGTCTACCCTCGCACTTACTCTCCCCGCCGGTGCCATTACGGTCCCCGCAGGCGTCGCGCTCTCTCCCAGCCAGGAAATCACCCGCCAGGTGCGCGGCGAGGTCGAGTCGCTTGACCCCGCGCACATCGAGTCGTGGAACGGCAATACGGTCGGCCTGGACCTGTTCGAGGGCCTGACGCGCATCGACGCGAGCGGCGCGGTGGTACCGGGTGTGGCGCAGTCGTGGACGCGCACCGGGCCGGACACATGGGTATTCAAGCTGCGTCATGACGCAAAGTGGAGCAACGGCCAGCCGGTCACGGCAGCGGACTTCGTCTATGCGTGGCAGCGCGTCGTCGATCCGAAAACCGGCTCGAAGTACACGATCCTCGTTGAATTCGTGAAAAACGCGAAGGCCGTGATTGCCGGCAAGATGCCGCCGTCTAGCCTCGCCGTGCGCGCGGCTGATCCCTACACGCTCGAAGTCACCACCGAAGTGCCGGCCGCGTTCTTCCCCGAACTTACGGCCATGGCGACGATGGCACCGGTCGATCGCGCGACGGTGACGAAATTTGGCGACGCATGGACGCGCCCCGGCAACCTGGTAGGCAACGGCGCCTATGCGTTGACCGACTGGCAGCCGAACAACCGCATCGTGATGGTGAAGAACACGCACTACTGGAACGCGCCGAAGGTGGTGATCTCGAAGGTGACGTACCTGCCGATCGAAGACAACGAAACGGCCATGCGCATGTATCAGGCCGGTCAGATGGATTACACGTACTCGATTCCGTCGGGTATCTATGCGCAGGTTTCGAAGCAGTTCGGCGGCGAGCTGCGCACCGGCCTGCAGATCGCGACCTACTACTACAGCCTCGACAACAGCAACCCGGCGTTCAAGGACGTGCGCGTGCGTCAGGCACTGTCGATGGTTCTGGACCGCGACCTGCTCACTTCGAAGCTCACGCAAGCCGGCGAAGAGCCGATGTACGGCCTGATCGTGAAGGGCACCAAGGGCGCGGGCGTCTTCACCCCCGACTGGGCCTCGTGGCCGATGGCCAAGCGCATCGACTACGCGCGCAACCTGCTGAAGCAGGCCGGCTATTCGGACGCCAAGCCGCTCACGTTCACGCTGACGTATGACACCAACGACCTGCACAAGAAGGTCGCCCTCTTCGTCACCTCCGAATGGCGTACCAAGCTCGGCGTCACCGCCAAGCTCGAAAACGTCGAGTACAAGGTGCTGCTCAAGGAGCGCCACGACGGCAAGGTACAAGCATCGCGCGACGGCTGGTTCGTCGACTACAACGACGCCATGTCGTTCTTCGATCTGATCCGCTGCGGCAGCGTGCAGAACGACCAGCACTATTGCAACCCGAAGGTCGACGCACTGATCGCCCAGGGCAACCAGCAGACCGACGACGCAAAGCGCACCGCGCTGCTCACCCAGGCGCACGCTCTCGCCATGAACGACTACCCGCTGATCCCGCTGTTCCAGTACTCGGCGGACCGGCTCGTGAAGTCGTATCTGGGCGGCTATCTGCCGACCAACTACATCGACATGCGCTCGTCGCAGGACCTGTACGTGATCAAGCACTGAGCACCGGAGTCCCGTCATGCTGGCGTACACCCTCAGACGCACGCTATGGGCGATCCCGACGATCCTCGCCGTGATCACCGCGTGCTACCTGCTGCTGCATCTGACTCCCGGCGGGCCGTTCGACACCGACAAGCATCTGTCGGCCGCCGTGATGGCCAACCTCAATGCGAAGTACCACCTCGATCTGCCGCTCTGGCGGCAGTACCTGCTGTATCTGAACTCGCTGCTGCACGGCGACCTCGGGCCGTCGTTCCGCTATGTCGACTGGTCGGTCAACGATCTGGTGTGGCATGCACTGCCGGTGAGCCTCGGCGTAGGCGGCGTGTCGGTGCCGATTGCGCTCGCGATCGGCGTGCTGCTCGGCACGTTCGCCGCGGTCCGGCGCGACAGCATCATCGATCACATCGTGATGGTGCTCGGCAATATCGGCAACGTAATCCCGCCGTTCGTGCTCGGCCCGGTGCTCGTATGGGTCTTCGCGATCCTGCTGAAAACCTCCGCTGGCGACGGGCTGCTGCCCGCCGGCGGCTGGGGCAACGGCGAATGGCGCTACCGCGTGCTGCCGATCGTGCTGCTCACCATCATCAACGTCGCCGCGATTGCGCGCGTCATGCGCGGCAGCATGATCGAAGTGCTGTCCGGCAACTTCATCCGCACGGCTCGCGCGAAGGGCTTGCCGGGCCGCACGATCATCATGCGTCACGCGATGAAACCGGCGCTGATGCCGGTCGTCTCGCTGCTCGGTTCGATCTGCATTTCGTCGATCACCGCCGCAGTCGTCACCGAGTCGGTGTTCGCGCTGCCCGGGCTCGGGCAGCTCGTCGTGAACGGCGCGATCAACCGCGACTACACGCTGGTGCTTGGTCTCGTCGTACTGACCACCGCCGTGGCCGTCCTGTTCAACCTGCTGGTCGACCTCGCGTATGCATGGCTCGACCCGCGCATCCGCTACTGATCCCATGAGCCGCCTCTCTCCTGCTCTCGACGCACCGTCGGCCGCGGTTGCGCCGCCGCGCTCGCGCAGCCCGTTCGCCACCGCCTGTGCGCGCTTCCTGCGCAATCGCGCGGGAATGGCCGGGCTCGTCATCCTGTTGCTGATCGTGATCGCGTGCTTCGTCGGCCCGTGGCTGCTACCTAACGATCCGATCAACAGCGACTGGGGGTCGATCAGCCTGCCGCCGACCTGGCAGAACGCGCACTGGTTCGGCACCGACGAACTCGGTCGCGACCTGCTCGTGCGTACGCTGGTCGGCGGTCGCGTATCGCTCGAAGTCGGCCTGCTCGGCACGCTGGTATCGGGTCTGTTCGGCGTCGCGTGGGGCGCGACGGCGGGCTACCTCGGCGGACGCATCGATTCGGGGATGATGCGTATCGTCGACATGATGTACGCGATCCCCTACATGCTGATCGCCATCCTGATGATGACGCTGTTCGGCCGCGCGTTTTATCTGGTCGTGCTGACCATCAGCGCGTTTTCGTGGCTCGACATGGCGCGCGTGGTGCGCGGCCAGACGCTGTCGCTGCGCACGCGCGAATTCGTCGACGCCGCACGCGCGATCGGCATCGGCTCGCGTCCGATCATCACGCGTCACATCGTGCCGAACCTGATCGGCGTTGTGGTCGTGTATGCGACCGTTACGGTGCCCAACATCGTGCTGACCGAATCGGTGCTGTCGTTCCTCGGTCTCGGTGTGCAGGAACCGATGACGAGCTGGGGCGTGCTGATCCAGGACGGCGCACAGAAGCTCGAATCGATGCCATGGCTGCTGCTGTGTCCCGCTGTGATGCTGTGCGCGACGCTCTATTGCGTGAGTTTCGTCGGCGACGGTCTGCGCGACGCGCTCGACCCGAAGGAG
This sequence comes from Paraburkholderia sp. CHISQ3, assembly GCF_030464945.1. NCBI lineage: Bacteria > Pseudomonadati > Pseudomonadota > Betaproteobacteria > Burkholderiales > Burkholderiaceae > Paraburkholderia > Paraburkholderia sp. CHISQ3. The sequence continues at coordinate 368,588 of NZ_JALPRG010000005.1, forward strand.
CGTTGAGATGGCCCTGCTGGAAGTGAAAGACCTGAGCGTGCGCTTCACGCGCCGCGACCGCCCGCCCGTCGATGCGGTGCAGCGCGTGTCGTTCTCGCTCGACGCGGGCCAGACGCTCGGCATCGTCGGCGAATCGGGCTCGGGCAAGAGCCAGACCGTGATGGCGCTGCTCGGCTTGCTGGCCTCGAACGGCCATGTATCGGGCGAAGCGAATTATCGCGGCGAAAACCTGCTGGCGATGAAAGAAGGCGCGCTGAACAAGATTCGCGGCGACCGCATCGGTATGGTGTTCCAGGACCCGATGACGTCGCTCAATCCGTTCCTGACAATCGAACGGCAGATGACCGAGACGCTGCAGCTGCATCGCGGCGTCTCGCGCCGTGAGGCACGCCGCCGCGCGATCGAAACGCTCGAAACGGTGCGCATTCCCGACGCCGCACGACGCATCGGCATGTACCCGCACGAGTTCTCCGGCGGCATGCGCCAGCGCGTGATGATCGCGATGACGCTGCTGCTCGAACCGGAGATCCTGATCGCCGACGAGCCGACCACCGCGCTCGACGTCACCGTCCAGGCGCAGATCATCGAGCTGCTGCGCGAGCTGAACCGCGAGCGCGGCACGGCGATCGTATTGATCACGCACGACATGGGTGTGGTCGCCGGTCTGTGCGACGACGTGATGGTGATGTACGCCGGCCAGACCGTCGAACAGGCGAGCGCCGCAACGCTGTTCGCCGCGCCGACGCATCCGTACACGATCGGCCTGCTCAACGCACTGCCGCGCCTCACCGACGACGACGCGCTCGACTACGACCGCGACGCACCGCTGCGCACGATCCCCGGCAATCCGCCGATGCCGGGTCACCTCGGCGCGGGCTGTGCGTTCGCGCCGCGCTGCGCGTTCGCGCTCGATGTGTGCCGCACGACGCCGCCGACGCTCGCCTCGACGGCGACTCCACCGGTCGGTCCAGGCAAAGCGCCGGGCACCGCGCGCCGCGCGTGCCATCGTCCCGTCAATGAAATTGTGGAGGCGCTGCCATGACCACGCCGGCTGTGAACCTCGATACCTCGACCGTGCTCTCGGTCAGCGACCTGAAGGTACATTTCCGCGTCTCGCGCGGCGGCTTGCCGTGGTCGGGCAAAGCGACCTTGCGCGCAGTCGACGGCGTGACGTTCGATGTGCGCCGCGGCGAAACGGTCGGACTCGTCGGCGAGTCGGGCTGCGGCAAGTCGACGCTCGCGCGCGCGATCGTCGGTCTCGTACCGGTCAGTGCCGGCAGCGTGCAATGGCTCGGCGCGGAAACCGTACATCCGGCAGGCCACGCGACACGACGCGACACGACGCAACTGCGCCGCGACGTGCAAATGATTTTCCAGGACCCGCTGGCTTCACTCGATCCGCGCATGACGATCGAACAGATCGTCGCCGAACCGCTCACCACGCATCGCCCCGGCGTCGGCCGAGAAGACGTGCGCCGCCGTGTGCTCGCGATGCTCGAACGTGTCGGGTTGAATTCGCAACATCTGCGGCGCTATCCGCATGAGTTTTCCGGCGGTCAGTGCCAGCGTGTAGGTATCGCACGCGCGCTGATCGGCGAGCCGCAACTGGTGATCTGCGACGAACCCGTGTCGGCACTCGACGTGTCGATCCAGGCGCAGATCGTCAACCTGCTGCGCGATCTGCAGCGCGAACTGCAACTCTCGATGCTGTTCGTCGCCCACGATCTCGCCGTGGTCAAGGCTATCAGCCAGCGCGTGCTCGTGATGTACCTGGGCCGCGTGATGGAGTTCGGCGACCGTCAGGACGTGTACAAGACGCCGCGCCATCCGTACACGCGCGCGCTGCTGTCTGCGGTACCGGTACCCGATCCGGCGATCGAAAAGGCACGCAAGCATCTGCTCCTGCGCGGCGAAATTCCGTCGCCGCTCTCGCCACCGTCGGGCTGCGCATTCCGCAACCGCTGCCCCGAAGCCATCGATGCCTGTGCAAGCGAAACGCCGTTACCGCTCACGCGCGGCACCGGCACGGCACGCATCGCGTGCATTCGCGTCGGCGCCGACTAGACGCGCATCCCCAACCCTGAAGTAATCCTTTCCCGACAGGGCTGACCCGCCCTGTCGCTGGAGACGCTCGTCCTGCTACCGCAGAACGGGCAAACGCGTGGACTGGCCGACCGTCAGTCGAAGGTTCAACACCATAAAAAAGAGATCTAGATGAAAAGCACCCTTTCTCGACCCGAAACATCAAGAAACACCTGGCTGATGCTCGGCCTGCCCGCACTGACTGCGCTCGCAGCGACAGCCAGCGCATACGCAGACGACGCGATGCCAGCAGTTACTGGCGTTGCCGCGCGAACGGCAGCGGCCATCACACTCGCACAAACGTCACCCGTCGGTCCCACGCCGACCGAGAACGTCATCGTCAACGCGGAAGCCGACCAGATCCAGCTACCGCCCACACCGCTATCGAGCCAGGCGAAAAGCAACGGCTTTATCGCCGATAGCCATCTCGACCTGCAATTCCGCAATTACTCCGACTATCTGGAGGTCAAGGGCGGTCCGCGTCGCCACTCATGGGTACAGGGTGCGCAGGCGAACTACCAGTCGGGTTACACGCAGGGGCTGATCGGCTTCGGCGTCGATGCGTCGCTATTCGGTGCGCTGAAACTCGACGGCGGCCAGGGCGCTGGCAACATGGTGCACGTCGCGCCTGGCGGCGGCTCGAACCAGCTTGCGTGGGCTTATCCGGGCATGTACGACATCAAGGGACGCATTTCGGAAACCGTCGTCAAGTACGGTCTGCAGACCGTGTCGAATCCGTTCCTCGAGCCGCACGACAACCGCGCGTTGCCGCCGACCTTCCTCGGCGTGTCGCTCGTCAGCAAAGACGTCAAGGACATGTCGCTCGAAGCCGGTAGCTTCACGAAAACCGATGCGCGCGGGCAAACGCGTCTGACCTCGCTGAGCACCTCATACGGTGGCGTGAAGTTCGACCGGCTGAGCTATGTGGGCGGCAACTGGAACTACTCGCCGAACGGCACGCTGTCGCTGTACGCGGATCAGGCCGATAACGTATGGCGCCAGTACTTCGCTTCGGTCACGCACTCGATCGGCGATCCATCGACGGTGAAGTGGACCGGCCTCGCCAACATCTACTCGACGCACGACACCGGCAACGCGCTGGAAGGCCACATCAACAGCAACGCGTACAGCCTCGCGCTGTCCGCGCAGCACGGCGCGCATTCGCTGCTGCTCGGCTACCAGCAGGTGCTCGGCGACCAGTTCTTCGACTATGTGAACGAAACCAATGGCATCTATCTGACCAACTCGATGGACGTCGACTACAACGCGCCGCACGAGAAATCGTTGCAGTTGCGTTATTCGGTGGACGGCAAGTATCTCGGCTTGCCGGGCTTCAAGGCGATGCTGTGGGGGCTGACCGGTTGGGGCGCGGATGCTTCGGCGGAAGCGGCGGCGAACGCATCGCTGTCGAGTCCGTTCCGCGATCTGTACTGGAAGAACGGCGAACCGGTGCACGGCCGTCATCACGAGATCGGTTTTATTCCGAGCTATACGCTGCAAAGCGGTCGCTTCAAGGATACGAAGATCACCTTCATCGCGATGTGGCACGTCTCGCAGGCGCACTACTCGGACAGCAACAACATGGAATACCGGCTGGTGGTGAATGTGCCGGTCAAGGTGTTCTAGGTCGTACGCTGCACCTGCAACCGGTGGCCGTCAGCCGATCCGTTCGCTGACGGCCACCGCCGCGAGCGCCTGCATCGGGCGGCGTAGCGCGGCATCGAACGGATTGGTTTGCGGGCCGATCGTCTCGGCCTGACGCCGCAGCAGTTCGACGACCATCGGCAAGCGGTCGTCACCGAGCCGCGACGCGAGCGTGCCGACGCTGAGCGCCGCCACCGCGATACCGTTGCGGTCGAGCACCGGTACCGCTACCCCCGCCATCCCGTCGAGCACACCGCTGCTGCGGCCCGCGTAGCCAAGCTGCCGCACACGCTCGATCTCCGTGCGCAGATAGACCTCGTCCAGCACGCCATAGCCGCGAATGCGCGGGACATTGAAGCGAATGATTTCTTCGCGTTCCGCTTCCGGCAGAAACGCGAGGATCGCGAGGCTGCCCTGGCCGACACCGAGCGCAACCCGTCCGCCAATGTCGCCGGTGAACGAGCGGATCGGGAACGGCCCTTCGCACAGATCGACGCACACCGCATCGAAACCGTTCTTCGCGAGCAGGAAGATCGTGTCGCCGAGACTCGCGCACAGACGCAGCAGCGCGGGCCGGCAGAGCGTACGCAGGCCGTTCGGGTTGCCGGCCTGCGCCGCGAGCGCGAAGAAGTCGACGCTCAGGCGGTACAGCTTCGATTGCTCGTCCTGTTCGACCATCCCTTCGACGATCAGTGTCTGCAGGATGCGATGCACGGTGCCCTGCGTGAGGCCGACCGTCTTCGCAAGCCGCGTGACGCGCGCGCCATCCTGCTGCATGCCCGCGAGTGCGCGCAGCACCGCGAACGCCCGCGCCAGCATGCCGGTGCCCGGCGCGCCGATGGAAGCCGGCGCTGGATCGTCGTGATGGGTGGTGGTTGCCATCGGCTTTCCTTCAAATTGATTCCATTCAGCGGAAGATTATCACGGGTTCGATTCGATATCAGAATACCTGCGTGCGCCTTCGTTCTGGCTTGAGTTCGGAAGTATCAGGGATTACTCGCACATCTTTGAATGGAATCAATTTGATGCCCTCTGTCAAATATATTCCATTAAACGGAATTATTTTCGTTTTCATATCATTTAATGGAATATCGAATTGACGCTGCATAATTTGGCTGGCTAGAGTCGGCTTCATCCGAGCCATCACGGACTCATCGGGTGCGCGCTCACCCAAAGGCCACGCCATGTCGTTCCTCACACTCACGGACCTGACGAAATCGTTCGGCGACCTGCATGCGGTCGCCGACGTGAACCTGTCGGTCGAAAAAGGCGAGTTCGTGTCGCTGCTCGGGCCATCGGGCTGCGGCAAGACCACGACGCTGCAGATGATCGCCGGCTTCGTCGACGTGACGCGCGGCCGCATCACGCTCGACGGCCGCGACATCACGCAGATGAAGCCGAACCGGCGCGGCCTTGGCGTCGTGTTCCAGAGCTACGCGTTGTTTCCGCACATGAGCGTCGCGGAAAACGTCGGCTTCGGACTTGAGATGCGCGGCATCGACAAGGCCGAACGTGAGGAGCGGATTCGCGAGACGCTCGCGCTCGTGCGGCTCGATACGCTCGCGCATCGCTTTCCGCGTGAGTTGTCCGGCGGCCAGCGGCAACGCGTAGCGATTGCCCGCGCAATCGTGATCGCACCACCCGTGCTGCTACTCGACGAACCGATGTCGAATCTCGACGCGAAGCTGCGCGAGGACATGCAGTTCGAACTGCGCGCGATCCAGCGCAAGGTCGGCACGACGACGATCATGGTCACGCACGATCAGTCCGAAGCGCTGTCGATCAGCGATCGCGTCGTCGTGATGGAAGCGGGCCGCATCACGCAGATCGATACGCCGTATCACGCATACGAGCGCCCCGAAAATCTGTTCGTGTCGCAGTTCATCGGCAAGGCCAACATGTTGCCGGGCAAGGTGGTGAGCCGCGATGGCGAAGCGATCCGTATCGACCTTGGTCACGATCTCGCCGAGACCGGACGCACCGCGCAACTGCCGCTGCGTGAACGCGAGGTTGATGTCGGCGATGCCGTCACGCTGTGCATCCGCCCGGAGAAACTGCGGCTATGTGCACCGGGCACCGGCAGGCTGTCGGCCACCGTGACGAGCCGCTTTTTTCTCGGCAGCCAGTGGTTGTATCGCGTCGACAGCAAACTGGGCGAGGTGCTCGTGTGTTGTCAGAACGAAGGCACCGAACCGCTCGCCGAGGGCGCACCGGTCGGTGTCGACTGGAACAGCGAAGCGATCCGTTTTATTCAGCGGGATGCGCATCATGGCTAGCGCACTGCCCGTGGCCAGCCGCGCTGCGCCCGCGCGCGCACCGTGGCATGCGTACCTGCCGCTGTGGCTGATGTGCGCGCCCGCCTTCGCGTTGTTTGCGGTGCTCGTACTCGTGCCGCTCGCGATGACGTTCGTCCTCACGTTCTATCGCTTCGATCCGGCCAGCGGCCCGATCGCCGCATTCCAGTTCGGCAACTATGCGGAAGTGCTGACGTCGTCGTATTTCCACACGATCTTCGCGCGGACCTTCGGCATCGCCGTGTTGACCACCGCGCTGTGCATCGCGATCGGCACGCCCGAAGCGTACGTGCTGTCGCGCATGCGGGACCCATGGCGTTCACTGTTTCTGCTGGTGATTCTCGCGCCGCTGCTGGTGTCGGTGGTGGTGCGCGCGTTCGGCTGGAGCATGCTGCTCAACACCGACGGGCTCGTCAATCATGCGCTCGGCGCGTTCGGTCTTGGCCCGTACAAACTCGAATACACGACGTTCGCGATTGTCATCGCGCTCGTGCATGTGATGTTGCCGTTCATGGTGATCCCCGTGTGGACCGCGCTGCAAAAGCTCGATCCGCAGACCGAGAACGCCGCGCTCTCGCTGATGGCGTCGCCCGCTACGACGTTGCGCCGCATCGTGCTGCCGCAACTGATGCCCGGCATCCTGTCGGGCAGCCTGATGGTGTTCGGTCTGTCGGCCAGTGCGTTTGCAATTCCGGGTCTGCTCGGCGGGCGCCGCTTGAAGGTTGCGGCGACCGCCGTCTACGACGAATTCCTCAGCTCGCTGAACTGGCCGCTCGGCGCGACGATCGCGCTGTTGCTGCTCGCCGCGAATCTCGTCGTGATGCTGACGTACTACCGCGTGCTCGAACGCCGCTATGCGCGGAGTATCGGCTAGGAGCCCACGATGAGAAAAAACGGTCCACTCTCCCTCGCCTTCCATACGCTCGTCATCCTGTTCGTGCTCGCGCCGCTCGCAATCGTCGTGCTGGTTGCGTTCACGCCCGATGAAACGTTGACGCTGCCCACGCACGGCTTTTCGCTGCGCTGGTTCCGCGCGATTCTCGATTATCCCGACTTCGTCAGCGCGTTCTTCAACAGTCTGAAGCTTGCGTTCGCATCGGCCACGCTATCGCTGATCGTTGCGTTGCCTGCGGGACTGGCCATTGGCCGTGCGCGCTTTCCAGGTCGTAGCTTCCTGAACGGTCTGCTGTTATCGCCGCTAGTTATTCCCGGACTCGTACTCGGTATCGCATTGCTGCGCTTCTTCGCGCTGGTTGGCGCAACCGGCTCGTTTGCGTGGCTCGTGCTCGCACACATGGTGATCATCACGCCGTTCGTGATGCGCCTCGTACTCGCGTCGGTAAGCGGACTCGATCGCAGCATCGAACACGCTGCGCAGTCACTCGGCGCCGACGCATGGACCGCTTTCCGCCGCGTCACGCTACCGATGATCCTGCCCGGCATCACCGGCGGCTGGCTGCTCGCGTTCATCAACAGCTTCGACGAGCTGACGATGTCGATCTTCGTCACGTCGCCGCAAACGGTCACGTTGCCGGTGCGCATGTACATGTACGCGACGGAATCGATCGATCCGATGATGGCATCCGTCTCGGCGCTCGTGATCTTCATTACCGCAGGCGCGATGCTATTGCTCGATCGCGTGTACGGACTCAACCGCATTCTGATCGGTCAGCATTGATGTCTTCTTCTGATTCATTTTTTTCTCAGGCAACCGATGCACAGTTCGTGCGGCTCGCCGAAACGCAGCGCACGCCGCTCGCGTTCGTGCTTGATGGGCAACCTGCTATGGCGCTTGCCGGCGATACCGTTCTTACCGCGATCCTCGTGCAGCAACGCAGCGTACGCGCGAGCGAATTCAGCGGCGAACCGCGCGCGGGCTTTTGCCTGATCGGCGCGTGTCAGGACTGCTGGGTTCGTACTGAAGACGGCACGCGCATCCGTGCGTGCTCGACGCAGATTGCCGACGGTATGCGCATCGTCACGCGTGCGCTGGCGGGCCTGCCTGGAGCCGACCAATGACGCACGACGACGCTCGCATCGTGATCGTCGGAGCCGGTCCGGCTGGGGTACGCGCTGCGCAGACGCTCGTCGCCGCAGGGCTGTCGCCGGTGGTAATCGACGAGAACGCGCGCTGGGGCGGCCAGATCTATCGTCAGCCACCTGCAGGTGCTGCATTCGTCCGCTCAAAAGCTACGCTGTACGGCTTCGAGGCGCGCAAGGCCGATGCGCTGCATACGACGATGGCTGCTCTGCTGCCGCAACTCGACTACCGGCCGGACACGCTCGCGTGGGCTTGCGAACCTGGCTACCTCGATACGCTGCACGCGGGCCGTGAAGCACGTGTGCCGTTCTCGCACCTGATCATCGCGAGCGGTGCAACTGATCGCGTGCTGCCGGTGCCGGGCTGGACGCTGCCCGGCGTCTATACGCTCGGCGGTGCGCAGGTTGCGTTAAAAGCGCAAGGCTGCGCGATCGGCCGACGTGTCGTGCTTGCGGGTACGGGGCCGCTGCTATACCTCGTTGCGTATCAGTACGCAAAGGCCGGCGCGCAGATCGCCGCCGTGCTCGACACGAGCAGCTGGTCGCAACAAGTCGCCGCGGCACCTCGGCTCGCACGTCTGCCATCGACTTTCGCGAAAGGGCTTTACTACGTCGGTTGGCTCAAGGCGCATGGGGTGCGAATCGAACGCGGCGTGACGCTCGACGGTATTGATGGGGAACGCTTCGTCACGGGGATTACGTGGCGGCAGCGGGCAGAACCTGATGCGGTTTTACAAACGCTGGCTTGCGACGCGGTCGGAATAGGTTTCGGCCTGCGACCCGAGACACAGCTTGCCGATCTCGCCGGTTGCCGCTTCCACTTTGACACGCTGAATCGCTGCTGGCTGCCCGAACTCGATGACACTGGCCGCAGTTCCGTGCGCGGCATCTATCTGGCCGGCGACGGCGCGGGCATCGCCGGTGCCGATGCAGCGGAAGCCGCGGGGCGTCGCACGGCGCTCGCCCTGCTCGACGATCTTGGCATCGCGCATCCGCGCATCGACGGTCAACCGGATGCTGCGCAACTCGCACGCAAGCTGCAACACATCGCTGTGTTTCGTAGCGGCATCGAGGCTGCATTCGCACCGCCCGCAGGTTGCACGTCGCGCTGGCCGGACAGCATGACCGTATGCCGCTGCGAAGAGATCGACGCAGGTACGTTGCGCCAATGCATTCGTGCAGGCGACGCCGTCGAGATCAATCGTCTGAAAGCATTGACGCGCGTCGGCATGGGCCGCTGCCAGGGACGCATGTGCGGTGAAGCTGCCGCCGCGCTGCTCAGCGAGGAAACCGGGTTACCGCTCGAAGCCATCGGCCGCGTGCGCGGTCAGGCGCCGATCAAGCCGATTCCGATGTCGCCCGCACTGTACACGGAAGGCGTAACGGCAATTCCCGAAGAGGCCCGCGATGAATGAACCGCTGCACTACGACGTCGCGATTGCGGGCGGTGGACTGGTTGGCGCATCCGCGGCGTTGGCATTGGCGCAACGCGGACTGCGTGTCGGGTTGTTCGAACGGCGCTTTTGCGGTGCGCAGGCAAGCGGCGTCAACTACGGCGGCGTGCGCTGCCAGGGACGGCCCGCCGAACAGTTGCCGCTCGCGCTGCGCGCACGGCGCGTGTGGGACCGGTTGCCGGAGCTGCTCGGTATCGATGGAGAATTTGTCGTGTCGGGGCATCTGCGGCTTGCGCGCAGCGAAGCCGATTTCGCCGCGCTCGAAGCGTATGCGACGCTCGCACGCGAACACGGTCTCGATCTGCAACTGATTGCCGGCGATACCTTTCGCCAGCGCTACCCATGGCTCGGCCGTGCGGCGCTGGGCGGCTCGCTGTGCCCCACCGACGGTCACGCGAATCCGCGGCTCGTATCGCCCGCGTTTGCGCGCGCGGCTCGCGCGGCAGGCGCGGACGTACGCGAACACACTGCGCTAGACGACATCGAGCACGACGGCACGCGCTTCCAGTTGCGTGCCGGTAACCTTCATGCAAGCGCTGACTGGCTGATCAATTCGGCGGGTGCGTGGGCGAATACAATTGCCGACCGCTTCGGCGAAACAGTGCCGATGCAACCGATCTACCCAAACATGTGGGTCACCGAGCCGCTACCGCCGTTCATCACGCACAACCTCGGCGTGTACGGCGGCGGTATCTACGCGCGCCAGGTTGCGCGCGGCAACTGCGTGATCGGCGGTGGTCGCGGACATGGCGATGGTGAATACGGTCAGCCTTCCACCGAAACGACGCGTGCCGCGATGCGCGACGCGTGCGCGCTGCTGCCCGCGCTTCGCGATGCGTTGTTGATCCGCACGTGGAGCGGTGTCGAAGGTTGCACGCCCGATCACAACCCGGTGATCGGTGCAAGTCGCACTGTGCCGCGTCTGCTGCATGCGTTCGGTTTTTCCGGCGGCGGCTTTCTGCTTGCGCCGGGTGTCGGTGAAGTGCTCGCGGACCTGATCGTCGACGGTACGACTGCAACGCCGCTCGATGCGTTTGCGATCGGCCGCTTTGCGTCGCCCGCTATATCACCCGACGTAGTGAATATCGCAGCGCAGCCTGTCCCGTCTGTCCATCGTTAAAGAGGAGACCATCCATGAAACTGTCTGCAACGATCGCGGCCGCTGCCGCGTTATGTCTGTGCACGGTGACCGCGCCCGCGTGGTCGCAAAGCAAGACGCTTTACATCGGCATGAACGGCGGCCCGATGGAAAAAGCCTATACGAGTCAGGTCTTACCCGACTTCGAAAAGGCAAACAATGTGAAGGTCGTGGTGGTGCCGGGTACCTCGTCCGATGTACTCGCCAAGCTACTCGCGAACCGCAACAGCCCGCAGATCCACGTTGCGTTCCTCGACGACGGCGTGATGTCGCGCGCGGTCAGCATGGGCGTGTGCCAGAAGCTCGATGACGCGCCGGTGCTCAAGGAACTGTATCCGTTCGCGCGCATGAAGGGCGATGTCGGCGCGGGCGTTCAGCTCGGCATGACCGGCATCGCGTACAACAAGAAACTGTTCGCCGAAAAAGGCTGGGCGCCGCCCACGTCATGGATGGACTTCGCCGATCCGAAGTACAAGGGCAAGGTGGTGTTTCAATCGGCGTCGAGTAGCACGTTCGGCTTGCACGGCTTTCTTGCGATCAACCGTCTGCTCGGCGGTAGTGAGCAGAATGTCGAGCCCGGTTTCACGAAGTGGGCGACGACGGTTGGGCCGAACGTCGTCGAGTACATTCCGAACTCGGCGAAAATTTCGGAGATGGTGCAGACCGGCGAAGCAGGACTTTTCCCGCTCACGCCGACGGCAGTCAGCGACCTGCAGGACAAAGGCATTCCGGTGGCTTACGTGAATCCGAAGGAAGGCCCGGTGTTGCTGCTGGTGGATGTGTGCGTCGTCAACCACAACCCGGACCCGCAGCTCGCACAGAAGCTCGCGCAGTTCCTGCTGTCCGCGCCCGCGCAAACCAAAGCTGCCGAAGCTGGCAAGCAGATCCCGACCAACCGCCTCGCGAAGATGCCCGCGCCGATGCAGCAGAGTCTCGGCAATCTCGACGATCTGGTGCGCAAGGTGACGGTGGTGGACTGGGACACGATCAACGCGCATCGCGCGCAGTGGGATACGCGCTGGAATCGCGAGATCGAACGGTGAGGTTGGCGTGCGTGCAGGGTTGGGCCTGCACGCATGGTGTTGTCGCCGCGTACTGCTTATACGCCTGCCTATTCGCCTGCTATGCGCCGCGCGCTTCGCGGGCCGCGTAGGCTTTCAGATGGCTGTATGCAATACGCAGTAGCGACAACGCATCGCCGTGCTGCGCATCGCCGCCGCGCGCAATCAGATCGCCGAGAATGTGATCCGCTTCCGTCGGCGCGTGATTCTCGACATCGCGCATCATCGAGGCCGTCATCGGCGAACCTTCGGTGAACAGCACGGTGTTGGCCCGGCCTTCGAACGCGTCGCCCACCGGATGACCGTTGTGCGCAGACACGGCGCGCGCCTCGGCCAGAATTCCTTCGATCAACTTGCGTCCGTCCGGTGTCGCGAGAATATCGCCCACCGCCGCTCGATACAGACACGTGCTCGCTGCCAGCGAAGCGAGGAATACCCACTTTTCCCACATCTGCTGCAGGACGTTATCTGCGGGCCTCGCATCGAAGCCCGCGCCTTCCAGTTGCACTGCGATCGCGCGCACGCGTTCGCTCGAACCGCCTGCGAGTTCGCCGAATGACATTGCGTGCATGTCGTTCAGATGCACGATTTCGCGTGCGGCGTTCAGCGTCGCGGCAATCACGCACTGACCGCCGAGCACACGCTCCGCACCGAATTTTTGCGTGAGTACATCGATGTGGCGCATGCCGTTTAGCAGCGGCAAGATGGCCGTGTTCGGTCCGACAGCCGGTGCAAACGATGCAATTGCGTCATCGAGGTGGTACGCCTTGCAGCTAAGCAATACGACGTCGAACGGCCCGGTAATGCCGTCGGCAAGAACCGTCTTCACGTCGCGCAGTGTCGCATCGCCGTGCGGACTGCGGATCACAAGACCCGCATCCTTCAGTTGCGCGGCGCGCGCGGGCCGCACGAGAAACGTCACATCGCGCCCCGCCTGCACAAGACGTCCGCCGAAATAACCGCCGACTGCCCCCGCTCCCACTACGAGAATCCGCATTGCCCTACCCTCCAATCTGACCGGTCAACGGCACGACGCCCCTTGCGTGTGTCGCGAGTACGGTGACTGTAGCAAGGATTGGAGTTTTGCATCGGCGGATGCGCACGGCTGCGCCGGACGCACAACGATGTCGGCTTACGGTTATGCAAGCATCCCGATCACATCGTCATGACGCAACACCCCGCTATTGATATTCACCTCGCGCCGATACACGATCTGCCGTTCGTGAAATTCGCAGATCACCGTATCGCGGAAGGCGGTCTCGGCGAAAATCCATGTCATCTGCAGGCGCGAGCGGTCGAGCCAGCATGCGCGCGCAACGACCGGGCTGCCGACAAGGCGGTAGCTGTGATGTAAATCCTGCCCGGGCATCTGGTTGCCGCTCTCGATCCACCGGTCCATGCCCGCCACGATGACATGCTCGCCGTCCGCATCGGTCAGGCTAAATCTGCACTCCGTCGCGCCGAGGTCGAGTTGCAGCTCGCGAATGCCCTGTGCGTTCGGTTGCATCGTGAACCGTCTCGTACCAACCTTCGATGGTTCGTCAGTGTGATCGTCCGCCGCGCCGCGCGCATGCAAATAAGGCAGCTTCCATGCCACCGGAGCGTCTTCCCTTTGCCACTCGGCGAGCTTCGCAGAGAGTCTTGCATCGGCGGCAGTGGCGGCGCTGCCTGCCGCATCGACGGGCAACGCAGCACCGAATGCTGCAGGAAAGTGCCGCCAGATATGCGGCAGCAGCTTCGAGCTTCCCTTGATAGCACCCGTCACCGCCAGTACCGCATTCTGTTCGGGAAACACGGTCACCATCTGAACGAACACACCGATCGCGCTATATATGCGGTTCTCGTGCATCCACCAGTGGTAACCGTATCGCCCCGACACGTCATGCGCGCGAGTGGCCGCGCTCACCCACGCTTCCGGCAACACACGTCTACCTTCCCACATGCCGTTCTGCAGATGGAGAATGCCGAGCTTGAGCAGGTCGACCGTTTTGGTGCTGAGCCCATTGCCACCGGGATTGATATTGTCCGTGCCGATATCCCAAGCTTCGCCGTCGATCCCGAGCGGTTCGAAGAGCCTCGGCTTCAGGTAATTGTGCAACGTTTCGCCAGTCTTGCGGCTCAGGATCGCCGACAACATGTAGCTGGCCGCGCTCGTGTACAGAAACACTTCACCCGGGCGCTCGACGACCGGGATCTTCAGAAACTCCGCAATCCAGCTCGTTTCGAGCGTGCGCCATGCGGCACCCGAGGTTTCGCTCGCGTGGCCGACGCGCATCGTCAGAAGATCTTCGACCGTCATCGCGGCCAGACCGTCGCTCACCACGTCGGGCAACATCTCGGGGAAGAACGATACGACCTTGTCGTCGAGCCGGAATCGTCCTTCATCGAGCGCCAGACCGATTGCACATGCAGTAAAACTCTTCGCGACCGAATGCAGGTTGCGCAACCGGTCTGCCCGATACGGCCAGCGCCAGGCCTCGGCCACAACATGACCGTTGCGATACAGCATCAGCGAATGCAGATCGAGCTGCGCAGCCTCGACGTCGTTCAGAAACGCAATCACCGCGTCGGCATCCACCCCCGCCTCCGACGGCTGGGCACGCGTCAAGCCATCGGAATTGAAGTCGCGATCGGCGGAGGGGTCTGACATGGTCTCTAAACCTGGTGTGAGTGGAAAAATAAAGCGCGCGTTATGCCGTCAATCGAACGAATCGCGGCTCAGCGACAACTTCGGCGACATCGTCGACGACAAACTGAAAGAGGTCTTTCGGGTCCGCAGGCTCAGGTATCAGATCGATCTGTCGACCGATATCGCGCGCATCGGCGACATCGCGCAAATAGCGCAGCGCCGAAAAATCTTCGAGCGCGAAGCCAACCGAATCGAACACGGTGACCTGCGCCGCATGTTCACGACCAGCCAGCTCGCCGGACAGCACACGCCATAACTCAACCACCGGAAAATCCGCCGGCAGTTGCTGAATATCGCCTTCGATCCGGGTCTGCGGTTCGAACTCCACGATCACGCGCGCGCCTTTCAGCACGTCCGCATGCAGTTCGGTCTTGCCGGGACAGTCGCCGCCAACGGCGTTGATATGCATGCCTGGTTCGATCATCTGCGGCGTCAGGATCGTCGCGTTGGCCTTGTCGGCGGTGACAGTCGTCACGATGTCGGCGCCGCGCACCGCTTCTGCCGCATTTGCCGACCTGACGATCCGCAGCCCCTTGAAACCGGACAGATTGCGGATCAGTTTGTCGGTGGCGGCGGGATCGATATCGAACACGCGAACCTCGTCGATACCGAGCATCGCGCGAAACGCGAGCACCTGGAACTCGCTTTGCGCGCCGTTGCCGATTAACGCCATCGATCGTGCATCCGGTCGTGCCAGCACCTTCGCCACGAGCGCGGACGTCGCGGCTGTGCGCAACGCGGTCATGATCGTGAATTCGCTGAGCAGCACCGGAAACCCCGAATCGACTTCCGCGAGCACGCCGAACGCCATCACGGTCAGCATATTGACGTGGGTGTTCTTCGGGTGCCCGTTCACATACTTGAAGCCGTATAGCGTGCGGTCGGACGTCGGCATCAGTTCGATCACACCACCGGGCACATGGTTGGCGACTCGCGCCGACTTCTCGAACTCGTTCCAGCGCAGATAATCCGCGCGAATATAGTCGGCCATCGTCGTGATGAACGCCTCGGCGCCAATCGACGTGACCAGCTTGCGGACATCGCTTACATCGATATATCGGGTCATTTTCCTGGGGCTCGCAAACGCAATGAATGCCCGCTATGTTAGGTGCTCGCCTGGACGGCCGGAAGCGCGCTCGCGGCTATCGTGATCGGAGAATCAGATCACTACGGCGCATAGCCGCTCACGCATCGCTACTTCGCGCCACACCGTGCTGCAGACGCGCATACGAAATCAGCATGCTCGACAGTTCGTGCGCGACCAGAGTCAACGGCGACGTACTGCGTCGTATCAAGCTGACATCGCGCCGACTGAAAGTCTCGCGGATTGGAATCCTGATCAGCGAACCCGAAAACAGCTTGTAACTCGCAAGCACACCCGGGTCCATCGTCAGATAGTCGGTCTCGCACACGAGAAACAGCGACTCCAGCAGGGTCTCAGCGGTAATCACGATCTTGGGTCCTTCGATGCCGTGTGCAGCGAACATACCCACCAGGCGATTCGCTGCAATCCCGACAATACCTTCGCGCCTGAAGCCAACCCATTCGCAATCGGCCAGCTCGGCAATCGACGTCGCGTGCGCCTTTGGATGCCCCGCACGCGCAAGCACCGCGGGCGCCGAAGGGTACAACCGGTCGATATGCAGATCCGCATCGACCACCTGCGGCGACAGCGGACACAGCGCGAAATCGAGCCGGCCGTTGCGAATCCGTTCCATCAGCATCTGCGCCGAGCCGCTCGATACATGCACGAGCACACGCGGAAACGCCGCCATGAAGTTTTTCAGCACCGGTACGAGCAATTCGGCGAGCGGCTCGGAAGTCACGCCGAGCGAAATCCGCCCAACCGGTTCGCCCTCCAGTTCACGCATGTCGAGATCGATGCGCTCGCAATCCTTGAGAATCGCCGAGGCCCTGACGAGCAGCTTCTCGCCGAACGGCGTGAGGCTGATGCCGAGATGCGAACGCGTCAGCAGCGTCACGGCGAGTTCCGCTTCGAGACTCTGGATCGCATGGGTCAACGCACTCTGCGCGATATCGAGTGAACGCGCGGCCGCGCGAAAACTGCCCTGTTCGACGACTGAGCAAAACGCTCTGAGCTGACTCAATGTCATGAGGTTTCCTTGACGACCCGTAACGACCCCCGCCACGCGTAACAGGTCTTCTACACGCTGCAAATACGGGTCTCTATTGTGATCTTTCCATTCGATCGCGATGCCATGGATCGAACTTCCTGGACCAAAAATGACCGCTTAGCCTTCGATTCAGCTTGCGCCTTTCGCGCAGGTTTCATACCGCAGTCGCATCCGGCTTTGCCGAGGATAATATGATGAAAAAGACCATTCCAACGCTCACTGCATTCGCCGCACTCTCCACCTTGTCAGGCATCGCGCATGCCCAGAGTAGCGTCACCCTCTACGGACTCATCGACACCGGCCTCGAGTACAACTCGAACTCGAAAGGCGCGCATCAATACTCCGCTGCGTCCGGCAACCTGCAAGGCGACCGCTGGGGCATGCGCGGTTCCGAAGATCTCGGTGGCGGACTCACAGCCATCTTTCGTCTCGAAGGCGGCTTCAACGTCGACAACGGCACACTCGGCCAGGGCGGCGCCCTGTTCGGACGCAAAGCGTATGTCGGCCTCGCAGGCCCGTACGGCACGGTAACCCTGGGCCGTCAGTACGATCCGCTTGGCGACTATGTCGGCGGCTTCGAATCGGCAAACGACGAAACACTCGTCACCGCTACCGAATGGGGCAGCATCTATGGCGCCCACCCTGGCGACATGGACAATCTCGACAACTCCTATCGCATCAACAATGCAGTCAAGTACGCGAGCCAGAACTATGGTGGCTTCACGTTCGGCGGCCTCTACAGCTTTGGCGGTAAAGCCGGCGAGGTTACGCAAAACCAGTTGTACGGCTTCGGTGCCGGTTACCGCAACGGCCCGCTCGCACTCGGTGTCGCCTACGAAAAAGCCAAAGACCCGAACTACTCGGTGTTCGGCACGAATCCGAACGCGAATACCTCGGCATCGACCAGCGCACTGAACATGTCGAGCCCGGTGTACAGCGGCTTCGCGTCGGCAGGCGCATGGCAGGTGATCAGCGCGGGCGCCGCCTACAAGATCGGCAATGCGACGATCGGCGGGGTGTACAGCAACGTCGCGTTCCAGAATCTCGGCAGCGAAGCGGGCGCCGGACTGAACCCCAGCCATCTGCACGGTACCGCCAGTTTCAATCTCGGCGAGCTGAACTTCACCTACCTCGTCACACCAGCACTGCAACTCGGCGCGGCTTATACCTATACGCGCGGCAGTTCGGTTGGCAGCATCTCCGGCGCGACTTATAACCAGATCAACCTGGGCGCGAACTATCTGCTCTCCACACGCACCGATCTCTATCTCGTCGGCATCTACGAACACGCTAGCGGCGAGGACTCGACCGGCAAGAAAGCGGTCGCCGCGATCGCCAATCTGTCGAGTTCGTCGAGCAACTCGCAGACTGCTGTGGTGGTCGGTATCCGGCACAAGTTCTAACGTCTAGCGCCGCCGTACTAGCCTGAAGAGGGTGCCTCGCGGCACCTTTTCTTTGTCTGCTGCTTACGCGTTCGCGAATACCGCAACGCGATGCCCTGCGTCTGCCTGCATCACATCGATCATCTGCGGTGTGCCGCGTTTTGCGTCGTCCGGATCGAAATAGGTCTCGGTAGCACGACGCTGCATCGGCACCTCACGCGATACGACCTTGAAACCGTCCTGCCGGTTGCCGCGCAACTCGGGCACCGCCTGCAACAAGCGGCGCGTGTACGGATGACAGGGGTCGTCGAATACCGCATCGCGTGTGCCTTCTTCGACGATATGTCCGCGCAGCATCACCAGCACGCGCTGCGCGATCTGCTCGACCACGCCCAGGTCGTGCGAAATCAGCAGACAGGCAAAGCCGTAGCGCGCCTGCAGCGCTACGAGCATGTCGAGCACCTGCTTCTGCACGGTCACATCGAGCGCGGATACCGGCTCGTCGGCGATGATCACAGCCGGACGACTCGCAAGCGCACGTGCTATCGCCACCCGCTGACGTTGGCCACCCGACAGCTCGTGTACAAAGCGTTGTGCGTGATCGGCAAGACCGACATCCGCCAGCGATTCGCTGACGCGCGCTGCACGCTGTGCGGCATCGAGTGTGTGGTCTGCACGCAAACCTTCGGCTACCAGCGCACCGACCCGCATGCGCGGATCGAGCGACGAGTACGGGTCCTGAAAGACAATCTGAATCGCACGGCGCGCGAGCTGTAGACGCTTCGCGCTGCCGTCCAGAAACAGTTGGCCGTTCAGCAGAACCTCTCCTTCCGCGGGCGTGACGAGGCCGAGCACGGCCTTGGTCAAGCTCGTCTTGCCGCTACCCGACTCTCCGACAATAGCGAGCGTTTCGCCTGCCCGCACGCTGAACGACGTGCTGTGCACCGCCCGTACCTTGCCAGCACCGCGCAGCCAGGTGCCGATGCCACCGCGTGCGGCGGGATAATCGATCGCGACGTCGCGCACTTCGAGGACCGGCGGCACAACTGCAGCGCCGCGAGGCACCTCGGCCTGTGCCGGCGGAACCGCGTCCAATGGTGTTTCTGCACGCCGCGGTAACGCGTCGAGCAACGCAAGCGTGTACGGATGCGAAGGCCGCGATAACACCTGCGCTGCCGCGCCGTTTTCAACGGCAACCCCGGCACGCATCACCAGCACCTGCTCCGTATATGCGGCAACGAGCGCGAGATTGTGGCTGATAAAGATCAACGCGGTGCCCTCTTCGCGCGTCAAAGCCGTCATCAGGTCGAGTACTTCCTTCTGCACGACGCAGTCGAGCGCGGTGGTCGGCTCGTCGGCGATCAGCAGTTTGGGACGCAGCAGCATCACCGCGGCGAGCATGATCCGCTGCCGCATACCGCCGGAGAACTCGTGCGGATAGCGTTTCATGCAACCTTGTGGATCGCGCACCCGTACGCGCTCTAGCATTGCGACGGCCTGGGCCCACGCCTGCGCATTCGGTATTCCGCGTCGCCGCGTTAGCGCTTCGGTCAACTGCGTGCCGATACGAAACGCCGGATTCAGCGACACCATCGGTTCCTGAAACACCATGCCGACCCCGACACCACGCAGCGCGCGCCATTGTGCCGGCGTCTGGTCGAGCAACTCGCGGCCCGCGAAGGTCGCATTGCCACCGAGTATCTGCGCGGAGTCCGGCAGCAAACCAAGCAGCGCTTTACCGATCATCGTCTTGCCGCTGCCCGACTCTCCGACCACCGCCAGCGACCTTCCGGCATCGAGATCGAAACTCACCTGCTGAACCACGGGCTTCGGGCTACCGTCGGCGCCGCGAAACGCGAGCGTGAGATCGCGCACGCTGAGCAGCGGTGCCTGTGCGGATTGCTGAACCATCATCGGGCCACTCCCTTCATGCGCGGATCGAGCAGATCGCGTACCGCGTCGCCGAGCATATTGATGCCAAGCAGCGCGAGCGAGATCGACATGCCCGGGAAGATCGCCAGCCAGATCGCGCGATCGATTGCGCCACGGCTATCGGCGAGCATGCCGCCCCAGGTCGGCGCAGGCGGCGGTACGCCGAGACCGAGAAAGCTCAGTGCGCTTTCTGCAAGCAGCGCAGAACCGAACAGCGAAGTCGAGAAGATCAGCAGCGGTGCAACGCAGTTCGGCAGCACGTGCCGGCATAGCGTCCACCAGCCGCTATTGCCCATTGCACGCGACGCAACGACGAAATCGCGGCTACGCAGCGACAATGTGCCGCCGCGCGCGAGCCGCATCACCGAGGGCGTGTAAGCAAGTCCGAGCGCAAGGACCACCGCCCATTTCGACGGCCCCAGCACCGTCATGATGCCGAGCGCGAGCAACAAGCCCGGGAACGCCATCAACGCATCGATCAGCACCAACGCCAACCGGTCGAGCCAGCCGCCGACATAGCCGCACACAGTGCCGAGCGTCGTCCCCAGCGCGAGCGCAAACAGCACCGAGCCGACGCTAACGGTCACGCTCACCCCAGCACCCGCCATAATGCGCGACAGCACGTCCCGGCCGAATTCATCGGTGCCGAGCCAGTGCTGCAAACTCGGCGCCGCATAGCGTGTGACGAGATCGACGTCGCTGGGATCGTAGGGTGTGTAGAAAAGGCCGACCAGTGCGATCAGCAGCAGCCATCCGACCAGCACGACACCGATCGCGAGATTCAACCGCTTGAAGGAGGACAGTTTCATCTAGAGCTTCATGCGCGGATCGAAGACCGGGTACAGCAGGTCGACGAGCAGATTGACGAGGACATAGAGCAACGCGATCAGCAGCAGACAGCCCTGCACGACCGGATAGTCGCGCGCGTAAATACTGTCGACCAGCAAACGTCCCATGCCCGGTAGCGTGAACACGGTTTCGATTACGGCTCCGCCCGCGAGCAAATGGCCGAGGATCAGACCGACCACGGTCAGCGCCGGCCCGAACGCATTCGGCAACGCGTGACGCAGCAGTACGCGTGGTTCGGATAGCCCCTTGGCACGCGCGTGCGAGATGTATTCGAGGCGCAGCACTTCGAGGCTGCTTGCGCGCATCATCCGCGTCAGTACCGCTATTTCACCGAACGCAACCGCCAGCACCGGCAACACCAGGTATCGCACACTGCCCCACCCCGCCTCGCTGAAGCTCTCGTAGCCGAACGTCGGCAGCCATTGCAGCTTCACACCGAATACCCACATCAGCAGGATGCCGACCCAGAAACTCGGCAGTGAAACCAGCAGGATGCTGCCGAACACGATCGCGGGATCGGCGCGACGGTTCTGCGACCACGCCGCGAAGAGACCTGCCGGAATCGCAATCACGCTGGCCAGCAGCGTCGCCGCCAGCACGATCTGCGCAGTGACCGGGAACGTCGTGCGGATCAGTTCGGCCACCGGTTGATGACGTGCGATCGACATGCCCAGATCGCCGTGCAGCAGGTGCGTGACCCACACCACGAACTGCTCGGGCACGGAGCGGTCGAGTCCGAACTGATGGCGCAATTGCGCGAGCAGCACCGGGTCGTTGATATCGCCGAGCATCAACGTTGCGGGGTCGCCGGGAATCGCGCGCATCATGCCGAAGACCAGCAGCGTCACGATGACGACCGTGGGCACCGCCATCGCGATCCGTTTGATCATGTAGGCAAGCATCGTGTTCGCTACTCTTTGGTCACGTTGAACAACCGGATCCGGCGCATCGGCCAGGAGGTCACGCCCTGCAGACGGCTGCTGACGAGCAGCAGGTCACGCGTGTAGTAAGTCACCAGCATCGGTGTGTCGGCGATCATCATGCGGTGCAGTTGCTCGAAGGTCCGCTTGCGCACGTTGTCGTCGGCGACGCCCTGCAGGCTGCGCAGCAACGCGCGCGCAGTGGGGTTCTCCCATTGGTATAGCGGCGCCTTCGACTTGTCGCCGAGCACCTCGCCGTACATCAACGCGGGATCGATACGCGCCGAATAGCCGAACGACATCATCTGGAAATGACCCGAGCGAAAATCGCTGAGCTGCGTACCCCACTCGACAATGCTTAGTTCAGTATGGATACCCGCCTTCGACAACAGCGCCTGCATGTACACCGCCTGCTTGTACATGTCCGTGTAGCGCCGGTTGGTTTCGAGCTTCAGTGTCTGGCCGTGGTAACCCACCTGCGCGAGCAGACGCTTCATTTCGGGCAGGTTCTTCGTGTAGCCGGTCGCATCGACAGAAGAAAACAGCTCGCTGGCATCGGGGACGAACGACGGGTTGTAGCGCGCGCGTCCGTCGCTCACCGCATTGACGATGCCAGGCAGATCGAGCGCGAGTGCAATCGCGCGGCGCATGCGCACGTCGGCGAGCAGTGGGTCGCGTGTCTGCATCAGCAGCGCGGACGGATCGGCGCTCGGACCATCGATGACATGCCAGCGCGGATCGGGTGGCAACAGGTCGTCGCCGTCGATCCCCATCAAGTCGATCTGCCCGGCGACCAGCGCGGACTTCTGTGCAGCCGCATCGGGAATCACGACAAAGCGGACGTCGTCGTGCGCGATCTTGGCACCCGCCATACCGCTCGGCGGTTCGCTGCGCGGCCGGTATTGCGCGAACGGTTTGAGCAGCACGTACTGGCCGCGCTTCCATTCCGAGAACACATACGGGCCGGTGGCAACCGGCTTGATCCATGCACCAGTGCTGTCCACACTCGACGGGCTCAGCACCGCGAGCGGACAACTCGGATCGACCATGCGTTTGAGGAACAAGGTATCGGGCCGGTCGAGCTCGAAGACAACTGTGGATGGATCAGGCGTGTGGACCGCAAGCACGCGCGCTCCGCGATCGCCGTTATAGAGAAACCGGCATTGAAACTGCGAGCCTGGTTTCATCAGAAACTCGAAGCTCCATTTGACCTCGGCGGAGGTCACCGGCTTGCCGTCGTGAAACAGCACGCCGTGCCGCAGGTGGAACGTATAGGTTCTCTCGTCTGGCGAGATGTCCCAGCTGTCGGCGAGCATCGGCGCAACGCTCAGGTCCGCGCGCAGCGCCACCAGCGACTCGACGACGTTCGCCATGATGTTGTCGGTGGTCACGTTGCGCGCGACGTTGCCGGGCATCGACGTTTGCGTATCGATGCTTTCGGCAAGGCGGATTTCGTGCGTCGTTCCCGGCGCTGTCGTTGCGGCCGCAACGTCACGCGGTGCCGCCCACACGACGCATCCCGTCAACGCGACAAGCACGCACAACCGATGTTGCCAGGCACGCAGGCAGCGGGGCATCACAAATGCGGTCTCCAGATATTGTTCTCGCGCCGTCGCTATTGCGAACGCCGCGTACTCAGTACTGTGGCGAAGAAATCGAGCACCGCGGCCTCGATGGTTTGCAACGAGTTATGGGCGATGTTCGGCAACTCGTCGAACTGCACCTTGACACCTGCGGTTTCGAAGGTTTGTCGCAGCGTGCGCAGGCGCTCGGGGCGCGTAGCACCGGCGTCGTTGGCACCCGGCATGTAGCTGCCGCGGCCTTCGCGATGCGTGATCTCCCACGTCTCCAGATCGGCCTTGCCGACCACCATCTGGACAGGCACGCGTTGCAACGCTTCGAGATCGAACGGTTTTCCGAAGCGCTGTTCGATCCCACGCAACCCGACCCACCAGTCGCGGTTCACGTCGAGCAGCGTCACGGAGCCCGGTGCACCGATCGATGCCGCCCACAGCCGCTCCGGGTGCAGGTAGGCAAAGCGGTTGACGAACTGGCCGCCGCCGGAGAAACCGAACAACGCGAACGTGTCGAAGGTCTTGCCGTAACGGCCGCCGACTTCATCGACCATATCGAGCAGCACGCGGTCGTAGCGAATGTCGCCTTCCAGCAGATGCTTGTAGCCGTCGCGGTTGTTGTCGCCGAGCACGCCGACCGGAAACAGCGGGCACAGCACCGCGCAGTTGTTCCAGCGGGCAAAGCCTGCGAAAGCGTCGCGGTATTTGATGAAGCCGCGGTCGGTGCCGTGTACCGCAACGACGAGTTCGACGTTGTTCGACGGTTGCCGGATAGCGGGCGGCACGTACAACGTGTAAGCGAAGCGCGGATCGTTGCGATGCGTGAACACGGTGGTCGAGCCGTAGTCATACATCGCATCGCCCTGGGAGACGGCACCGACGGGAAGGTCTTGAGGGGGCATAGACAGACTTGAAGGGTTATTGGAAATCGTCATATGCGTAGTGTGGATTCGCAAAAACAAAGAAAGTTACGATTTCTTCTTACTTACGATAAACGAAAACTTTAGCTATGCAGGCTTGTGTCAGTCACTCATCGAGATGTGTGACGATCGTAAGCACGCCCTTGCCAGCAAGGAAGCCAGTCCAAAATATCGTGATCTGTTTTTTAGATCGTCACGCCCGGCTCTCCGGGAGCACATGAGGCTCGGCCCGCTACGGTTGCAGGATGCCGGCGATCTTCGATAGCGCGTCGAGCGTATGACGCAGATGTTCGCGCAGCGCCTCGGACGCCTCGTCGTTGCGCTCCTGTTCCAGCAACGCAAGGATCTGCAGATGCTGCCGGCAATGTTTGACGTAACGCTTGCGATCGCGCATCGAGCGGTATGAGAGCAGCCTGCGCACGCGGTTCACGCGCTTGATCGTATCGATGAAGAAGGGGTTTCCGGACGCTTCGACCAGCGCTTCGTGAAACCGCACGCCGCGATCGTGCAACTGGTCCGCGGTATCGGTTTCGATTCCGCCGTCGAGCAGATGCTGCTCCGCGGCACGGCATCGTTCCAGTACCTTGCGTTCGAGACGAAAGCCCGGTTCCAGCAACGCGGCCGGTTCCAGCGCGAGCCGCAGACGATACGACTGCAACAGGCTGTCCGGCGTGGTCAGCATCGTCGAGAAGATCCAGCCGTAGCCGGGCTTGCGCTCGGCCCAGCCCTCTCCTGCAATCCGTCCAAGTACCGCATTCAACTGGGTATGCGTGAGCCCGTAGCGCTCGCGCAGCATCAGTTCGGATGAGGTTTCGGGTAACTCGCCTTTCAGCAGGTCGTCGGCAATCTGGAAGTAGACGCGAGTGACGACGTCCTGTGCGGCCAGACCAAGTCCGTCGACGACTTCCGCAAGCGGCGCGATGACAGGTTTCGCGAGGAAGAAACCGCGGTTCGGTTCGCGGGTCAGGAGGCCTTTTTCGTGCAGCAGCACGAGTGCTTCGTTGACCGGCGAGCGCGAAACGCGCAGCCGGTCGGCCAGCTTCTGCGCGGGCAAATGGCTGCCGACCTCGATCCCTTCGGTCTGGATCAGTTCGATAATCTGGCTCGCGATGGATTGGTCGGGGGTCATCTCGTGTCGGTGGGTAGGCCGGTCGTTGTGCGGTGAGCTGTCAGCGTTTTCTGCAGGATCAGCGGAATCACACCGCCCACGCGCAGTAGCTCGATTTCGAGCCGCGTTTCCACGGCCGCGTGCGCTTCGAACGCCTCGGTACTGCCGTTCGCCCGATGGATTCGCACGGAGATCGGGCCGCGCGGTGCCAACGCATCGGCGTTCGCGTCGATCTCCAGTTGATCGCGCGGCTGGAGATTCAGCGTCGCGGGATTGACGCCCGGTGGCAGGCACAGCGGCAGGATGCCCATACCGATCAGGTTGGAGCGGTGAATCCGTTCGAAGCTGACCGCCAGTACGGCGCGGATACCGAGCAGACGTTGCCCCTTGGCGGCCCAGTCGCGCGACGAACCGGTCCCGTAACGCTCGCCCGCAACGAGCACGACTGAGTCGCCGTTTGCACGGTAGCGGCGCGCGGCTTCGAAGATCGGTAGCACTGCACCGTCAGGCACATGCAGCGTGTGCGCGACCGGCGCATTGGGTTGCAACAGGTTGATCAGCGTCTTGTTGTAAAACGCGGCACGTACCATCACCTCCCAGTTGCCGCGCCGCGATGCAAACACGTTCAGATCGTTACGATCGTCGCCGCGCTCCACCAGGAAATCGGCGACGAAACTGTCTTGCGGAATCGCGCTGGCCGGCGAGATGTGATCCGTCGTCACGTCGTCGCCGACCACGAGCAACGGGTACGCGCGGTAATGTCCTAACACGCTGCCTTCATCGAGCGTCGCAAAAGGAGGACGGCGCAGCGTGGTCGAAGTCGGGTTCCATGGGAAGCGTGGGCTATCGGGTGCGTCGAGCCGATGCCAGACCGGGTTCCGCGACGCTTCGGCGAATGCACGTGGATAGTCGTCCGGCGAGGCAGCGCGTTCGACCAGCGTGGCAATCTCTTCGCGCGTCGGCCAGATCTGCTTGAGAAAAACCGCTGTACCGTCGGCCCCGATTTGCAACGGATCGCGTTCGAGATTCGCCTGCGCATCGCCTGCTAGCGCGAATGCGATCACGAGCGGCGGCGACATGATGAAGCCGAGATCCAGCTCGGGATGAATGCGACCTGGGAAATTGCGGTTACCAGACAACACCGCGACCGGATGGATCGTGCCATCGGCAAGCGCGGCCCGCACGGGCTCGGTTAATGGGCCAGCATTACCGATGCAGGTCGTGCAACCGTAACCGACGATATCGAAGCCGAGCGCCGACAGATCGTCGATCAAGCCGGCGCGCTGCAGATAGCTCGCCGCCGCCGGCGAACCCGGTGCAAGCGAAGTCTTCACCCAGGCCGGTACGCGCAACCCGAGGCGGCGCGCGTTGCGGGCGACGAGGCCGGCAGCGATGAGCAAGGCAGGGTCCGAGGTATTCGTGCAACTGGTGATCGCTGCGATCGCGACCGGGTATTCGGGCAGGCTTGCTGGGGCGTTGCCGGGTGCCAAGGCGAGCTTCGCCAGTGCTTGTGCTGTATCCGCATAGCCGAGCAGATCCTGCGGGCGGCGCGGCCCCGCTACATGCATGCCGATCGCGGCCAGATCGATGTCGACGACGCGGGTGTAGCGCGGTACCGCATCTGGATCGAACCACAAGCCGGTTCTTTTCATCAACGCCTCGACGCGAGCGATGACGTCTGCTGGCCGGCCGGTCGCTCGAAGATAATCGAGGGTCCGCTGATCGACCGGGAAAAAGCCCGTCGTTGCGCCGTATTCGGGTGCCATGTTCGCCACTACGCAACGTTCGCCCGCGCTCAGCGTGCTCACGCCTCGTCCGAAGAACTCGACGAACGCACCCGTTACGTCGATCTCGCGCAAGCGTTGCGTGACGGTCAACGCCAGATCGGTAGCGAGTACGCCGGCGCGCAACGCGCCGCTCAGCCGTACGCCCACGACATCGGGCACCCTCTGCATGACCGGCATGCCGAACATCACCGTCTGGGCTTCCAGCCCGCCCACACCCCAGCCGAGCACACCGATGCCGTTGATCATCGGCGTATGGCTGTCCGTTCCGATCAGGGTATCGGGCACGGCCCAGTCCTCGCCCTCGCGGCTTTCGATCGACACGACCGTCGCAAGCTGCTCCAGGTTGATCGTGTGCATGATCCCCGTGCCCGGCGGATGAATGCGCACGCCTTCGAGCGCGCGGGATGCCCAGCGCAGGAAGCGATAACGCTCCGCATTGCGGTGGAGTTCGAGTTGCAGGTTCAGCGACGCGGCGTCGGGTTGCGCGAAGTATTCGACGGCCAGCGAGTGATCGACTGAAACGTCGACGGGCAGCACCGGGTTCAGCACGGTGGGATCGACGCCGGCTTCCGCGAGCACATCGCGCATCGCGGCAATGTCGACCAGTGCGGGTGTGCTGGTCGTGTCGTGCATCAGCACGCGGCCTGGGTAAAACGCGATCTCCGCTTGGCTCGTGCCGTCTATGAGCCAGTCGAAGATTGCTTCGATCGCGTCGTGCTGTTCGCTTCCTTGCACATTGCGCACTACGTTTTCCAGCAGCAGCCGTAGTACCACCGGCAGGCGCAACAGCTCAGCGCCGAACGATGCCTTGAGATCGACGAATCGAAACGAGGCATCGCCGACGCTCAGCTTCGCTGTAGTGGGAATACGGGTAGTTTGCATTCCCGGCATATTGCATTTTTATATTTACAAATGCAATATGCCGAAAACGTCAATGTACTGAAACGGTGCTGCGCGCCTTCGCCGGTCAGCGCGCCGCCGACGCCACATCGGCAGACGCTGCGTCCGGGTCCCAACCGCCACCGAGCGACCGGTACAACGCCACAGCAGCAAGCGCATGTTCGCGGCGCGCCTGGTTCAGCGATTGTTCGTCGCGCAGATACACCTCCTGTGCGTCGAGCACGTCGAGAAAACTCGACGCCCCGTTCTTGTACAACGCGCTCGACAGATGCAGCGCCTGGTCCGACGCATCGAGCGCACCGCCCAGACGCTCGACCTGCACCGCTCCGCTGACGAGATCGCTGCGCGTATCCTCGATTTCCTTGAGCGCCTGCAGCATGGTCTGCTGCAAACCGAGCTGCGATTCGCGCATGCGGCTTTCGTTCTCGTCGATGTTCGCGGTGATACGCCCAGCGTTGAAGATCGGGCTCGTTGCGCTCAATGCGGCGCTGAACAGGTTGTCCGTCAGCGTCGGCAAGCCGAGGTATGACGAAGCAAGCAGGCCGTCAGTCAGACTCAACCGGAATTGCGGATAGCGCTGCGCTTTCGCCGCTCCGACTTCCGCTGCGCGTTGTTCGACGCCGGCATACGCGGTACGCACATCGGGACGGCGCAACAGTGCATCGGAAGGCAGAGTTTGCGGAACGTCGGTGGGTGGAACTGGAATCGCTACTGCTCCAGCAAGTGTGTCGCCGCCCAGCAGACCATCGACGCTTTCCGGCGCACGGCCCGAATACACCGCAATCAGGCTCAACTGATGCTGGATCGTCGATTGCGTGCGGGGAATCCGCGCCTGCACGTCTTCGAGTTGATTGCGCGCACGCGCGACGTCGAGCTGCGTCGACAAGCCGTAGTGCAGGCGTTCCTGCGTCAACTTCAGCGCGCGGCTGCGAATCTGCTCGTTGTCTTGCAGGATCTGCAGATCGGCCTGCGCCCAGCGCAGATCGATATATGCAGACGCCGCGTTCGCTGCGAGCGCGAGCCTCAGTTCGTTCAGCGCAGCTTCGCGGCCGCTTGTCTGTGCCTGTGCCGCGAGCAGCGCAAGACGCTCGCCGCCGAACACATCCGGGGTCCAGCTCGCCGCGAGGCCGAAGCCTGCCTGCCGCACATAACCGAGCGGCGGCGGTGCGTTCTGGCGTTCGTCGGCCGCTTGCGCGTTGGCGTCGAGTTGCGGCAAAAGAACCGCGCCGCGCTGTGTCGCGACGGCCTGCGCCTGCTTGACGCGCTCGACTGCGGCCTTCACATCGAGGTTGTTATCGAGCACCGTCTGCACCAGACGATGCATGACCGGGTCGCCAAACTGCGCCCACCATGCGGCTGCGTCCTTCATATCGTGCGGCGCATCGACGCTCCATGTTGTGGGCGCAACGGTCTGCACCGTCTGCGGCAGATTGGCATGGCTTTCGGGCTGCACCGCACAGGCCGCGAGATTCGCGATCATCATGGCGGCCAGCGCGCGCTTCATCATTGGGTTCATGTCTGTCGTCTCAGTGTCGGTACATCAGGTTCAATGCGCATCGGGAGGCGGTGCCCGGTTGCCGAACGGCTTCGAGAACACAACGCTCAGCAGACCGACCACGAAGCACAGCGCGACCGCGAAAAACGCATCGGAGAACGTCAGCACCAGCGCCTCGCGCAGCAGCAACGCATGCAACGTGCCGAGCCCTGCGTTCGCGGCATTCAATGCGCCGCCGCCCACCGCAGCGAAATGCGCGGTTTGCGAGTGCAATAGCGACTCGATCACCGGACGCCCCGCGGTGACATGTTCGTCGAGCCGCAGATAGTGCAGGTTCAACCTGTCGTTGAGCATCGTGCTGCTCACCGCAATACCGATCGCACCGCCAAGGTTACGCATCAGGTTAAACAGGCCGCTCGCCGATTTGAGCCGCGATGGCGGCAGTGAGCCGAGCGCCATCGTGACGATCGGCGGCACCGCGAACTGCTGGCCGATACCGCGCAGCGCCTGGGGAATCAGCAGTTGCTGCCAGCCCCATTGGCTCGTCAGCGGCACGTAGAGATAGCAGCCGAGACCGAAGCACACGAGGCCGAACACCATCAGCCAGCGCATATCGAAGAAGCGCGCCAGCTGCGAATACGCCACCAGCGCGATCAACTGAAAGCAGCCCACCGATAGCAGCGCGATACCGATCTGCAGCGAATCGAAGCCGCGCACGCGTGACAGGAACACCGGTGTGAGAAACACCGCGCAGAACAGACCAATGCCGGTGATAAACGACAACAGGCTGCCGATGCCGAAATTGCGGACCGCGAGCGCCCGTAGATCGACGATCGGTTCTTTCGCGGTGAACGCATGCACGAGAAAGAGAAAGCAGCAGATTGCCGAAATCCAGGTGCAGAAAAGGATGACGTGATCGCCGAACCAGTTTTTGCGCGGGCCTTCTTCGAGCACGTATTCGAGGCAGCCGAGAAAACCCGACATCAGCACGATGCCCAGGTAGTCGCCTTTCTTCAGCAACGACAGGTCTACCTCGTCGATGTGCACGAAGCGCGGCACCAGTAATGTGACGAACACACCCGGCACGACGTTCAGATAGAACAGCCATTGCCACGACCATTGCGAAGTGATCCAGCCGCCAATTACGGGGCCGATGGTCGGCGCCAGCGACGCGAGCGCACCGATCGTCGTCGAAGCGATCAGCCGCTGCTTGCCGGGAAACAGCACGAAAGCAGTGGTGAACACGGTGGGGATCATCGCCGCGCCGAGCGCACCTTGCAGGCCGCGAAACAAAATCATCGAATTGATGTCCCATGCCATCCCGCACAGCATGCTGGTCAGCGTGAAGCCCAGTGCGGACGCCGCGAACACCCAGCGGGTCGAGAACACGCGCGTGAGCCAGCCGGACATCGGGATCACGAGAATTTCCGCGATCAGATACGAGGTCTGCACCCACGAGAGTTCGTCCTGACTCGCGGACAAACCGCCGCCGATGTCCTTCAGCGATGAGGCGACGATCTGGATATCGAGCGTCGCCATGAAGAAGCCCAGGCACATCAACGCGAATGCGAAGACTTTCGTGCGGGTGGGCTGGTCGGCGGGATTCGCAGGAACGGGAGCGTGGTTCTGGGCGCGCGCGGTAAAGGGGGTGGCATTCATGATGCGTCGGGCCGATGGGTTACGAACGGTTCGACGCGTTGTCGACGTGCACCTCGACTGTCGCCGACAGACCCGGGCGCAGCACGCCTTGCATGTCGTGCGGCACATCGAGGTGAATGCGCACCGGCACGCGCTGCACGATCTTCGTGAAGTTGCCGGTGGCGTTTTCCGCGGGTAGCACGCTGAAGGTCGCGCCCGTCGCCGGCGCCAGGCTCTCGACCGTGCCGTGGATCTCCCGGTTCGATGCATCGAGCGATACGTCGACTGTGTCGCCCGCGCGCATCTTCTTCAACTGGTCTTCCTTGAAATTCGCGTCGATCCACAAGCCGCTAGCCGGCACGACCGTCAGCAGCGATACGCCAACGTCGGCCAACAGGCCGACGCGCGCGGTGCGATTGCCGATATAACCGTCGATCGGCGAGCGGATCGTCGTGTATTCGACGTTCAGTGCAGCGACACGCTGTGCGGCCTGTGCGGTCGCAACCCGTGCCTGCGCGTCGCCAACCTGGGCGTCGAGTACCGTCAGTTGCCGCTGGGCGGCGAGTAGCGCTGCGTTGCTGCGGTCCACTGCGGCATGCGCTTTCGTGAGATCGGCATCGGCGCGTTCAACCACCTGGTTCGACACCGCATCGTCCTTCACCAGTTCGCGATAACGCGTCTGGTCGGCCGCGCTGCGCGTCAGTTCCGCACCCGATGCCTTCACTTCCGCCGACTGCTCGTTGATCGTCGCGAGCTGCAACGATTTGCGGGCCTGCAGTTCCGTCACCGCCGCCTGGGCACTCGCCACTTCTGCATCAGCCTGGGCAAGGCGCGCATCGTAATCGCGCGAATCGAGCCGAATCAGCACCTGGTTCGCGTGCACGTACTGGTTGTCCTTCACGAGCACGTCGGTGACAAAGCCGTTCACCTTCGGCGCCATCACCGTGACGTCGCCGCCAACATAGGCATCGTCGGTCGTTTCAATGAAGCGGCCGACGATAAACCAGTACGACACGGCGGCAGCCACCACGACGACGACCGTCGCGATCGCAAGCAGCATCCAGGGAATACGGCGCGCGGGTTTGGCAATATCGGCGGGCGCGAGAGTCGATGGAGAAGTGGACATGGTTGTATGTGCGTATGCACTGTTTAACGTTAAAAAAAAGCGCTTGAGAGCGCGCCAGCCCGATGTGTCTATTGGAACTTCGCGAAGCTAGCTGCCGGTCATATCGAGCAGCTCACGGCGCAACGACGCCGAACGCTGTTCGCCGAAGCGTTGCTCGAACTCGTTCTGCGCGGCGCGCCAGTAATACCTCGCAGCCTCGCAACGCTCGATGCCTGCGGCCGTCAACCCCAGCGATAACGCGCGACCGTCCGGTGTCAGTGCTTCGCTCACCACCAGGCGCTCGCGCTGCAATGGCCGCAGCGCGCGCAGCAACGACGTGCGCTCCATCACCATCTCGTCGGCCAGTTGCTTCATCGTGAGCCGCCTGCCGCGGCTGAGTCGGCACAAGATCGAGAACTGCGTGATGGTCAGACCGACATTCGCGAGATGGCGGTCATACATCTGCGAGGCGTAGCGTGCAGCCTGGCGTACGGCGAAACAATCGTCTTCCGGAGAAAATTCCATGGCTTTTTGCTGAACTTAAAGTGTATATGCACACAATATGCTGAAAAAAATCCCGGGATAACCGCATGCTGCGCGATGCGGTCGACAGCCGGGCGTCGTTCATCCTTCTGCCGTGACGTCGAACAATTCACTGCGCAGTGCCTTGGCCCGCGCCTTGCCGAACTTGCTTTCGAACTCGTCCTGCGCCTCGCGCCATGCAATAGCGGCCTGGTCGAAGACCTGCTCGCCGCTTTTCGACAGATTGAACAGATAGGTCCGGCCGTCGTGTTCCGATGCTTCGGCAACGACCCACCCGTCGCGCTGCATCGGTTTGAGCGCGCGCACGAGTGTCGTGCGGTCCATCACCATCGAGTCCGCCAGATCCATCATCGTCAGATCAGGCGTGCGGGCCAGCTTGGCCAGAATCGTGAACTGCGCCGCCGTCACGCCCACCTGCGCCATATGGCGCTCGTAGATCTGCGTAACGAAACGCGCCGCCTGGCGCAGCGCGAAGCAGTTGCACTCGTCGTAGGAAAGAGGTCGATTCATGGCGAGGAGTTTATATGTGCATACACACACTGTCAAGAAAAGTTGCGCCCGTCATGCTGTTGGAGTAACTTCCCGCTCCGGGATAACCGAAGCCCAGCCTCGAAACCCAACTGATCCACGAGGGCGCCGCAAACTGTTTGCGGCGCCAATACGTATCGGAAGGGATTCATGGACACGCGCATCTACTGGCTTGCGGCGACGGTTTTTCTCGCCGGCATCGACGAAAACATCTGCATCGGCATACTGCCCTCCATTGCGGCCAATCTGCACGTCTCGCTTGCATCCGCGGGGCAGCTCACCACGATCTTCTCCTGTGTTTTCGCGCTCACTGCGTTCGGCCTTTCTATGAGGCTCGCGCGATACGAGCGCAAGCGCCTGTTGCTCATCGCTCTCGGCGTATTTGCGTGCAGCAACCTGCTTGCTTCACTGAGCCCCGGCTATGCACTGCTGTTCGCCGCGCGCGTAGCGATGGCGGCCAGTTGTGCAACCGTGATCCTCCTGGCAACGCGTCTTGCTACGGAACTCGCGCCGCCGCGTTTGCACGGCCGCGCGATCGGTATCGTTTTCATGGGAATCAGCGGGTCGCTGGTGCTCGGTGTGCCAGTCGGCATGACGATCGCCGACTGGGCCGGCTGGCGAGCGGTTTTCGTCGCGATCGGGCTCGCGGTCGTGCCGCTCGGTTGCTACCTTGCGTACCGGCTGCCGGTCGCACCGCCGCACCCAGCTATCGCGTGGCGCACGTATCGCAGTCAGCTCGCGCATCCGAAAACGCTCTGCGCCCAGCTTGTTTCCGTCGCGATGATCGGCGGTCACTTCACGCTGTTCGCGTACCTGAGCCCTTATCTGCAAGCATGGCTCGCTCCGCGCCCGGATGAACTGACGCTGCTGTATGTCGCATTCGGTGTAGCGGGCGTGACGGGAGCGTGGCTCGGCGGTTGGCTGTCTGACCGCGCCGGTGCATCGCGCGCGTTGCTGCTCTGCCCGGCCGCGTTCCTGCTGGCGATGGCCGCGCTACCGCTCAGCGGACACGCGCTCGCCCTGTTCGTCCCCGCGATGATGGTCTGGGGTTGCCTTAGCTGGTCGATCTCGCCGATCGTGCAGAACTACCTGATTCGCAGCGCGCCCGCAGCAGCCGACGCGAACGTCGGCATCAACGTATCCGCGATGCATCTGGGCGTCGCGTTGGGCTCGGGATTCGGTGGATTGCTGGTGGAACGCGGCGCGCTGCTCGCGACGCCGTGGGCCGGTAGCGGCCTCGTCGCACTTGCGCTGTGTTTTGCATGGCGTTCGACACGCATGCCCGCACCGCAGCATGCGCGTGCATCCATAAAAGCTGAAGCCGCGGACGCGTAACTACACGTCAGGTCCGCGGCGCAAGACCGCTACTTCTTTTGCTGCAGGAGCGTCTTCAGTTCCTCGACGTTTTCCTCGACGCGCTTCGCGATCACCGCATACGACTCCGCCTGCGACTTGTAAGCCGCCTGCGCGAGCTGCTGCATGTCGGCGAGTGCCTTGTGCAGCGACTGCTGGACGAGTTCGGCGGTCTGCGCCGAGGGCGTGGCGCCTGCAGCGGACACCTTGGTCGCGAGCGATTGCAGTTCGCCCAGCGTGCTGCGCAACATCTCGGCCTGTTTCTGTGCCAGCGACTGCATGCCTTGCAGCGCGGTCTGATTGGCCGTCACCAGCGCTTCGACGTCCTTGCGGCGCGCCTCCATGATGGCGGGCACATCGAAGCCCGGCAGCTTGAACTGCTCGAGCAGCTTGAAGACGTCTCCAAACGGATTGGCCGGGTTCGGTTGTTCCATGCTCGATGCTCCTTGGCGTGTGCGCATGGCCTGCGCAATGGGCGCCGCTGCCCGGGTGGCAGCGCGCCACACGATCATGCCCGTTACCGCCGTATTACGCCAGCAAACGATATTGGCGTCGTGATGTGCGAGTTGCTGCACCGCAGCTGACAGGTGCATACACACGACCAGACGCCGCGGGTTCGCAGCATGGGGAATTGCCTTGCCGTCGGGGCTTGTGGGTTTCGGAGGCGGGAGCGCTGTTCGCTGTTACCGACTGCTCACGCGAATGCAGGCTTCGTCACCATCAGGAAATAGACGACCACCATCGCGATGAACGCCGGATAACCAAGCCGCTCCCATAACTTCGCATAGCGCCAGTACCGCGGCGGCAGCGTGGTTTCTCCAGCAGACACGGCCACCTGTGCCATCCGCGCGAGGTCGACCTGCAACCACACGACAGGCAACCAGCAAACACCGGCGAGCGCGTAAAGCGCAATCGAAGTAGCAAGCCACGGCGTGCTCCACGGCCAGCCTGCGCTATGTGCAAGCCATATACCCGAGAGCGGCTGAAAGATGACGGCAGGCGTGGTGAACCACCAGTCGGCGCGTACGACGAGTCGCGACACCGCTGCGATCGCCACGACCGATCGCGTACGGTTGATGAAGTACAGATAGAACGCAGTACCGAACCCCGTGCCGACCAGCAGTACCGAGGAAAGAATATGTAGCGTCTTGACGACGAGATAGAGGTTCATGATCTTGTCTCTTCGTTGAAGAGTACGCACAGGACAGCGAGGATCGGCAGATTCTTCAGCAGCGGTCCAAACGGATGAATCAGCATCTCCGGCAACGCGATTGCAACGACGATCGAGTACGCGCTCACGAGCAGGAACTGACTCGCCCATAAGCGACGGCCCGGTTTACAGAGCGTGGCGAAACCCATTGCGGCATCGAGTGCTGCTGAACCGTATAACGCTGCATTTGCCACCGCCCCATCGAGCCCCGCGCGATGAAGCATCGCCAGGCTGTCAGCGTGTGGATAGAGAAACGCACTGACGAAGGCGGTCCAGAGCCAGACCGCGGCCAGTGCAATGCGCAACCATGCGGAGCGCCATGAGGACAACGCTTCGTTACGCAAAGCCGCCCCGTCCGCGCCGATGAAATCGGCGATGGCTTGCGGTGGATGGCCAAGCACGGCGGTCGTTTCAGCGGCGTCGGCGGTATTGCCTGACTGCAGCATGTGCCAGGTATCGCGTGTCAGCATGGCGCCGGAAACGCGGTCGAATAGCCATGCAACCGCATCGACTGCGAAGCGCGGCACGCCGATTCGATACGCCGGCGCAAACCGCATCGACGCCCGGTAAATGGACAGCATCTCGCGGTATTCGATCTGCGTTGCGCCGGCGACATCGATACACCGATGATCCAGCGACGCAGCGGGCGCACGCAGCAGACGAGCCACGACGTCCGCGAGGTCGTCGATATGCACCGGCGATACGCGTTGACGGCCACCGGCCGGCAGCACATGCACCGGCAGGCTCGCCAGCATGCGGAAAAACGCGGCAGATTTTCCGTCTCGCCCATATACGAGCGCCGGTCGAACTACATATGCATCAATCGGCAAATCGAGCAGGTACTCGTCGGCCGCGCACTTGCTGTCGAAGTAGGCCGTGTCGCGCCGCTGCGCGCCAAGTGCCGAGATCTGGATTACCTGACGCACGCCCACTGCGACGCATGCCGAGAACAACGCGCAGGGTGCGCGGCGATGGATCGCATCGAAGGTCTGCGCGCCGCGTTCGACGAGAATGCCCACCGCGTTGACGACGACATCGATCCCTGCGAGCTTCGCGCGCCATGGTTCGGGATCGATGTCCGTCGAATAGTCGGCAGATAGTTCGTCGGGACCCGACGCGTGTCGCCGCCCTCTGATCACGCAGTGCCCTTCGCGCTCGATCCGCTCGCACAGCGCACGACCGATGAACCCGTCCGCCCCGCACACCAATACCTTCATGACGTGCTCCACGCTTCGCTTATCTACAGCAATTTCTGTATAAACAGAAACAACCGGCTCAAAAAAAGCGGGCATCGCCCGCTTCGTCCGATTTACGGTTTCTTCCGTCGCATCGTTTGACTGATCTTCGCTCCCACGCCCAGCGTCCGCATCAACGTTTCGGGTTTCAGACGTAGCATTTCGTCGGACCACGTCGTCAAGGTTTCGAGGAACACGAGCGTGTCGCGAATGCGTTGCTCCGTTTCCTTCTCCTCTTTGCTCATGTCCGCGCTCAACAGACTTTCGCGCAACATGCTCAGCGTCGGGTCGAGTTCGCGCTGACGGCGTCCTTCGACGATCAGTTTGAACAGTTCCCAGACATCGGTGGAGGTTTCGAAGTGGTCACGCCGGTCGCCCATGACGTGCACGACACGCGCGAGGCGCCACCCCTGCAGCTCTTTCAGGCTCGTGCTCACGTTGGAGCGAGCAACGCCCAGCGTGTCGGCAATTTCATCCGCGGCGACAGGACGCCCAAGCAGATACAGCAGCGCGTGAATCTGCGCGACGGTACGGTTGACGCCCCACCGGGAGCCCATTTCGCCCCAGTGCAGGATGAATCGTTCAGCGATCGGTGTGAGTTCCATGGTCGAAGCTTATGGTTTTCTTTTATTTCTGTCAATACAGAAATTTCTGTTGACTGGCTGCGATTGCAAGGCATCTAATGATTGCAACGACAAAACCCGGGGATCGAGATCATGCAAGCGCCAAGACTCACACTCTACTTCGATGGCAACTGTCCGTTTTGCGTCGCGGAAATGCGGCGACTAAGAAGCTGGGACCATGCGGGGCGGCTCGGTTTCGTCGACATTGCGCAAGAGGATTTCGACGCCGCCACGCGCGGCGTCGATCTCGCCGAACTGAACCGCGAGTTGTATAGCTGGACAGACACAGGCGTGTGCCTGACCGGCATCGACAGCATGATCGCGGCTTACACGCTGGTCGGTCGCGGCTGGATCGTGCTGCCGTTGCGCATCGTCGTGACGAGACAGCTCTGCAAACTGTTGTATCGCCTGTTCGCGCGCAACAGGCGGCGCATCTCCCGGTGGCTCGGCTACACGTCCGCGCCCGTCTGTGACGGCACGAGCTGTCGCCTCGACACCAATCCGTTTTTCAAATGAGCCGCAGCGTCGCGGCGTGACATCGGATCATTTCGCAGTTGCGACAGCATCCGCATCGCCTTGCACGCGAGGGCCTTCACCGGGACGAACCTGCAGCATGGCAAACACGCCCACCGCGGTGGCAACCGATGTGGCGATAAACATCGACGAATAACCATAGCGCGCCGACAGGATGCCAGCGAGCGTAGGAGCCAGCACCGCAGCAATGTTGGCGATGAAATGCATGATGCCGCTGAAGGTGCCGACGCGCGAAGGTGCGGTGTCGATCACCACGGCCCAGTAGACCGAGTTCGGCAGCGCGTTCAAGGCATTGCCCAAGGTCATCAATGCAATGACGGCCCACACGCTATGCGCCTGTGACACCGCCAGGAAGCACAGCGTTGTCAACAGCAGCGAGCCCGCGGCAAACCAGCTTCTCGCGATAACGAGCTTGCCCGTGCGCTTGAGCAGCCAGTCGGAGACGCGGCCGCCCAGCAATACCGTGAAGCACGCACCTACCCACGGAATCATCCCGACATACCAGAGCGACGAGAGCGTGAAGTTGAACTCGTCATGCAGGTACTTCGGGGTCCACGTCAGCAACATGAAGTTGACGTAAATAAACGCGAAGTATCCGATTGCGTTGAACATCAGCGTCCGACTTTTGAAGAACGCCCACCACGGCAACGTGGCACCCGCGCTTGCCGCCTTCGGCGCTGCGTCGCGTTCGGCCCGGATCAGCGCGAGTTCCGCGGCATTGACCTTCGGATGATCTTCGGGACGATTGGCATACACGCGCGAAAACAGGGCGATCAGCACAAGGCCCAGCACACCGAGCACCACGTACATGGTGCGCCAGCTGCCGGTCAGCAGGATCAGTCCGACGGCCACCGGAGCCGTGAGCAACGCACCCAGCGGCGTGCTCAACAGGCCGATCGACACCGCGAACCCGCGCTCCGACGGCGCTGCCCACGCTGACATGGTCTTGTTGATGATCGAGTAGGCCGGCCCTTCGGAGAAACCGAAGAAGATGCGCACCAGCGCGAATCCACTCAACGCCGAGCCGCCAAATACCGCGAGGCCGATGTCGCCGGCCCAGACCATGCAGATGGCAAACAACGACCACGCTACGCCCGCGATCATCCAGACGCGCTTCGCGCCGAGCCGGTCCGCCAGCGCGCCGCCGATCAGCGCGCCGAACATATAGCCGTAGCCGAAATAGCCCATCACCGCACCCCAACCGGCGCGATCGAAACCGTACTCGTCGATGATCTGCCCGGCCGCATACGCGATCGCGCCGCGGTCGATGTAGTTGATCAGAGCAATGACGACGATCAGGAAGAAGATCGTGAAGCGATATCGACTTGGCGGCGGGACATGCATGAAGCGACTCCGTAACGACTTAAGCGTGTTGAGCGGATTGAAGGAACCGGCAATGGGTTTGCCTACTGTATATGCACTATATATAATGCACAATGTATACTTTAAAGCTACGGGAAAACCATATGACGCGCCCACTGGTTGCGATCGCCTCCCTCGGGGGCACTATCAGCATGACGCCATCGGATGCCGCCGGCGGTGTCGTCCCAAGGCTGGACGCTGCCCAGCTGGTTGCAGCCGTGCCAGGGCTGGGCGCGCTCGCCGAACTCTCCACGGAGTCGCTCTCCCAGCTGCCAAGCGCTTCGCTAGGCACCGAACAGCTGCTGGCATGCCTCGCGTGGGCCGAGAGCAAGATCGTTCAAGGCGCGCGGGGCGTCGTCCTGACGCAAGGCACCGACACCATCGAAGAGACCGCGTTTTTCCTCGATCTGTACTGGCGACGCCCCGAGCCGCTGGTC
Organism: Paraburkholderia sp. CHISQ3; assembly: GCF_030464945.1. NCBI lineage: Bacteria > Pseudomonadati > Pseudomonadota > Betaproteobacteria > Burkholderiales > Burkholderiaceae > Paraburkholderia > Paraburkholderia sp. CHISQ3. The sequence goes on from NZ_JALPRG010000005.1 coordinate 408,560, forward strand.
ATTACGGGCGCGATGCGCACGCCGTTGTCGGCGGGGGCCGATGGGCCGGCCAATCTGCTGGCCGCCGTACAGGTAGCAATGGATGACGAGAGCCGCGGGCGCGGCGTGCTGGTGGTCATGAACGATACCGTGCACAGAGCGCGCTGGGTCTGCAAGTCGGATTCGCTGTCGGTCCAGACCTTCGTATCGCCAGACGGCGGGCCGGCGGGACGTGTCGTCGAAGGTCGGCCTGAGTATTTTCATGCGCCGGGCCACAGGCCGTTGGTGCCTTCACCTACGCGAACGTTTCCGAAAGTGGCGATCATTCCTGCAATGCTCGGTGACGACGGCGATCTAGCCGCGGCCGCACTCGATCTCGGCTATGAAGCCATCGTGGTTTCCGCGTTTGGCGCCGGGCACGTGTCCTTCGGCTTCGCCGAGCAGATCGAGCGCGTGGCGAAAACGGTGCCCGTGGTAATCGCGAGTCGCACCGGCTCCGGCGCCACTGCATCCCGGACCTATGGTTTCGCAGGCTCCGAAGTCGATCTGGCGCGACGCGGCGCCATCCTCGCGAAGTGGCTCCATCCGTTGAAGGCACGGCTGCTGCTGGGCGCACTGCTGGCTGCCCAGACACCTCGCGAGCAGATCCCGGAGGCGTTCGCGAGGTGGAGTACACTGCCTCGCCACTCGTCCATCAACCCACAGCCACAGCCTTGAAAACTCCGCCGAACTCCTCGCCCAGAGTGCATGCCGCGCCGTCGCGCCGGCTCACCGCGTATCAGTTTGCGGTGCAGACCTTGCGCGCCGACATCCTGCAAGGCCGGATGACGGCGGGCGAACGCCTGCGTCAGGACGACCTGGCGAAGCGCCTGGAGATGAGTACGACGCCGGTACGAGAGGCATTGCGTACGTTGATCTCGGAGGGGTTGGTGTTTTTCGACGCGCACCGGGGCGCGGTGGTGCGCGGACTGACGCTCGACGACGTGCAGGAAATCTACCGGCTCAGGAAGGTGCTGGAGTCGATGATGGTCGACGAAGCGATGCAGAGCATTACCGCGGAAGATATCGCGCAGGCCGAGGCGCTCCACGAAGAGATGCTGCAGACGCAGGACGTCACGCGCTGGACCGAGTTGAATCTGGAGTTTCACGCGGCGCTCTGGGCGTCCCAGGCGCACAGCAGGCTGGCCCACCTGGTCAAGGCACTGCGCGACGCGGCGGCCCCCTATATCACGCTGTCGCTCTATATGAGCCCGGAGCACATCGCGCACAGCAATTCCGAGCACGACGACATCCTGGCCCAGTACAAAAAGCGCGACGCCGAAGTGGCCAAAGCCCAGACCATCCTTCATCTGAACGACACGCTCGAAACAATCGTGCGGGCGATCGACAGCACCGAAGTTGTGGACGGCGACGGCGCATAGCCGTCCTCGCGAAATCGCCCCGACGCGGCCAGGCGCCCGCACAACCCACCCTTCGATACGCATCGAAGCATCCAGCCGCTCCGCTACGCCACACTGGGAGTTCAACCATGACCCATGGAGAACTTCCTGTGCCTGCCCATACCAACGCAGCAATCCGCCGTATTTACGAACAGTGGCACCAGGCGGTGGTGACACGCGACCTCGAAGGTCTGATCGCGTTATACGCCGACCACGCGATACTCGAAACACCGCTGATCCTGGTCACTCTGCCGGACCATAACGAAGGCATCCTGCGAGGCAAGCCGGCGATCCACGCATTTTTCGAAGCGGGCTTGCGCAAACTACCGGACAACCTCGGCCGGTGGTTCCGAACCGACACGTTCTTCTCGAACGACACACGCGTCACGTGGGAATATCCACGCGATACCCCGCATGGCGATCAGGTCGATCTCGTCGAAGTGATGGACGTGGCAGACGGATTGATTACCCATCACCGCGTCTACTGGGGATGGGTCGGTTTCAAGTCGCTCGTCGCCGCGATGGATCGGTCGCACGTATAACTAGAAAGAAGTCCCGATCTGAAACTGGAATTTCTGGTACTGGTCGCCGGCGTGCTTCACGATCGGCAGAGCGAAGTCGAGTTTGAGCGGACCGATCGGCGAAATCCATTCGAGACCCACGCCATAGCTGTAACGCAAGCCGTTTGCGCCCACGCTGTTGCCTTCGGTACCCCAGACATTGCCGGCATCCGTGAACGTGAACACGCGCAACGTACGGTCGTAGCCGGTGCCCGGCAGCGGGAAGGTCAGTTCGACATTGGCGACAACCATCTTCGAACCGCCGATCGGGTCGCCGGTCGTGGCATCGCGCGGACCCAGCGAGCCTGGCTCGTAGCCGCGCACCGAACCGATGCCACCCGCAAAGTAATTCTTGAAGATGGGGAACGGTTCGCCGCTGAGGCCGTTGCCGTAACCGCCCTGGAAATTGAGCCCCAGCACGAAGCCACGCGAAAACGAGTAGTAATACTGCGACTGCAGGTCCGTCTTGTAGTACTTGGTGGTGGCGATCGGTGTGCCGTATTCCGCGTTGAACTGCGTGAAGTAGCCCCTGCTCGGTACCAGCGCACTATCGCGGTTATCGCGCGACCAGCCGACGGTGATCGGTACGTTGTTCGACACGCGGCCGAAACTGTTCACGTAGTCGATATAGCTTTGCGGTGTACTCGAGTCGACGTCCAGCCGGTTCTGCTCGAGCCCCGTGCCGAAGTACACCGTGTCGGATTCCGAGAACGGTACGCCGAACTTCAGGTCGCCGCCCAGCGTCACGATGCGAAAGCTCGTGTCGCTGACGTTCGAGTAATAGAGCGGATAGGTAGTACGGTAATAGACGTCGGTAATGCGCTTGATGCCGTCTATCGTGAAGTACGGGTCGACCTGCGTGACGCTCAGCGTGCGACCGGTCGACGATGTGTTCACGTTGAGCGAAAGCGTCGTGCCCGAACCGAACACATTGTCCTGCGTGACACCTGCAGAAATGATCGGTCCTTCGCCCGACCCGTAGCCGAGCCCGAGCGTAATCGATCCGGTCGGCTTCTCGGTGACCTTCACGTCCACATCGACCTGGTCGGTCGAGCCTTCCACCGGTACTGTCGTCACGTCGACGTCGGTGAAGTAGCCGAGACGGTTGATCCGGTCCTTCGACAGCGCGAGCCGGCCCGAATCGAACCACGCACTCTCGAACTGCCGCATCTCGCGACGGATGACCTCGTCGCGCGTGCGCGTATTGCCTTCGATATTCACGCGCCGCACATACACCCGCTTGCTCGGATCGACTTGCAGTATCAGCGCGACCTTGTGATGCTCCTGGTTGATATCGGGTACCGCGTTCACCGTGGCGAACGCATAACCGTACTCGCCCAGCTTGTCGACGATCGTCTTCGTCACGGCCTTCAGCTTGTCCGCCGAAAACCGCTCGCCAGGCTTGATCTTGATCAGCTTCGTGAGTTCCGCCTCGCGGTCCAGCAGGTTGCCGCCCAGCTTGATGCTCGAAATCGTGTACGGCTCGCCTTCGTGAATCGTCACCGTCAGGTACATGTCCTTCTTGTCCGGCGAGAGAGACACCTGCGTCGAGTCGATGTTGAACTCGAGATAGCCGCGGTTCAGGTAGTACGAGCGAACGTTTTCGAGGTCGCCAGTGAGCTTTTCCTTCGAGTACAGATCGTTCTTCGTGTACCACGAGAACCAGTTCGGCGTGGACAGCTGCATCTCGTCACGCAGCGTGTCCTCGCTGAACACCTTGTTGCCGATGAAGTTAACCTGACGGATCTTTGCGTTCGGCCCTTCGATCACCGAGAACAACAGCCCGACGCGGTTGCGGTCGATCGGCGTGACCGTCGTCGTGACTTCGGCTGCGTAGTAGCCGCGCGTCAGGTACTGGCGCTTCAGTTCCTGCTCGGCCTTGTCGACGAGCGCCTTGTCGTAGTACCGGCCCTGCGACAGGCCGACCGAGTGCAGCGCCTTGGTCAGGTTGTCCTTGTCGAATTCGTGGATGCCGGAGAAGTCGATCGTGCCGATGGCAGGACGTTCCTGCACCTGCACGACTACGACGTCGCCGTCCGCCTCGATCTTGACGTCGTTGAAGAAACCCGTCGTGTAGAGCGCGCGGATCGCTTCGGAAGCCTTGTCGTCGTTGAACGTGTCGCCCTGCTTGATCGGCAGGTACGAGAACACGGTCCCTGCTTCGAGTCGATGCAGCCCTTCGATACGGATGTCGCGAACGACGAACGGCTCGATGGCGTAAGCCGGCAGCGCGAGCGTACTCACGCCGATCAAGGTCAATGCCGAGGCGCAGCGCGCCGAAAATTTCTCAAACGTCATGCAGGAGTGTGGAGGAGGTTACGACGCAAACACGAAGACGAAGGACGTCCTCGTGGGCACTGCGGCTCACGCCGCGCTTGCACGACGGTGCGCATCGCTACTGCATCCGGACGCCGGCAGGTTTTCGTGGCTGACTCAGCCCAGTGGTCATCGCCAGCACTTCAGTCATATGTGCGGCCTGCGTGCGATGCATGCGAAACGACAGTTCGGCACCGCCGGGCAAACGGAACGACAGCACCAGATGCCGGTCGCTGCGCACATCGCCGGCCACCTGCCATGCCTCGCAGGGCATCGCGAACTTCAGGCTCTGCTGGTGCTGACGAATCCGCTCGGAGCGCGCAATCGCATTGGCCAGCGCGGCCAGCAGTTCATGCATGACCGAGCAATGCAGTGCGATGCAATCGGGCTGGTTGCTCCTCAACATCAGGTACTGACCGTCTGCGGTAATTTCGAAACCGTTGAGGGAATCGATAGCGAGTGCGGCTTGCGATGACATGAGGACACTCCGGGTTCGATGCCGAAATGCGAATGTAGGCAATCGCAGCGTGTCGATGTTTACCTACGGATTACTGATTTTTTCTTTCAACCCGGTGAGGTTTTCATCGCTGCATCGACAGTTCGTTACGGTGCCTTACCGAGGTCATCGTCATGAACAGGACGCACAGGGCGCAGATGTCCGGTGGCTAATGTTTCGTCGTGAATCCATCGAGTAGTTGCAGGAAACAACTGGTAAGAACCTGCGCAATCTGCGCGACGGATGAACAACGATCATTGCGAATCTGCTGTGCGCAGCGAACGTTCGTGCTTCGATTCGTGCGTTTTTTCGGCGGTGATGGTGTGTCGTGAACACGACAGTACGAAGGGACGTTTCTGCTGCGTCGAATGATCGGACACTGAATTCGTGTATCGGCGCGACAACATCGCGAACAGAACGACGCTGGCAGATTCGTCAGGCCCCTGATAGAATCCTTACGTGGGCGCCAGTCCACTTTGTTTTTTCCGCACCACTTTCCGGCTTCAATCACTTCATCTCAACGTTTTAGGGAGGCGTCAAATGCAAATTATGTCTAGCGCTCACCCAAACGTGCCTGCGCGACACCTTTAGGTCGTCGTCCGCCTGGGCGACACACCGCCCACGCTACTTCCAGACAGTCTGTTTTCCGTTTCACCAGCAAAGCCTGGTCTGTTTCGACTGTCGGTTTCTATTTCTCTTGATGGGATAGCCCTCCTGGCGCACCGCGTCATCGGCTATGGAACATGACTAACAAAAAACTCGATCTTGGTGGACAGGCGTTCAAGAACGTCCTGGGTTTCACTTTCCTTCACTGGCGCAGACAGCCCGCGCGCATCGCCGCCGTTGCCGGGCTCGCCCTGCTGGCGGCCGTTGCCGACGTACTGACGCCGCTCTTCGCAGGGCGGCTCGTCGACGCGCTGGCCAGCGGCGTATCGAGCAAGGCGCTCGCGTGGCAGGCCGCGATCTCGGCGTTCACCACACTGGTCGTGCTCGGTGTGGCCGGCACCGTGCTGCGTCAGTTCACCTTCCAGAACATCATCGCGTTGACGCTGAAGATGATGAGCGAGATTGCCGCCAACGCGTTTCATCGCGTGCAGCGCTTCTCCACCGACTGGCACGCCAACAGCTTCGCCGGTTCGACCGTGCGCAAGATCACGCGCGGCATGTGGGCGCTCGATCTGCTGAACGACACGCTGCTGGTGGCGCTGCTGCCGTCGGTGGTCATGCTGGTCGGCGCAACGGTGTTGCTGGGTGTGCACTGGCCGGTGATGGGCGTCGTCGTGGGTCTCGGCTCCGTGCTGTATATCGCGGTGACGGTCACCCTGTCGGTCGGCTTTGTCGCACCGGCTGCCCGCCTCGGCAACGCGTGGGACACGCGCATGGGCGGCGCACTGGCCGATGCGGTGAGCTGCAACGCGGTGGTTAAGGCGTTCGGTGCGGAAACCCGCGAGGAAACGCGCCTCGCCCGTGTGATCGCCAAGTGGAACAAGCGCACGCGGCGTACGTGGATTCGCGGCACGCTCAACGGCGGTGTACAGGGCGCGATGCTGGTGCTGATGCAGGCAGCAATGCTCGGCGCGGCGCTAATGCTGTGGGCCAAAGACAAGGCGAGCGTCGGCGACATCACGTTTGCGCTGACGATGTTCTTCATGCTGCAAGGCTATCTGCGCGAAGTCGGCATGCACGTGCGCAACCTGCAGCGCTCGGTCAACGACATGGAAGAACTCGTGTCGCTCGAACGCGAACCGCTCGGTATCGAAGACAAACCCGGCGCGCGCAAGATTGCGATCGACAAGGGCGAGATCCGCTTCGAACACGTCACGTTCCGCTACGGCGCGCAATCGACGCCGCTCTATGCCGATTTCTCGGTGCGCGTCGCGCCGGGCGAGCGCATCGGGCTGGTCGGCCACTCGGGCTCCGGCAAGACGACGTTCATCAAGCTGATCCAGCGGCTGTACGACATCGACGAAGGCCGCATCACGATCGATGGGCAGAACATCGCCGACGTGCAGCAGGCTTCGTTGCGTGCGCAACTGGCGATCGTCCAGCAGGAACCGGTGCTGTTCCACCGGTCGCTGGCGGAGAACATCGCGTATGCACGGCCGGGCGCGAGCCAGGCGGAGATCGAACGGGCCGCCCGCCAGGCGAGCGCGCACGAGTTCATCGCCGCGCTGCCGCAGGGCTATGACACGCTGGTCGGCGAGCGCGGCGTCAAGCTGTCGGGCGGCGAGCGTCAGCGGGTTGCGATCGCGCGGGCATTCCTCGCGGATGCGCCGGTGCTGATTCTCGACGAAGCAACGTCGAGCCTCGACAGCGAAAGCGAGGTGTTGATCCAGCAGGCGATGGAACGACTGATGGTGGGCCGCACCACGCTGGTCGTGGCGCACCGGCTGTCCACGGTACGCGCGCTGGACCGGCTGCTCGTGATGGATCGCGGCCGGATTATCGAGGAAGGCAGCCACGACAGGCTGATCCGCATCGAGAACGGCCTGTACCGGCGGCTCTTCGAACGCCAGGCGCTGGAGCTGACGAAGGGTCTTGTCGATGGAGCCGACGTGGCGGCGCCGAAACGCGCCACGCGAGAAGCGGATCTGCTAACCGGAGAGTAAGCACAGCACAAGCTTGCAGCAAAAAAACAGGGGCGACGCATGCAAATGCGCCGCCCCTGTTTCACATCCACATCTCTAGCGATACCCCGCCAGCTTTAGAACTTCCACCACAAGCTGCCGATAATCGCGTTGTCATGGTACCCGCCACCATACTGGCCGCTGTACGACAACCCGAGCGTGATGTTGTGGAAGATGTTCGCATCGACGCCCACTTCGGCCACCGCGGCATCGCGGGCAATCGGCACACCGGCCACCTGGAAGCCCGTCCCGCCGCCGACAAACGCCAGGTTCGCGCCCGGTTGCACGCTGCCGATCGCGTGACGCCAGCCGGCCATCACGTGTCCGCTGAACCACTGCTGCGGGCTCGAACCAAACCGCGTCGACAGGCGCAGACCCAAGGTCGAGAAGCCGATGTTCTGCGAACTGGAGTTGGCCTGCAGCGCAGCAGCGCCGCCGCTTTCGGTAAAGCCATCGGTATGCAGGTTCTCGAACGCGATAGCGGCGAACGGTTCGACCGCGATGCGTTCCCACAGCGGGATCTTGTAGCCGACCTCGCCGAAGATCTGCGCGAGTCCCGCGTCATAGGTCGAGTGGTCGTGATCCGTGAAACCGCTGAAGTTCTGGTAGCGATCGGTCGTGATGTCGTTCCACGAATACGACGTACCGAGCCGCACACCGAGCGGACCGTACTCCGCGCCGCCGTACAGCGCGACGTGGTAGCTGTCGATCCCCGCGGACGAGCTCAGGCTATTGTCGAGCGAGCTATGCGACACCCCGCCCGCCACACCGACGCGCCAGTGGTTGTTGATCGACATGTCCGCACCGCCGATGAAGCCCGTGGTGGTCTGGTCGATACCCGACACGTTGCTGTTGCCGTTCAGCTTGCCATCCGAGCCGAACGCCCGCGCCCACACAACCGGCCGGTACAGACGATTGTCGTAGCAGGCGTCGCGCGTGCCGCGGTGACCCGGGTTCGGATCATCGAACTGATTCCTCGGCAGCACACCTTGCGCGAGACTGCTATCGCACATCGCCTGTCCCGTCGATCCGGTCGACGCGAGCGGCCCTTCGGTCGGCGCCATACTGTCTTGCAGACGGTCCATCACAGCGTCGCGCAGATAGTGACCGTCGAGCAGCAGCGCGGTCTTCGTGCTTGCATACAGCTCGCCATCGAGCGTATTGAACGCTTGACGCGCTGTCGGTGCGTCAGACGAGAACAGCGCCTGGAACACCGCGTTGGTCGCCGGCAGATTGCCGGCCGCGATTGCAACGGCGCGCTGGTTCGGCGTCACCGCAACCTGCTGGAACAGCACGCCGTTCGGCACCAGCGAGAGGAACACCGCGGTCGGGCTGTAGCTGAGGGTCGGCGTCAGGAACGCGAGGTTCGACGTCACGCCGGCGAAGGTACCGTTCACGCCCTGGTTCGCGCTCAGGATCTGATACTTGCTCGACGGCGCGTATTTGCCCTGACCGGCCAGCACCTGCACATCGCCGCCGCTCAGCGTCGCGGTGCCGGTTGCGTCCACCGTACCGCTCTGCTGCTGGGCGTTGGCGGGTACGCTGAATATCGAGCCCGACGCAAACGACACGTTGCCCGCTACGTTCAGTGTTTGTCCGGGCGACGGTGCCGCCGCTGTACCGCCGCTGCCCACCGTCAGGCTACCGACCGTCCCGGTACCCGTCACCGTCGCGCCGTTCTGCACGGTCACCGCCGAGTTCGCCACCGAGCCGGTCACCGCGAGCGTACCCGCCGAAACCGTGGTCGGACCGCTGTAGGTGTTCGTGCCGGCAAGCGTCAACGTATCGCCGCCCTGCTTGGTGACCGCTCCGGTGCCAGCCAGCACGCCGCCGTAGTTGCCGCCGTTCACTGTCAGGTTGCCCGAGCCGAGATTCAACGTACCGCCTGTCGTGCCGTTCAACGAAGGCAGTGTCAGGTTCGTGTTGTTCCCGTTGAGCGTGCCGCCGTTCAACGTCAGACCGCCGGTGCCGAGAGCGTTGGCGCTACCCAGCGTCAACGTGCCGTTGTTAAGCGTGGTGCCGCCTGCGAACGTGTTGTTGCCGGTCAGCGTCAGGTCTGCGCCACCATTCTTGACGAGACTGCCGGTGCCCGACACGGTGCCTGACAGCGTCAGATCCTGACTACCGCCGATCGTCGCCGCCGAGCCCAGGTTCAGCGCGTTGCCGAGGTTTAGCGCCGTGGTGGAATCGAGCGTTGCCGGTGCGCTCACCGTGATGGCACCGCTACCGAGCGACTGGTTGTTACCGAGCACCGTCGTACCGCCTGCGAGCGTCGTACCTCCGGTGTAGGTGTTCGGGCCGGTCAATGTCTGCGTGCCCGGACCATCCTTGATGAGGCCGCCCGTGCCCGCGATCGTGCCGCTAAAGGTGCCGTTCGAGCCACCACCCAGCGTGAGCGTATTGCCGCCCAGCGTCACGTTCGTACCCGCTCCGCCGGTCAGCGAACCGACTGTCGGTGTACCACCGCTTGCGCCGGTTATGTCGAGCGTCGTGCCCGGGTTCGCGAGGTTGACGTTGGTCCCGGTCGATAGCGTGCCGCCACCGCTCAGCGCGAGGGTGCCGGTATTGACCGTCGTCGGTCCGGTGAAGGTGCTCGCGCCTGTCAGCGTCTGCGTGCCCGTGCCTTGCTTGACAATACCGCCCGTACCCGTGATGCCACCGCCGAAGGTCTGGTTGGTGCCGTCGCCGAAGGTCAGGTTGTTCGCGCCGAGAGCAACGGTGCCTGCCGTACCGGACAACGTGCCGAGCGTCGTACCGCCGCCCGTCGCTGCGCTGATATCGAAGGTGCCGGTGCCACCGAGCGTCACGCCGCTACCCGCGGCGAGACTGCCGCCTGCTCCGATCGCAAGCGTGCCGCCGTCGATCGTCGTACCGCCGGTGAACGTATTCGCGCCCGTCAGTGTTTGCGTGCCGGCGCCGTTCTTGAGAATGCCGCCCGTGCCCGCGATCACGCCGCCGAAGTTGCCGCTTGCGCCGCCACCGAGCGTCAGCGTATTGCCGCCCAGCGTCACGTTAGCTCCCGCGACACCGGACAGCGCACCGACCGTCGGCGTGCTGCCGGCAGTCACACCGGTGATATCGAGCGACGTACCGGCACTGGCGAGATTCACGTTCGTGCCCGCCGACAACGTGCCCGCACCGGTCAGTGCGATGGTGCCGTCGTTGATCGTCGTGTTGCCGGTGAAGGTGCTCGCGCCGGTCAGCGTCTGCGTACCGCCGCCGTTCTTCGTGATGCCGCCGGTGCCCGTGATAGCGCCGCCGAAGGTCTGGTTCGTAGCGTCACCAAACGCCAGCGTATTACCGCCGAGACCGATGGTGCTACCCGCAACACCGGACAGCGCACCGATCGTTTGCGGCGTAGTCGCACCGCCGATGTTAAAGGCACCTGTAGCGCCGAGCGTCACCGCACCGGTCGACAGCAGGCTGCCGCCCGCGCCGATCGCGAGCGTGCCGTCACCGATCGTCGTGCCGCCGGTGAACGTATTCGCGCCCGTCAGCGTTTCGGTGCCGGTCCCGCTCTTCGTGATGCCACCGCTGCCCGTGATAGCGCCGCCGAAGGTCTGGTTGCTGCCGTCGCCGAACGTCAACGGGTTCGCACCGAGTGCCAGCGTACCGGCAGTACCGGAGAGCGCGCCGATGATTTGCGGGCCAGCTGCCGCGCTCAGGTCGAGCGTAGCGCCCGTGCCGGCGAGTGTCACCGCGCCGCCAGCCGCAAGACTGCCACCCGCACCGATAGCGAGCGTACCGTTACCGACCGTCGTGCCGCCGGTGTAGGTATTCGCGCCAGTCAGCGTTTCCGTGCCGGTGCCCTGCTTGACGATGCCGCCCGTACCGCCGATCGTGCCGGCGAACGTCCCGTTCCCCGAACCGCCGAGCGTCAGGTTGTTACCGCCGAGCGCCACCGTGCTGCCCAGCGCGCCGGTCAGCGTACCGATCGTCGGCGTACCGCCGGCGGTGACGCCGCTGATGTCGAGCGACGTGCCGGCATTCGCGAGATTGACGCCGGTGCCCGCGGACAGCGAACCGGCACCCGCCAGCGCCAGCGTGCCCGCATTGACCGTTGCGCCGCCGGTGAAGGTGCTCGTGCCCGTCAGCGTTTCAGTACCGGTACCTTGTTTGACGATCCCACCGGTGCCCGTGATGCCGCCGCCGAAGGTCTGGTTAGTCGCATCGCCGAAGGTCAAGTTGTTTGCACCGAGCGCAACGGTACCCGCCGTACCCGACAGCGCACCGATGATCTGCGGCGTCGTCGCGCCACTGATATCGAAGCTTGCTCCAGTACCGCCCAGCGTCACCACACCGGTCGCCGCGAGGCTACCGCCTGCGCCGATCGCGAGTGTGCCGCTGTTGACCGTCGTACCGCCGGTGTAGGTGTTCGCACCGGTCAGCGTTTCCTTGCCGGTGCCCTGCATCGTCAGGCCGCCCGTGCCCGCGATCGTGCCGCCGAAGATCTGGCTCGTCGCATTGCCGATCGTCAGGTTGTTCGCACCCAGCGTCACCGTGCCCGCGGTGCCGCCCAGTGAGCCGATCGTCTGGTTACCCGTCGCCGCGCTGATATCGAAGCCCGTCCCGAGACCACCGAGCGTCACGCCGCCGGTTGCCGCGAGGCTGCCACCTGCACCGAGCGCGAGCGTGCCGCCGTTGATCGTCGTGCCGCCGGTATAGGTGTTCGCCCCCGTCAGGGTTTCCGTGCCGGTTCCAACCTTGACGAGACTACCCGTGCCGGCGACCGCGCCGCTAAACGTACCGTTGTTCGCGTCGCCGAGCGTCAGCGCGTTGGAGCCGAGATTCACCGCCCCGCCACCGACCAACGTACCGAACACCTGCTGACCGTTGCCGGCCGACAGATCGAAGGTTGCACCGGTCGCTACGTCCACGATGCCGCTCGCCGCCAGGCTCGCATTCGCACCGAGCGCGAGCGTGCCCTGGTTGATGTTCGTGCCGCCCGTGTAGGTGTTGGTGCCGTTCAAGGTCAGCGTCGCGCTGCCGTCCTTGGTGAGGCTACCGGTACCGGACAGCGAGCCGTTCAACGTCAGGTTGTTCGTGCCCAGAACCGTCAGCCCGGCGTTCAGCAGGATGTCGTTGCCGAGCGTCGTCGCGGTGCTGCTGTCCAGTGTCGAGTTGCCGCCCACCGTCAACGCGCCGGTACCGAGCGCCGTATTGCTGCCGACGACGAGGCCACCCGCGTTCAGCACCGTCCCACCGCTATACGTATTGTTGCCGGTCAGCGTTTCGACGCCGCTGCCTTGCTTCACGAGTCCGCCCGTGCCGCTGACGTTGCTCGCGAGCGTCTGGTTCGTCGAGTCGCCGAAACTCAGCGACTTCGTACCGAGGCTCACCGTCGAGCCCGCCGCGCCCGACAGCGCACCGACCGTCTGGTTGCCCGTCGATCCGCTGATGTCGAGACCCGCGCCCGCACCGCCGGCCAGATTCACTGCACTGCCCGCCGCAAGACTGCCGCCACCGCTGATCGCGAGCGTGCCCTGGTTGATCGTCGTCGGACCTGTGTAGGTATTCGCGCCGGTCAGTGTCTGCGTGCCGGTGCCGTTCTTGGTAATGCCGCCCGTGCCGCCGATCGTGCCGCTAAACAGGCCGGCCGACGTGCCGCCCATGTTCAGCGTGTTCGCGCCGAGCGTCACGATGCTGCCCAGTGCGCCGTTCAACGCACCGATCGTCGGAGCGGCAGTCGCGCCGCTGATGTCGAGCGTCGCGCCGAGGTTCGCCAGGTTGACGTCGGTGCCCGCCGACAGCGAGCCCGCGCCCGACAACGCCAGCGTGCCGGCATTGACCGTTGCGCCACCGGTGAACGTGCTGGCACCGGTCAGCGTTTCGATGCCGGTACCGCTCTTGATGATGCCGCCGCTACCGGTGATGCTGCCGCCGAAGGTCTGGTTGGTACCGTCGCCGAAGGTCAGGTTGTTTGCCCCGAGCGCAACGGTACCCGCTACACCCGACAGCGCGCCGATGATCTGCGGAGTCGTCGCGCCGCTGATGTCGAAGCTTCCGCCGCCCAGCGTCACCGCACCGGTCGCCGCGAGGCTGCCGCCTGCGCCGATCGCGAGCGTGCCGCTGTTGATCGTCGTGCCGCCGGTGAAGGTATTCGGGCCAGTCAGCGTTTCCTTGCCGCTGCCCGCCATCACGAGGCCACCCGCGCCTGCAATCGCGCCCCCGAAGATCTGGCTCGTGGCATCGCCGATCGTCAGGTTGTTCGCGCCGAGCGTCACGGTGCTGCCCGCTACGCCATTCAGTGCGCCGATCGTCTGGTTGCCGGTCGCTGTGCTGATGTCGAAGCCCGCGCCGAGACCGCCGAGCGTCACGCCACCGGTTGCCGCGAGGCTGCCGCCCGGGCCGATCGCGAGCGTGCCCGCGTTGATCGTCGTGCCGCCGGTGAACGTATTCGCGCCGGTCAGCGTTTCAGTGCCGGTGCCGACCTTGAGGAGACTGCCTGTGCCTGCAATCGCGCCGCTAAACGTCCCGTTGGTCGCAGAGCCGAGCGTCAGTCCATTGGCACCCAGATTCACGGTACCGTTGCCGATCAGCGTGCCGAATACCTGCTGACCGTTGCCGGCCGACAGATCGAAGGTCGCGCCCGTCGCCAGGTTCACAGTGCCGCCCGCGGACAGACTCGCACTGGCACCGAGCGCCAGCGTGCCCGAGTTGATGTTGGTGCCGCCGGTGTAGGTATTCGTGCCGCCCAATGTCAGCACTCCGGTGCCGCCCATCGTCAGCCCGCCGATGCCGGACAGTGTGCCGTTCAACGTCAGGTTGTTGCTGCCCTGTACGGTCAGCCCGGCATTGAGGACGATGGCATTGCCGAGCGTCGTCGCGGCAGTACTGGCCAGCGTCGCCGCACCGCCTACCGTCAGCGCGCCGGTACCGAGCGCCGTGTTGTTGCCGACGTTGAGACCGCCCGCGTTCAGGTTGAAGCCGCCGGTGAACGTATTCGCGCCGCTCAGGGTCGCTACACCCGCGCCCTGCTTGGTGACGCTACCCGTGCCGCCGATAATGCCGCCGAACGCCGTGCTCGCGCCGTCGCCGAAGGTCAGGTTGTTCGCGCCGAGCGCGAGGTTGCCTGCCGCGCCGGACAGCGCGCCGATCGTCACGGGACCGGTTGCTGCGCTGAGGTCGAAGGTTGCACCCGCGCCTCCCAGATTCACGGCGCCCGTGGCCGCTAGTGAACCGCCCGCGCCAAGCGCAAGCGTGCCGTTGCCGATCGTCGTACCGCCCGTGAATGTGTTCGCGCCGGTCAGCGTTTGCGTCAGCGGTTGCGTGGCGTTGCCATTCACGTTGAGACCACCGGTGCCGCTGATCACGCCACCGAAGGTCTCGCTCCCCGAGCCGCCGAGGTTCAGCGTGTTCGCGCCGAGCGTCACGGCGGTGCCTGCCAGGCCGTCCAGCGCGCCGATGGTCGGCGTACCGGTAGCAGCGGTGATGTCGAACGTGGTACCGGGGCTCAGGAGATTGACGGTCGTGCCTGCGGACAGCGAGCCCGCACCCGACAATGCCAGCGTGCCGGCGTTGATCGCCGCGTTGGCCAACGTGCTTGCACCGGTCAGCGTTTCGATGCCGGCACCGTTCTTGATGATGGCGCCTGTGCCCGTGAAGCTGCCGCCGAAGGTCTGATTGGTGGCGTCACCGAAGGTCAGTTCCTTCGAACCCAGTGCAACGGTGCCCGCCGTACCCGACAACGCGCCGATGGTCAGTCCGCTCAACCCACTGCCGCTGATGTCGAGGCTCGCTCCCGCGCCGCCCAGGGTCACCGCGCCGGTTGCCGCAAGCGCGCCAGCTCCACTGAGCGCGAGCGTGCCGTTGTTGATGTTGGTGCCGCCGCTAAAGGTATTCGCGGCCGTCAGCGTCACTGCGCCGGCGCCGTTCTTCACGAGGTTACCCGCACCGCTGATCACACCGCCGAGGCTCAGCGCATTGCTGCCGCCGAGCGTCAGCGCATTGCCCGGAGCACCGAGGTTGATGTTGTTGCCGATCGACAGACCACCGACGTTTGTATCGAGTGTCGCCGAGCCGCCGAGCGTCAAGCCGCCCGTTCCGAGCGCCGCGTTTGCGCCTAGTGTGAGACCGCCGGCGTTCAGCGTGACACCGCCGCTAAACGTATTGGCACCGTTCAGCGTTTCCGTACCGGTGCCCTGCTTGACGAGCCCACCCGTGCCGGCAATCGTGCCGCCGAAGGTCTGGTTCGTTCCGTCGCCGAAGGTCAGATTGTTCGCGCCCAGCGCCACGTTACCCGCGGCACCGAGCAGCGCGCCGATCGTTTGCGGGCCCGTCGCTGCGCTGAGGTCGAAGGTTGCGCCCGCGCCGCCCAGATTCACCGAGCCCGTCGCAGCGAGACTGCCGCCCGCACCGAGCGCAAGCGTACCGCCCGCGCCGATCGTCGTACCGCCCGTGAACGTATTCGCGCCGGTCAGCGTTTGCGTACCGGTGCCAGTCAGATTAAGACCGCCGGTACCGCCGATCACGCCGCCGAAAATTCCGCCGCCCGTGCCGCCGAGATTCAGCGTGTTCGCGCCAAGCGCGACCGTGGTCCCCGCGAGACCGGAGAGCGCGCCGATGGTTTGCGCACCCGTCGCTGCGCTGATATCGAAGCCCGCACCCGCGCCGCTCAGATTGACTGAGCCACCCGCCGCCAGGCTGCCGCCTGCGCCGAGCGCGAGCGTGCCGGCACCGATCGTCAAACCACCGGTGAACGTGTTCGCGCCGGTCAGCGTTTCCGTACCGGTACCGAGCTTGGTGACGCCGCCCGTACCTGTGATCGCGCCGCCGAAGGACAGATTGCCCGTACCGCCAAAGCTCAGGTTGTTTCCACCGAGTGCCAGCGTCCCGCCGATGCCAGACAACGCACCGATGACTTGCGGGCCGCTCGCTGCGCTCAGATCGAGCGTTGCGCCCGCACCGCCGAGCGTGACTGCGCCGCCCGCGGCAAGACTGCCGCCCGCACCGAGTGCCAGCGTCCCGGCGTTGACCGTTGTTCCGCCGGTGAACGTGTTCGCACCGGTCAGCGTTTGCGTGCCGGTGCCCGCCATCACGAGACCGCCAGTACCGCCGATCGTGCCGCCGAAGCTGCTGCTTCCGGTGGTGCCCAGCGTCAGCGAGTTAGCACCCAGCGTTACCGCGCCACCAATACCGCCCAGTGAGCCGATCGTCTGATTGCCTGTCGCTCCGCTGATATCGAAGCCCGTGCCGAGGCCGCCGAGCGTCACGGCGCCGGTTGCCGCGAGGCTACCGCCCGCGCCGAGCGCCAGTGTGCCGGCGCTGATTGTCGTACCACCGGTGAACGTGTTCGCACCGGTCAGCGTTTCGATACCGGCGCCGACCTTGAGCAGACCGCCCGTACCGCCCACCGAGCCGCTAAACGTTCCGTTGAGCGCAGAACCAAGCGTCAGGGAATTCGAACCCAGATTCACGTTACCGTTGCCGACCAGCGTGCCGAACACCTGCTGGCCGTTACCGGCCGACAGATCGAAGGTCGCACCGGTTGCGAGGTTCACGGTACCGGTCGCCGCCAGACTCGCGTTGGCGCCGAGCGCCACCGTGCCCGAGTTGATGTTGGTGCCACCCGTGTAGGTGTTCGCGCCGTTCAGTGTCAACGCGCCCGTGCCGTTCATCGTCAGCCCACCGATGCCGGACAGTACGCCGTTCAGCGTGACTGCATTGGCACCCGTCACGGTCAGTCCGGCGTTCAGTACCACGTTGTTGCCGAGCGTCGCCGCGCCGGTGCTGGACAGTGTCGCCGCGCCGCCGACGGTGAACGTCCCGGTACCGAGCGCGGCGCTGCCGCCGATCGACAGACCGCCCGCGTTCAGGTTGAAGCCGCCGCTAAACGTATTCGCGCCACTCAGCGTCGCCGTGCCGGTGCCCTGCTTGGTGAGGCCGCCCGTGCCGCCAATCACGCCCCCGAACGACGTGTTCGTGCCATCGCCGAAGGTCAGGTTGTTCGCGCCGAGCGAGAGGGTGCCGCCTGTGCCGGACAACGCGCCGATGGTCAGCGGGCCGGTCGCTGCACTGATGTCGAAGCCCGCATTCGCGCCTGTCAGATTCACACCGCCGGAGACCGCCAGCGAGCCGCCGGCGCCGAGCGCGAGCGTACCGTTGCCGCTAATGGTCGTGCCGCCGGTGAAGGTGTTTGCGCCGCTCAGCGTGAGCGTACCGGTACCACCCAGGTTGATGCCACCCGTACCGCCGATTGCGCCCGCGAAGATACCGCTCGTCGCGCTACCCAGATTCAGCGTGTTCGCGCCGAGCGTCACGGTGCTGCCTACCACACCGGTCAACGCACCGATCGCCGCAGTGCCGGTGGCACCGCTGATGTTGAGACCGGTACCAAGACCCGCCAGATTGACATCGGCGGACAACGAGCCCGCACCCGACAGTGCCAGCGTGCCGGCATTGATCGTCGCGGCGCCGGTGAAGGTGTTCGCGCCCGAGAAGGTCTGCGTGCCCGTGCCGTTCTTGGTGATGCCGCCTGTGCCACTGATGCTGCCGCCGAAGGTCTGGGCCGTCGCGTTGCCGAAGGTCAGGTTGTTGGCGCCAAGCTTTAAGGCGCTGCCTGCAAGACCGGAAAGCGCGCCGATAGTCTGCGCGCCCGTGGCCCCAGTGAGGTCGAAGACTGCCCCCCCGGCGCCGAGCGTTACCGAGCCGGTTGCGGCCAGGCTGCCGCCCGCACCGATCGCGAGTGTGCCGCCATTGATCGTCGCGCCGCCCGTGAACGTGTTCGCGCCGGTCAGCGTTTGCGTTTCGGTGCCCGCCACCACGAGACCGCCGGTACCGGAGATCACACCACCGAAGTTGCCGTCGCTCCCGATGGGAGACAGCGTCAGCGTGTGCGCGCCAAGCGTTACCCCCGTTCCTGCTGCGCCGGTCAGCGCGCCGATCGCCGTTGTGCCGGTTGCGCCGCTGACGTCGAGCGTTGCGCCGGTGTTGCCGAGAACCACATTCGGCGTGCCCCCCAGGAAACCTGCACCGGACAGCGCCAGCGTGCCGCCGTTGATCGTTGCGGTGCCGGAGAAGCTGTTCGCGCCAGTGAACGTCTGGATACCGCTGCCGTTCTTGGTAATGCCGCCAGTGCCCGCAATCTCGCCGCCGAAGGTCTGGTTCGTCCCATCGCCGAACGTCAGGTTATTCGTGCCGAGCGTTACTATGCCGCCCGTGCCCGACAGTTGACCGATGGTCTGCCCGCCGGTCGCGGCGCTGATATCGAAGCCCGCGGTCGCACCGCCCAGCGTCACGTTGGTGCTCGCCAGCAGGCTGCCGGCTGCGCCGAGCGCGAGCGTGCCGGCATTGATCGCGAGACCGCCGCCAAAGGTATTCGCGCCGCCCAGCGTCACAGTCGCTGTGCCGATTTTCGTGAGCCCGCCCGCGCCGCCGATGATGCCGTTCAGACCGAGCGCGTTGCTGCCGCCAAGCGTCAGCGTGTTGCCGGTACCGATGCTGATGCCAGTGCCGACAGACAGACCGGCGACACTCGCATCGAGCGTTGCCGAGCCGGTCACGTTCAATGCACCGTTGCCCAGTGCTGTGGCCGTACCGAGCAGCAGCGAGCCGCCGCCCAGGGTCGTGCCTCCGCTAAACGTGTTCAGGCCACCTAGTGTGAGACCGCCGGTGACATTCGAGATCAATGCGCCGGTGCCGCTCAGAATGCCGCCCAGCGTGAAGGCGCTCGTCCCTCCTGCCGTCAAGCCGCCGGCACCCAGCGTGAATGCATTGGCAAGACTAATTCCGGCAAGCGAGGACTGCAGCCCGCCCCCGTTGCTGGTAACCAGTCCGGTGCCAAGCCCTGCGCCGCTGTTGATAATCGCCACACCGCCGAGCGTCGCATTCGACACCGTCGATGCGCCAGTCAACGTCCACGTGCCGCCGCTAAGATTCAGGTTCTGGAAATTCAGGAAATTCGTATTGGTGATCGCACCGGTCGTGGAGCTGCCGGCGCCCTGCTGCAGGGTGATCGTGTTGTTGGTGCCGCCGCCAGCGTCGACGGTGTTTGTTGCGGCGAAGGACAGCGTACCACCCGTCAGTCCCGTGACCGGGAGCGCAACTCCAGTGCCGGCGGTGGTAGAGAACGTCGAACCTGTATTGGCGATAAACGTGTTGTTGCCACCCCCGCCGAGCGAGACGCTGCCGTTAAGCGTCCCAGAGTTGGTGAACGTGTTGCCGCCGGCGGAGCCCTGGAAAGCAACACGGCCATTGATGGTGCCGCCTACTGCGTTGTTGAAGGTCACCTGCCCGCCACCGTACACGCCGACTACCGGCGCGTCGCCGGCTCCGAGCGTGGCGCCGAGAATACTCGCCGAATTGATCGTGCCGCTGTTGGTAATGTTCGTTGTGCCGGTAGGCGCGGTCTGCACCACTAGCGCCAACCCGGTCAGACCATTCAGGTTCACGCTGAGCGGACCGGATGTTCCCCTCATCGTGCCGCTGTTAGTGACCGACACATTGGTGGCCGCCGCGTTACCGATAAACGTGCCGCTCGACAGGAAAGAGAGCCCGCCGAGCAGCGACGGATCGATCGTGCCTGCGTTATTCAGCGTGACGTTGTTGCCGGTCAACGATAGCGCTGTGCCGCCGATACCAAGCAGGACCCCGAGGGTACCCGTCGCATCGACGTTGACGGTGACAGGGCTAGTCGCATTCGAATAGCTCGGCGAGAGAATGTTCGCGGCCCCGGTACAGGTAACGATCACGCCTGCAGCCGTACACGCTGCTTCTGCCTCCACGATGCCGGCACCAGACAGCGCCAGAAAGATACACGTGAAAGGGACAATCTTTCGCAGGTCGCGGCTGCGTTTTTGGCCGGTAGTTTTCACTATTTTCTTCCCCCAGAAACCTGAATTGGACATTACTCAAAGACCGCAAATCAGATTAAAACGGCAATATGAAGCACTCACCGTGGTTCAGATCGAACCGGCGATTCTCTTTCTGGATATCAGGCACCGCCTGGATATCGGGCACAGCCGTTACCGCGGCGCAGGCAGGTAATTAAACGCAGGGCGCAAAAAGCCCCAGCGCGTTACCCAACGCACCGAACAGCACAGCCAGCACATTAAAATGAGGCGCGACCCCGCGCGATCAGGACTTGATCATTTATTCCATGCCCTCCGGATCATTTTCCGTTTCTCTCAGTCAGTCGTTTTCATTGTTGCCTTGGCGGCACTCATCAGCTTATATCAACTTCACGCCATTGCAAGAAGCAAACCATCAGATTTTTGCAGTGCACGCAAAAGGCATGGCAAACCGATTAAAGTATGTCGGCTGAATGCAGTATTAGTCGATTTAATGCGGGAAGTGGCAATGCGGCAGCGGAATAAATTGCTGGAGAGTCGTTCGTGTATCCGGAACGGTTTGTTTCTGCGTGATGCGATTTGTCGGGCAGCGGCGTGCAAGGTAGATCGCCGGTTACCTCCTCACGACGCCGACTACATCAGCCGCAGAATATCGGCGGGTAGATCATCCAGCGTAGCCCGCGTCGCGAACGGTGCGGGCGCCCCGTCCGGAGCAGACAGACCAACACGGTTGTGCCAGTAAGCCGGTAGCCCGACCTGCGCCGTTCCGAACAAGTCATAAGCCGAGCCCGCGACAAACACCGTGTTCTCCGGGCGCGCACCTAGTCTGTCGAGCGCCAGCAGATAAGGTGCGGGATCGGGCTTATAGAAGCCCGCTTCCTCCGACGTCACCACCACATCGAAAGCGACGCCGGGAATCGCCGCCGCGAGATGGCCGAGCGCCACCGAACAGTTCGTGACGACGCCGAGCTTGTAGTGCTGCTTCAGATCCGCAAGCACGGCGCCCGCTTCCGGCCATGCCCGCAGTTCGTTCCAGCGCCGCTCGAGTTCGCTCGCACAGCCTGAGTCGAGACCGACACTTGCCGCCGCCTGCGCAACCAGCGACTCGTAACGAACATAGCGGCCGCATCCATAAGTCAGCTTCAGATACGCCATGCGCCATTGCCGGCCGAGTTCTGCCGATCCGGCCACCGCATTCCAGAGCGTCCACGAATCGAGCACGGCGGTCAGCAGATCGAACAGCACAAACTGAATGCGCGGTCGATCCGCAGGCGGTTGCAGAACGGCCATCGTTCAGCCCTCGCGGGCCGGCGTGCCGACTTCGGCCACCGCGTTGATCTCGATCAGCACGCCGTGATGCAGCGGGCCGACCGGCACCACCGTGCGCGCGGGTCGATGCTCGCCCATGAACGCGGCATACACGCGGTTGATCTCCGGCCACAACTCGACGCTCGTGATGAAGAGCTGCACGCTCACGAGCCCAGCTACCGACGCCCCACCGGCTTCGAGAATCGCCTGCACGTTTTTCAGCGCGCGCTCGGCCTGCTCAGCGATGCCGTCGGGGATCGAGCCCGTGACCGGATCGATGGGAAGCTGTCCGGCAACGTATATGAAGCCGCCCGATACGATGCCCTGCGAGTAGTGTCCGGCGGGCTTCGGTGCGTGTTCGGTGAAGATGGTTTGCATCAGTATGTCTCCTGTAGATCGGTTCAGATTACCAGCCGGCGATGCGCGGCCAGTATTCATGCGCACCTGATTCGTCGAGCACACGATACCCGGCGTGCTGCGCCGAAGTCGCGCAGGCGTGATTCGGCAGAATACGCAGTTGCGTGCCGACCGGCAGGTGCAACGCATGCGCCTGTCGCGCGTCCGGGTCGCGCAGTGCGACGATGCCGTGCTCCTGGTTCGCGGCGATCACGATCAGGTCGTCGAGCGGTTTGCCGTTCGCATCGCACACCACGCCGTAGCCCTGATCGACCGCCTGCGCCGCCGTGCCACGGTCGCGCGACAACGCCATCCACCCGGCGTCGACGATCGTCCAGCCCTTTTGCGGTTGATGTCCGATGACGGTGGTCAGCACGGACACCGCGATATCCGCTTGCGTACACACGCCGAGCCCCGCCATGACGAGATCGAAAAAGATGAATACGCCGGCGCGGACTTCGGTCACGCCGCGCAGATCGTCGGCGAACAACGCGGTCGGCGTCGAACCGACGCTGACGACCGGCACAGCGAAGCCTGCTTCGCGCAACCGCTGTGCGGCAGCGACGACCGCATCGCGCTCCTGATGCGCATAGCGGACGATCTCGTCGACGGAACGGCTGTCGTAGGAATTCCCCGCATGCGTCATCACGCCCTGTACGTCGATGCCGACGGAGCGCAGGAGTTGCGCGATCTCGACGATCAGCGGCGAGTCCGGCGGCAAACCGGAGCGATGTCCATCGCAATCGATTTCCAGCAGAACCTCGAACGCCTGGTGATGCCCACGCACATATTCAGCAAGCAGCGTCGCGGTTTCCAGACTGTCGAGCACGAGCTTCAACGACACACCTGCGCGGATCAGATCCGCGGCGGCCTCGAAACGGTTCGGCGCGATGGCCACGCCATACAGAATGTCCGTGAAGCCGTGCTCGAAGAAAAACTGCGCTTCGCGCAGCGTCGATACGGTAATCGGACCGACTCCCGTATCGAACAGCCGTCGTGTCGCTTCGATGCATTTGCTGGTTTTCACATGCGGACGCATCGGTACGCCGAGTCTCGCCAGATGCGTATGCATCCGCGCGATGTTGGCATCCATGCGGGAGTGATCCAGCAGTAACGCCGGGGTTTCAATCGATGACAGTGCAGCGGGCATGCTCGTCTCCAGAAGAGCATCTAGGATAAACGCGATTGCCTGCCCTACAATTTAGCTTCGCTTATTCATAGATTTAGTGGAACTGAAATGAAAGACTCCGCCGACCTGCGCTTTCTGCTCACCATCCGTGCCAGCGAGAACCTGCTCGCCGCCGCCCGCACGCTCGGCCTGACGCCGTCGGCGGTGACGCAGCGGCTGCAGCAGATCGAACGGCGGCTCGATGTACGGCTCGTCGATCGTTCCGCGCGCCGGCTGCGCTTTACCGAAGAAGGCGAACTGCTTTGCACACGCGGCGCCGTACTGATCGAACAGTTCGATGCGCTGCTCGACGATCTCCACGCGCGTCGCGGCGGCATGGTCGGCACGCTGAAGATCAATGCGCCGCTTGGTTTCGGCAAGCGCTATGTGGCGCCCGCGGCGGCGCACTTCCAGGAGCTGCACCCGGAAGTGGATATCGCGCTCACGCTGTCGGACGAGCCGCTCACCGAAATCGCGGACCGCTTCGATGTCGTCGTGCATATCGGCGAACTGCGGCTGTCGAACCTGATCGGTTATGCGGTCGCGCCGAACGCACGGTGGGCGTGCGCGTCGCCCGCGTTCGTGAAGCGATACGGCATGCCCGCCACGCCGGAAGCGCTGGCGGCATTGCCCTGCATCGCACTGCCTGAAAACAACGAGGACGTGACGCTATGGCATTTCAGCAAAGGCCGTACCACGCGCAGCGTGCGTGTGCCGGGCCGGTTGAGTTGCAATGACGGCGATGTGATCCGTCGCTGGGCGCTCGAAGGGCGTGGTGTGATCGTGCGATCGGAGTGGGATGTCGCCGATGACGTCGCACGTGGCACGCTGGTGCGGCTGTTGCCCGCGTGGAAGCTGCCCGACGCGAACGTGATCGCGTTGACGCATCAGCGCACCGGCCTGCCGATGCGTACGACGATGTTCATGCGGCATTTGCAGGCGCGGTTTCGGCCGGTTGCGCCGTGGCGTGTGCGGTGAAACACGTAAAACTGCCAGAAGCAAAATAGAACTATCCGCTTTGGGGCTGCGGCAGAAAGGTAGGCCAAACGGCCATTGAACGCCAAAACGCACCGACGGCCGGTATCCTACGACGCTTCTGCGCGAGCAATAGTTAACGTAGTTACAAAAACATGTTGCCGCGGTTAATTTATGTAACTACAATAACCGATGAAAACGACTCACGACCGCACAAAGAGTGAGGTTAACGAAGCAAAGCACAGCGTTTCACTGGGACTCGCCGAAGCTATCGACTGGTCGTCCGTATGGTGCGCGCCCGACATCCGGAGGGACTACGGCGAGTTGCGCGAGATTGGCTATGCGGTGATCGGTGCACGCCTGTACTGCGTCGTGTTCACGCAGCGCGGTGAAACCTTCAGGGTAATCAGCCTGCGCAAAGCCAACAACCGGGAAATCGAACGCTATGAAGAAGCAACCTGCACTGATCCGTAACACACCCGAGGAAGAAGCCGCAATCGCACGCGGCATCGAGGCTGACCCCGACACGTTCGAACCCAGCGACGAGCAGTTCGCGCAGATGAGAAAACGTGGCGGCCGCCCGAAGCTCGCCAATCCCAAGGTCGCGGTTACCGTTCGATACGATGCGGAGATTATCGAGCGATTCAGAGAAAGCGGCGAAGGCTGGCAGACGCGAATGAATGACGCGTTGCGCGAGTGGCTCGAAACCCATCACGCGTGACAGTCGTCACTGTCACGCTTTGGTCAGAAGCCAGGGGCAATTGCGCCCAGCGCGAAAACACGCAAAACTTGACGCATCTCAAAACATGTGATTTTATGTCGCACCATGTACGCGCCGATCACCTCCCTATCGCTAGACCTACTAGCCCGCTCAACCGGGCCAGGTCTGCTGCTGCGCGCGTACAACATCTGTTTCTGCTGAAGCGCCGCTAAATCCCCAGTTTGCTGACCTTGCCCCGGTTTCCGACCGGAGGCGATGCTTTTTCGTTTGCTCATCCGGTCGACACCCAACCTGTCGAACCCACGGATGACGACGATGAAACCCTCCTGCCCCAGCTGTCCCGCCTCCTTCGCCCGAGCTATTGCGCGAAGCGCCCGCCTACGTCCGCTATATCGCGCGACCTGACCGATTGCCACCCAGCCATTCATTCACATCCATTGAGCGAGACCCATCATGTTGAAGAACCCTGCCGCCAAGTACCGTCCCTTTACGCCCGTCAACTTGCCGGACCGCGCCTGGCCTTCGCGCACCATCACGCGTGCGCCGATCTGGATGAGCACCGACCTGCGCGACGGCAACCAGGCGCTGTTCGAACCGATGGATGCGCAGCGCAAGATGCGCATGTTCAAGACGCTGGTCGCGATCGGTTTCAAGGAAATCGAAGTCGCGTTCCCGTCCGCGTCGCAGACCGACTTCAATTTCGTGCGCGAGCTGATCGAGGGCGGTCACATTCCTGACGACGTAACGATCGAAGTCCTCACGCAGGCACGCGACGATCTGATCGAGCGCACGTTCGAATCGCTGCGCGGCGTACCACGTGCGATCGTTCATCTGTACAACGCGACCGCGCCCGAATTCCGCAAGTGGGTGTTCGGACTGGACCGCGACGGCGTGAAGACACTCGCGCAGAACGCCGCACGTACGATCAAGCGCTTCGCCGATGCGGCAACGGACACGCATTTCACGCTGCAATACAGCCCTGAAACCTTCACTGGCACCGAACTCGATTTCGCCAAGGAAGTATGCGACGCCGTCTTCGACATCTGGCAACCGACGCCGCAGCACAAGGCCATCGTCAATCTGCCCGCCACGGTCGAGATCGGTACGCCGAACTTCTACGCGGACCAGATCGAATGGATGCACCGCAATCTCGCGCGCCGCGATTCGCTGATCCTGTCGGTGCACCCGCATAACGATCGGGGCACCGCGGTCGCCGCCGCGGAACTCGCGGTGATGGCAGGCGCCGATCGTATCGAAGGATGTCTGTTCGGCAACGGCGAGCGCACCGGCAACGTCGATCTCGTCACACTCGCGCTGAACCTGTACACGCAAGGCGTCGATCCGGGCCTCGATTTCTCGAACATCAACGAAGTGGCGCGTACGGCCGAGGAATGCACACAATTGCCGATTCATCCGCGCCATCCGTATGTCGGCGATCTGGTGTTCACGGCGTTCTCGGGCTCGCACCAGGATGCGATCAAGAAAGGCTTCGCGATGCAGAAGCCCGACGCGATCTGGGAAATGCCGTACCTGCCGGTCGACCCGAACGACCTCGGCCGCACGTACGACTCGATCATCCGCGTGAACAGCCAGTCGGGCAAAGGCGGTATCGCCTATCTGCTCGAACAGTCGTACGGCGTCGTATTGCCGCGCCGGCTGCAGGTCGATTTCAGCGCGGCTGTGCAACGGCTCACCGACAACAGCGGCCACGAAGTCACACCGCAGCAAATCTTTACGCTGTTCGAGCAGGAATACGTCGACAGCCAGGCGCCGCTGCACTATGTCGGCCATAGTCTGAGCGAGCGCGGCGAGCGCGAGCACATTCAGTTGACGGTCGATATTCACGGCAAGCGCACCGTCGTGAGCGGTGAAGGTAATGGCCCGCTGGATGCGTTGATGCATGCACTGCGTACCCCCGTGCGCATCCAGCACTACGAAGAACGCGCGCTGACGCAGGGTGCGGACGCGCGCGCGATCGCGATTGCGGAGATGGCCGGAACGGACGTGGTGGGCAACGCGTTCGGCGTCGGGATCGATGCGAATCTGGTGACCGCATCGATCCGCGCGGTGATCAGCGGGATCAATCGTGCGTATGCGCGTTGCGGCGATGACGCGCAGCAGCGTTTCTTCGATGCGGTATTGCGCGAGGCGGATCACGCTGCGGTGTAGAACCCGGCTGCGATAAATTACCGGAGTGAAAGGGGTGTCCGCGCTTGCAGGTGGGCATCCCTTTTTTACGCTCCGACGATATGTCTTGCGTGGACGTACCACGCCTGCACATAGCATCGAGCCTTAAGTTATCGACCATCACACAAAAAACTTTAGCCCTGTATCGCAGTATTTTTGCGTCACACCGCGCACCTGAAAAAAAGCACCTCACATCGCGCGATTCACCAATTCCATTAACGATTCTGTCATGCGTCAGCGCTAATTTCGCGGGCACTGCGTTTCTTTTGTCGAACACGCACGACGTGGCGCAAAAGCAGCCAGCACCTCCGACTTCCGCGTTGCAACGAGATCCTTCATGGCAAGTATCGAACAGCTGTACAGCGCACTGGCTACCGCCAGTTCCGATCAACAGAACGCGACGCAACCGGCGCTCGTCGTACACGCAGGCCAGATCGCCGTCGACACGCCCGCCGTCGCGTCGGACATGAGCAACGCCGATCTGCAGAACTGGTTTCTCGACGCGCCCGACGTTGAGGCCGTTGCGGTGGTCAAGAACGGCGCACCCGTCGCGCTCGTGAACCGCAACGTGTTCATGGAGCAGTACGGCCGGCCGTTTAGCCGCGAGGTGTTCGGCAAGCGCAGTTGCCTGTCGTTTGCGAATCAGGAACCGTTGATGGTCGGTGCCGATACGCCGATCGAAGTCGTCGTGCGCAACGCGGTCGAGCCCGAATCCCGCGTGATGAAAGACGGCTTCATCTGCACACGCGATGGCCAGTACTTCGGCATCGGCAGCGGCATGGCGCTGATCCGCGCGATGTCGGATATCGAAGCCGCCAAGACGCGTCAACTGTTGTCAAGCATCGAGTATGCGTCAGCGATCCAGCAATCGAACCTGCGGCATTCGCAGACGGAACTCGCCGCGTGTCTGCCGTCCGCTCGGCTCGAGTGGTTGCCGCGCGATGTCGTCGGTGGCGACTGCTACTTCTTTCGCGCGACCCGCAACGGCATGTTCGGCGCACTGATCGACTGCACGGGGCACGGTGTGCCGGGCGCGTTCATGACGCTGATCACACTATCGTTCCTCGAGAACCGCGTCGCGACCGGTTGCGATGAACCCGATCCGGCACAGGTGTTGTCGGAACTGAACCGCTACATCAAGAAAGTGCTCGGTCAGCACGCAACGGGCGGTGAAGCGCATGTCGTACGCGAAGGCAAATCCGACGACGGCCTCGATGCTTTCATGTTCGTACTCACCGGCAACGGCCTCGATCTTCAATATGCGAGCGCACGCCTCGAACTGGCCGTGCTCGATGAACAGCAGCCCGATGTGCTGCTGCTCGAAGGTGACAGAATGGGCGTCGGCTACAGCGACACACCCGATGACTTTGCATTCACCACGCGCCGCCATACGTTGCAGACCGGCTACCGCGCGTTCGTCACGACCGACGGCATCATCGATCAGGTCGGCGGCCCCAAGCAGATTGCGCACGGCCGCAAGCGCCTGTACAAGCTGTTTGCCGACCACCGCGACGAGCGTCCTCAGCAGTTCGGCGACACGCTGCTCGCAAGCTTCGCCGAATGGCAAGGCCAGCAACATCGGCGCGACGACGTGTGTTTCTTCGCTTTCACGAACGAGGCATAACGATGGATTTCCGCGCGTTCGAAAGCTTTCGCGATGCGGCCGGCGACGCCGGTCTCGTGTACTACTACGCCGGCCACTTCGACGAAGAGGTGCGGCGTTCGCTGTCGGCCAACCTGAAGAGCCGGCTTGAACTGGAAAGTGTAGGCGGTGCCGCCAAGCGCAAGCTGTTTTCGACTTTCATGGAAATGGCGCAGAACGTGCTGCACTACGGCGGCTGCGTCGAAACACCGAGCGATACCGAAGCACGGCCCGGCGCCATCGCGGTAGGCCGCGACACAACGTCGTACTGGATCGTGTGCGGCAATCTGGTGCCGGTCGAACACGTGGCGCGCATCGCCGGCAGGCTCGACCAGTTGAAGCAGATGTCGCTCGACGAGATCAAGGCGGCCTACCGCGAGCAGCTCGCCAACGACGACCACGCGAACACCGACACGATCAGCAAAGGCGCCGGTCTCGGCCTGCTGACGATCGCGCGCGACAGTATCCAGCCGGTCGAGTACGCGTTCTATGACGACGAAGCGTCGGTTGGACGCTTCTCGCGTTTTTATATCAAGGCTTTTGTCTAACCCCGAGGCTGCATCATGACGCCGATCAAACTTCCCCGTACCGACTTCACCCCGGAGATCGAGTTTTCCCCCGCTGACCAGCGTCTTTCGGTCGAAGGAGAATGTCACCCGGAAAATCCGAATACTTTCTTCGGTCCGATCCTGCAACTGATCGGGCAGTACTTGCAGACCGCGCAGCCGCCGCACTTCGTGATGCGTGTGCGTCTGACGTATATCAACAGCGCGTCGACGAAAGCGATGCGGCAGCTCTTCATGGTACTGAGCGATGCCTCGAAGCGCGGCTGCAATGTCGACATCGACTGGGAGTTCGATCCGGATGACGACGCGATCCAGGAACTCGGTCAGGATCTGCTCTACGGAATCGGCGCGACCCACGTGGTGTTCAACGAGGTGCTGATCGAGACGTAACGCGCCGGTGCTCAGGCAGCGTACGCGAATCGTGTATTACACCGCGACCGCGCCGACGTAGTTCTCCGCCATCGCGGTGGCCGCGGCGCGCGAGGTCGTCACGTGTTCGAGTTCGGCGATCTGCAACTGCTGCTCGAACGGCGACGCATCGTCGAGGCGGTGCATCATCCGCGTCATCCAGTATGAAAAGTGCTCGGCACGCCAGATCCGCTTGAGCGCAGTCGCGCTGTACGTATCGAGCAGATCGATGCGGCCTTCCTTGTAGAACGAATCGAGCGCGTGCGTCAGCACGCGGACGTCGGCCACCGCGAGGTTCAGCCCCTTCGCGCCGGTCGGCGGCACGATATGCGCGGCATCGCCGGCGAGGAACAGCCGCCCGTGCCGCATCGTCGTCGACACGAAGCTGCGCATCCCGACGATATTCTTCTGGAAGATCTTTCCCTCCACCACATGCTCGCCTTCAGTCGAATCGACGCGCGCATGCAGCTCGGCCCAGATGCGATCGTCTGACCAAAGCTCGACCGTATCCTTCGGATCGCACTGGAAGTACATGCGCTGCACGTTCGGCGAGCGCGTGCTGACAAGTGCGAAGCCACGCTCGTGCCGTGCGTAGATCAGCTCATGTGACGAAGGCGGCGCCTCGACGAGAATGCCGAACCAGCCGAACGGATACACACGCTCGTAGTCGCGTCGCAGTGCCCGGGGAATCGAGTTGCGCGATACACCCTGCGAACCGTCGCAACCGATTACATAGTCGCAATGCAGTTCCTGCGGTTCGCCTTCGTGGTGAAAGCGGATCGATGGTGTCGTCGTGTCGATACCATGCAACGAGGTCTGCGAGACGTTGAACAGCACAGTCCCGTTTGCCTCGATGCGCGCGGCAACGAGATCTTTCAGCACTTCGTGCTGTGCATAAACGGTAATGGAATGACCCGTGAGCCCAGTAAGATCGATCCGCCGACGCTTGCCTTCGAACGCGAGTTCGAAGCCGTGATGCTGTGCTCCTTCAGTCTTCATCCGCGCACCGACACCCGCTTCGGTGAGCAGGTCCGTCGTGCCCTGTTCGAGCACGCCGGCGCGTATCGTCGATTCGATCTGTTCGCGGCCGCGCGCCTCCAGCACCACCGATTCGATACCGCGTAGATGAAGCAGATGGGAAAGCAGCAGGCCCGCGGGCCCCGCGCCGATGATGCCAACCTGAGTGCGCACTGGAAAGTCTCCTGATCGGGGATTCGTTTGCGCAAGTGTGGCGGGGAACAGCGGTATCGCACAACGCGATATGGTGGATATGTACTATCTCGATATCGAATAGCCGTAGTCGTTGCTGCGCGACCGAGGGAAGAGGAAATCCCGTTAATTCACAGGACCTTACAGTCAGGCGTTCTTATTGCGAACGAACCGCCCGCTGTGTTTAAATCGTTGACCATAAGTTTTACCGTCCCGGGGAAGTCTCCATGCATTACCTGATTCGCGTGATATCCGCAGCGCTGATTTTTGCCACCTCATACGGCGCAGTACAAGCCGCCAACACCGCAAAACCTGCCGATTTCCAGCCCAACATCACGATCCTCGTCGACGACACCGTCTATAACGTCAACGCAGACGGCACCTACACGAAAGACATCACCGAGAGCTTTCGCATCAACACGGACCAGGGCGTCCAGCAACGCGGACAGGTATCGCTACGCTACAGCACGTCGCTCGAAGAACTGCAGATCGAGCAGGCGTACACGACCACCCAGGACGGCCGGCGCATCGACGTCACGCCCGACAAGATTCTCGAGCAGCAAAGTGCGGAAGGCGCCCAGGCGCCGATGTTCGACGACAACAAGGTCAAGGTCGTGGTCTTCCCGAGTGTCGCAATCGGCGCGACGCTCACGCTGCGCTATAAGAGCACGCAGAAAAAGCCCATGTTTCCGGGGCAATTCTCGACCCTTGAGTATTACGGTGTCGGGACGCCCAGAGAGTCGATGCATCTGACAATCCGCGCGCCGGCCTCGATGAAACTGTATGTCGATGCCATCGATCTCGACGGTGGCCGCGCCACTGCGGACAAACCGGATACGCAGCTCTGGAAATGGTCGCTGACGAATCGTCCCGCGCGGCCGCCCGAACTGGGCTCGGTCAGCAGCGTCGACTACAGCCCGCGCGTGGCGGTGAGCACATTCCCGAATTTCGCAACTGCCGGTGCGGCCTATCTTGATCGGGCGGCGCCGAAGGCTGCGGTGACACCCGCTGTCCAGGCGCTCGCGGACAAGCTCACCCAGGGCGTGACAGACCCGCGGCAACAGGCCGAGATCCTTTACAACTGGGTCAGCACGAACATTCGTTATGTGGCGATCTATCTTGGCTTCGGCGGTGTCGTGCCGCACGATGCCGGCGCGATTCTCGACGCGGCATACGGCGACTGCAAGGACCACGTGACCTTGCTCGAAGCGCTGCTCGCAGCGAAGGGCATCAAGAGCGCGCCCGTACTGGTCAACGCGTACGACAGCTACTGGGTGCCGAAAGCCGCCATGCCGGTTGGCGTGTTCAATCACGCAATCACCTACCTGCCCGCCTTCAATCTGTTTGTCGATTCGACTGCGGGACTCGCGCGTTTCGGCACACTACCCGATTCCGAACTCGGCAAACCCGCCCTGGTGACCGACGACGGCAGCGGCACCGCGCGTCTCGTGACGCTACCGGTCGCCAACCCGGACAGCGCCCGCGTGAAGGTCACGACGCAACTCACGATCGATCGCGCAGGCAACGTGCTCGGCACCAGTCAGATCGACAATCAGGGCGCCTTCGATCTGCTGTCGCGACAACTCTTCTCGTCCATTCGTCCGGGCCTTGAAACGCAGATTGCCGCACGGGTCCTGACGATGACCGGTCAGGACGGCACGGGCGGCTACACCCACGGCGAGGTACGCGACCTGACGAAGCCGTTCAATTACGAAACGCGGTTTACGTTGCCCGATTACGCGCTGTTCCCCGGACCAGGCGCGATCCAGGTACCGGCGGGGCTGGGTAGCTTCAGCAACATCAGCTCGACGTTCGAGCAGACTTCTCAAGACAGGCGCGAATACGCGATGCCCATGGCTGGGCGACATGTGACGGAGACGACAACCATTACGCTGCCGGACGGCGTCAAGATTCCCGTCTTGCCCAAACCGGCCAACATCGCCTCGCAATGGGGAACGTATACGTCGGCGTATCAAGTCGACGGCCAGACCATCACCGTGACGCGCAATCTGGATATCACCTTGCCCGGTGGACTGATCGAGCCCGATCAATATCCGGAGTTCAGAAAGATGGGACGCGCAGTGAAGCGCGATCTGCGAACCCAGCTGGTTTACTACTAGGCAAACCCGCCTTCGATTAAAGGAAGCGTCCATGCCCGGCGAGCGCACCCCGGCTTCGATGAAGCCGGACCTCGCTCGCATCGCCGCCCACGGTAAAGGCGGCGTAACACCCGGGCACAGCTTGTGGCTGTGGCGAACCGCCGCCGCAGGTAAGCGGCCTGCGAAGCGTTTCCGGGCACGGAAGCGTGATGTAAATATACCCAGCTTCCGCCTGTAAGGGCTTCCTGTTTTCCGCCAGACATCAGTGTTTTGCAGAAGCTTCTTCCGGTATCATCGTCATTAAATTGATAATGTTCCGGAGCCTCCATGACCTCGCGTAATCGCCCGCTCGACCCGCAGGATCTCAAGATCATGCGCGAGCTGCAGACCAATGCGCGCGTCAGCAACGCCGATCTCGCCGAGCGCGTCGGCATGTCGACCACCGCGTGCTGGAACCGGACGCGGCAACTGGAAAGCGATGGTTATATCCGCGGTTATGTCGCGCTGCTCGACCACCAGAAGCTCGGGCTCGCCGATATCGTGCTCCTCGAAGTCACGCTCGATCGTCACGACGACAATGCGCTCGCGCGCTTCGGCGCGGAACTGGCCGAGCTACCCGAAGTGCTGGAGGCGTACCTGGTATCGGGCGAATACGACTATCTGGTGAAAGTCGCGGTGGATGGCACCGCGGGGTACGAGCGTTTTCTACGCGAGAAGCTCTACAAGATCGCCGGCATTCGCCACAGCCGCTCGATGTTCACGCTGCGCTGTATGAAGAGCATCCCGTCCGTGCAGGTTTAAGTTCGTTTACTGCTGCACAGGCGGCTTCACAAGCGGGCACGCACTTTCTGCAAGCGGTCGGAACGCCTTGTCGGCGGGAATCGTCGCCTTGATGGTGTAGTAATCCCAAGGGTATTTCGACTCGGACGGCTTCTTCACCTGCACGAGGTACATGTCGTGCACCATACGGCCGTCTTCGCGAATGCGGCCGTTCTTCGCGAAGAAATCGTTGATCGGCAGTTCCTTCATCTTCTTCATGACGGCAGCGGTATCGTCGGTGCCGGCCGCCTTCACCGCGTTCAGATAATGCATCGTCGATGAGTAATCGCCGGCCTCGATCTGGGTCGGCATCTTCTTCGTGCGCGCATAAATACGCTTGGCCCACGCACGGGTTTCGTCGTTGCGATCCCAGTAGAACGCCGTAGAGAATTGCAGACCCTGCGCGGTCTGCAAGCCGAGCGCGTGAATGTCCGACAGAAATACCAGCAGCCCGGCCAGTTGCTGCTTGCCGCCACGTGTGATGCCGAATTCATTCGCGCTCTTGACCGCATTGATGAAATCGCCGCCGGCGTTTGCGAGGCCGATTACTTTCGCGCCCGAACTCTGCGCCTGCAGCATGTACGACGAGAAATCAGAAGCGTTCAGCGGAGCTCGTACCGTGCCGATCACCTTGCCGCCGTCGGCCTTGACGGCCTCCGAGGTGTCCTTCACAAGCGCCTGGCCGAACGCGTAGTCGGCGGCGAGAAAGAACCAACTGTCGCCGCCCTGCTTCGCCATCGCATCGCCGGTTGCATGGCCTAGCGCATACGTGTCGTAGACGTAGTGAATACTGACCGGCGAACACTTCGCTCCGGTGATGTCCGAGCTCGCCGGCCCGGTGGCAATAACAATCTTGTTCTTCTGCTTCGCGATGTCGATGACCGCGAACGCAGCACCCGACGAAGCGAGGTCGGTGATCATGTCGACGTGCTGCACGTCGAACCACTCGCGAGCGCGTGTCGCTGCGATGTCGGCCTTGTTCTGGTGATCGGCGGCGACTACTTCGACCTTGATGCCGGGGTTCGCCTTCATGAAGTCTTCCGCGGCCATGCGCACCGCCTCGACGGCGCTCTGTCCGGCCACTGATGCATACACGCTCGACAGATCGGTCAACACACCGATCTTCACAACGCCGTCCGACAGTTGCGGAGTCTGCGCGTGCGCGAGCAGCGAAGCGAGCGCCATGGCGGCGATGGCGAATGCCGCAAGCGCTCGGGCTGTTCGACGTGTTCTAGCGGTCATGTACATGGTCTCCTTGATGGTCTCTATTTATGATTGGCTAACGATTCCACGGCGACGTCGCATACGCATCGCGCAGTCGACGCTTCGCGATCTTGCCGTTGTCGTCGCGCGGCAGATGCGCGACGAACGCGATCTCGCGAGGAATCTTGTAGCCCGCAATCAGCGGACGCAGAAAGTCGATCAACGTCTCCGCCGAAAGGCCGCTCGCAGCCGCATCGCATTCGATCGCCGCGACGAGCCGCTCGCCGTACTCAGCATCGGGCACGCCGAACACCGCGACGTCGCCGAGCGCCGGATGCCGCGCAAGCGCATTCTCGATTTCAACCGGATAGATGTTGACGCCACCCGAGATGACCATATCCGACGCGCGGTCGCAGACGTACAGATAGCCGTCGGCGTCGAGATAACCCATATCGCCGAGCGTGACGAGCCCGTCGCGCTCGATCCGCTCGCGCGCCGCGTGGTTGTTGCGGTAAGTGAAGTCCGGATAGGCGGGCTGGCGCGCATAGATCAAGCCGATTTCGCCGACATCGCACGGTTCACCCGACTCGCGGCGAATCCGCACCTGCGCGTCACCGACCGGGCGCCCGGCGCTGCCTGGGCGTGCCAGCGCATCGTGCGAATCGATCACGGTGACCATGCCGACTTCGCTCGACGCATAGGTCTCGTAGACGATCGGGCCGAGCCATTCGATCATCGCGCGCTTCACATCCGGCGAGCACGGCGCACCCGTCGATGCGATGAAACGCAGCGACGACAGATCGTAACGCGCACGTTCGGCGGCGGACAGCTTCAGCAGACGCACATACATGATCGGCACGAGATACAGCGTGTCGATCCGGTGTCGCTCGATCAACTCCAGTACACGCAACGCATCGAAGCGCGGCATCAGCACCAGCAGCGCGGCGGTTTGCATCGCGCTGCGTGCGAATAGCGTCGGCGCGCTGTGATACAGCGGCGCGGGCAACAATACGCGGCAACCGGGCACGATCCCAAAGGTGCTCGCGATCACCGTTTGCGACAGTTGATCGCGTGCCTGCAACTGATCGAGCGGCACCGCATCGCGCACGACGCCTTTCGGCCGGCCGGTCGTGCCCGACGTGTACACGAGATGTCCGCGCGGTGCGACGGTCGGCCCGTCGTAAGGCGCCTGGCTGGCAAGCCAGCTTTCGTAGCGCAGCGCGGCTTCGCTGCGCACCGGTACGTAATGACCGGAGACCGGATTCGCATCGACGGCGAGCAACAGCGTGTCGCGTGGCACTACGTGCAGACACGCGGC
Organism: Paraburkholderia sp. CHISQ3; assembly: GCF_030464945.1. Taxonomy (NCBI): domain Bacteria; kingdom Pseudomonadati; phylum Pseudomonadota; class Betaproteobacteria; order Burkholderiales; family Burkholderiaceae; genus Paraburkholderia; species Paraburkholderia sp. CHISQ3. Next base: position 444,784 of record NZ_JALPRG010000005.1, read on the forward strand.
TAGCAGCTCCGCATCGGCGATCAATACCTTCGCCGCGGAATCGACCAGCAGGTATTCGACCTCGGCAGGCGTGAAGTGCCAGTTGATCGGGCAGTACATGCAGCCGGCTATGCGGCACGCCTGGATCACGTCGAGATATTCGGGGAGATTGCCCATCAGGACCGCGACCGTGTCGCCTTCGCGGATGCCGAGCCGGTACAGGCCGCCCGCCAGACGCTGGCCGCGCGCGAGCAGTTCGTCGCCGGGCCGCAGGCGGTCTTCGAAGATCAGATCAGCGGGCATGGGCGGTCACCCTCGACAGACTGCGGGAGCACAGCGGCGTATGGAAGCGTGGTATCGGCATAGGCGTCTCCATCGTGGATCGTTCGGTCCGGGGCTTGCCCCGTCGCGCGTGTCGACGACTATGCTTGACTATCGGTCTTGCGACAATCCCGTTGATTCCCCTGGTTAGCCGGGTTAGTCGGGTTTATCGATCAGCGTGCGCCGCTTCCAGCTGCTACGTCCGACGCGTCGCCCCATTGCGTGCGATTTGCATCGCTTCGAGCAGCGTCGCGTGGTCGCCGATGTGATTCGCCAGCAGCAGGATCAACTGCGCATTCGTCGACTGGCTTTGGGCATCGTCCAGATCGCGATGCATGTCGATCAGCGCTTCGTAGAAATCGTCGGGGCGCGCGAGATTTGGTTCGGTGTTGAGCGGCATACTTGTCCTCTCCTTGTGTGCTACTGCGCGCTGTTCTCTAGACAAAGCGCGCGTCCGAGTGCCTCTTCGATGCGGCGTGCGTCGATGCGTCTCCAGCGTGCACAGACATGCTGGTCGGGCCGCACTAGATAGAACGTGCCAGCTGTTGCGTCATAACGCGCCGCCGCTAGTCCTTCGCTATCGATCGCCACCGTTGCATAAGGCAAGCTGCGTTCTAACGCCGTGGCGACATCGCGTGCATCCGCGCTCACAATCAGCACGAACCGTAAAGGCACGCTCGCATGCGCTAACGTCTGCAATGCATCATGCGTGCCGCTGTCGATATCATCCGCACCGCAGAACAGCAACCCGGTGAACTGCTGACCTAGTTGCGGCAACAACCACGCCGGCTGTCCAGCGTGCTCGAGCGGCGCATCGCAACACGCGGCGCCCGGCACCATCCGGCCGTCGAAAGCGTCGCTGTCCGGTGTGTTGAGTATGGAATCGCCCAGCACCGTCGGCACCGACAACCGCCCGCTATTGACAAGCTGCCGCGCAAACACATGCTCGCGCGCAAGCGTCAGCACGGCATCGCGAAACACGCGGCTGACCGCACTCTTCGGCGTGATGAAATCGGTCGAGTGCGTGGAATGGCGGATATTCTCGTCGGCCGCGTATTCGCGCTCGGCCGCATAGCTGTCGAGCAGCGCATCGGGCGCGCGGCCTGCCACCACCATCGCGAGCTTCCACGCAAGATTCTCCGCGTCCTGCACACCGCTGTTCGCGCCGCGCGCGCCGAACGGCGACACACCGTGCGCGGCATCGCCAGCGAACAGCACGTTGCCGTGACGAAAGCGTTCCATCCGTAAGCACGAGAATGTGTACACACTGACCCACTGCAGTTCGAATTTCGCGTCCGCGCCGAGCAGCGCGCGCACGCGAGGAATCACACGCTCGGGGGTTTTCTCGAGCACAGGGTCCGCGTCCCAGCCCAGTTGAAAGTCGATCCGCCACACGTTGTCGGGCTGACGATGCAACAGCACCGACTGGTTCGGATGAAACGGCGGATCGAACCAGAACCAGCGCTCGGTTGGAAAATCCGCTTCCATTTTCACGTCGGCGATCAGAAAGCGGTCCTTGAACGTGCGTCCACGGCTGTCGAGCCCCATCAGCGCGCGTAATGGGCTACGCGACCCGTCGGCCGCGACGACATAGCGGCCGCGCAGCGCATACGAACCATCGGGCGTGTCGACTGTCAGCGTCACGCTGGCATCCGGCGCACCGGGCGTGCCTGCCTGCTGCAAACCGGTCACGCGATTTTTCCAGCGGATTTCAAGGTTCGGCAGTTCGCTCGCGCGTTCGAGCAGATAGCCTTCGACGTAGTACTGCTGCAGGTTGACGAACGCAGGCCGGTGATGACCGCTTTCCGGCAGCAGATTGAACGTGTAGACGAGATCGTCGCGCAGGAATACCTTGCCGACGTTCCAGCTCACGCCCTTGTCGACCATGCGCTGGCCGCAGCCGAGCCGGTCGAAGATATCGAGCGTGCGTTTCGCGAAGCAGATCGCGCGCGAACCCGTCGACAACGTGCAGTCGTCGTCCACCAGCACGACCGGCACGCCCTGCTGCGCAATATCGATTGCGGTTGCGAGGCCCACCGGCCCCGCGCCAACCACGATCACCGGATGCACGCTCGCCTCATCCACGCCGTGCCGCTGCTCGCGGCACGGCCGGTAGTCGAACGACAGCGCCTGGTAGTCGATGCTCATTTACAGTGTCTCCATCCGTCTCCCGCGCGCCTTCTCGACGCTGCGCATTGCCTAGCCCTGCAGAGCGCTCCACATGTCCTTGTCGCGCTGCGCGGTCCAGATGCGCGGATGTTTGATACCGCTCGCTTCGTCGAACGCGCGCGACACATCGAACGGCAGACAGTGTTCGTAGATGAAGACCTGGCCGAACTTCGGATCCATTGCCTTGCGCGTATGCGCCATCGCCGCCTTCAGATCGAGCTGTTGCTCGACCGCTTCGCGGCCGCTTTGCAGCAGCGTCGTGACGAAATCCTTCGTGTAGTCGATACCCTTGTGAACGTCCTGCGGCGTAGTCAGCGCGGGGCCGCGGCCCGGCACGAGTTTGTCCGCACCGAGTGCGCGCAGCGCTTCGAGCGTAGCGGGCCACTGTTCGAGCTGCGCGTCGCCGCAGTAGCACGCAGCGTCGTACTCGACGAGATCGCCCGAGAACAGCACCTTCTGCGACGGCAACCAGACGATCGTGTCGCCCTTCGTATGACCGGCGCCCAGGTGCGCGATGCGCACTTCGAGCTTGCCGAGAAACAGCGTGATCTCGCGTTCGAACACGAGGGTCGGCCACGTCAAACCCGGCACCGTTTCGACGCCCGCGAACAGGCGCGGAAAGCGCTCGATTTCCGACTTCATGTCCGCTTCGCCACGCTCGACAATCATTTCGTAGGTACCACGGCTCGCGATCACCTGCTGCGCGCCCTCGGCGAAATATGCCGATGCGCCCAGCACGCGCACCGCGTGGTAGTGCGACAGCACGACGTACTTGATCGGTTTGTCGGTGACGGTGCGGATCCTTGCGATCAGGTCCTGCGCCATCGCGGGCGTCGCAGTCGTATCGACGATCAGCACACCATCGTCGCCGACGATCACGCCCGAGTTCGGATCGCCCTCGGCCGTATAGGCGTAGGCGTTCTCGGACAGTTGCGTGAACGTGATTTTCTTTTCCTCGAGATCGGCCTGCGATGCAAATGCTTTTGTCATGTCTGCCTCCAGTGGAACTGTGACGGGCGGGACGAGACGATACGGCCGGTGGAACGGCAGGCAAGCAGCCTGCAGCATGGCGGGGAGTGTCTCGCCCCGCATTGATTGTTTGCTGCTCGGATAGCGGGGTGAAGCCATCTTAGGGTTGCACAAGTTTATTTGTCAATAGCGAAATGTATCGCTATATACAAATCTTGAGCAGCGTACGATGATGATCCGAAGGCCGGTCGGCTTCGGCTAACATGGGCGTTTTTTCGAACGGCTGGATGTTTGGGCACAGCGGTGGGTACAGCAGTGGGCACAGCGACGAGACAGATGACGCAACGTACAGACAAAGCAGCAGCTACTGCACAGAAACCGCAGCGCGGCATTCAGAGCGTGGAAGTCGGCGGCCGGTTACTTGCGGCGCTGGCGCAAGCCCGCGCGCCGCTCGCGCTGTCCGATCTCGCCGCGAGCGCGGCACTCCCGCCAGGCCAGGCGCATGCGTACGCCGTCAGTCTCACGCGGCTCGGGCTCATCAAGCGCGACGCCGTGTCGGGGCGCTACGAACCCGGTCCACTGGCATTGCGACTCGGTCTGTTGCATCTCGAACGGCAACCGGCATTTCGCGCTGCTGTGCCGCGTGTCGCGGCACTCGCCGAAGCAGTCGGTTTTAGCATCGCGATCTGCATCGCGGGGCCGCAAGGCCCGACGATCGTTCGCTACGAGCACGCCGGGTTTCCGTTGCATGTGAACCTGCATGTAGGCACCGTGATGTCGCTGACGACCACATCGACGGGACGCGTGTTCTGCGCCTGGCTGCCACCGCCCACACTACACGCGATGCTGGCAAACCAGACCGGGCTCACCGATTACCCGGTTCCAGCAGCAGAGCGCGACGCGTTCGACGCAACACTCGCTGCGATCCGCCGACGCGGTATCGAGCGCGGCATCGATGCGCCGAGCCCAGGTATCAGCAGCCTGAGCGCGCCTGTCTGCGACGCCGCCGGTTGCCTGCAACTTGCATTGACCGCCATCGGCCCCACCGGTGCAATCGACGTCACATGGAACGGCGCGCTTGCTCGCGCGTTGCTCGACACCACACGGACGATCGGCGCGGATCTCGCCGCGCTATCACTATCGCCGACGCTGGAGGCGACGCCATGACGACCGAAACGCTCGGCCCATCCGCCGCCGATACCAAACCACAACGCGGTATCCAGTCGCTCGACAGCACCGGCGAACTGCTCGCCGCGCTCGTTGCAGCAGGCGTCCCGCTCACGCTGCGCGGTCTCGCGGCGGCCGCCGCGATGCCGCCGGCGAAGGCCTTCCCGCACCTCGTGAGCCTGCAGAAGATCGGCTTGCTGAGTCGTGACGCCGACGGTTGCTTCGCAGCCGGCCCGCTTGCGCTCGAACTCGGGCTGATCGGCCTGCAACGTCTGTCGCCGACCCGCGAAGCCGAGGCCGAAGTCGTCGAACTCGCGGCGTCGACCGACATGAGCGTCGCCATGGCCGTGCTCGGGCCGCTCGGGCCAACCGTCGTGCGGCTCGAAGAATCGCCGAGGCCGCTGCACGTGAGCCTGCGGGTCGGCACCGTGATGTCGCTAGTCAACACCGCGATCGGCCGCGTGTTCGCCGCTTACATCGCCGACGACGTGCGGCGCGATCTGCTTGGGCAAGATGGTTTGCGGCTGGCCGGCGCCGAACCCGCGGAGATCTTCGCGCAATCATCGTCCACGCGCGGCGCAGCCGCGGCGCGCCTCCAGCCCGGCTATCTGCAACGGCTTGCGCAGATCCGTGCGAACGGCATCGACACCGCGTTGAACAAGCCGATCCCCGGCATCAATACGCTGGCCGCGCCGGTGTTCGATCACACCGGCAGCATCTGTGTGGTGATCGCCGTAATGGGGCCGGCGGGTAGTTTCGATAGCGATACGGCGGGGCATCCTGCGTTGACGCTGCTTGCCGCGACTCAACGTCTGTCGCACCGGTTTGGTTATATGGCGACGCCGGACGGTAGCTAGCGGCGCCGAACAAGACAAGACCCACAACTTCGACGAAGAGAAAGAGACCCACACATGAGCGATCAACCCTTCGGACGCAACCGCCGCGACTTCATGCGCCTCGCCGTCACCGCCGGCGCCACGGCATCGCTGCCGTGGATGCAGCAAGCCGACGCGCAAACGCCCGCTGCACCGACCACCACGCTGTCGTCCAAAGGCACGCAGCTGGTCCTGCTCGGCACGAAAGGCGGCCCGACGCCGTCCGATCTGCGCGCAGCACCGGCGAACGTGCTCGTCGTCGATGGTCAGCCGTATGTGGTCGACTGCGGCAACGGCGTTGCACTACAGCTAACCAAAGCCGGCATCAAGCTGCCGAAGCTGCGCGACATTTTCATCACGCATCATCATTCAGATCACAACGCCGATCTCGGCAACCTCGTGTTTCTCGCGTGGGCCACCGGGCTGCATACGCCGGTCCATCTGTACGGACCGCCACGCATCGCGAAGATGATCGACGACTTCGTCGACATGAACGCAATCGATCTCGACGTGCGCATGCGCGAGGAAGGTCGTCCGCCGTTGCGGCCGCTGATCAACACTCACGAATTCGACGGACCGCGCCTCGTGATGGAAGACGAGCGCGTGCGCGTGACGTCGACTCTCGTCGATCACTACACGATCAAACCCGCATTCGCGTACCGCTTCGAAACGCGCGACCGCACCGTCGTGTTCTCCGGCGATACGACCTACTATCCGGCGCTCGCCGATTTCGCCAAAGGCGCGGACGTGCTCGTGCACGAAGTGATGTATCTGCCTGCGCTAGCCAAGCTGATGAAGAGCGTCGACAACGCACCGACGCTGCTCGACCATCTCGTGAAGAGCCACACATCGACTGAACAGGTCGGCAAGATCGCGGCCGCTGCCGGCGTGAAGACGCTGGTGCTGAGTCATTTCGTGCCCGGCGGCGACCCCGCCATCACCGACGACATGTGGGCCGCCGACGCGCGCCGTCACTTCGATGGCGAAGTGATCGTCGGGCGCGACCTGCAGATCATCTGAGATCGAGTGGACATGACGCAGGCAACGCATGACGCAGCGGTTCCGGTCACGCTGCTCACCGGCTTTCTCGGCTCGGGCAAAACGACGCTGCTCAACCGGTTGCTGCCGCAACCAGCGCTCGGCCGCTGCGCGGTGGTTGTCAACGAGCTCGGTGCGATCGGTCTCGACCATCTGCTCGTCGGCGCGACGCGCGACGACACCGTTGCGCTGCTGGAAAACGGTTGTTTGTGCTGCGGTGTGCGCGACGGTCTTGCCTCGACGGTTGCCGATCTGCTCGAGCGGCGTGCGCGCGGCGAAATTCCGGCATTCGAGCGTCTGTTGATCGAAACCACCGGCCTCGCGCGGCCGGGGCCCGTCATCTCGCTGCTGCTCGGCGACGAGGCGCTGAGCGAACGCGTGCGGCTCGACGGCATCGTCGCGACCGTCGATGCGAAACACGGCGTGGCGCAACTTGCAAAGCACGAAGAATCGCGTCAGCAGGTTGCCGTCGCCGACCGCCTGCTGCTTACCAAGGCCGATCTCGTCGACGCAGGGACACTTGCTGCGCTCGAGATCGCGCTCGCTGCACTGAACCCCGGCGCGCCACGTATCGCAGTACGCAACGGCGAGATCGACGCCGCGCAATTGCTCGACATCCTGACGCCGCGCGCGCTGCGCCCGTGGCTGCGTACCGAAGCCGCGCCACGCAAGCTGATGCGCGGTGCCGCAACGTCTCGTGCAATCCACACGGCCCATCCGGACATCGCGAGCTTCTGCCTGAGCTACGCGCAGCCACTGCCGATGCAGGCGCTTGAAAGCGCGCTGACGGTGCTGCTCGGCTATCACGGCGAGCGGATTCTGCGCATGAAGGGCATCGGCAATTTCATCGGCGAAACGCGGCCTGTCGTATTGCATGGCGTGCAGCAGTGGCTGCACGAGCCGCTACAACTCGACCACTGGTCCGACGACGACCGCAGGACGCGGCTCGTCTTTATCGTGCAGAACCTGGACGCATCGATCGTCGAGGCAACCATCGCGCATTTTCTACGCGAGGCGGGCATGGAGTGCATGGCGACCCTCGATTGAACGCGAGTCGTAGGCGCATCGTAGGCATTTCGCAACCGCGCAGCCAGGTACCAATACCCCCTACCGCCAGATCGGGCTTTATCAACCATGACAAAAGCGTGTAAGTTTGCGGTTACGCCGTATTACACTCGCTCGCGCCGACCCGGCGGTGTTTGACGCGAAATCCGCGTTTTCCACCGTCAACCTTTGGTAAGGGGTGCCGTTATATATTATCGACCCGGTTGTGGAGTCCCGTTCCCGTACACCCGGCGCCATGTGTCGCAGATTCAGCGCGCCGGCGCGCAAATGCAGGAATCCGGACAAGTTGCGAATGATTCGCGATCCAGAACCGCTCGCTTAAACCGGCCGCACGTCGCATCGTCTTTAACCGGACCGGTCAAACAAAAGAATTTTATGCATGTTCAAAACGCCCGACGCTGGGCACCGCGGGGAACCCGCCCATGGATCGCCGTGGCGGCCGCGGTCGTCATTGCCGCTGTCGTACGGCTGTTGCTCCACCCGCTGATCGGTCCGGTCATGCCGAGCGCCACGTTCGGTGTCGCCGCCGCGCTGATCGAATACTACTTTGGGCTCGCGCCCGCGGCGACTGTGATGGTGCTCGGCCTCGGCATCGCCGATTACCTGTTCGTGCCGCCCTACGCGCAAATCGACGTGTTCGACCGCCGGGACCTGATCCTCGTGATCTCGTACCCGCTCATCACGCTGATCATCATCACGCTGATCGAGCGCCTGCGCCGGGCGCAGTTCCGCGCGGAATTGATTGCGTCGGTCGCGCAGTCGCGCTACGAAATGCTGCTGCGGCACGACAACGAGCGCGCCATCGCGCGTCGTGCCGTCGATGAGACCCATCGCCTGCTGCGCCATCTCGCGCAGCACAACAAGGCGTTCATCCTGATCCAGGCGCTCGAACGCAACGGGGCGGTAGCGATCAACGGTGCCAGCGCGCCGGGTATTGCGGGCGTGCGGCTCGCACTGCCGAGCGAAATCGCGCCGGGGCCTCGCTATGCCGACGTGCATCCCGAAGACATTCAGCGCTTCTGGAACGGCCTGTGGCCCGGTAGCCATCGGGTGCGCATCGCCTCAAGCAACGGCCCGTCGAAACTGGTGGATTGCATCTGCGAACGCTTCACGACGCACGCGGGGGATTTTCTCGTGCTGCGCATCGGAGACTGATCATCGACAGGGCTTCTACTATTTTCAATGCCGGCGACCAGCACGCCGTGCTTCTGCTGCACGGCCTGTCGAGCTCGCCGCTCGAACTACGCTTTCTCGCGCGATTTCTGCATAACGAAGGATTCACGACCTGCGCACCGGTGCTCGACGGCTATAGCGCGGGCATGCCGGAGCAGCAGATGGAGCGCTGGCTCGACGCCGCCATCGCCGAATACGATGCGCTCGCGAGTCGCTATGCGCGCGTCTCGATCTGCGGGCTGTCGATCGGCTCGACGCTCGCACTGGCGCTTGCACGCCGCCGGCCGACCGCGCAGGCACTCGTGCTGCTGTCAATCACACTGGCCTACGACGGCTGGTCGATGCCGTGGTATCGCTTTCTGCTCGACTGGGCCTACTTCACACCGTTGCGCAAACACTGGCGTTATCGCGAAGCAGCGCCGTTCGGCCTGCGCAATGAAGCGCTGCGCGCCAAGATTGCGCGGGCGATGCAGCGCAGCGACTTCAGCGAGGTAGGACCGTCTACGATCTCGCTGCCCGCATTGCACGAAGCAAGCCGCCTGGTGCGTTGGGTGCGCCCGCAACTAGGCGAGATCCGCAACGACTGCCTGATCATTCACGCCATCGACGACGAAACGTCGAGCCCGCGTAACGCGCTTCTCGTGGCCGACGAAATCGATACGAGCTTTCTGCGCACGATCTGGCTCGACGACTCTTATCACATGATCACCTCCGACAACGAACGCGAAGTCGTTGCGCGCGAAACCGCTGCGTTTCTGCGCGAAAGCGAAATGGCGAGCACCGGCGACCATACGAAGACGCCCGTCGTCTCGAAGGCGCTGGCGCGGCGGCTGCGTCAGTTGTCGGCGCTTAGCAAGGAACGCGCATGATCGTTGCACGCACTACTTTTTCCGCTTTACTGCTTGTTGCGCTTACGGGGGTCTCCTGTGGCGCGTACGCGGATGAACCGGCAACGGCTGGAGCGCCTACGGCCAATGCCATTGGGACAACGTCCACGACAACCACTGCGACGGCCGATGTTCCCGCAACTGCGGACACAAGTACGACCACTGCGAGTACTACCTCGCCCAGCAAATGGAAGATCGCATTCGGCCCCGGCGTGATTGTCTCCCCCGCGTATCCAGGCTCGAGCAAACTGAAGGTCTATCCGTTCCCTGCACTCGATATTTCCTACGACGACCGGTTCTTCTCGCAAGGCCCCGATGTGCTCGGTGTGAACGTGGTGCGCGACCCGAATTACCACCTGGGCGCCGCGTTGAGCCTCGACTTCCAGTCGCGCAGCGAATCGGACGACCCACGGCTGCGCGGTCTCGGCGACGTGCACTGGACCCCGAAACTGAAACTGTTCGGCGATTACACGTGGTGGGCGTTTACCGGTTCCGTCGCGATGTATCAGGATATCGGCGGCAACAGGCAGGGCAAGACGGTCGTGAGCGATCTGTACGCGTCGCTGCCGCTCGACAACTGGCTCTTCTCAGTCGGGCCAGGTTTCACATGGGCCGATGCCGAGTACACGCGCACCTTCTTCGGCGTGTCGCAGCAGCAAAGCGCTGCATCGAAACTGCCGACCTTCGATACCGGCTCCGGCATCCGCGACATCCATATGAACTTCTACGTGAGCCACGATTTCTCGAAGCACTGGACGAGTTCGATCTCGATCGTAGCGGGCCGCCTGCAACACTACGCCGCCGACAGCCCGATTACTTCGCGTCGCTTCGAGCTTAATTCGCTTGCGTCGGTGAATTACCGCTATTGATGCGAGCAAAAAGTGCATCGCGCAGTCACTGCGTCATGCACGACGAAAAACGAGTGCGCATGAAATCGACGTACGCCTGATCGTCGAGCGTACGGTGCGCGCGGTTGCCAGCGCTGCGCCGTACAACAGCATCCTGCGGGATCACGCTAACGGAACATCCGATGACGTTTCCCTTGCAGACATGCAGCGCCTGATGCGCTCCAGCCCGACATCCCGTAGCCCCAGCGCCTCGAGATGTCCAATCGTGTTCAGGAAGTATTCCTGGCAGGTACCGAGCGGACCACGCGCCGCGGCAATACGTCGCGCAATCTCATCATCCGAGAGCTGATCGGTGAATCTGTCATGACTTCGATTGGCGACGAAGGTGATGGCCCTCGCCTTTTGCACCATCGTTTTCTCGTTCTCGACCTTGATGTCGACCCAGCGCGCTTCATAGACACCGCTCACCATCTCACGTCGCCACAGAATGAAGAGTTCCTCATCGACCTGCTTCGGGTCGAGCCGGAACGCGATGCCCCTACAGGAACCGCCGCGGTCGAGCGCCAACGTGAGACCGGGGGCGTCAGGCGAGCCTCGACCGCCCTTCGTCCACACGCAGAAGCGTCGATGCCAACCCTGTAGCAACGCGGTGCGTTGCTCGACAAACTCGAACGTAGGGTTCCAGATCAACGAGCCATAGCCGAAGACCCAGACGTCGCCTTCGGCAGGCCGCTCCGCCAGCGCCGCTTTCAGCGAAGCTGCGATCTCTTCATCGGAACGCACCGGCGACCCCGCAGGGGCAGTCGCCCGCCACTCTGCGAGTAGTGAGCCATCTTTTAGCCGCTCGCGGGTAATCACATTGTTCGTCGCCATACGTTTCCTGTGCGGTTCGATATCACTACGATTCCGACCGGGCGATGCCCAATTTGCGCTTGATGTGCGCGAGTACAACGTCCGGATCAGGTAGCGTGTAGTGACCGTACATACGGCGATAGTGAGGTTCGTACTGCTCGCGCCACGCGGGGTCGATAACCTCGTGTCCGTCCTCGCGAATTCTCGCGACATTGCGGCGAACCACAGGCTTCTCCCACATCGTCGGACCCATGACGGGGAAGAACATGATGGGGAAAACGCCCACGAGAATCAGCATCGTCAAGCGGTTCTGGGATGTGCCGCTCGCGGCAGCGGCGAGCGTATTGGCCGTCGCCGGCAGCACGATCATCAGGTCGTGGTCCCCGGCGATGCGGCCCGGCCGGTCAGTGGGCCAGTCCTTCGGGCTCTCGCCGCTGATGACGCGCTCGACGATGAGCCCAATGCTGTCCGCATTGACGAAGTCGGCGGCGTCCGGCGTCAGGATCACACTCATGGAACAGTCAAGACCCGCCCTGATGGCGCGGATGTACTGCGGCAGGAGCATGGCATCGACAGAGCCCGTTACTCCAATCAGTATTCTCGGCTTCTGTGTCTCGGTGGTCGTAGTACTAGTCATCGCAAATTGGCCCTCAAGAGCTCGATCAGGCAGACCATGGGTTTCACCAGCTCGACTCGAGGCTGCTGCGTCACCCACCGGTCCATCACACACGATTCAAGTCCGTAAGACCAGCATGTCGGGACCGCCTCGCGCAATCGCAACGTTCAACTTGCACGCCGACATATCCGGTCTGTACGAAGGAATGGTTTCAGCCGAAGCTACCGCTCATTTCGCCGTTGCATTGTCCGTCGGCGAAGTGGGCCATGTCGTGGCGTTGGTTCTTCGTTCGAGTGCTGCCTCGTAGGAATAGATATAACCGCCGAGCAGCTTCTTCACGTCCGGCATATTCCCCTTTAGCGTCACGGCAACCCATTTCTGGTTGAACGGATGCGCCCAGTCGAAATGCTGGCACTCCAGACCTGCGCCTTCCACGAACGACGTAATGGTCGATTTGCGGAACCGCACGATATCTGGATACAGCCACTCTTCACCGGTGTAGTCGGTGCCGTCCAGGCTCTCGAAGAAAGTCGCCAGGAAGATCGTTTCAGGCGCCATCACCTTGGCAGCTTCCGACAGGCAAAGCCTGATCTGCTTTTCCGGCGCGTGGGTAAAGATGGAATGCGCCATCAGGTAGTCGAACTTACGCTCGAATTTCGTGAACGTGTAGTTGCTGTCGTACACGAACGTCGGCTGCTTGCGCTCCGCGAACTCCTTGCCGAAGTGGCTCTGCAAGCCGTCCTGCACAGCCCACTCTTCCGGTTCCAGGCCGAAGTACTTCCCGGGACGGAGATACATGATCGAAAACCGCCCGCCGCGCAGAGAGCCGCAGCCGATGTCGAGCAACGTCGACGTTTCGCGCATGCCGAACAACGTGAGCAGGTTAAATTGGGTGGCGCCGATCAGATCATAGTAGTTCGGCGGCCCGACCCAGGACCGATAGTGATTACCGCCAATCTCTTCCTTTTCTCCGAACTGCTCATGCAATCCCTGCTTTTCCGACAAGATGAGTTTGGACATTCATGTATCTCCTGTTTCTCGACAGATGGTGCGGTTATAAGGTTGAACTCGCGCCAGAGATGCCTCTCGCAGTTCACGCTATAGAGCCACGAAGGACACACCTCATGAAATGCTGCCTTCGTGAAAGTCGTGCATTTATTCACACCCGGGAAAGCAAAAAATCTGCGTTCAAGCCGTCGATGAAAAATTACCCAACGGCGGCCAGGGCGATGTGCCAATGAAACGCCTGAAGAACGAATGAGTGTCGCGTCGCGCCGTCGCATATGCCAGGACGCGGTTGCAGAAGGAAGACCTCTTGAAGAAAAAGCCGGATGGACCGCAAAAGAACGGTGCGCAGAGAGACATAACGCACCAGTTACTTTTATTCATGTATTACCCGCGCCCTCTTTTCCACATTTCGGAATGATCTTATCGTCGATGGGAATAAGCGGCAAATCACAAATCCTGAATACAGCCCTCAGCATTCGCGATGCGGCACACGGGAATTAGTTGGGCGTGCCCGTCGATATGGATCCGGCATCGTACGGTCGGATATGGCGTCAGGCGCACAAAGTAAGTGCAGATGAAGCGTCTTCCGCCGTATCAGGCGCAGCGCTATGCTCCCGGTCAAGGCTCGGCCTCAGGAACCACTATATGCGGGAGGTATGTTGAAACCAGTCAATGCAGAAGGAACACAAGCAATCGAGGGTGGCGCCGTCGCGGGAAGTTCGGCAAAAACGCATTCGGTTCGATGGGTGCTCGTCGCGCTTGCGCTTTCCATGTTGTTGTCGTCGCTCGGAATCAGTAGTCCAAACGTTGCATTGCCGACAATAGCCCTGGCATTCAACGCCTCTTTCCCCGAAGTTCAGTGGATCGTCGTCTCCTACCTGCTCGCGATCACCATCATGATCGTGGGCGTCGGACGGTTAGGCGACATCATGGGCCATCGTCGGGTGCTGCTGGGTGGCATCGCCGTGTTCACTCTGGCTTCGATCCTGTGCGGTGTGGCACCCACGCTATGGGCATTGATTGCCGCACGCGTGGTGCAAGGCATCGGAGCGGCGATCCTGATGGCACTCACCCTCGCTATGGTCCGCGAGACCGTTCCGAAAGAACGGACCGGCAGCGCGATGGGATTGCTCGGTACGATGTCCGCGATCGGCACCGCCCTCGGCCCGTCGCTCGGCGGCGTGCTGGTTGCCGGGCCTGGCTGGCAATCGATCTTTCTGGCCATGGTGCCATTGGGTATCCTCAATTTTGTCTTCGCGCGGCGCTTCCTGCCTGAGGGTAAGCCGAAGGCGGCGGCGAACGGAAACCGCTTCGACAAACTGGGCACGCTACTGCTCGGCGTGACGCTCGCGGCCTACGCACTCGCCGTAACGATGGGGGGCGGCCATTTTGCGCGGATCAACCAGATACTGCTGATCGCTGCGGTCGTCGGCGCCGGTCTCTTTCTGTTCGTGCAGGCAAGAGTGGCATCCCCGCTGATCAAGCTGGCGGCGTTCCGCAATGTCGTGCTGAGTTCCAGCCTCGCCATGAACGTACTCGTCGCGACCGTGATGATGACGACACTGGTAGTCGGGCCGTTCTTCCTGTCCCGTGCACTCGGACTCAGCAATGCGATGGTTGGGGCCGTGATGGCAGTGGGCCCGATCATCTCCACGCTGACCGGGATTCCGGCCGGCCGCATCGTCGATCGCCTCGGTGCGACGGCGATTATCATTTTTGGACTGCTCGCACTGGCGATCGGCGCATTCGCAATCGCCCTGCTTCCGTCGATGATCGGCGTAGCGGGCTATATCGTCGGGATCTTCATCCTGACGCCGGGTTACCAGTTGTTTCAGGCATCCAACAACACGGCCGTCATGATCGACGTCAACCCGGACCAGCGCGGCGTCATCTCCGGCATGCTCAGCCTGTCGCGCAATCTCGGACTCATCACTGGTGCATCTGTCATGGGTGCGGTGTTCGCGTTCGCGTCGAAGACGACCGACATCACCACCGCGCATCCCGAAGCGATCGCCATCGGCATGCGGACTACGTTTAGTGTCTCGGGGGTACTCCTTGTCATCGCGCTCCTGATCGCCCTCGCCAGCCGCGGCGCTCTTGCCGATGCAGAGGCACGTGCGGGCAAAAAATAAGCCCTCTGGAATCCCAACGATGACCTCGACGCCACTGCCGGCCGCCGCCGACGCAAGCAACGCAGCGAATGCAGCCAACGCGACCGCGGGAATCCACGCGATGCCGTGGACCATGGGACCCGATGACTGGAACCGACGCTACGCCACGAAAGATTTCATCTGGACGGTCGAGGCGAACGACTGCTTGCTGGCGGAGACCGCGAACCTGCCGCCCGGCCGCGCGCTCGACCTGGCTGCCGGCGAAGCGCGCAACGCCGTGTGGCTCGCGGAACAAGGCTGGACCGTGCACGCCGTCGATTTCTCCGACGTGGCAATCGGCAAGGCAAAGGAGCTGGCCGCCACACGAAAGGTGGACGGCAGGATCAGGTTCGAGGTCGCGGACCTGACGCGCTACGAGCCCGAGGTCCGCAGCTACGATCTGGTCGTGCTGTTCTACCTGCAACTTCCACTGGCCGAGCTCGCCCCCATCCTCGCGCGCGCGGCGAAAGCGGTGGCGCCTGGCGGCACGTTCCTGCTCGTTGCGCACGATTCCTCGAACCTGACACACGGCTATGGCGGCCCGCAACATCCCGAGGTGCTCTACGCCGCGGAACAGGTGGTCGCAGCGCTCGGTGGCGAGCTGGAGATAGAAAGGGCACTCCCTGTCGAGCGGTTGGTCAAGACCCGCGAACGCACCGGGATCGCGATCGATTGCCTCGTGCGAGGCCGTCGCGCATGACGGCTCGATCCGGGGCGGTGGGTGAACAGATGCGCAACCGGGTCACATCAGGAAACCTTCGATGAATGCCATCGTCCGCATCGCGCTCGCCCGGCCGTATACGTTCGTGGTCATGGCGCTGCTGATCATGATAGCCGGTGGCCTCGCCGCGTTTCGAACCCCGACCGATATCTTCCCCAACATCCGCATCCCGGTCATCGCCGTCGCGTGGACTTACCCGGGCCTTTCTCCGGAAGACATGTCTGGCCGCATAGAGCTGCCGTTCCAACGCTCGCTCACCACGACGGTCAACGACATCGAGCATATCGAGGGCCTCTCGCTGACCGGCATCGGTATCACGAAGATCTACTTCCAGCCCGGCGCCGACATCCGCATGTCGAACGCCCAGGTCACCGCGATCGCACAGACGATGCTTCGCCAGTTGCCGCCCGGCACCGTGCCGCCGTTCATCCTGAACTACAGCGCGTCGACGGTGCCGATCGTCCAGCTCGCCATCTCGGGCACCGGGCTGAGCGAGCAGCAGCTATACGACTACGGCCTGAACTTCGTTCGCTCGCGGCTGGTAACCGTGCCCGGCGCGGCCATCCCTTACCCCTATGGCGGACGGGTCAGACAGATTCAGATGGACCTCGATCCACACGCCCTTCAGTCGAGCGGGGTCTCCGCGAACGACGTCGCCGCTGCGCTCTCCAACCAGACGCAGATCACGCCCGCGGGGTTCGTGAAAATCGACGAGTATCAGTACAACTTCCGGCTGAACAATGCGCCGCCCTCGGTCGAGCAGCTCAACCTGCTGCCGATCCGCACGGTAAACGGCGCCGTGATCCGGATGGGTGACGTCGCCCATGTTCGCGACGGCTCGGCGCCGCAGCAGAACATCGTGCACGTGGACGGCCAGCGCTCGACGCTGCTGACCGTGCTGAAGTCCGGCGCGGCATCCACCATTGCGATCGTGAACGGCGTCAAGGCAATGCTGCCGGACGTGTTGAAGGGACTGCCCAAAGCGCTAACCGTCACGCCGATCAACGATCAGTCGATCTTCGTCAAGTCGGCCGTCGCGGACGTGGCGCGCGAAGGCGCGATCGCCGCGGCACTGACCAGCCTGATGATCCTGCTGTTCCTCGGATCGTGGCGCTCGACGCTGATCGTCGCCACCTCGATCCCGCTGTCCGTGCTCGGCGCGGTCGCTGCCCTGTCCGCGTTCGGCCAGACGTTCAACGTGATGACGCTAGGTGGACTGGCCCTCGCAGTCGGTATCCTGGTCGACGAGGCGACCGTCACCATCGAAAACATCGAGTGGCATCTGGAACAGGGCAAGGACGTCCGCACCGCGATCCTCGACGGCGCGCAGCAGATCGTCGTTCCCGCCTTTCTTTCGCTCGCCTGTATCTGCATCGTCTTCGTGCCGATGTTCTATCTGCCAGGGGTGTCCGGGTTCCTGTTCGTCCCGATGGCGCTATCGGTGATCTTCGCGATGGTCATGTCGTTCCTGTTGTCGCGCACCCTCGTCCCCACGATGGCGATGTATCTGTTGCAGCACCACGCGAAGGACGACGCCCACCCCGACAGCTTGCGTGGCGGCGGCCGTCTCGCGAGATTCCAGCGCGGCTTCGAGCGGCGCTTCGAGACCTTTCGTGCACGCTACGGACAGCTGCTGCAAACCATCCTCGGCAACCGGCGCATCTTCGTCCTTGGCTTTCTCGGCTTCACGCTCGCCAGCCTGCTGATCGCCCCGTTTCTCGGCCGCAACTTCTTCCCGCAGGTGGACGGGGGGTCGTTCACGCTCCACGTCCGGGGACCGATCGGCATGCGCATCGAGGAAACCTCCGCGCTGTTCCAGCGAATCGAGCGGCAGATCGCGCAGGAGATTCCCGCAGCGGAACTGGCTTCCGTCACCGACAACATCGGCTTGCCCAACAGCCCCACCAACACCGTCTACGATTCGTCCGGAACGATCGGCCCACAGGACGGCAACATCATCGTCGCGCTCAGGCATGGACATGCGCCGACAGAGCGCTATGTCCACGCGCTGCGCGCAGCACTTCCGGCGCACTTCCCGGAAGCGACCTTCGCGTTCCTGCCCTCCGACATCACGAGCCAGATCCTGAATTTCGGCGCGCCCGCACCGATCGACATTCAGATCACCAGCATGCGAACCGACGTGGCGCGGCAATACGCGGAGAAGGTGTTGCGCGAGATCCGTCGCATCGATGGACTCGTCGATGCGCGGATCCAGCAGCCCGCGAGCTACCCCGAACTGCGGTTCGATGCCGATCGCACCCGGATCAACCAGCTCGGGCTCGATGAAGTCGACGTCACGAACAGCATCGCGACCTCGATCGCGGGCACGTCGCAAACCGCGCCGATCTACTGGCTGAATCCACAGAACAAGGTCACCTACCCTGTCGTGATCCAGATGCCGGAATACCGTGTGAATTCGCTCAACGATATCGCCGACCTTCCGGTCACTGCGAACGGCACCGCACAACCCCAGGTTCTTGGCGCGCTGGGCACCATCAAGCGTGGCACTACTTCCGCCGTGGAGACCCAGTACAACATCCGGCCACTCATCGATGTCTACGCCGGTGTCGATGGGCGTGACCTGGGCGCGGTAGCCGACGATGTACGGAACGCATTGCAGCGGCTCGACAAGGACCGGCCGGAAACCGTCACCGTGACGCTGCGCGGCCAGTACGAGTCGATGAACACTGCCTTTTCGGGAATGGGCTATGGCCTGTTGGGCGCCGTGGTGCTCATCTACCTGTTGATCGTGATCAACTTCCAGAGCTGGGTCGACCCGTTCATCATCGTCTCGGCGCTGCCGGCGGCGCTCGCCGGCATCTGCTGGATGTTGTTCGCGACCGGCACCCCGCTGTCCGTCCCCGCACTCACCGGCGCGATCATGTGCATGGGAGTCGCCACCGCCAACTCGATCCTCGTCGTCAGCTTCGCCCGCGAACGACTGGCCGAGCACGGCAACCCCGCCAGGGCCGCGCTCGAGGCCGGCATGACCCGACTGAGGCCCGTCCTGATGACAGCGCTCGCCATGATTATCGGCATGGCGCCAATGGCACTCGGCCTCGGCGAAGGCGGCGAGCAAAATGCGCCGCTCGGCCGCGCCGTGATTGGCGGCCTCGCGTTTGCAACCTGGGCGACGACCCTGCTCGTGCCTACCCTCTTCGCCATTCTTCACGGCCGGCCGTTGGGTCGCCGCTCCGACTTCGAAGGAGCCCTCACCAATGTCTGACACAGATCGGTTCCCCACCCAGGGCTCCACGTCGCTCAGAACGTACACGATCGTCGCCGCCGTCGGCTTCATCGCGATCCTCGCCGTGGGCACAGCGATCCGTCTCGCCGCGCGCGACGATCTGCACAAGCAGACCATCGCGAACCAGACGCTGACCGTGAACGTGATCAGGCCCGGCGGCAGCGCGGCCGATACCCTCGTGTTGCCGGGTCGCCTGCAGGCCTGGAACCAGGCGCCCGTCTATTCGCGGACCAATGGCTATCTGCGCCGCTGGTATGTGGACATTGGGCAGCCCGTGCGCGCAGGTCAGCTCCTCGCCGAGGTCGACACGCCGGAAGTAGACCAGCAGTTGAACGCCGCGCGTGCAGCACTGGCGACCGCCGACGCCCAGCTCGACCTCGCCCGCTCGACCAGCGCGCGCTGGGGTCGCCTGCTGGCCCAGGAAGCGGTCTCTCAACAGGATGCGGACGAGCGCCGCGGCGATTTCGCTGCGCGCGTGGCCATGCGCAACGAAGCAACGGCCAACGTCCAGCGCCTGCAAACGCTGACAAGCTTCAAGCGGATCGTCGCGCCCTTCGACGGAATCGTAACCAGTCGCTCGACGGACATCGGTGCGCTGATCGTCGCGGGCACAACGACAACCCAGCCGCTCTTCACGATCTCCGACGTATCGCATCTGCGGATCTACGTGAGCGTGCCCGAAGCCTATGCGTCGACGATGCGCGATGGACTCACTGCGCGGTTTGCAGTCTCGGATCATCCGCATCGGACCTTCGAGGCCGCGCTCGCGCGCTCGGCGGATTCGGTGGACCCCGTGTCCGGTTCGATGCTGGTACAGCTCGTCTACGACAACAGCGCCGGTCTCCTGAAACCCGGTGCCTATGCGCAAGTGACGTTCGATCTGAACCGCGACAAGCACCGCGCGGTTGGCGCCGTCCGCATTCCGGTGAGCAGCCTGCTGTTTCGGCGGGAAGGGACAGCCGTTGCGATCGCGAACCCGCAAGGGCGCGTCAAGGTTCAGCCCATCGTCATCCAGACGGACTTCGGCAGTGAGCTCGAAGTCACCGGACTGAAACCGGACGACAACGTGATCGACAATCCCCCTGAAGACATCCGCACTGACGACCAGGTGAAGATCGTCCGCACGGGGAGACCGGGTCATGCGTAAATGCTGCTGGCCGGTTTGCGTGGTGTTGCTGTTGCTGTCGGCTTGCGATCTCGCCCCACGCTACACGCAACCGTCGATCGCGCCCGCGCCGGCGACATTCAAGGAGAGCGGGCCATGGACACCCGCGCAGCCCGATGACGGCGCCCATCGCGGAGCATGGTGGAAGATCATCGACGATCCGCAACTCGACGCGCTGGAGCAGCGTGTCATGTCAGACAGTCCGCAACTGGCCGCAGCAGTCGCCCGCTACGACGAAGCCAGCGCGCTCGCGCGCCGGGCGCGCTCGGGTCTGTTTCCGCAACTCGACGCTAAGGCCAGTGCGGCGCGAATGCGAACGGCGTCGCCGTCCACCGGCACGCATATCGACTATCGCGACTACGCAATCGGCGCATCGGTCTCCTATGAACTGGATCTCTGGGGGCGCGTCCGCAATCTGGTCGCGGCAGGCGACGCGGAGAAGCAGGCGAGCGCGGCGGATCTCGCCGTGGTGAAGCTGAGCCTACAAGCGGAACTTGCCGATCACTATGTGCAGTTGCGCGGCCTCGACGCCCAGATCGTGCTGCTCAGGCAAACCGGCAACGCCTACGACGCGGCTTTGCAGCTCACGATGAAGCGCTTCGCGGGCGGCGCCGCGAGCGAACTCGACGTCGGTCGCGCACGCACTCAGCTTGCGTCGGCCCAGTCGGACATCGAGCAGCGAATGGCCGATCGGGCTTTACTTGAGCATGCAATCGCGGTGCTGGTCGGCGAGCAGGCGTCGGTCTTCTCGATCGCGCCGGAGCAAGTGTTTGCCGAACCGCCTCCGGTGCCGGTAACGGCACCGTCCCGACTGTTGCAACGACGTCCCGACGTGGCGGCAGCAGAGCGCCGCGTCGCCGCCGCGAACTCGCGCATCGGTGTGGCGAGAGCGGCATTCTTTCCCGCCATCACCCTTGGCGGCTCGGGAGGGGTCGAGGCTACGGCCGGCACGTTGTTCTCGGCGGCGAACAGGGTGTGGGCGCTCGGCCCCGCGGCCGCGCTGCTGCCGATCTTCGACGGCGGGAGCCGAAGCGCGGATCTGGATCAGGCGCGCGCGCAACTGAACGAGGCAGCCGCCGACTACCGCCAGACCACGCTCGATTCGTTTCGCGAAGTCGAGGACCAGCTTGCCCTGATCAACCGGCTCGCAAATGCGTCGCAGCGCGAAGCGGAGGCCGTGAAGGCTGCGCAGCGCACGACTCAACTTGCGAACGTTCAGTACCGCGAAGGTGCCGTGGACTACCTGCAGGTGGTGACGGCTCAAACGGCCGAGCTACAGGTGCGCGAAACGCAGATCACGCTGCAGGCGCGACGCCTCACGGCATGCGTCGACCTGGTGCGCGCGCTGGGCGGATCCTGGGAAACCGACAGTGGCATAACGATCGGCGCGAACCGGTCGCAGCCTGTTATCCGCTGAACCCCAAGCAACCGAAAGGCGGCACACGCCTGGCGTCCCGGCAACCGGGACGCGCCGCCTTCGTCAACCATCATCCTGCTGGCGGCATCACAGCATCCGGCGCAACGACATCGACAATCTCGTATGCGCCGTCATACGGCGCATCGTGATGGCACTAGCCACCGCATCCAGCAATGCCTCCGTTGCATCTACTTGCCACGTACATTTATCTGCCGGGCCGGACTTGCCGGAAGCGGCAAGATCGAATGCGATCCCGCACGGCTCATCCCCGTTGGCCACTCGCTCGAGGAAAAAGGCATGCGCATAAGCGGCTACGCACGTCTCGGGCACGCCGCTCCCGCTCAGATCCAGCACCGTTCGCCGCAAGTTGCACGCATCGAGCCCTGCGTCGTCTGCGATCCGGGCAATCGACTCGTTGAGCGGGCAGCTCAGCAGCCACCCGATGCTGCGCGACGCCAGGACCACTCGAAGATAATCCGCCGGGCGCGGGCGCACGCTATCGCATAGCATCCAGCTAACGAGCGAGACAGACTCACAGCGCTTCGGCGCGCCGCAGATCGCGAGTTCGGTCACAAGCGGCAGACCGATCGATTCGCTGGCGTCAGGCTCGTGATGTTCATCGGTTGACGATACGAGCAAAAGCAGTTCGAGCTCGCTGTCGTAGCGCTCGCGCATGCGCGCGAGCCACGCAAGCGCGTGGGTATCGGAGAAGAGTTGCGCCCGGACCCGCAGCATGACGAACGCCCGATCGTCGCGACCAGCAAAAATCGACTCGAGCTGGCGCGAGACGTGTTCAGGCACGATGGCCATCTCAGTGTTCCACTAAAGAGAACCGTCCATTTGACAGCCACGGCATGGCGCTGCGCCGTTGGCCATCAGCGCCCCGCGCGGCAGGATTGCGTTGCCCGTCGCCAGGTCGCCAGGTCGCCGCCTCATGCCGGGAGAGCAAACGAAAGCACGGTGCTTTGCCGTGCGACCCGGCGGCAACGGATCGAGTCGGCCAGGGTGTTGAGGCAGCTAACGGTGTCGTCCCAGCCGAGGCAACTGTCCGTGATGCTTTGGCCGTAGACCAGCGACATGTTTGTACCGACATCTTGCCGGCCCTCGACGAGATGCGATTCGATCATGACACCTGAGATCCGCTGCTCGCCGCGCGCGACCCGTTCGGCCACGGACTCGCAGACGCACCGCTGATTGCCGTGACACTTGCGGCTGTTGCCATGGCTCGCGTCGATCACCACGCTTTCGTTGAGACCCGCGGCAGCAAGCGCGCGGCACGCCTCATCGACGTACTCCGCCTCATAGTTCGGCACCTTGCCGCCACGCAGCACCAGGTGACCGTCGCGGTTGCCCGTGCTTGCGAGCTTCCTGAGTTCGCCCTGCTCATCGACGCCGAGATAGCAATGCGGATAGCGCGCTGCGCGTATCGCATCGATCGCCACCTGCACGCATCCCTCTGTACCGTTCTTGAAGCCAATGGCGCAAGGCAGGCTCGAGGCCAGTTCACGGTGCACCTGCGACTCCGTGGTGCGCGCGCCGATGGCACCCCAGCTCACCAGATCGGCAAGATAAAGCGGCGTCGCAAGGTCAAGGAATTCCGTCGCAACCGGCAGGCCCATCGACGTGATAGCGAGCAACAGCTCCCGCGCAAGATGCAGCCCGTGCTCGATTTCGAAGCTGCCGTCGAGGAACGGATCGTTGATGAGTCCCTTCCAGCCGACCGTCGTGCGCGGTTTTTCGAAGTACACCCGCATGACGATTTCCAGTTCGGTGCCGAGGCGCTCACGCTCGCGCACCAGTCGACCGGCATATTCGAGAGCACTTTGTGGATCATGGATCGAGCACGGTCCGACGATCACGAGCAGCTTGTCCCGGCCGCCGCGTAACGTGCGATTCACGGCAACGCGCGAATCGAGTACGCATTGGCGGCTCCTCGGTCCGGCGGGAAGCTGCTGGAGCAGCTTCGCAGGCTTGATAATCCCGACGCTCTCGGTTTTTCCCGCATTGATGACCATCGAAGACATGTGCCTACTCCTGGAGCAATCGTGCGAACGGTGCGAACCTGGCGACACGGCGCGAGCTTGCCTACCGTCGCTCTAAACCGGCCAAACGCTTCATCTGATTGAAAATATTCTTCCGATGCATTTCTTCGGTTCCTCCCACGCTCGCGAAGCCCAACGCGTTCTTCATCAATTCGGCGACACGACCGTTGTGATAGCCGAGACTGCCGTAGAGCTTCATCAGGTTCGTCGCGTTCGCGATCAGATCCTCGGCGCCCACGAGCTTCGCGATGGAACTCATCATCAGTCCCTCGGGGTGATCCGTCAGCAACTGCGACAGCGCGCCGTAGGCAAGCCAGCGCGAGCGCTCCATACCGATGCGCAGGTCGACGAGACGTCGCTGCACGTACTGGTGTGAGTCGATCTGACTCTTGAAGCTGGTTCGCGTCGCGGCGTAGTTCATTGCATCGACGAGATACGGCCTGATGAGATTCGCCGCCACGAGACCGTAATAGAGACGCCCCAACGAAATGATGTCGATGAGGGTCGACAGCCCGTGGCCAGGTCTTCCGAGCACGCGCTCGTGCGGAACTTCGACGTCGTGAAAATGAATTTCTCCGGTCGGCAGGTTACGATTACCGAGCTTGTCGTCGACCTGCCCGATGGACAACCCGGCTGTCTTGCGATCGAGCAAAGCGAGCTCGATGTTGCACTGCTCTTTTCCGTGCAGCCGGCAGACAACCAGTGCGAAATCCATGATCGGCGCATGCGCGATATTGAATTTCGTGCCGTTGAGCCGGTAGCCGCCGGGCACCTCGGTCAGCGACGTCTCGATACTTCTCACGTCCGTCCCTGTTGTCGGCTCCGCAATGCACGTCGCACTCACGTCGCCGCGCAAGATGGCGTCGAGGTAGCGATCCTTCTGGGCCGGGTTGCCGTGCCGCTCGAGTGCGCGCACCATGCCAGCCTGCGCAATCACGGAAAGCAGGAGCTCCGGGGTCCTGATCGACGACGAGAGCCCGTCGAGTGCCGCCGTAAATGTCCACCAGTCGGCATCGAGCGCTCCGGTTGGTACGATCAGGCGCCACAATCCCTCGTCGCGCAGCCTTCTCCAGCCATCGAAATCAAACCCCTCCGGAGAAGCAGCTGCTGCATCGGCGATTTCTTCACCGATCGCAAGATACTTTCTCTGGATTGCTAATTGGTCTTCCGAGAAACCGAATAACATTTGATTTCTACCCTCTAGTTGCGTGACTGGATCGGCAACCCGCCTCGATAGCCATCACGTGCCGGCGGCAACGATGGCCCAGACAGACCATCGTCCGCTGCCCGGACCACGTTTCAGCACTGATACTGCTCGAAGATCGAGTCGATCGAGCCGCTCCGGGAACGATAGTGATTGAGCATGTCCTCCGCCAGCGTGGTGCCGCGTGCGAGCATGTCCTCGATCGGTGCCAGAAAGATGCGCTCGTCGTAGCCGTCGCTGTTGCGGCGGTCGCGATTCTTCAGGCCGAGACGCACGAGGTCCATGACTTCTTCGGCAACGTGGAGTAGTTTCTCCCCGCGAAACGACGCGTTCAGTGCGTGGGTCGGGACTTCATTGCGCAAGGCCAGCACTTCTTCGTAGGTCCAGTCGGCCGTCAGTTCCTGTGCAGCTTGCAGCGCTTCGTTGTCATAGAGCAGCCCAACCCAGAAAGCCGGCAGCGCACAAATGCGCAGCAGAGGCCCACCGTCTGCGCCGCGCATCTCCAGATAGCTCTTGAGCCGGACCTCGGGGAAGAGAGTGGACAGGTGATTGGTCCAGTCGCCCATGTTGGGCTGCCAGTCGTCGATTTCGCCTTTCAGCGCGCCGTCCAGGAACTGCCGGAAGGTGATGTGGGTGCAGTCGCGGTATTTGCCGTCGCGAATGACAAAATACATCGGGACGTCGAGTGCCCACTTCACATAGTCGACAAAGCCGAAGTCTTCATTGAAGACGAACGGCAGGATGCCGGCGCGCGCGTTATCGGTGTCGCGCCATACGTCCGATCGCCAGGACAGGAAGTTGTTCGGCCGACCCTCGGTGAAAGGAGATGCAGCGAAGATTGCAGTCGCCAGCGGCTGGAGTTTCATCGACACCTGCATCTTGCGACACATATCGGCTTCCGACGAATAGTCCAGATTCACCTGAATCGTACAGGTGCGATACATCATGTCGAGCCCACGGCTACCGATCTTCGGCATATAGCGCCGCATGATCTCGTAGCGCGACTTCGGCATAGCCGGTGTGTCGTCCAGATGCCACTTAGGGCTCGAGCCGGCACCGAGAAACCGGATGCCCAACGGTTCAGCGATGCCGCGCAGTATTGACAGATGGTGCCCAGCTTCCTTGCACGTCTCGTGCAAATTGCTCACGGGGGCGCCGGACAGTTCGAACTGTCCGCCTGGTTCCAGTGAAATCGCACCCATGCCTTGCGGCCCAGTCAGCCCGATAATCCGGCCTTCATCGAGGATCGGCTCCCAGCCGAGTCTGGCCTTCATACCATTGAGAAGCGCTGAAATGCTGGCGTCGCCGTCATACGGGACAGGGCGATGCCCGTCGCGAAAGAAAGCGAACTTTTCATGTTCCGTACCGATCCGGAATGCCCCTTCAGGCTTGCAGCCATCGCGATGATGGGCAATCAGTGAGTCAAGACTGCTGATCGGTGCTGCATTCGAAATATCACGAGCCATCTGGGGTCCCCTCTAGTGAATCGAAGCGCGGTTTCAAAGCATCGTGTGTTGAATGTCGTGCTCAACTGAGGCGGCGGCCGAGCGACCGATACCGCCATGAAGGTCGAGACACCGCTCGAACCATTCCTTGATCGGGTCGTCGTCGGCGAGCAGCTTTGTGGGTGTGCAAATGCGCGCCCACTGCAATGCGCCAAACAGGATGTAGTCAGCGAATAGCGGACGCTGTCCACCCATCCATGGCTGCTTTTCCAGGACGATACGCATCGGCGCGAGCCTGGCTGCGAGTCCCGCCAGCTCCACGTCCTTGTTCGCGTGAAACGCTTCCAGACTCTTGCCGAAACGTTTTTCGCGCGCCGCACGGAAATACGCCTGATCTTCCGGCGACATCATCGCGTGCATGTCCATAACCGCGATCGTCGAAACCGGAGGATGGATCACCGCCTGGCTGAAAGCCTCGACGAAACGCGCGGTCGCGAGTCCACCCTCGCCGCCAAACAGGCTATCGCCGTCGCGATAGCGCTCCTCGAGGTAGACGGCAATTCCGAAGCTGTCGCCTTCCAGATGCCCGTTGTCGTTAAGGACGGGAATGCTCTTAAACGAGCCATCCTCGATTTGCGATATTTCCTTGAAGGACACCGGTTTGAGCTCGAAATCCAATCCTTTGTGCTTTAGCGCCAGAATGATTTTCCATACATGCGGCGAATAATGGCGAACCCGATCCGCGCAGGCCAGGCTGTAGAGAATTCTTTGCATTCAAACGCCTCTGAAAGAATTAATTCCGGGCAGTCCTACTCACCATCCGAGACGCTGTATGGAATGCTGGATCGGCATTCCGGACATGTCTCGCTGAATTTCGATGCATACTGGATATACGGGTCCACCAAGCGAAAAGCTGAAACCTCCGCGGGTCTGACTCCCGCGGGCTGACGATTCAATCGAAACCACTTCTGATCGACAGAACTGCCTGCACGCTTCCTCATTTCAAAGCGAAATTTGCAATCTTTAGGCTGCTAAGCAATTCAGTCAAAAATGAATATCGATATGAATGTCTGGAATAAGCAAGATAAGCCTCAACCCGCTCCCGACACAACTCAAAAATCGTGAATGCTGCGCTCCATATTCCTGATAGCCGTGTAATGAAACACAACCCGCGAACTCACGTTAGACGTGCGAACGCGTTCGGCACGCCGAACGCGACGCCGCAATGCGTCGTTCGATCAAGGTTGTGATGTGTATCGAGACCGGTGTGGGCCACCGGGCAAGGCTGTCATCGCGCGAACATTGTTCCGGAGCGACTGATGTGCTTCGGCTGCGCGAGTTGCTTCAGCGATGAAGGGAACGGACCGCCGTGATCATTCGTTCGAGTATCTCGTTGAGGATCGGCCTCGACGTAGCAAAATTCATACGCGCGAAGTTCATCGCGTCAGGATGAAAAGTCTCGCCGGCGCTGAAACCGATTCGTGCCTGCTTCAAAAAGAAACTGGAAGCGGACCCGTCAAGGTTCAGATCGCTGCAATCCATCCATAACAGGTAGGTCGCTTCCGGCACGTGAAAACGAATCTCCGGAATTTCATCGCGCAGAATTCCCACCGCGTAGTCGCGCATGGTCAGCAGATGCGCCCGTACGGCATCGAGCCATGCATGACCGTCCGTCCAGGCGGCGACCGTCGCATCGATGCCAACGTTGTTGACGGACCCTGTGAGCCTGACCGGGATCCGCGCGTGAAAGCGCTGCATTAGCGCCTCCGTACCAAAGTGGACCAGCCCGCAACGCAAGCCGGCAATATTGAAGCTCTTCGACGCTGAGTTGAGCGTGATGGCCCGGCTCGCGGCAGCGGGCGACAGTGTGGCGAACGGAAGATGCGTCGCTCCCGGATGGATGAGATCTGAATGAATCTCGTCCGACACGACGATCAGGTTGTGCCGTTCAGCAAACGCCGCCACGCGCTCCAGTTCGGCGCGGGTGAAAACGCGTCCCGTGGGATTCTGGGGATTGCAGAGGATGAACAGCTTCGTACGTTCATCGGCACGGTCTTCCAGCTTCTCGAGATCGAAAACGTAGCCCTCGTCGGTCCATTCCATCTCGAGTGGAATCAGTTGCCGGCCGGTGATCTCGAGCGCTTCGCGAAACGGCGGATAGTTCGGTACCTGCAGCACCACACCATCTCCGGGTTCGGAGAACGCAAGGATCGAGGCATAGGTGGCTTGCACCAGATCGGCAACGACCAGCACCTGGGCGGGATCCACATCCCAGTTGCAACCATGCTTCATCCGCGCGGCAAATGCCGCGGCGACTGCCCGGTCCGCCCTGCGACCATCACGCAGCGGGTATACGTAATCCGATTTTTCGAGGCCACACTGGATAACGCTCTGCACTTCCGGCGCGACGCGGAAATCCATGTCGGCCACGCACGCCGCGATGACGCCCGCTGGATAAAGATGCCATTTGTAGCTTTGCCGCGCTAGCAGCTCCGGCTGACTCAGAATGAAGTCGCGGATTTCGCGCGAAGCAGAGGCAACCGTCGATACCGCCGTTTCGTGGATCAATTTCTACCTCGCAAGAAATTCGAAGAATGTACTGGGTGCGGAGGACACGGTTGCATTCGATGCGTCGCGACGCTCCATCTAGTGTCGTCGCTCCGATCTTTTCTGCATCGGTGGTTTGGATTCCAAATAATCAGCATAGCGGAAACCACCATACCTGTGCCGTCAATAGAGCTGGAAATTAAAGACCCCTCAAGGAAATTGATAACCCCCCTCAAGTATTGTGACTTGTGCGGTATTTGCCTTAGGCCTTAACGTCGATCTGTCTTTGCATGGTTTTAGACTGTATTGGATGTCCATGTCCGGAGCCGTTCCTTGTCCAATGTTCGAGGAAGAGTCAGATTTGCTCCGAAGGGCGAGACATGGGTTCGATTGACGCCACGTATCCGCTCAGGGAAAGCGCTTCATCGGCTTGACGAACAGTGGCGGCTGTCAGCGGTTTTTGCGATTCAGGGTCGTTAGCGGTCGGCAGTTGAAATGCAGGTAAAAATCAAGAACATCGGGCTCGTGCCCGTCAATACCCTTTAGTCAGCCGAGAGATAAATGATGAGCAAATCTTTTCAAACCAATGTCGAGGTCCGTTATCGTGACACCGATTCCATGGGGCATGTGAGCAGTCCCGTTTACTACGACTACATGCAGTATGCATATCTGGAGTACATGCATAGCATTCTGGAAATTCCGAAGTCGAAGAAACTGCCCCACATCATGGTCAAGACATCCTGTGAATATATTTCCCAGGCAAAATATGGGGACAAACTTCGAGTGCTTAGCGCTATCACGAAGTACGGCACGAAGAGCTTCGAGATGGAGCACGTGATGCATATCGACGACGACAAGGGCGAAGTCGTCGCAAAGGCAACGTCCGTGCATGTCATGTACGACTACGACAAACACGCCACGTATGCGATACCTGAGGCCTTCAAGCACACCATCCAGGACTTCCAGGGAGCGCTGTAAGCAAAACCGGACACGGGCCAGAACCTGTGCGTTGTGTCCGGGCGTACGCGCCATCGATGCGCCGATAGATCGGGACGATTTTCGTGGAGCCGGCAAAAGCGGATCTGCCGCCGCAAGGATCGCGGCGCAAATAGCTCAGTCAGGGAGGAAGCACATCATTCCTGTCAGTGCCGACGAATTCAAAGAATCGCACTCCGAAGCGATGGAAAAGCTCGAACCCGACAGACCTGACCATTCGAATTGCGCCGCTACCGTCAAGCCGTCACGAGAATATCGTCCCGCGTGAGCGCGTGCCGCCGCACGACGTAACTGAACGACCGTTCACCACTCATCCCTGCATGGAGTATTGAATTCACCACACCTAAAGCCGGGCTCTGCATACGATTCGCGGAATGCGCGAATAAAACGCGTACGGACTTCTGCGCTTCGCACAGCAGATCGACCTCACTGCAGCGTTGCGCTTCGTGCGCGGTTTCGGCGTGCAGAAGTCCGATTCCGAGCCCTGCTGCAAGCAGCGTCCGCGTCACACTTTCACGATCGACGTGCGTGATTCGCCTGGGGCGAAAGCCGTGTGCCCGGAACAGACCCTCCGCCACCTGTCCGCTGCAGAAAGAGGCAGAGGAGATGATCCATGGCATCTCACCCAGTGTTCGCCAGTCCGGTGGCTGTGAAGTCGTGAAGAGCCCGCGCCGCGCCGCCACGTAGATGTCGAAGCGCGATACCTCGAAGGTCACCAGATCTGCATCGGGTTCGCCAGTCTCGTGATAGAAGCCGGCGTCGAGATCGCCATTGCGGATGCTGTTCAATATGTCGAGCGAAGTCCCGTGGCGCAGTGTGACTTCCAGCTCGGGGAAGCGTTCGAAAAGCGTCCGGAGCAGCCGACCGATGGCGTCGGAGTTCGAACTCGCTTCTGCCCCGAGGCGCAGCTTTCCCGTGAGACGTCCTTTGATGCGCGCGGCCTCCTCGGTCAGGTCTCGATGCGTGTCGAGCGCCCGCTCCGCCTTGACGAGGATCCGCTGGCCGTCGTTGGTCAGCGTCATGCCTCGTGCAGTGCGCTCGAACAGCGTAATGCCCAACGTGTCCTCGATCGCCTTCACATGGGCGCTGACTGCGGGTTGGCTTAGACACCGGCGTTTCGACGCGCGCGTGATGCTGCCCTCGCGAGCGACGGCAACGAAAGTTTTCAGTTGATGGATTTCCATACTAATCCCTTTCAAACCGCGCGAAGAATAACTGATCCGCCCCAACTTACGAAAACAGCCAGCCGCTGTCATAGGAACAAATACTATATTGCCAAATCTGGATTATGGAAGACGCTTTGTTTGCACTTAATTCATGCGTTTGACGCTATATCAAGTTTAAAATGTGCTACCGTTCGCGCATGTCGATTCCCGATCTCAATCTACTTGTCACTTTGGACGTGCTGCTTACGGAAGGTAGTGTTACCCGTGCGGCCGAACGATTACGGCTCAGCCCATCGGCGATGAGCCGCGCACTTACGCGTCTACGTGAAACGACCGGTGACCCGCTGCTGGTCCGGGCCGGACAGGGTCTCGTGCCCACCCCTCGCGCGGTGGAACTGCGCGAGCGGGTCAGCCAGCTCGTCCAGGACGGCCAGGCGGTTCTGCGCCCCACTGAGAAGCTCGATCTCAAACGCCTGGTGCGCACCTTTTCGATGCGCGCCAGTGACGGGTTCGTCGAAAATTTCGGCTCGGAGCTCATCGCCCGTGTCGCCGATCAGGCGCCCGGCGTGCGTTTGCGGTTCGCCCAGAAAGTCGACAAGGACAGCACGCCGCTTCGCGACGGCAGCATCGACCTGGAAACCGGCGTCGTGAGCAAGATAACCGGCCCTGAGGTCCGCGTGCAGGCCTTGTTCCGCGACCGGTTCATTGGCGTAGTGCGAGCAGGGCACGCCCTGAGCGAGGGCGAGATCACCCCCGAGCGCTATGCCGCGGGCAGGCATATCCTGGTCTCGCGACGCGGCGCGGACAGGGGGATCATGGATGACGCTCTAGAGTTGCTCGGACTGGAACGGGAGGTCGTCACGATCGTCGGCGGCTTTTCGACCGCGCTCGCACTGGTGCGGGGCTCCGAACTTATTGTCAGTGTTCCCGAGCGGACCACCGGCAATATGCGCGCCGGCTTGTATAGCTTCCCTTTGCCGTTTGCGGCGCCAGAGATCACTGTTTCGTTGCTTTGGCACCCGCGGCTGGATGCCGATCCAGCGCATAGCTGGCTGCGCAGCCGGGTTCGCGAGATCTGCGCAGTGACTCGTTAAGCGGCTTGGGTTTTTGATGCGCAATGCATCGCCGATATCTATACAGACCCCTCGGCAGATCCTCCAGAAAACCCTTCAGGAATCCAGGACAAGCGTTTCGCGCATCTCGCGTCTGGTGCAGATCGGGTTGTCGAGTGTTTATATAGAATATCTATGCGCCTTGAGTAAAAAGCTGAAATATTCTCACAGATACCTTTATTATTTGAGCGCGCGTGCTGAATTAATTATAATCAGCCACGGTCGGGGTCACCGGGTTACGATAATAACCATATCTCCTTCAAGATTAATTCGCAAAATGAAAAGATCATCAGAGCCGGAGTGAAGCGATCATGAGGCGATGAGAGGAGCGGGGCAATGCAGGACAGGATAGACCGGGGCTGCGGGATCGTGGTTGGCTCGAGCCGTTCAGCCAGCGCGCCCGCTTTCTCTTGCGCCGTAGCGTCAACGATCGCCGGTTCGAATCCTGCAGGCGTGGTCGACCTTGTTACGACGGTCGCCGCACGTGTTCCGATGCCATTGAATTTTTATGGCGATGCATTCTCGACTTGCGTTGATCACGTCAGGCAAACCCTCTTGAATCACGGAAGGGATTGGCATGGAAATTCATCAACTGAAGACTTTCGTTGCCGTCGCGCGCGAGGGCAGCATTACGCGCGCATCGGAACGGCTGTGTCTGAGTCAACCCGCGGTCAGCGCTCATGTAAAGGCGATGGAGGACATGCTCGGCATCACTCTGTTCGAGCGCACTGCGCGCGGCATGAGCTTGACCGGCGACGGCCAGCGGATTCTCATCAAGGCAGAGCACACGCTCGACACCCATCGCGACCTGATCGACGAGGCCACGCGGCTCAAGGGACACCTCGCCGGGAGGCTTCGTCTCGGGGCAGGAGGCCGATCGAGTGCCGCGTCGATTGGCCGGTTGCTCTGGGAACTCTCGGAGCACCATCCCGAGGTGGAAGTCACAATCCAGCATGGCACATCGCTCGATACGCTGAATGGCATCCTCCACGGTGAACTGGACGCCGGTTTCTATAACGAGGCAACCGAGCCCGACGTCGATCTGGCAACCATCGAAGTATCGCGCTTCGGTATCGATCTCGCGGCACCCGTCGGGTTGATCGACCCTTCGCAACCGGTGAACTGGCAGGCACTTGGTGAATATCCGTGGATCTTCCCGACCACCAGCCTCTGTTGCGGGCAGGTTGCCGAGAACCTGTTCAGGACGCACGGTTTCCGTCCCAGGCGGATCATGAGCATTGACCGCGAAAGCGTGACGCGCACACTGCTTGCTGGCGGAATCGGAGTTGGACTTCTGCATGCAGACACGGCAAGGGAGGCTCAACTGTGTGGAGATGTCGATATCGTTTGCGAGGCACAGAAGACCGTTCGCGTCATGTTTGCACATCTCGCGTCCCGGGGACAGGATCCTCTATTGAAAGCGGTGGGTTCGATACTCCGTAGTGGCCCGGTCTGGTGACATTTAGTCGCAGGTATCGGACTAACGCATCGCATCCGTAAGCACCAGTTCGATCTCACCACTGCTCTCTCGACGAGACTGCGTCGCCGGTACCCGGTCGTGCTTCACGCGCCGACAATCGGCCGCGCACAGCGGGCAGGCGCGGTGACGTTGCGAGATCCATGAAGAACAACGCAAGGCACATCTCGAATCAGCAGTGATCGACCATTGGCATGACTAAATTATTCCTGACGACCAGAACCCGGGATGGCGTCAGACTCATGAATAAAGTGCAAATGAGGCGCCTTCCGCTCTGCTGGACAACACGCTACTCTCCTAGAAGCCATATTTCCGGAGTCGTGAACGTGGAACGCGAAGACTGGAACAAGCACCCGTAACGCCTCGACGCCAGAGACGCCGCCCGTAGGTGTAGCTACCGCGTGTGATGCCACGCTCCCCGGGCAATGCCCGGGACCGGACCTCGCCATATCTCTTTCTTGCGACGGTTTGATCGCTGCTGGTTGCATCACATTTATGTTGAAACACGCAATCGCAGGATGCAATCTTGTCTACTCTCCAGACACGCACACGTTTCTCCGAGCCGCATTCGAAATCGAGGCTCGTCAAGGACATCGCACCCATCCTCGATCACGGCCGGTGGACCGGCTACCAGAAGCTGGTGTTGCTGCTGGTTTCGCTGGTAGCGATGCTCGACGGACTGGACTCGAGAGTGCTCGCGCTCTCTCTACCGTTGATCGTCCGTGAATGGGGCGTGGCCCGATCCGCCTTCGTGCCGATCTTCGCCGGCAGCTTCATCGCAATGGCGCTCGGGGCGTTGGTCGGTGGTGTAGCAGGTGACCGGATCGGCCGGCGCTGGACGTTGATCGGATCGGTAACTGCGTTTGGCGCGACGACTCTGGTAGGCGCCTATACCCATGATCTTTGGAGCCTGAGCGTCTGGCGGATCCTGGCGTCCGCTGGCCTCGGCGCAGCGATGCCCAACATCACAACGCTCCTTGCCGAGTACACGCCGATCAAGCGGCGCAGTGTCGCACTCAGCGTCTGCATCAGCGCGCTGATCGTCGGCAAGGTTGGTGCCGGGCTGCTGGGTGCCCGCCTGCTCCCGCACGCCGGCTGGCGCGCATTGTTCGTAGCCTCGGGCTTGTTGCCACTCGCTCTCGCGGCCGTGCTGTGGGTGATCCTGCCTGAATCGCTGCGCTTCCTGGCCGCACGGAAGCCGGACAGCGCTACGGCGAGGCGCCTGTTACGCAGGCTGGGCCACACGTTGGTCCCGGGAGCCCGTCTCGTCGACAACGGCCCGCTGGTCACCGCCGTCCCGCGCGCATCGATCCGTTCTCTCGTGAGCGGCGAATACGGCCGCGACACCCTGTGGCTGTCGCTCTCCTTCTTTGCCATCTTCCTGTCGACCTACACGGTTTCCACCTGGTTGCCGTCGCTGCTGACCGACGCCGGCTATAGCCTAGCGATGGCAAGTGCCAGTACATCGGTGTTCGGACTCGGCGGCCTGATCTGCGGTATCGGTGGAGCCTGGACTTTTTCGCGGCTCGGCTCGAGGGTGCCGTTGATGACTCTCGCGATCGGCGCCGCTGTCACGACGCTCGCGCTGTCGACGGTTTCTTTCGCGCCGGAGGGCGGCACCAGGTGGGCCAGCACCTTGGGCATCTTCCTGGTCGGTGCCATTCCAGGGGTGCAGGTTGCGATCTTCGTACTGGCCGCGGAGATGTTTCCCACCACCGTGCGCGCCACGGGCGTGGGCGTGGCGACCGCCTTCGGGCGCCTGGGTGCGGTATTCAGCGCGTTCGTCGGCCCACCGCTCCTTGCCGTCGGCGCGCACGCCTATTTCGGCTTTCTCACCGCAACCATGACGGTCGCCGCACTGTCGCTGGCGCTGATTCGTCGTCACGTGGCGCGCGGCTTCGCCGCGCGGCAGCAGCAACCGATCGACGCATCACCCGCCGGAGGTTGAACGGTGTCTTGACGCCCGAAGCCGTCCGTAGAGAGGGCAAGTCAAGCAAGCTTGCCTGCAGGCAAAACGCGAGGCATGTGGGAGACCCGATGATTTCTCAGCAGCTCACGATGAAGGTAGTGGAAAAAATCGCCGTGGCAAAAGACGTCGTCATGCTTGAGCTCGCCTCTGCTGACGGTGAGCCGCTACCGGCCTTTACGGCAGGCGCACATATCAACGTCCGTTTGCCCACGGGAGTAACACGGCCGTACTCGTTATGCGGCAACCCAGCCCAGCACGAGCGATATCGGCTCGGCGTGTCGTTGGCGAGGAATTCCAAGGGCGGCTCACGGACCGTTCACGATCTGCTCCAGGTTGGCGACGTGATCGAGGGCAGCCTGCCCGTCAATCACTTTCCACTGAATGAAGGCGCACCCAGTTCTGTCCTCGTGGGTGGAGGAATCGGGATCACGCCGCTACTGGCCATGGCCTATCGCCTTCAGTCGATGGATGCGAACTGGCACCTGCATCTATGCGCGAGATCGAAAGATCACTGTGCCTTCATGACGGAGCTGACGCATCCCCGCTTCGCACCTTTTGTGACGCTGCATTTCGACGGCGGAGACGCAGCCCGGCATCTGGACTTCGCCAGCTTGATCCGATCGGCACGCGAAGGCTCCCATCTCTACACATGCGGCCCGGACGGCTTCATGAAGCAAGTACTGTCCGAGGCAAGGCATGCGCAATGGACAGAAGAGCGCCTCCATTTCGAGAGCTTCAAGCCGGAGTTTGAAAAATCCGCGGGCAACAAAGCGTTCGAACTTCAGCTCGCGAGGAGTCGAAAAACGTTACTGGTTCCGCCCGACAAGACAGCCTTGCAAATCATGCTGGACGCGGGTGTCGAGGTGCCGTTCAGCTGTGAGTCGGGAGTGTGTGCAACCTGCGTGACGCGTGTTCTGGATGGCTTGCCGGATCACTGCGATCAATGTCTGAGCGAGAAAGAGCGAACCCAGAGCTTTACGCCGTGCTGCTCGCGAGCGCTTACGCCGTATCTATCAATCGATATCTAAACACCGAGCGATTATGACCAACTTCATCAAAAACTCGTGGTACGTCTGCGCGTCATCGGATGAAATAATATCTGGCAAGTTGTTCGAGCGCATCATCATCAACGAGCCGATCGTCTTCTACAGGAAGAGCGACGGGTCAGTGACCGCGCTTGAAAACCGCTGTTGCCATCGTCACTACCCGTTGAGCAAAGGAACGTTGGAGGGCAACCATGTCCGATGCGGGTATCACGGGTTCCTCTACGAATGCACGGGGACGTGTATCGAGATTCCAGGCCAGGAAGTCATTCCCCGCAATGCGAAAGTGCAACATTACCCTACGGCAGAACGATATTCGTGGGTCTGGATCTGGATGGGCGATCCCGAACTTGCCGATGAAAAAAATATCCCGGACTATCACTGGATGAGCGATCCGGAATGGCGAGGAAAATCGGATCGATTCGACGTCAAATCGAACTACCGGTTGATCGTGCAGAACCTGCTCGATCTCTCCCATCTCGCCTTCGTGCACGCCTCCACGATAGGCACCAGAGCAGTGATCGACGCCGCCAATGTCAAGTTCGAACGTGAAGACAACGAGGTTCGCATTTCACGCTGGATGATTAACATCGCCCCTCCCGCCACGTACCACAAGCTCGCCAGCTTCGACGGAAATGTCGATCGCTGGCAAATCGTCCACTTCATCCCACCGGGGTTCGTTCGAATTTACGGCGGCGCTTGTCCCACCGGCACGGGCGCGCCAGACGGTCATCGGGTAGGAGGGCTGGAGCTGACCAACCTGCATGCAATCACGCCGGAAACGGACCGCACGACACACTACTTCTGGAGTCAATGTCACAAGGGAATGCTCGACAGGCCAGACATCACGAACGTCCTGTTCGAAGATGTCCTTGTCGCGTTCAAGGAGGATCACCGTCTCTTCGAAGCTCAACAGATATTGATCGACATGGACCCGTTGCGCTCGACGGTCAATGTCATGAACGATGCCGGCGCGCTTCATGCAATGCGAATCCTGGATCGGCTCGAAGGCGAACAGGCTAAGGGTGGGGTGACGCCGATCGGTGTGAACGACCTCAAGTTCGGTCTTTCGTAAGCAGCTTGCGACGTCGGTTTCCGCTTCGGCGGACAGGTGGGTTGGGTGGCTGGGGTGCGGCTAGATGCTTTAAACCTCGCCCCCTGCCGGCTCCGCTTCATGCCCGAGCCGCGCCTTCGCATGCCGCATCTTCTCCAGCGTCTTCGGCCCGAGCCGCAAGGCAACGCCGATTGCAAGCGCATCGACGATGCACAGATGCACGAGCCGCGACACACCCGGCGTATTCGGATCGATCGGGCTCGGCACGCGCAGCAGCAGCGGAATATCGACGAGCCAGGCCAGCCGCGAACCGACGTTGGTCAGCGCAATCGTCGTCGCACCGCGCTCTTTGGCGATCTGGATGCTTTCATTCACTTCGACGCTACGCCCCGCGTGCGAAATCGCGAACGCCACATCACCCGGTTCCATCAGCCCTGCATAGAGGCGCTGCAAATGACTGTCGCTAAACGCGCTCGACGCAATATCGAGGCGCAGAAAGCGCAACGCGGCATCCTGCGCGACCAGTCCTGAACCCGAGCCGACGCCGAAGAAGAACACGCGCCGCGCATGCGAGAGCGCGGTGATCGCAGCATCGACGGCCACTGGGTCGAGCTCGCTGCGTGCATGCATGATGCCGTCGACCGCTGCCTCACCCACCTTGTCGAGCAGCGTCTGGGTATCGTCGTCGCGCGCAACCGCTGTCGACGCATACGGCATCCCCCCCGCCACACTCTGTGCGAGCTGCATCTTGAAGTCGCGCAGCCCGTGCGCACCGATCGCACGACAAAAGCGCGTCACCGATGGCTCGGACACGTCGGCACGCTGCGCCAGTTCGGTGATGCTTGCGCGCATCGCGAAGTCGACGTCGGAGAGCACCATGTCGGCGACCTTGCGCTCGGCGGGCCGCAACGACGTCAGTGCGCCGCGGATGTGGGGAATCAGATTCGGTGCGGACACCCCTGCGTTCCTTATGGGTTGAGGTCTGGAATCCGCGCGCCGGTCACGGCTTCGACCACGGCGGCGTCAGGCGATTCTGTGTCCGCTCTCCGTATCGAACAGATGAAGATTTCCGGCAGGCAGCCCGAGCGTTACGCGTTGCCCAGGCTCGAACGCCGAGCGCAGACGGCTGGTGACACACCACGTATTGCCGCCAATTTTCCCGTACAGATGCGTTTCCGCGCCGGTCGGCTCGACGACCTCGATGTCCATTGTCACGACAGCTACGCCAGCCGCGGCCTGGTTTGCGAGATCGATGTCGACGTGTTCGGGCCGCACACCGAGCGTGCATTTCGTGCCCACCGGTGCGCCCGCTCCGGGCAGGCCGATCTCCACGCCGTCGCCGAGTTTCAGTACCGGGCCCTGTGCGCCGGCCACAACCACGCCTTCGGCGAAATTCATCGAAGGCGAACCGAGAAAACTCGCGACGAACAAGTTCGCGGGCCGGTCGTACAGATCAAGCGGCCGGCCAACCTGCTCGATGCGACCGGCGTTCATCACGACGATGCGATCGGCCATCGTCATCGCTTCGATCTGGTCGTGCGTCACGTAGATGATGGTGTTCTTCAGCCGCTGGTGCAGCGCCTTGATTTCCGTGCGCATCTGCACGCGCAGCTTCGCGTCGAGGTTCGACAGCGGCTCGTCGAACAAGAACAGTGATGGTTCGCGTACTACGGCGCGGCCCATCGCAACCCGCTGCCGCTGGCCACCCGACAGTGCGCGCGGCAGACGGTCCAGATAGCCGCTCAGATTCAACATCTTCGCCGCGGTCTCGATGCGCGGCTTGAAACTCGTC
Organism: Paraburkholderia sp. CHISQ3; assembly: GCF_030464945.1. Taxonomy (NCBI): domain Bacteria; kingdom Pseudomonadati; phylum Pseudomonadota; class Betaproteobacteria; order Burkholderiales; family Burkholderiaceae; genus Paraburkholderia; species Paraburkholderia sp. CHISQ3. The sequence continues at coordinate 484,298 of NZ_JALPRG010000005.1, forward strand.
GGCGATTCCTTGCGGATGCGCGGACCGAACGCGATGTTCTCGTACACCGACAGATGCGGATACAGCGCGTAGCTCTGAAACACCATCGAGATGTTGCGCTGCTGCGGCGGCAGGCTGTTCGAACGCGTACCACCGATCAGCAGATCGCCGCCGCTGATCTCTTCGAGCCCGGCGACCATCCGCATCAACGTGCTCTTGCCGCATCCCGACGGGCCGACCAGCACGACGAATTCGCCGTCGTCGATCGCGAGGTCGATGCCGTGCACGACCTGGGTCTCGCCATAGCGCTTGAAGATGCCGCTCAGTTGCACTGCTGCCATGCTGTCCTCATTACGGTTCTTGCATCGAACGCGGTGTGTTCACCGGGCTCAGATCGATTCGAGCGTCAGTTCCTCGGCCATCGGCCGGTTGCCGGCCATCAGGCCGCCGTCGACGGGCAACGCCACGCCGGTAATCACCCGCGCCTGCGGCGACGCGAGGAACAGTACGGCGTCGGCGATATCGTCCGGCGTTGCGAAGTCGCCCAGCGGATACCACTTCTTCAGGTCTTCGAAAACCTGCGGATGCTTGTCGACACGCGCCTGCCACGCCCTCGTTTTCACCGTGCCCGGGCAAACGATATTGGCGCGAATACCGTAGCGGCCCAGTTCGATGGCAAGCGCCTTCGTGTAACTGATGAGCCCGGCTTTCGCCGCGCTGTACGCCGGGTGGCCAAGTGCCGCCATGCCGTTCACCGAGCCGATCAGCACCAGCGCGCCGCGCTGCCGCTCGATCATCGACTTGCGCACCGACTCGACCACGTAATACGTGCCGTTCAGGTTCAGGTTGATGTCGCGCTGCCAGCTTGCTGCATCCGTGGTCGCGAGGGTGGGCCGCAGTGCGCCGCCCGCGTTCGCGACCAACACGTCGACCGGGCCGCGCACGGCGACCGCCTCGGCCACCGCCGCCTGCACCGTCGCCGCGTCGCCGATGTCGACCGCGACCGGCGTGACGTGCTCGGCGCCCAGCGTCGTCGTGAGTTCGCCGAGCGCCGCGGCGTCGATATCGAGCGCCAGCACGGTGTCGCCCTCCGCGACAAAACGCTTGCACAACACGCTGCCGATCCCGCCGCTTGCTCCCGTCACCAGTACGACACGCTTCATGTCCGTCCTCGTCAAATTACCCGTCAAGCTTGTAAATTTCCAACATATGGGTTGGCGGGCGGCGCGCAGGTGCAACCGCCCCAGCCCGCCGTCCCAGCCTTGCAGCGCACAAAATCCCCCTTCTTTTACAGCATCTTATGGCAAAAACGGGTTTGAGAAAAAATATCGACAACCCTACGTGACAAGCTTTTTTTCGTCATGTAGGATTTTTACAAACAACAATTCCAACCCAGCGGCCGGTTGCCGGCGGCAGACCACCCCAAGGAGAGTCGAAATGTCGTTGCATGCACGTGCTTCCCTCGTGCTCGGCAGAATTGCCGTAGCACTTGCATTTGCAGGTATCGCCCATGCGGCGCAGGCCGACACGGTCCGCGTCACCGTCGCCCACTACAGCGATGCGACGGCGCCGTACTTCGAAAAGATGGCCCGTAACTTCGAGAAAGCGAATCCCGGCACCACGATCAAGATCGAGGACGTGAACTGGGACACGCTGCAGCAGAAGCTGCAAACGGACATCTCGGGCGGCGCAAACGCCGACCTCGCTATCGTCGGTACGCGCTGGCTGCTCGATTTCGTGAAGGACGACGTGGCTGAGCCGCTCGACGGCTATATGGACCCGACCTTCAAGGCGCGCTTCATCGGCCCGTTCCTGGCCCCGGGCGAGATCAACGGCAAGGTGTACGGCCTGCCGATCGCTGCCTCGGCCCGCGCGCTGTACTACAACAAGGATCTGCTGGCCAAGGCCGGCTTCCCCGATGGTCCGAAGACCTGGGACGACGTGATCGCCGCGTCGAAGAAGCTGAAGACCATGGGCATTGCCGGCTTCGGGTTGCAAGGCAAGGAAATCGAAACCGACGTCTACTGGTACTACGCGCTGTGGACCAACGGCGGCGATGTGGTCGGCAAGGACGGCAAGGCCGCGTTCAATTCGCCGGCAGGCGTGAAGGCAGCGACGCTGTACAAGACGCTGATCGACGACGGTCTGACGCAACCTGGCGTGACCGGCTACAGCCGCGAGGACGTGCAGAATCTGTTCAAGCAGGGCCGTGTCGCGATGGTGATCTCGGCGCCGTTCCTCGCCAAGCAGATCAAGAAGGAAGCGCCTAACCTGAAGTACGGTATCGATCCGATTCCGATGGGCACGACGCACGCCACCTACGCGGTGACGGATTCGATCGTGATGTTCAAGAATTCGAAGGTGAAGAAGAGCGCGTGGAAGTTCCTCGACTATCTGTTCACGAAGGAACCGCGCGTCGAGTTCACGAGCACCGAAGGCTTCCTGCCTACGACGAAGGCTGAAGCCACCGATCCGGCGTTCAACGATCCCGACACGAAGGCTTTCGTCGCGCTGCTGCCGACCGCGAAATTCGCCCCGACCATCACCGGCTGGGAAGATACCGCGAAGGCTGTCTCGAACGCGATGCAGTCGGTCTACCTCGGCAAGGCGAAGCCGGCCGATGCATTGAACGGCGCAGCTACGGAGGCTAACAAGGCACTCGGCCACTAAGACGTTCCGCGTAGTCGCTGCGCGTGAGCCACCGCTGTTGGGTGGGTTACGCGCAGCGACCGCGATAGCGACTACGCAACACAGCACCCCGCCCTTCCCGTCGCGCCGACCCATGTTTCACCGGGCCGGCGCTTCCTACGATCGAGCACGCATGAGCCGTTCCCGCAGTACGCCCAGCCGTTCCATCACGCAGCGCCTGTCGGCGCCCTGGTTGCTGATCGCGCCGAGTCTGATCCTCGCGCTGTTCATCATCAGCTATCCGATCTACAACATCGTGTTCCAGTCGCTGCATGAGGTGTCGCGCTTCGGTGCGATTCGCGGCTTTAGCGGGCTGCAGAATTTCTACAGCGTGTTCTCCGATCCGGTGTTCGCCGATGCGGCACGACGCACGATCGTCTGGACCGCGTGTGTGGTCGGCGGCACGGTGCTGTTTTCGGTGCCGGTTGCGCTGGTGCTGAATCAGGACTTCTACGGCCGTGGTGTCGCGCGGACCATCGTGATGCTGCCGTGGTCGGTCTCGCTGACGATGACCGCCGTGGTCTGGCGCTGGGCGTTCAACGACGACTACGGCATGGTCAACGTGACGCTGCAGCGGTTGGGATTGATCGGCGGACCGATTCACTGGCTTGCTACACCCGAATTCGCTTTTCCAGTCGAGATCGCGGTCGGTATTCTCGTATCGATACCGTTCACGGTGACGATCCTGCTGGGCGGATTGTCGTCGGTACCGGGCGATATCTATGAAGCAGCGCGCATGGATGGCGCGAGCGCATGGCAGCAGTTCCGCAAACTGACGATGCCGCTGCTGCGGCCGTTCATCAACATGGCGATCCTGCTGAACGTGATCTACGTGTTCAACTCGTTTCCGATCATCTGGGTGATGACACAGGGCGGCCCGGACAACGGCACGCATATTCTCGTCACGTACCTGTACGAACTCGGCTTCCGGCTCGGCCGGCCTGGCGAAGCAGCGGCGGTATCGCTGATCATGCTCGTGATGCTGTTCGTGTTTTCGATGGCGTATCTGCGCATGCTGCCGCAAAAAGAAGGGGACGCCGCATGAGCCTGAAGATGAAACGCACACTGTGGTGCTGGCTTGCATTGGCGCCGCTCGTCGTGCTCGTGCTGTTTCCGTTTGCGGTGATGCTGTTCACTGCCTTGAAACCCGCGGACGAAGTGTTCGTCTATCCGGCGCGCTGGTTGCCGGTGCACTGGCACTGGCAGAACTTCGCCGACATGTGGGTCGCGGCCAATTTCGGCGTTGCGTTGCGCAACAGCGCGGTGATCAGTGTGCTGTCGACATCGCTGGCGCTCGCCGTGAGTCTGCCTGCTGCCTATGCGCTCGCGCGTTTCCCGTTTAGCGGTCGCAGTGCCTACCGGCAGTTCCTGCTCGTCACGCAAATGCTGTCGCCAATCTTGCTGGTGGTCGGCCTGTTCCGGCTCGCCGCGATGATTCCGTACGGCGACGGCAACCTGGTCGACTCGAAGATCGGTGTGATCGTCTCGTATGCGGCGTTCAACATTGCGTTCGCAGTGTGGATGCTGTCGTCGTATTTCCAGACCGTGCCGCGCGATCTCGAAGAAGCGGCGTGGCTCGAAGGATGCGGTCGCACGCGGGCGGTATTCAAGGTGTTCTTGCCGCTCGCGGTGCCGGCGATCGTCGTGACCGCAATCTTCACGTTCATCAATGCGTGGAACGAGTTTGCCGTGGTGTACACGCTGATCCGTTCGCCGGAGAACAAGACGCTTACCGTTCAGGTGACCGATATGGTGGCGGGGAAATATACGGTTGAGTGGCACCTCGTGATGGCTGCCACGCTGTGTGCGACGTTGCCGGTTTCGATTGTGTTTGCGTGGTTGCAACGGTATCTGGTGAAGGGGCTGGCGTTGGGGGCGGTGAAGTGAGCGTTACCGCTCTTTCCTCTGCGCCTCCACCGTAACCATCCAGCAGATCACCGCACCCGCAGCCCAGGCGCACGCGAACATCAATTCGACATCCAGCAGGCTCTGAAAATTCTCCGCGTTTTCGAAGCTGCATGTCTTGTGCGTCTGGAACTGGATGCACCCCGTCTGCATGTCCTGAAAGACCGCAAACAATTTATACAGACCCCATGCCGTGAATGTCAGGGCAAGGAGAGCGAGCTTCTTCGATTTTTTCATCGCACGTTCCGTAAGTCTGGTTCGGCAAGATAACACCTCGCCGTGTTAAAGCTCTCGTGCCTCGTTGAACTTCAGTTGGTCAGGTATGGTGTACGCTGCTGACTTTACGTGAAGGTCACTGACAGCGCGAACCGTACGACGGCGATCCGCGCTGCCAACCAACACCTGGAATATTCCCGCCGTTCAAACCCGAACGATAGACAGGGCAAACTCCAGGGCCACCCTTGTTCAGGCCTTACAGCCCAAGCGCCTGCTTCAGTTGCAACATTTCTTGCTGCCACGCCTGCTGCAAATGCGGCTTTTGATGTTTTCGCTTACGCGCCAGGTCCGCCGCCAGCCAGTCCTCCAGTTCGCACAAGCGCTGCCATTGCGACTCGGCCTCGCTATCGCTGGATGGCGCGTCAGCGTGGACCGGTGCTGTAGCGGGAGCAACCCCGGACACCGGCACATCATCGCGCGCCGTGAACAGCTGCTGATATGCCCTCGCCGCATCCGGCCACTCCTGCAGCCGACCGTTATGGATCGCCCAAAAGCGATTGCAACTGTGCTCGATCAACTCGCGGTCGTGCGACACCAGTATAAAACCGCCCGCGAACTCAGCCAGCGCATCAGCCAGTTCGTGTTTGCCTTCCATGTCCAGGTGGTTGGTCGGTTCATCGAGCCACCACAGGTGATAACTGGCCATCGATAGCGCGAGAAACAGCAGACGCGCCCGCTCGCCGCCGCTTAGCGTCGCCACGGTCTGGCTGTGGCGCGAGTAGGCAAACCCCGCGGCAATCAATGCCTGTCGTCGCTCTCTATCGCTCACCGGAGCAAACTTATAGAGCGCATCCGGTAGCGTCGCGTCGTCTGCCAGTTGCTGCAATGACTGATCGTAGTACGCAATGCGCGCCGCGGGATGAAAACGCCAGCCGTGGCGCGCTTCGCCTTGCTGCACATCGCTCCAGCACTGGCGTAACAACGACGACTTGCCGGTGCCGTTACTGCCTAGAAGCGCGACCTTGTCGCCGGGTCGCAGCCACAGGTGATCGATTTCAAACAACAACGGTTGTTCAGCTTGCGCACGCACCTGCAGGCCTTCGAATGCGAGCAAACGGTCGGCCGCCAGCGCACTGCCCTGCAATTTCAGGCGCCATGGGCTACCGCGACTGACGAACGTTTGATCGTCTTTCAGCTTGTCGACACGCCGCTGGATGGACTTCGCCTGCCGCAACAGTTTCTCGTTGTCGTGCTCGCGACCCCATATCGCCAGACGTTTGCTGCTGGCAGCAAGGCGATCGATTTCCTTTTGCTCGCCGGCGTGGCGCGCCTGCGCGGCCACATCGGCCTCGGCCAGCGCAGTCAACGCACGGCTGCAAGGCATGTCGAAGCTATACAACCGCCCGTCGCGCAAGATCCAGCTCTTGTCGCTCAGCGTGTCCAGCAGCCGCGGATCGTGCGACACCAGAATGAAACCGCCCTGCCAGCGGCGCAGAAAATCTTCGAGCCAAAGAAGCGAAGGCAGATCCAGATGGTTGCTCGGTTCATCGAGTAACAGCAGATTCGGCTCGAGTAGCACCGCGCGCCCCAACAGCAAACGGGTGTGCTGACCACCGCTCAGGCTGGACACCACTGTGTGTGCCTGCGCCGATAACGCCAGTTCGTCCAGCAGGCTATCTACGCGCCAATGCTGCGCCGGCTGTGCGCTAACAACTTCGAGCAATGCATCGCGTGTGGTTAGACCGGCCAGTCCAGGCGGCAGATGCTGCTCGACGTGCTGCAGGCGACACTGCCCTGCATATTGAACGCTACCGGCATTAGGCTCGCGGCTGCCGGCCAGGATGCCGAGCAAACTACTCTTGCCACAGCCGTTATGTCCCAACAGACCGATGCGGTCACCGAGTTTTACGGTAAAGGAAAGATCCTGAAACAGCGGACCGTGAACGGTGTCCAGCTGCAGGGAAAGTGCAGAAATCAGGGTTGTCATGCTCTTGCTCGCGTTTCATTGGGACGTGCTTGTCCCTGTCAACAGGAGCGCTGGCGACAACGGTAGAGTCGAGAAAGGACTCGGGAAGGTGGAGTGGGCTTTGCTCTGACCGGGTTATCGCAGCGCGATGGAACTCAGGCAAGAGCGGGTAAATGTGCTGGTCAAATGTGCCAACCACAGTGGGCGCACTAGCAAAACCATATTTACCTCCTTTTTAAAAAGAGTGAGAAGTAGCGCGGGAGTTTATACCTGCTCTGGGTCAGCATACAAGTTGCCGACGCAACGGTGTCCACCGCTGCCGGGGTTCCGGCTAGGAAACGACGACCGTAAACTCGACTCCCGATTCGAAGTCCAGTGTCGTGCTCGAAAAACGCGGACTTTGCTCGAGGTAGTGCTTGTAGGCCTGCACGGCATCTTCCGCGGTGTACATATTGTCGGCAAGCACGATCGATCCCGGCCGCAGAAGAGGCTCGACTTGCTTGAACAGGCGCAGATAGGCATCGGCCCAAATGTCGATAAACACGATGTCGAAGGTACCGTCCAGTTCCGCGACGGTCTTGAACACATCGCCTTCACGAAGATCGACATACGGCTCGACTTCCGCCGTCCGGATATGTTTGCGTAGCTGTGCACACTTTGCAGCGTCGAGTTCGGTCGCAATGACGGTACCGCTACCCAACGTGCGCAACGCCTCCGCAAAATACAGTGTCGACACGCCGCAGGAACTGCCGAGTTCGAGAATCCGCGACGGCCGGTGCGCAAGCACCATGTTCCGCAAGAACTGTCCCATCCCGGCGGAGATTGCCAGCAACAGGTCGACGCCTTGCGAGGATTCCGTATCCTCGCTCGATAGTCCTTGCTCGCGAAGAAACCTGCCGCGTAGTCGCGGGACAAGTGCACCGTATTGCTCCGCAAGTTCCGCGAGTTCCTCGCTTGATCCGTGAAACTGTGCGCGTGCGCGGGCCATCGTTTCAGCGGTGCTCTGTTCGTGCAGGCGATTCAGAAGCGCAGTGCCTGGTGATGACATGTCCTCTCCCCGTCAGGTCGGTGGCGTTGATGAGTGGTCATCGTGAGGACGTCCTGGAACTGCGAATATTGTGGCCGGCCTACTGAAATGCCTCGACAAGATAGTCGATGAGCACCCTCACCCGCATCGGCACGCGGCGGCCAGCCGCATAAACAAGATGAATAGGCACCCGCTCGGGCTGCAGTTGCGGCAGCAATACCTGAACCTGGCCGGAACGGATCTCTTCCGCCAGCAACCAGAACGGCGCCTGAGAAATACCCAGACCGCACAGTACAGCGGCGCGAATATGTTCTGCATCGCCGGTAAGCAGCGAACCGTGCGGAACGTAGGAGACGGTTTCGCGCCCGACCTTGAGTGCCCAGGGGTAACGCTCGCGGCCTTTCGCAAAGACAATGCAGGTGTGCTTGTCCAGATCGGGAATGCGAGTCGGCACGCCTTGCGCCGCCAGATACCCAGGCGTCGCCACCAGGACGAAATCGGTCTCGGACAATTTCCTCGCGGTCAGCGAAGAGTCCACCAGTCGCCCATGGCGGACGGCCAGATCGACACCCTCTCCCACCAGGTCGACCGGGCGTTCCGACACCGACAGTTCGATCGAGACATCCGGATAGCGTCGAAAGAACTCGGGAAGTAGCGGCGTAATGCAAAGCCGGCCATGCGCCGGGGCGGTGTTGATCCGGATCAGTCCTCGCGGCAACTTCTGGCGCTCGCCCACGGAAGACTCGATCGCGTCGAAATCGTCCACCCATTGTTTCGCCGACTCGTAGAACGTCTGCCCCGCTTCCGTGATCACGACGCGACGCGAGGTACGCAAAACGAGCTGAGCACCCAGATGTCGTTCCAGCGCCACGATCTGCTTGCTGACGGCAGGCTGCCCGATCCCTTCCTCGCGCCCCACGGCGGAAAAGCTGCCGCATTCGACAAGGCGCACAAACAGGCGAATTGCATCCAGTCGGTCCATCTGTGGCACCTCATCAATTCCAGAATGGAATCGATGGTATGTCTCGAAGCGGCGTTTCGGCAATGGATGAAGTTGCTTATGTTACGGGCTGCGCTATCAGCGAAACCAGAACCGACACCGAAACAGAAGGAGCTTATTGATGAAAGCAATTTGTGTAACGCCGAGCCGAGGGTTGGAAGTGCGCGACGTCCCGACCCCGGACCAGCCCGCGCCGGGCCATGTCGTCATCGACATGGATGCGTCCGCAATCAACCATGGCGACAAGACTTTCCTGAGAGTACCCACCGCGGCGGGCAGTGTGCCGGTAAGCGGTCGCCACGATGTGTGGGGTGCTTCAGGATCGGGGCGCATCGTCGCGTTGGGAGCAGGTGTTCCGGAAGAATATGCGGGCAAGCAGGTGGCGATCTATCGCGCGCTCGCCCGAAGCCCGGAGAACGTCGGACTGTGGTGCGAAAAAGCGCATATGCGCCACACGAGTTGCCTGATCCTGCCCGATCATGTTCGCGCAAGGGACTATTGCGGCTCGCTCGTCAACGTCATGACGGCTTACGCTTTTCTCGAAGAGATCGTTGAGGCGGGTCACAAGGGCGTGATTGTCACAGCCGGAAATTCGGCAACCGGCCATGCGCTCGCCGCGCTCGCGCGGAAAAGGAACGTGCCCGCGATTTTTCTCGTGCGCACCGAGGCAGCACGGGACGCGCTCCGCGCGTCGGGTGTGGAGCATGTCATTGTCACCCGCGAGGGCTTCACCGATACGCTCGCTGCGCTATCTACCGAACTCGGGACGACTGCGGTGTTCGACGGTGTGGGCGGTGACCTGCTCGGCAAAATTGCTCCCAGCCTGCCGATGAACTCCACGATCTATTTCTATGGCTTCCTCGGTGGCAGTGCGCCGGCTTCGATCCAGTCCGCACTCTTCATGATGAAAAATCTGATCATGCGGCGGTTCAGCAATTACGACAGCAGGACCGTGAAGGATCAGGACAAACTCGTTGCCGCGCTGAAAACGCTCGCGGGCGTGATCGACGATCCGATGTTCATGACCCGAATCGGCAAAGAGTTCAGCTACGATCAGATCGATCAGGCCATGGCGTACGAATCGCTCGATGGGAGTAAAGCTGTCCTGGTTGCGTAGATTTCGGCATTTATTGCATTCCTCGTTTTATCGGCTGGATGCTGATCGGATAAATTGCGGAGCGAATAAATTGCGAATTGAATAAATCGATAAAATCATTTAAAAGAATTTGACAACAAGTCACTCGCATGATCCCATCCAGTCATACTCGATTGATGAACAGATTAATTTCTTTCAATTGAAATTAATTGAATCCGGCTCTGGAATTTACACGGGAATCAGGAAATTCTGTAGTTACATAATTTTCGCCGACATTTAGGGCTCTCTTTTAAAAACGAGAAAGCCTCTATCGAATTGCGTGCTCAATATCTGGGTAACGCCGCTCGACGCCTGCTGGCTGCGTCTCGTAGAGGCGCGCCCAGCCGCCGGCAATACAACTATCCGCATACGCGCTTCAAAGAAAGTGCGTGAGTAACTGGGATTGTGCATGTTCTCGCGAATATGCCATCCCAGCAGTCGTTCCCCTATAGCAATCAGGAGATGTTCATGAGAACAGGAATGCTCAAAGGTCTTATAGCGATTGTTTGCGGATGTGCACTGGCGGCATGCGGAGATAGCGGTTCCGGCGGCGTAGCAAGCGTGGCAAACAAGGAAAAGGCAGTGTCAGCGGCGGCAGCAGCCGTGCCGGGCGGATTTATATTCAGCCCCTACAAGGACATCACAATCAGCCTGAACTGGAACACAAACGTGATTTCCACCAATGTGACCGGTTCGCTTCAACCGATCCTGAACGTATTGCCAGGTAACCTCAGCACCCTGACGTGGGCTTTTGCCACCGGAGAGTGCGGTAGCGAAAACTGGGGCGGACTGCAGCCGTCGATGGTCGCCAGCGCCAACGTGCAAAACATGGTGAACGCAGGGAAGAAGTACATCCTCTCGACCGGGGGCGCGGCGGGGACGTTTACCTGCGGCACGGATGCCGGATTCCAGAAATTCATCCAGACCTACAACTCGGCCAATCTCGTGGGCGTCGATTTCGATATCGAACAAGGCCAGAGCCAGGACATCATCAACAACCTGGTCCAACGGGTCATCACCGCGCAGCAAAGCTATCCGCAGCTGCGTTTCAGTTTCACGATCGCGACGCTCGGTGGCAATTCGCCGCAAAGCCTGGGGACGGAGGGCGTCATGGTCATGAACGCCATCAAGAGCTATGGGCTGACCAACTACACCGTCAATCTGATGGCGATGGATTACGGCAGCACCAGTGCGTCGAACTGCACGATCAGCAACGGGCAGTGCGAGATGGGTCAATCGGCGGTTCAGGCAGCGACCAATCTGCATAGCTACTACGGCGTGCCGTATTCGCAGATCGAACTGACACCGATGATCGGTGGCAATGATACGCAGGGCGAAACGTTCACGCTCGCCGATGTAGCCACTGTCACCTCGTTTGCTCAACAGAACGGCCTTGCAGGGGTCCATTTCTGGTCATTCGATCGCGACGACGACTGTACCCAAAGTTACTCTTCGCCGACCTGCAACAGCTACGGACAAGCCGGTACGCTGGGCTTCACCAACCGGTTCCTGTCCGCGTTGAATCTCTAACGTCTCTGGGCACATGAGTGCGGAGCAGGCGAGCTCGCCTGCTCCTTGTCAGCGAAAAAATTCCGGCCGACCCCTGATGGGACCAGGCTGCGAGACAGATATGGAGAGAAAGAGATGAGACAGCAGCAAGAGAAATTAACAGCAGGCAGATTGGCAAGAATGCTTTCTACGGCGCTCGTGGTTACGGCAGCCGCAAGCGCGCTCCATGCAACAGCGGGTCTTGCCGCCACGCCGCCGGCATCGTCCGCGGGTAGCTACACGATCGTCAACAGCAATACGGTCCGGTTCAACGCCTCAGGGGGCTCGTGGGTCATCTTGCACTATGTCGTGGGTAGCGGATCGCAACTCAACGTCGCGATGACCATGTCTGGAACGAGCGGAACCTATACCGTACCCAACATCCCCGCTGGCAGCGTAGTGAACTATTCGTTCACCGTGGGTCAGGCAAACGGCTCTGCGTACGACACGGCATGGAGTCAGCTTACGATGGGGTCGTCGGCACCCGCTTCCGGATCGTTCCCGGCCGCTGGAACGACGATCAATCTGGTCAACGGCACCAACGGTGCGTACCCGGACAGCCAGGTGTACTGGACGATGGTCGGCATGGACCCGACGAACAATAACGCCTATGTCCATGTGAATTGCTCGGGCGCACTGGTTCCCATGAGTGCCGGCGACGACTCCGAACAGACCAAGAACGGTATCGGCTACGCGAACTATTCAATTCCGCTGTCGCAGTGCAAGTCGATCACGATCCCGCAGATTACGTCCGCGCGGCTCTACCTGAGTGTGGGTAGCACCATGTACCTGCAAGCGGTAGGCAGCCCCGTAACGGGCTATACGGGGCCCAATATCGACAACCCGACCGATCCCAACATCGACGTGACCTTCGACTTCGTCGAGCTGGATGTGAACAGCGCGAATTTCTTCGGCAATACGACGCGCGTCGATCAGTTTGGCTTCCCGGTGCAGTTGCGGCTGCAAGGTCAAGGTGGGTTCGACCAGACGGTGGGTGAGACGGAAACACGTGCGGCGCTGTTCCAGGAGTTCCAGGCACAGGTGCCGGCGCCGTTTCAGGGGCTCGTGCAGTCGCCGTACCGGATCGTTGCACCGGCACATGGCAGTTTCAACACGGGCGGCGCGAACGGGACCTACCTGGACAGCTACATTCAATCCGTCTGGAACCAGTACACCTCGCAAAGCCTGACCTTCACCGATGCGCAGGGTACCTTCACGGGTCATGTCGTCAATGGACAGTTCCAGTTCACCGACGGCCAGGGCACCTACTACATCAACGCCAAACCGACGACGGCCGAAGTACTGCTTGGTAACGGTGTGCTGAACGATGCATCGAATGCCGCGCCCGGTGTGCCGACCGCGAAACAGTTGCAGATCCAGGCCCAGCTGTGCGCAGCATTAAACCGTCATGTTGCGGAAAACTCCGCACTTTGGGCCACTTCCAGCAACTTCTACGCGACACAACCCACGAACTCGTACTCGCAGTTCTGGCACGCGCACGCGATCAACAACCTGACCTATGGGTTCCCTTATGACGATGTGAATGGGTTCAGCTCTTCGCTAGTGGGCACCAATCCGACCATTGCGACGATTACGGTGGGTTGGTAGTTACGCGCTTCCATAGGCACGGGCGCGGTGCCCGTGCCACTCGTCCTCAAACAAGGCGTAATCCGTTCTCAGGCAAGATCTCCTGAATCACGGCAAACCGATGCTCCTTCACAGCGTCGTGAAATTTCCGGTAGTCGCTTTGCTCGAACGCCGGAGTCCAGACGGGCCTCGACTTGCCATCGTCCTTGACCTTGATACCTGTCGCCTTGTGCTTCCAGGAACCGGGGCCTTTAGGGATATAGGCAACCAGTTCTTCCTTCAAACCAGGAAACGCGCCTGCGGCGAGCCAGTCGTGGATGACCTGCAGCCGCACGTTTTCGTCCGTATCGACGCTGGTCGAAAGCAGCTCGCGCAATACGCTTTTCTCCTGTGCTTTCAGGCCCGGCTGGGTGTTCAGATCGTCCGCGCCCGCGCAGTACGCCTGCACGGCGCGACAAGCCATGTCGGCGGCAACGAGGAAGTCGGGGAGATTGTCCCGTACCACGCGCTGTCCCTTGCCGTTGACGTAGTGCCATTTTGCCCACGGCTGGTCGGGATAATGCAGAGCGGCACCATGTCCGAGCGGAACGGTGCGGGAAAGCACTTCGGCCTCGACATCGTCGACGAGATGGTCCGTCGCGCGCCGGATATGTTCAAACCATTGTGCCGGGGTACAGTCTTCGGCTTCGAGGTGACTGACCTTGTTGTAGTCAGACTCGATGCCGGCGAAACCCTGGTGTGCCCAGGTATCGACATACGTGTGCAAGGTCACGCCGAGTCGATGCAAATCGTTGTCGGTACCTTTCTTCGCAATGGCCTTGAGAATGACCTCGCGCGCGACCTTGCTATCGGGACGGCAAACAGCGCGTTCCTCAAGGGTATTCCCTTCCCCTGCGGGGAGAAAATGAAACGGCGTCCAGACGAGTCGATTCAACTCGTTGAACAGATTCTCGTAATCGAAAATCTTGTGGGCGCTTGCGATGCGCTCGAAACGCTCGCCGCCGGCGAAATACAGCAAGCCGGGCGTTGTAGCGTCGTCGACGTACTGACAGGCGTGCGCCACGGTCGTTGCGTCCGCAACGGGTAGTCCGGCAAGCCTCGATACAACGTAAATGACGCCATAATGGAAATCGATATTCATGACTGGTCTCTCTTTTTCTTCGCCTGTTGCGTAGTCGAGGAACGGGCTGATGGTCTGCAAGTTTGCCCGATTCTTCACGCAGGGTTGGCGGTTCGCGTTGGCGCTGCCTAAAGAACGAGTGTTACAGGACTTAATTTCAGCTTCAAGTCCGGAAACCCCTCACGAGGTACTTTTCTGCGTTGAGCACCGCAGGGCGCGCCGCATAAGGATCGTCACCCCGGCAAGACCCGCACTTTCCTGCTCTCAGTGCGACGAGACATAGATTGCATCCGCGAACACCTCCGGGATGGCGAAGCTCTCACGCATACGCTTCGCCTCCGCCGCCGGTGTCATACCGAACAGACGCTTGAACTCTCTGCTGAACTGGGACTGACTCGTATAACCGACAGCATGGCTCGCTGCTTCCGCAGTCAGATCCTGCCGCACCATCAACAGACGAGCCTGATGCAGACGAGTCGACTTCACGTACTGCATCGGCGACACCTGCGTAATCGCCTTGAAGTGGCTATGGAAGCTCGGCACACTCATCCCCGCTTCGTCAGCGAGTTGCGTAACGTCGAGAGGGCCCGCGTAACCGGCATGGATAAGATGTATCGATCTGCCTATCCGGCCGAACTGTCCTCGCATTGCTAAAGCCTCCCTCATCGAACTGCCCTGAGCGCCTGAGAGCACGCGGAAATACACTTCGCGCAGCAGCCCTGGGCCTAGCACAGCAGCTTCGAGCGGTCGGCCCAGTGCCTCGATGAAGCGCAATACGGACGCCTGCATGGCTTCATCCATCGGCGTCGACATCATGCTCTGCGGAGCTTGCACACGTTCCCCGGTGCCTTCGTGATCGATCTGCGCCGCGAGCTCGGCGGCCATTGTGAAATCGAGGTGCAGATACAGCGCAAGCAGCGGACGCTGCGGCGTTGCATCGGTTTCCATGCTGAACGGCACGGGTACGGACACGGCCAGATAGTGACGCTCGTCGTAGAGGTAGAGCTGATCGCCGAAGTGGCCTCGCTTGCGCCCCTGGCAAACAATCACGATACCGGGGTCGTACAGAACCGGCGTGCGCGACAGCGCACGGTTCGAACGCAGGATGCGCACGCTCGGCAACGCCGTCAGGTTGTAGCCCTCATCGGGCGCCAACGCGCGCAGCAGCGCAACCATGTGTTGCTGGCTTTGCGAGGACAGATCGGGCGGCTGGGGAACGACGCGCCTTGTACTCATAGTTTTGTGCAATAAATTAAGCGGAATCTGGCTTATTTAGCCACGTTCATCAGACTAGTATGCACTCTCCAATCAAGGTTCGGGAGAGATTTCAATGGCATCCAGTAAAGTTCTGCTCATCACGGGCGTCAGCAGCGGTTTCGGCCGCGCACTCGCAAAAGAAGCACTGGCAGTGGGTCACAAGGTCGTCGGTACGGTGAGAAGCGCACAGGCAAAGCGCGATTTCGAGTCTTTGCATACGAACGCGGCCTTTGGACGTGTGCTCGACGTGACCGACTTCGACACCATCGAGCACGTCGTTGCGGAAATCGAGGCGAGCGTGGGCCCCATCGATGTCCTCGTCAACAACGCCGGCTACGGCCACGAGGGGGTCATGGAAGAATCGCCGTTGTCCGAGATGCGCCGACAGTTCGATGTGAATGTATTCGGCGCGGTCGCCATGATGAAGGCCGTGTTGCCGTACATGCGCGAGCGTCGACGTGGGCACATTCTGAATATCACGTCGATGGGCGGCTACATCACCATGCCGGGAATCGCCTATTACTGCGGCAGCAAATACGCGCTGGAAGGCATCTCCGAGGCACTTGGCAAAGAGATCAAACCTTTCGGTATCGCTGTGACAGCCGTGGCGCCTGGTTCGTTTCGCACCGACTGGGCAGGTCGCTCGATGACGAGAACACCTCGCTCGATTGCAGACTACGACGACACCTTCGAACCGATCCGCAAGGCGCGAGAAGAGAAAAGCGGCAAGCAACTGGGAGATCCCGCGAAAGCTGCACGCGCAATGCTTGTTGCAATCGCCGCCGACCACCCGCCTGCACATCTATTGCTCGGCAGCGATGCCCTGGCACTCGTGCGAGACAAGCTGTCGGCATTGGAGAATGAAATCGGTGCGTGGGAGGCCGTTACGGTCTCGACGGACGGTTGAGAACTTCGCGTTGCCCGTCGCCTCCCGGCAGTGTCACCACTTTCCGGGACAGACATTGCGAGAGCACCCCGGTCTAATGATCAGCCTGGGGACACATTCGTGAATCCGGAGCTTGCTTATCGATTGCCGCGCGTTTGACATCCTTTTAGTCAGGAATGCATCGGAACCCAGATATGCGACCCGGCTCACGACACCCCCATTCGATCGGTGTCCACCACATCCGGCCTTTCCATTGCTGATGCGTTTTCCCTGCTGACGGAGCAACATCTTGAGATTTGACAGAAAACGCGTACTGGTCACGGGCGGCGCCGGCTTTCTCGGCTCCCACCTTTGCGAGAGGCTGGTCGGACTAGGTCACGACGTGATCTGTCTGGATAACTTCATGACGGGCACCAAGGACAACGTCGCAGGTTTGCTCGGCAACTCTCACTTCGAAGTGCTGCGTCACGACGTCACGTTCCCGCTCTATACCGAGGTCGACGAAATCTACAATCTGGCCTGCCCGGCTTCCCCCGTGCATTACCAGTTCGACCCGGTGCAGACGACCAAGACAAGTGTGATGGGTGCGATCAATATGCTGGGGCTGGCAAAGCGCACGCATGCGCGCATTCTGCAAGCGTCCACGAGCGAGGTCTATGGAGACCCGACCGTTCATCCGCAACGCGAAGACTATCGGGGCAATGTCAATCCGCTCGGGCCGCGGGCCTGCTATGACGAAGGAAAGCGCTGCGCGGAAACGCTATTCTTCGACTACTACCGACAGCATCACGTCGATATCAAGGTCGTGCGAATCTTCAACACCTACGGGCCGCGCATGAGTCCCAACGACGGGCGGGTCGTATCCAACTTCATTGTTCAGGCTTTGCGCGGAGAGGACATCACGCTATATGGCGACGGTTCCCAGACGCGGGCATTTTGCTATGTAGACGACCTGATCTCCGGCCTTGTCAGCATGATGCAAACGCCGAAAGATACGACAGGCCCAGTCAATCTAGGCAATCCACATGAAATTCCGGTGCGCGAGCTGGCTGAGCGCATCATCCGCCTGACCGACTCAAGCTCGAAAATCGTGTTCCGACCACTGCCCGTCGACGATCCTCTACAGCGATGCCCGGACATCGGCCTCGCGCACAACCTGCTCGACTGGCAACCTCGCGTGGCGCTGGATGCGGGCCTGCATCGCACGATCGACTACTTCCGGGCGAGTTTGGGATTACGGCTATCCGCGCTTACCGCTTGACGTAACGTATTGGCGATGTACCTCGTCTGCCTGACTCTGCAGTAGTTCGTGCCGGCATGAGTGCTGACACGAACTGCGCACATCTGCTGCCAGTTTTCGCTTGAGCATGAACCCGTTGCGCTACGTCAAGCGTAATGCTTCGTCATCCTCTGTGCATGTACACCACCCGACTCCCACTGAATAGCCTTCGCGGAAAACGTCTGCAGTAGAGTAGACCCTGTCTCATCGATGTCCGCACCGTGCGCGCGCAATGCCGCAATCAGTTTCTCCGGTGCAAGTTCTTACACCATATTGCCATCGTCTTCCCACATGCTCGAGTCGACATCGATCGACAACGCGCGGGTTCCTCGAAACGATGTTTCGCAATTGTCATCGATCCGTCGCCACTACATCGATGCGTCATCGAGTCGGTGCTATTCTCCGAAACGATGTTTCGTGGGAACAGGAGTTCCGTCGCATAAGGCGATGATGTTTTGATGCGCTTCGCATTGAGGCGAAAAACGCATACGGGAACGTCGATTGCGATCTGGGTGCCGGATATCTGGAACGCATGATCGTCTTGCCGATGGCTACGCACAAGGATCTCAGCTACGCACTAGCGATGCTGAATTGCTTTCAGTTGATGCGCACGACCAACAAAAAGCACATGATACGTACGGGCAAAACTGATGAGCACGGGCAAAGTTGCACAGTTACACGCCACGCAGTTCGACTCATTGATAACATAAACCATGCTGATCATATCGGGATGTCCGCGCCTGTCGGCCCTTACCGCAATACAGACGTAACAAACCAGTAACGCTATTGCAATACGAAGATTGGCCAAGTGTCCTTTTCATCAACGCCGCGCGATTGAACGAACCGGACAGAGACGACTACGACACCTGCGAAGAAAGGTGTGTCTCTGCGGTGCTCATTCGTGAAACAGTACAGGCCACTATGCGCGACAGCATCGTACAACTCGGAAGAGTGATTTCTAACGTAGGTACGACCAGGTTCTTTCCAGCCATGAAGCGGTTCATCGGCGACACGGTCGCGATCGACGCAATGCACGTGTCGATCTGGAACAGCGACGAGCAGCGTGGCCGCTTCATCGATGGCGTTGCGGTCCACGGCGCCGAACTGCATGGCGCCGATATGCGCGATCATCTTCCCGAGCCGTTGATGACGCAGATTCTCGATCTGGATGGCCCGCAGATCATCCACGTAGAGGCGCGGGCAGCCGGTGCTGCCGATTCGATATCGCCCATGTATCGATGTCTCATGCTGATGCGGCGATTCAATTCGCATTTCATCATCGTTCTGCAACGAAATGCGGAGCGTGGCGATTTCTTGCCGGACGAACTTACGTCGCTTGGTGATCTGTCATTGGTGTTGTTGCCGCTCGTCGAGCAGCACACGTCGCCGCAACCGCCCGCCCCGATCGACGACACGCCCGCGATCACCGCCGCCGACACATTGTTGCCGGACAGCAGCGTCGCTACGCTTTCGCAAACCTTCTTGACGCGCCTCGAGCAGAGGCACATCACGCTGTCGTCACGCGAGCAACAGGTCTGCATCCTGATCCTGTCGGGGCACACGCTGCCCTCGATCTGCGAAGAACTCAACCTCAGGGCAAGCACGGTAGAAACCTATCTAAAACGTGCGCGCATCAAGCTTGGGCTCAGCGGACGGCACGGCCTGTCGCGCTGGATGATCGAATAGGGTCGGCCGTCGCACTCCACCTGTCCAACTGAATGCGTGCCACCTTTCCGGGCCGGCGCGGCCATTACAATGCGTCGCGCATTTCCACCAATTGGGACGCTATGCCGAATCGCAATTCTCAATTAATAATTACCATGATTTATCAATGATGAATAACTCCATAGATTAATGATCAGACAATTGAATGCCAGTCCATCTACACTTCCGCCGGATCATTGAATGGACATGCAGCAGTCATTAGCGCATCATCGAGACCGCTATATCAACGACAAAATCCAGATTTCAGTATATATTGCCACTTGACCGGATCCCCACCCCGCAAGGTTTTCCGGCACTCAGATGCGCGAAAGATACAAAAATTTCCCCCTGCAATTCTCCGAATTTTCATCGAATTTTTGGCAGATCCATGTTATGGACGAAACGCCATTTCCCCCCTGTCATCATGCGCATGGCATTGAATAGCGCCAGTGAAATTCATTTTGAATTGTCTGAATGATTTTGTAATTTTTGGAACTTGCGAAATGAGTTGTCATTAGGTTATTTATAGTAATCGATTAAAATTTTAAATGAGAAAATATCCACTCACCTGACGTATCATCACTCCCGGTCCACAAGATCAATGTTATCGCCGCGTATTCGTCGGCGCTGGATCCGGTAGGGTCTTACGACCTACCCCGTCGATGCCAAGTAACTGTTCCTGAAAGCCCCGAACAACAAGATGAAGCGCCGAGATCGAATCGTCGGCGCGGCGTCGTCCTGCCCGCATGCCCTGATATTCACTGATAGCGATATGAAAGCTTCGAAAGCATTTCGATAACTCACACTCATTCCCCCAATACCGTCGATACATCGGCGTAAGAGTCAGTGAGCAGCGAAGTCATTTTCCAGATGGCAAAATTGCCATGTAGATTTTGAGGAGTTCGAATTGAACGGTTTTTTTGCGAAGATGGGACAGGTGATCACCGACAGCGGAACCGATAACTTCGTGGCGGGCATACACAGGCTGATCAACGACTACGTGCCAGTAGACGTGACCGAGGCAACGAACTGGATTATCGACAAGACGAACAAGAATGTGGCCACGATTCAGCGGCTGGGCACGTGGGGAGCGGCTGCCAACCAGTTTAGCTTCTGCCGCGACGTCGGACATTCATGCGAAGACAGACCTGAATCGTCAATATTGAGCAGAATCGTTAATTCAGAAGATTCGCAGTTGATTCATTTAAAACCGCGCACTGTGTCTCACGATATTCACGACAATTCTTCCGGTATCGTTTATCAATGCATCCTGCTCTCCCATCAAGATAATCGGCGTCACGTCATTTCATTATCCCGGGCAGCACAACCGCGCGATTTTTCATTACAGGAATTATCGGTATTGAAACAACTTTCCGATGCCATTCTGCCGGCAGTCGGATATCACGCGCGCAGGAGAATTCGCGAACCGAAACGCGACGGATTAACTACCGCAGTGCCAGGCGCCGCCGAAAACCACGCAATGCAGTTACAGCGCAACTTCGACGAGCGTCTGAACGAGATGGGCGTCGTACTGTCGAGCCGGGAGTATCAGGTCTGCCTCGCGCATCTACTGGGCAACACGTTGCCCGCTATCGCCCGCCAGCTCAGCGTACAGGAGAGCACGGCAGCCACGTACTTCAAGCGTGCAGGCATCAAGCTGAATCTGAGCGGCCGGCATGGCTTTGCCAAATGGATGCTCGGCACGGCCTCCTAGCGCCAGGAGCAGGCCTGGGCCCAGGGCAGATCGCCCGATAGAGGGCCGCACATCGTCGCCATCCCGCGCGTCGTCCCGTTGCGTCGCAAGTAGCGTCGACCCTACTGCGCTCTTCTGAAATGCCGTCATTGTTGCGGTATTCAATCGTTAAAAAGACCTTCAAGAAACCTTTCATTCCACCCAGAAAGGCTTAATGAAAAAGGCTGTCCGGGCTCTGAAATACTTTTGCTCCGGCGGTAAACAATTATTCATTCGCGCATTGCAACAATAATCTTCGGCTTTACGCATCGAATCTCGCTACCAGTTCCGGCTGTTAGTATTTTTCTCCGACCGCCTCTATTTTCGTAGGATCGCAATGATCGCTGGAAATACGCAGGTCGAGAAAAAGCCCCGCTTCGCTGTAATAACGACACCTCCAGCTCCGACGAAAGGCATGGGAATGCACGATGCAACCGCCCTGGCATCGTCCCCAGTTTCTTTGCCATTGCTCACGAGGAGTCCCCTGCGCATGAACACCGTCCGTTGCCTGTTGCGTCTCGCCGATCCCGCCACACTGGCCAACCGCTGGGGCCTCGCGCGCTGGGCGCCGCTGCCGTTACGGCTGATCGTCGGATATGGCTTCATTGCGCATGGCTACGCGAAGATCATCAAGGACCCCGAGAACTTCGCCGCGATTCTTCATGCGCTCGGCGTTCCGGCCGCGCACTTCATGGCGTGGGCGACGATTGCCATCGAACTGCTGGGCGGCACGGCCATTCTGGCGGGAGCATTCGTGCCGCTCGCGGTCGTGCCGATGATCGTCGTGCTGGCTGTTGCCATTTTCACGGTACATCTGCCGTTCGGGTTCACGTCGATCAAGTTGATGGCCGTGACCAGCGCGGGCCCGCAGTTTGGTCGGCCCGGCTATGAAACGGACCTGCTCTACATTGCCTGCCTCGTCGCGCTGGTATTCGGCGGCTCGGGGCCGTTGTCGGTCGATGGTTTTTTACATGGCCGAAAGGTAACGAGAGGGAAATGAATCGCCCGCGCCGCATCGCTCCGGGCTAAGCCAGGCCCGCCGCGATTATGTCCTTACGCCACCTCGCCGCTGCGGCAAACGGCGGACTCGGACTGCAGTTGCGCGAGATGTCGCAACAGCTTCGTCACCATCCCGACCACGGTCAGCGCGAGAATCACGAAGAATCCTGCGAGCGGCGTCAATACCTGCACCGACACGAAACCGGCCAGCCCCATCATCGCCGACGACACGAGCAACAGCGCACAGCCGAGAATCGCGCTCGTCAGCCCCGCGATATGCGGGAACAGCGAATTGCCCTTGGCCATCAGGGTCGGATACATCGCGCCGGCGCAGAACCCCATCACGAGCACCGGTGTAGCGAGCGTCCAGACGCGCAGACCGACCGTCAGCGCAAGCACCAGCATCGCGATCGACGCGGCCGCCATCACGCGTGCGCCGATATGCAGCCGCTGCTCCGCGCTCGGCAGGCGCGGGCCGTGCACGCGATTCGACAGGCCGCCCAGGAAATACATCAAGCCGATGCCGAGCGCGAGATAGGCGAAGTAGGTCGGCGGCTTGTGCAAGGTGTTCTGCACCATGAACGGCCCGACGATGTTGAACACCAGCAGGATGCTGTAGCACAGCCCTTGCGCGAGAAAGCAGCTCTGGAACACCGGGCTCGAGAGTACCTTGCCCGCGTTCGTGAACAATGTGCGCGGCGCGAGGTGTACCGGCTGCGGCAAGGTCTCGCGATAACGCCAGACCAACGCCCACATCACCAGCGAATAGACGAGCAAAAAGACCAGGCAGGACTTCCAGCCGAACAACGTTTGCAGGTGTGCGCCGATCACCGGCGCAACAATCGGCGCGAGCCCCCATGCGATCGCCATGTACGTGAACGCATGAATCAGCGCCTGCCCGGAGAACGAATCGGTGATGATCGCCTTCGCAAGCAGGTTGGTGGAGGCAATACCAAAGCCCTGCAGACAGCGGGCGAGCAGGAACATCTCCAGATTCGGCGCGGCAAGCGACAACACGCAACCGATCGTGAATATTACAAGTCCGAAAGCAAGCACAGGCTTGCGGCCGTGTGCGTCGGCTACTGGCCCGAAGACAAGCTGGCCGAGCGCGTAAGCCGCCATATAGCCGGACACGCTCGACTGGATCGCCTGAGGCGATGTCGCGAAGAAACGTGCCATCGCGGGGAGCGCGGGGACGTAAATGTCGATTGCGAGTTGGCCCGCGGAGGCAAACAGACAGATCAGGAATAACAGGAAGCGCGGCGAATTCGGCGTGCGCGCTGGAGTAAGCGCGTGCTCAGGGAGAGTGTGGTTCATGACAGCTTGAAGGGGCGGATCGGGGGACGTGCATTGTTCGCTGCGGGTGAGCGCAACGCGAATGTGGCGCCATCTATGCGTATTGTGCCTGTTATCGCGTTGATGGCGCTTACGTCCCGGCTGGCGCTGGGGTTACTGTTCAGGCTGTCGGTAGCGTGGCGGATGATCAGTGTGACGTAACAGGCACGTCTCTATCACACGCCGTCAACATGGACGATCAACAGTACATGTGCCATTCCGTTAGCCCTTGAGCATTGGGCTAGAAACGGTCGATCATCCCCAATTGCACGCCACGCACCGACGCACCGGGCCACGAAGGCGTGAGGCCGGTGACATTCACGCCGCGCAGTGTGAATTCGCCTTGCCCGCGGTTGTGCAACCAACCGGTGCTCGCATAGAGCAATACGCGCTTCGACAGGTCGTACTCAAAGGCCGCGCTGAACTGGTCGGCATTGTTGTCGCCGCCCGAGCGGTCGCGCAACCAGGTATAGCCGAGCGAGGCACGCAGGTGCGCGTCGACGGCATAGCGCGCCGACACCGACAAGCCGTCGTTGTGATAGCGCGGCGTGCCGCCGTCGCCGTTGAAGAACGACACGAAACCCGTCACCGGACCGTAGACGTACGAGACGCCACCAAGGTTCGCGCGTAGTGCGCCGACACCGTGCGTCTGCTGGTGCGCGTAGGAAATGCGTAACGGTCCATCGCGATACGCGAAGGTTTCGATGTGGCCCGCGAGGCCGTTGCCGTCGCCGTCGCTTGCATCGCGTAACGTGGCCATCAGCGTGGTCGAGAAGCCGTGGAATTCGGGCGACAGATACGTGATCGCGTTGTTCACGTAGGGCGTGATCTTCGAGAGGTTGTCGAGACCCGAGGCGATGGTGCCCGCCCCGAATGCATCGAGCTCGCCCTTGAACGGGATATAGATCGGTGAGTACTGGCGGCCCATACGCACCGTGCCATAAGGTGTGCCCACGCCGATCCACGCCTGCCGGTTGAAGATCGTGTTGCTCACCGCGTAGGTGCCGTCGGCGGAACCGAAACCGTTTTCCAGTTCGAACAGGATGTCGACGCCGTTGCCGATGTCCTCGACGCCGCGCAGGCCTACGCGTGAGCCGCGATAGGCGCCCGAGTCCATGCGCGCGACGTAGCCTGCGCCGGGATTGGTGATTTCAATGCTGGTGTCGAACGCGCCGTAGAGCGTGACCGAGCTTTGGGCGTGTGCGCTCATCGCGTGCGCCGCGAGCGCAACGAGCGCCGCCGAAGCGCGCGGCGCGCGACGGCGGAATACCCAGAAAGCGCCGCACGCCGCGCTCGATCGCCCCATTACTGCGGCGGCAGCGCGTAGGCGATCACGTAGTCACCGAGTTTGGTGCCGAACGAACCGTGGCCGCCCGCGGCGATCACGACGTACTGGCGACCGTCGATGGAGTAGCTCATCGGCGTCGCCTGGCCGCCCGCGGGCAGGCGGGCTTCCCAGATCTGCTCGCCGTTGTTCACGTTGAACGCGCGAATGTAGTTGTCCGCGGTCGCGCCGATAAACGCGACGCTGCCCGCCGTCACGATCGGACCACCCAGCATCGGCATGCCGAGCTTGAACGGCAGCGGAATCGGCGAGCTGTCCTGCACCGTGCCGATACGCTTCTTCCACACGATCTCATTGGTCTTCAGATTGATCGCCGAGATGTAGCCCCACGCCGGTTGCTTGCACGGAAGACCCAGCGGCGAGAGGAACGGATTGATCGTCACGCCGTACGGCACACCGTACTGCGGCTGGATGCCTGACTCGGTGCCACTGCCCTTGGCTCCCGGCTCAGGTTCCAGCGGGTTGCCCGATCCACGTGGAATCAGTCGCGAGACGAACGGCAAGCCGATCGGGTTTGCGACGGCAATCTGGCGGTCGGTGTCGATCGCAAGACCGCCCCACTCGAACACGCCAAGGTTGCCCGGAAACACGAGCGTGCCCTGCAGCGAAGGCGGCGTGAACGTGCCCTCGTAACGCAGCTGGTGGAACATTACGCGGCACACAAGCTGGTCGAACATCGTCGCGCCCCACATGTCGGCATCGGTCAGATTCTTCGACGGACGATACGTGAGCTGTGAGAACGGCTGTGTCGGCGCAACGTGGTCGCCGGGGGCCGCACCCTGCGGCACGGGCGTTTCGGGTGCCGGCACGACCGGCACACCGGTGCGGCGATCGAGCACGAACAGGTTACCGGTCTTGGCCGGCGCGTACACGACCGGCACGGTTTTGCCATCCTTGTCGGTGATGTCCGCGACCGTGGGCTGCGACGGCTGGTCCATGTCCCACAGATCGTGGTGCACGCTCTGGTAGAACCAGGCGAGCTTGCCGGTCGAGGCGTTGAGTGCGAGCAGCCCAGTGGCGTATTGCTCCAGCTCCGGCGTGCGGTCGCCGCCCCAGATATCCGGCGTCTTTACACCCATCGGCAGATAGACAATGTCGAGCTTCGCGTCGTAGGCCGCGGGTGCCCACGAGTTGGGCGAATTCCATGTGTAGTGTTCGCCCGGGCCTGGAATGTGATTCGGGTCCTTCGCGCCCGGATCGAACGCCCAGAGCAACTCGCCCGTACGCACGTCGTAGCCGCGGATGACACCCGACGGTTCGCGGTTCGAGAAGTTGTCCTCCACAGCACCCGCCACGACGATCACCTTGCTGGTAATGATCGACGGCGAGGTGGGCTCGTACATGCCCGGTGTCGTGACCGGTTGTGCGTGCTGCAGGTCGAGGTCGCCGTTGCTGGCGAAGCCCGCGCAGCGCTCGCCGGTTTGCGCATCGAGCGCGTAGAGATGGCCGTCGTTGACGGGCAGATAAATGCGGCGCGTACAGGCGCCGTTGGCTGATGGTGCTGCTGCGGCGGTTGTTGCCGAGGCCGCTGTTGCCGCGTCACTCGCGGCTACGGCAGGCTCTGCCGCTGCCGGTGCTGGTGCCACACTCGCCGAGAGATCGACATACGACACACCGCGGCAGGTCACGTGCTGGAACGACGGATCCGCCTTCAGTTGCGGATCGAACCTCCACTTCAACGCGCCCGTCTTCGCGTCGAGCGCAAACAGGATCTGATGCGGCGAACACAGATAGAGCAGATCGCCAATCTTGATCGGTGTGACTTCATTGGTGATCTCGACCGGATCGTTCGGGCCTTTCATGTCGCCCGTGCGGAAGGTCCAGGCCACCTGCAGGTTCTTCGCGTTTTCCGGCGTGATCTGCTGCAGCGGTGAGTAGCGCGTGCCTTCCTGGGTGCGTCCATAGGCCGGCCAGTCGGCGGGATCGATGCCGTTCGGATTCGCCGCGGGCGTTCCGGCCGCGGTGCTGAATGTGCCGTTGACCGTCTGCGGATCGTTGAAGCTCGCGTAGACCAGCACGCCTGCCCAGATCACGAGTGAGGCGATCAGCGCACTCACGGCGGACCTGCGCGGCGTGTCGAGCCGCCAGCTCACGAGCAGCAGCAACCACACACCGAACAGGACAAGCACACCGGAGCGCGGCGCGAGCGCCCAGAAGTCGGGACCCGACTCCCACAGTGCCCAGATCGCCGTGCCGACGAGTACCAGTGCGTAGAGCGTAAGTGCCGCCGGACGGCGGCGGTACAGCAACCACGTCACGCCAAGTAGCAGGATGCCGGTCACGATGTAGTAATACCCCGACCCACCGAGCGAGAGCAGCCATCCGCCGCCTATCAGCAGATAGAGCGCGGTTAGCGCGGTGAACAACAGGGTGATGACGCCGATGAAACCCGCGGATGTCGATTGTCTGGGCATGTTGATCTCAACCTTCGTTTGAGGACGCTGTTTGCATCGCCTGTTACGCGATGCGAACAGCACAGGCATACCGGAAATGCGGGAGTTGCGGGAAAAACAGTTGCGTCAGAACACGTGCATCATCCCGACGTACGCGCCGGTCTGCGATTCGCCGGCAATCGGGCTGGTCGGCGAGCTCGAATCGCGCGGCGTCGCGAATACCGAGAAGGTGCCGTTCTTGCTGTTGTTCACGTACGCGACGGTGCCGTACAGGAACGTGCGCGCGCTCAGGTTGTAGGTGGTACCGAGCGCATAGAGCATGGCGTGGCTGCCCGGGTCGTGCGCGGCATCGCCGCCGCCGTCGCCCACACGGATGTAGAAGCCCGCTGCCGTCACGGCCCAATGCGGCGTGGCCTGGTAGGTGGCGCCGAGCCAGTAGTGATCGGCGCTGTCGGCCACGCCTGCGGGCGAATCGGGTGCCGAGTAGTGTGTGTAGGCGGCCTGGATCTTGAACTTCTGCACGCGTATGTTGGCGCCCGCGAAATACTCGCGCGAGGCCGTGAAGATGTTGGACAGGCGACCGTTCGAATCGCGCAGTTCGTCGTAGATGCCGCGCAGGTCGAAGAGCGTCGAGTGATAGCTGAGCATGATGCCGTCCGAGCGACCGAACTCGCCCTGGGCGCCATTGTTGAAGCCGTTCGCCTGGTTACCGAACGCGTATTGTCCCTGCACGTCGACGCCCTGCCAGACGGGGCTGTGATATTCGACGTTGTTGCTTGTCTGTTGCCAGTTGCGCCCGCGTACCAGCGAGGCCGACGAGACCGCCTGCTGCACGAACGGATCGAATTCCCACACGCCGTCGCTGTCGATGAAGAGATTCCGGCCGGCTTGTAACTGGCCCCACGTCTCGTTCTTCAAGCCGACGTAGGCGCGGCGCGAGAACATCCTGCCGCCGCCTGAGGTGCCGTTCATGATCTGCAGCGCGGTTTCGAGGTCGAACAGCGCGGTGTTGCCGCCACCCAGGTCTTCGGTGCCCTTGAAGCCGAGCATGCTCGTGCCCCAGTCGCCGCCTTCCGCGCTCCAGCGGCTGGAACTGCCGCCCGTGCCGTTGGCAATGTGATTCAGATATTCGATACCGCCGTCGACGCGGCCATAGAGCGTCACGCTCGATTGCGCCAATGCGGCGGTGCTGGTTGCGAGTAGAACGAATGCGCCTAGTTGATGTTTCACGTCAACTCCCAGGTGAATTCTTCTTTAGTTCTCCGCACCGCACCTTGCCCTGCCTGGACTGGTGCGAACGCGGCGATTTATCCAGCATCGCGGGCATGCTCTGCGTGATGCCGGGCGGCAACGCGTGATTCAATGCGGATCGGACGGACGGATGACGCCGGGTAAATATAGCGCGTGATGTGCGCTGTGACTAGGGCGGTGACAATTGCTGAATGGGTCGCGCGAAAGTGGTGGGCAGCGCGACAAGGAGAGCGAATCGCTCGGGCAGCTTGTCGTTCACTCATTCGTGCCGACCCTGCGTCCCGGCGATTCCACAGCAACCTCGAGCTACCCGCGCCCCGTAACCGGCAGCAATGCGCCGGTGATCGCCTCGGCATCCGAAGAAAGCAGGAAGGCGATGATCGAGCCGATCTGTTCCGGTTTCACCCACTGCGTGAAATCAGCGTCGGGCATGTCCGCACGATTCCTCGCGGTGTCGATCGTGCTCGGCAGGATGGCGTTGACTGTTACCCCCTTCTGTTTCAACTCTTCGGCGAGCGCTTCGGTGAGACGTGCCACTCCGGCTTTCGATGCGGAATAGGCGCCCATTCCAAGGCCACCCTTGAGTGCTGCCATGGCGCTGATATTGACGATACGTCCCGCACCGTTTTCCAGCAAAAAAGGAATCGCCGCTTCCGATGCCGTCAACACTGTTTTCACGTTCATCTGGTACATCAGATCCCAGGTGTCTGCACTTCCTCCGGCGATCAACTCCCAGCGAAATCCACCCGCGATATTGACCAGTGCGTCCAGACGACCGAAGCGGGTTTTGATGTCCGCAAATGCCTGCCGGGTTTGCGCAGGTGAAGCCAGATCCACTCCGCCCATCGCACTCAGGTTGTTGCCCGATTCTACCGACAGATGTGGTGCTGCCTCTCGACCCAGCAGCACGACCTGCATGCCACGCGTTGCCAGAACCTTGCCCACAGCGCTACCCAAGGCACCGAATCCACCGGTTACGGCGACGACTTTTTCATTCGAGCTATTGTCCATGTTCCGGGCACCAAAGAAGGATTGTCTTGAGGGAATTGAACCAGCAACATCGAGCCGGTCCTACATGTTCCCCGCGGTGAGCCATACATCACTGTCCGAACCTACGCCAAATCTCCACACCCCGCCAGAATAGCCTGTCACCCAATTGATGTTAGAAATTAAAAGTGTCTATTTTTCCCCGTCAGCACTGGGTCTAAAAATCCTCGTGAAAGTGTCAATTCTTCTTCCAACGACAATTCGGTCGGTGAATAAAAAAGTAAAAGTGTCAGCAGACGCCGCAGCTGTGGCACGCGGCAGATCGTCGTGCACCATCACCTGAAATTCATTGTGTAAGCCGTCCAGAAATCTTCCCAATCTTTAAACAACCAGACGATCGCAAAGAGATGTTGCAAGGGGTGCATGCGTACAACTGGCCTTCTGCATATTTGCGAGACGTACATATGTGCATCGCGCTCCGTAGCGGGCAACGCGGCCAATTCCGGGATAACGCGCAGTGTCGAGGCGCTTTTTAACATCGATGTGATGCAATCCGAAAACCGGAGCTTCCCGCCCTTCCGCTGTAGTCCCATCGACCTTAACTGGGTTGTATAGGCTCGTACGAGACGCTCACCATCGAGGAATACGTGAGGAGCAAGTGCAGTGATACGAAGTGCCGCGCATGAGAGCTTCGAAAAGCAACCAAGTTGATCGACTACATCCTGGATTTGAAGAGGTGAGGCAAGACGTGTCGAGCCCTCGCTCCGTGGAAGACACCAGTTGTATCCAGCTCGCGCATCTGTTCCAGACAAAACTTCAAGTATGTTCTGATGATGCGGGCACACCCATACCCCGGGTACCTGATGGATACGGTGCCAGTATGCGACGCAAAATTTCTCGGTATCTTCCTTCACACATTGATCGCAGGCTTTCAATGGATGGCGGCCGTGAAAGTGATTCAGAAGCATTCCTAGGCTGAATCTCAGCGAGCCTATGCGATCTCCCCGCAGAGAGGAGATCGCCTGTGAGGCATGCAATCGCGTATTGAACGGCAGATAGAACGGCAATAGCGTATGCCTGAAGATCACGTCAACTGCTGCGCCGAACCTCCCATCGGTGGCATCCACAAAGAAATCAATCCCGGACGGAAAATCTGGCCGAGATCTTGAACGAGGATGCCCAAACAGCTGGCGGGAAGTTTCTGATGCGAGATAGTTACAGGAGACAAGATGATGTCGGCTCGCAAGACTAAAAAGAGTTTCATCGGGTAGCCACGAGGCGACGGTCACGCCACCAGAACGATCGCTACTAGAAAAACTCACGATTTTTCAGTACACCATAGCCAGACAACAGTGCTCATTGCGCCACACCCATCAGGTAAGTTACAAAGGGTTGTTCCTCCGCTGCTAATGATGAAGCTTGTCAAATTTCTCACTACCTTCGAGCAGCGATTCTCGCGTAATTTTCGGCTTCTTCAAAGGTACTACCCGGTCTGGAGGCGACTCTTCACTATGCTTGTTCTCAATTGACCTGAGTGCTTCGGCTTCTGCAGCTGTTAGAGATGACCTTAGATAGTCTTCTTCAACTCTCTGCCTGAATCCCTCCACAGCCTTTTTTGCCGAAGTGAAACTCGCGATATCGTCGAGACCAGAAAAAGGACACCATAGATCTCTTCGAACAATTTTCCCTGTAATTTGTTGACGCAACAGGTCCTCAACATCTTCGCGACACGCGGCGTACTCCGCGGAGCGATACGCGCGGACCAGATCATCGTCGTCCATACGAGCGCGCTTACCTCTTGCTAGACGGTCGCGGGTTGCAACAATCAGGAGGCAGATTATCGACCGCGGTATACCGAACGTGCATTCGTGAATCAGTTCCTGCGTCGAATTTACGTCAAACGACAATGTCTCCGGAGCGGCTTTCGTGTATTCAACCAGCATTCCTATAAAGTCTGGCGAAGAGCGGGCCTCCGGATACACAACGATTGGCATATGAAGAAACCGGTCACGATCCTCCTGCCCTCTCTTTTTCAACCGATGCAACAGACTAAAGTTAGCAACATAGACCACCTGTGGTCCGACTCCCAGAAATTTTAGAAGCACGGAAGCCGCCTTCGCATTTGTCTCGCTGCCCAGTGTGATGTGTTGAAACTCGTCAATCGCAAGCCAGCACACCCCGTCCCGCCAGGAGCGCCGGCGCGCCAGGGAAAGCAGTTCGGGAACGCTGAGTCTCTTGACTGATACCGGGAAATCGACCAGATCAGGTTGCGGGAAATCCGGCATGACGCATGGCCGCAGCAACTGGTTCATTTCTGTTCCATCTCTTAGTGTCAAAATCCAACCTGACACCAACGGTATGTTCTTGTGATCCCCGACATCGATCAGGGTGTCTGGCCCAATCAGCGTCCTGAAGGCCCTGATAAGTGCAGACTTGCCAATGCCAGCCAGTCCTGTCACGCATACGGCAGGCGAAACGTGCTCCCCCCATGGATTCGGCTCATAAAGACCATACATGTAAACTTCTTCCGACAGGAAATGTGATCGTGCATGGCTATATGCGATGTCGTTCATTAGCCGAAGCTTCCCGCGGGTTTGAGCAGTTGGGAAAAAAATTTTCCCAAGCACGCCCCGCAGGATCTCGGCACCGGCGTTAGCGGGCCGTCCTTCCAGACTAACTGGAGACGCAGGCACGGCGACAACGCGGTCAATTTCCTCGTCCGTCCAGCAATGTTCGAACCTGGTAGTCCAAGGATTGAAAATCACTATCCCCTCCGTCGTGATGCGGTCCTGCCAAGAACGTCTGCCTCCTCAGCAGTGGTTCCTGACGGCCTTTTGGGCGAGCCGGCACGTCGGTGCGCCGCGTCCCACGGGTGACCAGTTTCCGCCTCGAATCTTAGACGGGTATCTACGTCAGCGGCGGTCGTGCTCTCGCGGGTCATTGCCCTCAATCCGCGCCGCTCCTCTGCGAATTCATTCAATCTTGAGAGAGGTATATACAGATCCTCCCCATCCTCTCTTACGCGCCTCAAGGCTTCGACCTCTATCAATCGCCCCCTCACTTCTACCCAGAGGTAGCGCACCATCATTGACAGGATGAATCCCGACAATGTGACATCTGCCAGACCCGCTACCTGGGTCTGAATCCTAGTAGCCTTGAATTCATCCGAGTTGTACCAGGTTCCTTTGTAGTTCACCCCATGGCAATCCACTTTCAGTGACACGGGCGTACAGAATGCCCTGACCGCCTGCTCCACAGAAATCGCGTGACCGGATGTCCGGAGACGCTCTTCCAGGTATTTCCAGTAGCAATGTGGCGTTGCTGGCCAACCTCGTTGAAGAAATACATGGACCGCCTCATTACTAAGCCGGGATGATATGTCGCTTGTATGGTTGTCCCGGCAGGCACGATAAACCTCGCGCTTGATCGTTTCCGCCACGTCGAGATCACTTTGCAGGAACGACGGAGCACCTTCCAGGTTGATCGTCCTTGGATGACTGGCTTCAGCAACCGCGTTCGACTGCCCCGAGTAGGATGGGATGATCGTCTTGATGGGAAATGCCAGTTCCAGTTCCGTCACCAGGTCTTTGGTTCCACCTGGCCCGCGATCCGACATGAAGCTTGGTGGTAGCCCTTCCGCAATCCAGTCAAGATCGTCGGGCGGCACCCCGATCAGCCGCGCATAGTACTTCTTCGGTATGGCCATGCAGAACAGCATCGACCTGTAGGCCTCAGCTGTTTCCGCGCCCAACGAAAATCCAACGCCTACAACCGCGCCTGAAGTTTCACAGATGCCACGCGCCACAATCAGCGGAGACATTGGAGCATCCGACCGGAATGCCCGCGGGCGCTCCGCGACGTGGAATGCGTCTACCGCGACACTCTCCAGTAGATTTGCATACGGTCGCGTAAAGTTACCCTTGTTCTGCTTTGCATTTAGACGGACGCGTGGGTACCCCCAAACGGTATTTCTTATATCGTCAACTCCAAATTTGCGGACTACCCGGTATCGGAATTGCCCATAGCTTGGAAATGGCTCGTTCTCCGGGTGATAAAGCTGCAATCTTCCGCTTTCCAGCTTCCTTACCTTGGTTCCAAAAACGTCCGCCAGCGCCTTCCGGTGGATGTCGGCCATCGTTACACCAAGGCCACAAAAGCGCAGATAGCTTGTCCGGATTTTCTCCTGCATCGGCCCGGATGGCCATCCGTACATCGACCCATCGGACAACGAAGGGCGGCCAAGTTTTCTGTTCGTGTGCGATGCGTCAGCTCGATCCCATCGCCCTGTCAGACCGCCCGATCGCTTCAGGGCCCATATATTTCTCCCGTGCAGAATGAAGGAGAAAAACCATACCTGCATCCTGTGCAGGTGTACGCCTTTCCCGTTTTTCGCGTTGTAGCTGGACAGCGCTTTTAATGGATTGTCGGAGGACAGAATCTTCTCCGCGTTCGCGACGGCCTCACTGATGTGAGTGTAAGCTCTCTCGACCTGCTGCCGGTAGGTCTCCTTCTTATTTTTGTAGCGCAGTTCCTCGATTTCCTCGAACGACACGCCCTCCTGGTCCTTTAGCCATTCAGGAAGTGTGTACTGCCTTTTCTCATGCACGAGACCGGGCGGATCGTCTAGCAGTGCACGTTCGAACTCGCATTCACCGAGCCATATGCACCTGACGCGTCGCTGCTTGCGCGCTTTCTCAAACCAGACCAGCAGCGCTGCCCGGTCGTGACTTCTTCTACCGGCAAAGTAGTAACGTATGGATTTCGATAGCGAGTGGAATCCATCGGGAGCCTGCAGTTGGGTTCCGATATGCATGCTTACCTCCTGAACCAGTCACGATACCGTTCGAATACATCGCATATTTCGGAACGAAGTGGCTTGTCCATCAGGACCGGCCGGAACAGATCTACCCGTATCTGGCGATTCCAGATCCCCTGCTTCAGGAGCGTAACGGCAACCCGATCAGTGATGTGGAATCTGGCAGCCACCTCGCGTACCACGTCATGGGCCACTACTCCGCTTCCTACGGCGGTCCGGAACATGGACAGGATTTCGATTCTCAGTTCGAACGGCAGGCTGACAGTCTCCATCTGTTCCAGGAATAAATCCCGGAGGTTGCACCGGAGCTCGAAATCGATCGCATCGCCAGCCACGGTCTGGGTTCTGATACCCGCGTCCTCATAGTAGATCTTCTCAATCAGCTGCCTATCCTTTGACGTGAGATGCTCTCCTCCTGAACGAAGCTGTCCTGGGCGTCGCCCTCGCCCACGAAAATCATTCAGTTTGTCGGTTATCGTCCAGTTAAGCGCGTAAATGCCCACCGGATCCTCAAGATAGAGCAGCAGGTCACCAATAAGCGGGAACGGCACGACAATCTGTGGATTTCCTGGATCAGATGTTTTGACGTATATCCTGGGATGTGCAGACAGAATCCCCAGGCGCGACGCGACATCAATCGTTCCCGCGATATGACTCAGGTTGCCGACAGGTGCACGTGGGTGATCCAGCAGGAAATGGGCGCGAGGCTCGGGAAACAGTACCCTCTGCTCATGAAGATCCCATAGATATTCATAGTGCAAGGCAAGGATTGCGGCGAACGTCTCTGGTCTGTTCAGGCTATGGAATTCGCGACCGCCGAGCTTTTTAGGACGCAGTATGGTGGCATAGCTCCACCCTGGCGCC
This sequence comes from Paraburkholderia sp. CHISQ3, assembly GCF_030464945.1. Taxonomy (NCBI): domain Bacteria; kingdom Pseudomonadati; phylum Pseudomonadota; class Betaproteobacteria; order Burkholderiales; family Burkholderiaceae; genus Paraburkholderia; species Paraburkholderia sp. CHISQ3. The sequence goes on from NZ_JALPRG010000005.1 coordinate 519,317, forward strand.
TCCTGAGGTGTAGCCCAGACCGACGCCCGGTACTCCGCGCCCCACCGGTCACTCCATTGACGATCATGTATGGTTCGAAGCCGTGCCTCGCTCATCCGTCTGGATGCCATGCCGTCCTCCACGTCCTTTTTCAGGCGCGAGAAAAACCTTGACCGGTGGCAATCCGCGTTACACACTGTGAATTCCAGTCCGCAGTACGTAACACGCCTTTCCACAAGTCAGACGAAACGCCAGCTGCCAGGCTGGCGTTTTTGCTTGCATATCCTCAATACTGGATCAAAGTTTCACGAATCGGCTATCTCCTTCCAGAGCCGTTCAACGCCCGGCGTAGGTTCACGTCCATTTACGTTGCCGTTGCCTCGCTACCAACTCTCGACTTGTGGCACAAACGCGCAAGAGACGCGCAGAGGTGTCGTCGCGTGCTGGTTGCCGAGTGTCGGTTTTCCTGCCAGCACGATATCGCCGTAAGGCTGGCTATACCCACATTATGAAAAATGTGGCGCCGGAGTCCAGACCTTTACGCCCGACTACAGCGCCCCATAGGACGGATATACCTGCCCGGGCAACCACTTCGGCCGATGCACCGTATGCCGATACAATCCATCGTACTTCCGGATCTTGTGGCTCCTGCTGGATAATCAGAAGCGCTGAATGTCCACAACAGAAGGCGGATGCGATCGGGTACAAGGGCAATGCACCGCGTTGGGTTTCTGCAAGCTAATCTGCAGGAACAGTTGCGAGGTGAGTTCTCTGATGCGGGTGTACGGTTATCGTCTACCAGCATCGCAACTCAAGCGTCGCCCGGCCCTGTCCGATGGAGTATAGTGCGCGCCGGCGACCATGGAGTTTTTACGTGGAAGTTTCCGGGCCAGGCGAGCCCTCAAGTTTTGAAACTCGCAGGCAGCAAGCCCAATATTTTGCCAGATCGACCGGCGGCCGGACCCGTCAAGGCTTATGCACAGACTGGGGTCGCCACATACCTGTGGGCAAGACCAGTCTCAACCTGTTTCCGGCCTGGTTTTCGGACATTGATATCGATGGTGACAATGTCGAGGTATGCATCTGCAAGCTCGCCGGAAGAGGATAGAGGCGAAATGCCAGCCTTTTGCCCCTACCTGAATCGCGCGTATGGTGACGCGAGAAACAGGATTGTGTGCCATGTCATACGGGCATCCAGCGTGTTCACTTTCCCGCAGGATCTGTTCTCTCCCGATGCTCCCTTCTTACTATCCTGATCGTCTGCAAAACGCGACCAGGACAGTTTCGTAACAGTCTTTTGACGTCCTCTCTGTTCACGTGCTCGCGCGCGCATGCTGCTCCGAGACGCTCTCCAAAGCAGAACCGGATCAATACCGCCCACGTATCTGATACCTCGCGCTCCTGCTGGTTGGGTAAGCCGAATCTTTTCAGTGCTTGATCGACTGCGTCGAAATGGAAGCCCGTCCGCCTCGCAAGGATAGTCACCTGGGCATCTGCCTGCGGGAACTGCCTCGCGCACACATCGTTCCAGTATCGTATACGGAGATCGCTATTGCCCCCTCTCCGTTGCTCTTCGGTATCAAGCCCCGAATATCGGTGATCTGCCTCAGCTACGGAGACATCCCACATTGCCGCCCCGGCTGTCTGATATAACACCGCCATTCTCATCGCGTACGTTATGCCGGTGTCTGCCAGCCTTTTCGCGGTAATGTTTATATCGACAGGGGAAAAGAACGAAAAGGGCTTTTTCTGGGTCCACTCGGGCAAATGCTCTTTTAGCCATTCGTGGTCAGCCTGCATCGACAGACAGTCACTGATGAGCGGCCTGTTGCCATGATAGATCAGACGCAAACCCAGGTTCACCGCCTGTTGCGCAAGTGTGCCGTGCATGCTGCTCCACGAGAATCGATGCTCTCGCTGCAACAGTAACCAGGAAGTCTCTGCGAACCGCCGCAGGAACCCCCTGTCCGGTAGTCTCTCGATTACGACCCAGAGTGGCGTGAGCCTACTTTTCCCGAGCCATACATGGGGCGCGTAGACAAAGGGGGCATCGGCGTCAACCACCCACAACCTTGCACCATGGATGAGGCACCAGTCCACGCCGGCCAGATGATGGCGTCGCCGATACCACGAAAAATTAAACTCTCGCAGGTCATTCTCAATGCATTGAATGCAACAGCACACGTCCTTCCTGTCAGGGGGCATTCCCGGTCGGGCACTCGACGGCAATCCGGTGTCATAAAACGAGTGATCCCCGTCATAAGAAACAACATCAATGCTGGCCCCCATGGAATGTTTCTGGACGTACTCACGATGGGCCATATCCGAGATAAGTGCCAGCTGGCCGAGTCGCGACATACTGCCCGGATCAAATCCACGCGCTATCACAGCGCTGCGGATCAGGTTCGAAATGTCATCCTGATTGCGGCTCCCGTTGATCCACCCGATCCTGCCCTGATGTCCCGCCGCAAGTTCGTCGAGCATAGGTAAAACCTGAATCATCGGGTTCTTCGCCATTGCAGCGACCTCCACTTACCTGTCAGCCAACCCAGACGGATGATCCTGCGCAGTCCGAACTACATCAGTCTTGGAAACAGTCCCAATCTAAAACTCTCAGGGCACGGACCACCAGGAGGCGCTGACTTGTTTCAAGGTTCAATCCGGAGTGGTGACGCGAGTCATCACGGTCGACACCGCCAGCGGACAGGGCACGAAGAGCGCAGATGGGGACGCCAGCTAACGTGTTCGCAGCTTCCGGGGCGAGGAAGCCAGCGGTGCGGCCTGCAGGCGCTCACACAATTGCGTCACCCACTCGCGTACGAAGACCCGGTCTGCGTCAGTCAGGAGACTCAACACGTGGGCCAGTTCCTCGGCCACGTCCGTCGGACGGGTTGACCCGCGTCGCAGCAGGTCACTGACGGACACCGCATAGACGTTGGCGAGTTCGACCAGCCGCGTCAACGTAGGCAACACCGCGCCCCGCTCGAACCGGCTGATCGTTTCGACTGTAACGTCGAGACGATCAGCGACCTGTTCCTGGGTGTAACCGCGCCGGGCGCGCTCGCGAGCCAGCGCATCGCCGATCTGCCGGGCCAGTTTCTTTTCTGCGGAGGGAGCCACCGGGTCAACATGCCTTGTTGTTGGTCAACACACATGCTCGCCTGACCTGGCGGATTGCGTAACATCACGTCATGTTGAGTAACAACGTAATACGTTGATTCCATACCCGTTGATTGTGCATTTCCTTATATGTTTCTGGACTCGACGAGGCCCTCAGATGCCAATGACTGACTCCTCCCAGGCGGAATTTCGCCTGGCCAGGAGGGCATTCGCGCAGCCCTGTCATGAGTGGTGCCGCGTGGGATGGACCACCGAAATTGTTAGCTTTCTGGTGCTGACGACGTGCAACCAGCAGGATCAGGGCATGGACGGTTGACTCATCTGCGGCCCAGAAGCACTACTTGAAACGGCGCCGCAATGGGCGCCCGGCATGTATTCGGTCCACGTGCTGGATCGTCATGTCGACCCGCAGGAAGTCCAGCTGTGTCTGGTGACTCGCGACTTGCATCTGGTGCGAGATAGATGCAGCAGAGGAGTTGTCGTATTCGACCCACCGCGGCGAGATGAAGCCGTGTTCTCGGTTTCGTTTCCAGGATGGGCCTTCAGCACAGTTTGAGCGCGCACTGACCTTTGAGACGGGCCACAATGTCTCTGCACCGGAAGGCTGAGTTTCTGCAAACCCAGGCGCGTTTTCATGGCCATGGGTTCGGCAAAAAGACCACGCTATTGTGATATTGATACTTATCTTAATAGGCCCATAAGAACGCCCGCCCGTCACAACTTGGCCACTTCCGTCAAGGGTCGCTTCCCTCTATTCCAGTCGGCGATCCCAGCGATGCGAGACACAAGGAAGGTCCTCGACTGACTTCCCTCGATATGCAATCGCCCTTCTTTTCAAAACCGACGATCTGGAGTGAGCGCGAATATGCTCGGCATTGACCTCGACCTCACCCACCGCTACTTCTCGATCACGTGGAAACCACGACACATCGAACAGCTAGCGATGTTGCATGGCACCTGCGCCGGCCTAACGCGCAGGCTCGTGTCCCTTTCATTGCCCTGTGTCACGGGTTTTGTGGCATTCTAGAACCCGCTGCTCCCTCGCTTCGCCGAGGCCCAGGCTATGCGGCCGCCACGTTCGGCTCCCTTGGTTTCGGTGAGAGCGGCGGCAAAAAAGGACGCCTCGTTCCGTCAATACGGATCAAGGACATCTGGACCGTCGTCGATTCGGTCAAGGAACTACCTCGCATCAAAGCGGCGTGCGTTGGCCTATAGGACATATCGCTGGGCGGCGGCCATGTATTCGCGACAACTGCAAACGATCCACCGATTAAACTATCGTTAGTTCGCTCGCCTTTAACCATGGCGAACAGGTTGTGATCCGCAATATGATTGAAGGCGCTAAACGAGGCATGGCCGGGATTCGTGACTATACGAAGATTCGGATAATCACGAATGGTGAGTAGGCCCGGGGAATTACACCCCGAGCCTCTCGCAGAACCGTACGTGAGACTCTCGTCTCATACGGCTCCAGTTATCCAACCGCCACGCCGATAACACGCCAGTGGACAAACAGTCTGGGGTAGGCGGCTGCCATCTTGCGTAGCCATGCATCACTACGCCGCTTGTGCTGCCGCAACCTCTTGTACTTTCGTCGAGCCCACTGCATTAGCCGTAGATCGAGGTAGTCGAAGAGGTCGTGCATTGCCGTCTTATAGAACGCCCCGTAGTAGTTCCACCATCCCTGTATCGTCGTGTTGTACTGCTGTGCAAGCTCGTCAAGCGTGGCCGAAGTCATTCGATGCATACGCCAACTCCGCACGGTCTGTCTCATCCGCTTTAACGCATCGCTGCTCACCGCCGGCAGAAAGCCGGTGAATCGTCGGTGGTGCCTGTTCGATGCCGCTCTCGGTCTGAAGGTAAAACCGGGGAACGTAAACTGCACGTTCGGATAAGTGCCCGTACGCTTACCGTCCTTGCAATATACGATTTTCGACTTCTCCGGATGCATCGTAAGACCACATTCTTCCAACCGCGCAGCGATTGCACGCATCACGGTTTCCGCTTGCGCCTGTGTGCGGCAGTGAACCACCGCGTCGTCGGCGTAGCGGGCAAAAGGAGAATGTGGGTAAGTCCGCTTCATCCAGCTGTCGAACGCATAGTGCATGAACAGATTCATCAAGATCGGACTGACCACTCCGCCCTGTGGTGTACCCCGCGCTCGAGACAAACTTGCCCCATCCGCAGTCTCGAACGGCGCAGTCAGCCACCGCTCGATGTACAACAGGATCCAGTCGTCCTTGATGTGGCTTCGCACCGCCTTCATCAACAACGCATGGTCGATCTGATCGAACGCCGCCTTGATATCAAACTCAACAACCCAGTCGTACTGCCAGCAACGCTTGCGCGTCACGGCAATCGCCTGCTTTGCCGACTTGCCCGGCCGATACCCATACGAATCCTCATGGAATATCGGATCGAGTGTCGGTTCGATCATGAGCTTGACCACAGTTTGAGCAATTCGATCAGACACCGTGGGGATACCCAGTTTTCTCGTGCCTCCCTTGGCCTTCGGAATTTCAACCTGCTTCACCGGTGGTGGGAAGTACGACCCCGATGACATCCGGTTCCACAGCTTGTACAGATTTCCCGAAAGATTCTGCTCGAACATGGCGATAGTCTCATCGTCCACGCCAGCAGTGCCGCGGTTGGCCTTTACTAACTGGAAAGCCTCCCACACTGTGCGCTTCGCAATGCTGTACGGTTTTGTTGATGTCATGTCACTCATCCCCGCAATGCAGGTTGGCGACCTTCGTCAACAGGATAACGCTACCCCTTCGCTCCGCCCTCATTACAAAGGCTTCGACACTACTACGGGCAGCTCCGCCCCTCGCTCTGGCATCGGTATTCTTTCTCATGGTGTTTGCCATTTGTCATTTCCCTTTACATCCAGAGCAAGGTTCTCACGTTCCATACCAAAGCCTGCATTGAGATCATGCCGCCTATACACCGACTGCCATCGGGTCCGTGATCAGGTATCGTCCCGACTGATCCTGGAGCGACCGGGCGGCTCCAGTTTTGACAGCTCTTTTAGAGGTTTAACGATGCGTCATCGGACGGTTCGCTTTCGCTCATCTTCTCAATACGTACCTGACATCCTCAACGAATGCCTTTTCCTCGATCGCTCACCACCGCGCCTTTTGAACGCAGCAGCATCGGGCGGTTTGAAGCCTGCTCCTGAAAGCCGACTCCGGGAGACCTACTCCCATCTTCCGTACAGCACCGCAGGCTGACGCCTGCGTTCGTGACACACCCCGATCGCCCCTCATAAAACAACCACTCACGCAACCTCACGCCGCGCTTAACGATCCTTAACTAGTGGTTGTCGCGCCTCCTTCGCAGAATCCGGTACGTCGAAAATCCAGTCAAAGACCCACTGGAAGGCAAACGCATAGAAGAAAAAGAAGATGAATAGACCGATGTTTACCATCAGTGCATCGAGCCAGGAGATCTTCAACCAGAAAGACACCAGTGGAAGCAGGATAAACGTCAGGCCGCCCTCGAAGCCCGTCGAATGCAGAATGCGCCGCCATGCTGTCCGGGTACGGCGCGCGCGACGGGCTTCCCAGGATTCGAATACCGCGTTGTAAATCATGCTCCAGGTCACGGCGATTAGCGAAATCATGATCGACAGCGTGCCAGAGTGTACCAACCCCTCCTTGTAAATGAGAGAGATGGCTGGCGAGATACAGAACACCGCGACAGCCTCGTAAAGAAATGCTTGGACGATCTTGCGAGAAATACCCTGCATTTCACACCTCGGGCAAACCAGGAGAAAGGGATACCGCTTCACGACTGCTTGCGGAATTCAAAGGTCGCATTGAGTTTCGCTTCGTTGTAGCAGCCGAATACTATCGGTTCGTGGATCGGCTGTTGACCGGTCGGGACACAGGAATCGATGCACTCGATAAGCGCGTCGTAATCTGGATCGAGAAAGAACGCCGCCGCGTGCCGAGAGTCTGCTCGCCGATTCACAACGCGATGAACATTGGCTTGGAGTCGATCGTTGGTCCAGCGTGCCATCAGGTCACCGATATTAACGACGAACGCACCCGGAACAACGCCGACCTCGATCCACCGCCCCCGTTTATCCTGAACCTCGAGACCGGGTGCATCCTGCGCTAGCAACGCGATCGCCCCGTAGTCGGTGTGTTCACCGCAGCCGATTGGCGAACACAAGCTGGTCGTATCGTGTGGAGGGTAGCGTAACAGTCTCAACTGTGCGAGCGGCTTGCGCAGGAGTGGTGCGAAGTAGCTCTCGGGCTTGCCAAGCGCACGAGCGAAGAGGCCGAGTAACGCAATCGACAGCGCAGTCATCTGCGTGTGGTACGTTGTCATGACCTGCTTGAAGACCGGCATGTCAGGCGGCCACTGATTCGGCCCATAGAGTGTCGAGCCGCGAACAAAGTCTGGATCGTCGGCGAGTAAGTCGACCGACAGATCGAAACCCTCTTTCAGGTCTCCCGCCATAGTGTCCTCGGGTGACTCTTCGCCGATTCCAAAATAACCACGCATGTTCCTCGACTTCTTGTTGCTAATAGAAATCTTGCTTTGCGCAGGCAAATCGAAAAACGCCCGGATCTGCGAGAAGACCTCGTGCGTCAGGTCGCCCGGAATCCCGTGGTCGACTATGCTGAAAAAACCAACGTTTCGAGACGCCTCCCAGATTTCGCTTGCCAACTGGTCACGCTCCCGGGCGTCGTCGGTGCGAATTGCGGAGATATCGATGACCGGAATGTCGCCTTGATTAGAGAGGTTCGGCATGATGTCCATATGAACGTTATCCAAGCAACTTGTCGGTGAAGGCGCCTACAAAGCGTTCAATGTCGAAGCGACCTTGGTCGTCGTATGGATGTCCTTCGCTTCGAGACAGAATTCGCACTATCCGGCCACGGTGATATGCGCGCAGCAGCGCGACGAACGGAGTGTCGGATTCGCGTGAATCGATCGATACCCCGTGTTCATATTGCTGCAGCAGTACATGCAGGTTGGGTAGCGCATACCAAGGGCATGACGGGGTCATGTGATGTGCGCAGTGAAATCCGAAGTTCAGGATGAATATATTCGCGACGGTCCATTTTCTGGCAACTGGCAGCGAAAACGTATTCCGCAGTTCGTAAGCGCGCGAATGAAGCGAAATGTTCGACGCGTCAGGATCGATCTGGTCATAGCTATGCTGAAACGCGTCCACGAAGCGCACAACGTGAATACGAATGAACGATGCCGCAAACAATGCGGCTAGCGAGGCGATCGATGCAACTAGCAGCGTGTGGAACAGTGCACCGTAAATAACGACGCATAGCGTAGCCCTAACGCGTTCCCCGGCACTTCCGCCCATGATCGCTTTCTTGATGGTGCGCAGCTTGATGACATAGAAGAGCACCGGAACATAGAACGTTTCGAGCCGGATCAACAGACGCACGACGCTGGGCGGCCAGGCGGCCAATAATGTCGCAAGATCAGTACCGAGCAGGTCAGTTCGGTCAGCGTGGTGCCGGAGGTGTTCAACTCGATACGCGCTGAATGAAGTGTAGGCGACGCCGTTGATAAGCGACAACAGTTCGCCAAGGCCCACGTTTAATCGACGATGGCGAAAGACGGCCAGATGCGCACAGTCGTGTGCGAGATACCACGACCATAGCATCGAAAGGCTGAGGAGCGGAATCGAAGAACCAATCATGAGTGGGGTCGGTGTGAAGATCAGGCCGACAAGAGAACCGATGTGGGACGCGAAGATAACACCTATCACCAGTCTGTTCGGCCAGGTACGCCGTGCTCGGGCAAGATGAAAGACCTGCTCGCGGGCTGGCCGATCGAGAGACATTTCCTGAAGGATGAATTCCGGGGAGAGAGTCACGATAGTCTCCGCGAGCATCATTCTTCGATCAGGCTTCGCGTGACTTCTGCGAACCTCAGCCCACGTTTGATGAAGTTAACCTCGAATTCCTGCAGACCGAAGCGCTCGCCGAAGTAATTGACAATGCGCTGCTGGTCGAGCCCGTTGCGGCAGGTGTATACGTCGATACTGACGAACCCGACGGCGGGGAATGTGTGGACGCTGATGTGACTTTCCTCAATCACGACAAATCCGCTCCAACCGCCAGGGTCCTTGATGTCATTACCCTTCGCGAAATGTACTTCGGTCGTGGACAACTTCTTCATGCCCAGCGCCCCAGGCAGCTCGTCGATGGCCCTCCTGACGTTCTCCCTATCGTTTAGACGCTCGCTGTCGCCAAAGTATCCGTCGATAGTCAAGTGTTCACCGAAATGCTCGTCCGACTGTGTTACATGTGTATCCGACATTTTCAGCTCCTTGATTGAGTGGAAGTGACTCAATTAGAAGCCTTCATGGTCTCTGCGGGAACTACCATAGTTTGTAGTTTTGCCGCCCTCTCCATGGAATGGCATTGGTGCTCGAAACTGATGCTGGACACATTCGATCTGTCTCTCAACACATCAAGCGCCCACTACCATGCAGCGAAGCGTCCAACCGCGTACCTGTCAAGCGTGTTAGCAGTCCTGTCCTCGTCTCTATCCCTGCAGGCTTGCGATGACCGGCGGCTACTTGCCAAGCCAGCCACCTCTTGTTCCAGATCCACTCCTGGCGACGGTCAAGTCTCGTTGACGAATCGGTCTCGGCTACGGATCGCGTCAGAGCACAGCAGATAACGATGTATAGCGCCGTTCTCGCGCGTCGGTGCTTGGTCGTCGGCACCGCGGGACAGGCATTGCCTTAAGCGAGATGAGTCGCTTCGGAACGTTCGGACTACATTCTATTTTATCTACGCTTTTTCGTTGCCCCGTCCCTACATCACCGCCATGTAAAACAGAGAACCTGCCGGTGACCCGCAAAGCACATCACCGATGGAAGAGATGCTGGTATTTTTTTGAAGGCGTGCTACCCGATCCAAGGGAATCAGCTGTCCAGCAGACCAGCTCGCACACTGTGCCTCCACCGCATGATCGCAATGCGGGAACGAATAAAATCGTCCGTAACGGAACGTCCAAGATCTTTTCCATTAGCCCCTACTAACATCAAGTTAGTCCCGACGGGTCCTATTCCTCTCGGTGCAATCTCCAGACGTCGGGTTGGAGTTTCATACCAGACCCAACCGACCGATATGCAACCTTGTTCGCAAACTCCCCGCCATTCCGTGTAACCTCCGAGCCCCAATGCAATACCTGCAACGCGTAAATCTGCCTGCACTTCCTCATCACACACCGACCACGAATGAATGAGCCGCAATGCATTGAATTCGATTACCGTCAGTCTCAAATAACCATCGCCCGACATCTATTATAAATCCATTAATTCTTGCTCATATCAGCACCATTTCCCGCAGAGAGGTCAGAAAATGACAACAATATCGCAGGGATTCGCAGCATCAAGAATTTCTCCTTAACCGTAACAGCCAACGCTCAGGTAGTAACATGCCCTCTAAGTGCACATAATTTAAAATATCCGAATTTTTAATTACGCAAATGCCACGACCAGTCAAATTGGATCTGCACGATGGGCTCGGGACCATTTCTTCATAGCCGTGGATAAGCGTTATCCACAAGATAGATATAAGGGACATCGCGTAGACTCCTACATCGAGAAATACTATCCGAATTAAGTAAATCACTACGAAAACCAATGCTGAGATCCTCGGCCCACAGGGTACAGCGGTAAGAGTTGGTTGACACCGTTGAAGCCCGACCAGTCATCGTTGCTCCGTCGACCAGATGCGACGCCCAAGATCGGCACGCTGTCGTTAGTCGAATCCCATCCTCCGAAAGAGGTTCCCTTAATTGTGCAAGGGTTAATTCTCGACGCTATCTCATCTTCAATACAGCCAGTGTGCGGGCAGCTGCGGGAGAGCGATGACGCACCATCGTTGATATCGTATCGACACCTTCCCCTGCAACGGTTCCCCATGACTCGGGCATCCGCCGTTGCGAATCTGTCAAACCGTTCCGTTGCTCGCGCAGCAGATCGGTCAGAACATCAGAGGATAGCCATCGGCTACTCCAGCACACCCACTTTTGCGCTATCCCGCACTACCCGACTCTTACTCATTACTTTACCGCATTCACCCGCACCGCTCTTGTTACCCGTCACGAACACATGGGTAAACTCCGCTGGCACCAGGCGACGCTTGCAGAGATTGACGACCACAACATTCTCGCCTTCAGGCTCTCCGCAAGGCATTGCGCACCCTCTCCAGATTTCCCTGAGCAAACGACAGAGTGATCTAGGCGGTGTTTTCCATCAAACCAGGAACTGGGCACCCGTATCGCCGAACTGCCACTTGATGACGCGAAACGAGTAGTCGACACTAGCACCAATAGTGACCTTATCGTGTTCGATCTGATCGCATATCGCATCCGAACGATCACTCGGGTCCAGTACTCTGCGTTGCTCCGGTTTCGTTGGAACGTGCAAGCGGCCTGCGTCAATAAGTCGTGCTCGATCAACGTAACCAGCCTAGAACACGGTACAGTGCATCGCATCTCTTCAAGAAATCCCGTCTACGTTCACGTTTCCAGACAGATCCAGACCAGAACCCAAGCTTCGTCATCAACGATCACTTCCGCAGATCTTCCCCAAGAGGATAGCGAAATATCAATTCATCACAACCCCAATCATCATAGTTGCATAAAATTTATTTTTATGCTAACACCCACTCAAACTGAGCGCGAATGATCCTGATATTTTGACGACGGACATAGGGGTAGCAGGTCTCTCAATCTGTACTTGATACAATGCATTTTCCTTAGCAAACTGCACCGGTACTTCTAGGGAAACAGCCAACTTTATAACTGCGAGGCCTGCAATACAAACTCGCGCACCTGCGATGCGGCATCGGGTGTGTTTCAAAATGGTGCCCTTACCTAAGTAGCAGGCAGTCCGGGAATTCCAACACCAAAGGTTTGAAGTAGCAAAATCAGATTAAGTATGAGAATGATCGTCGTCCCGATGATCGCAGCAGCATCCGTTAACCGGCTGTTGGCGAACTCACCCATGATGTCCTTGCGGTGCGTAAAAACAACCAGCGCCACCATTGGGACAGGTAACACGAATGAAAGTACGACCTGACTAATCACGAGCGCCTGGGTTGTATTTACTCCAAGCCCGACCACCACAAAAGCCGGGGCCATGGTGACAAGACGCCGCACCCAGATCGGAATACGGAAGCCGACGAACCCCTGCATGATCATCTGGCCCGCCATCGTACCCACAACTGAACTGGAAATACCCGAACTGATCAGTGAAATGAGGAATACGGCCGCTGCGCCAGCACCGAACAGAGGTGTAAGGGTATGGTAGGCGGCCTCGATTTCAGCGATATCGCTGTGACCGATGTGGAACGCGGCACTCGCCATCACGACCATGGCCATATTCACGAGACCTGCGATCGAGAGCGCGACAATGACTTCTCGATTTGAGAAGCCCAACAGAGCGCGCCGCGCGCATGCAGTGTCCGCCCGCGCACGCCCCTGAGTGAGACCGGAATGCAGATAGATCGCGTGGGGCATGACGGTGGCGCCGACAATACCCACTGAGATCGTCAGCGCTTCGTCATTCGGTATCGACGGCAGGATCGTGTGCATTCCGACCTGACTCCATGAAACCGGTGCAATGAACATCTCAAGCAGATAACAAACACCGATCACGCCAACGAGCGTACCAATAATGATCTCCATGGGCCGGAAGCCGCTTCTTTCGACGACTAGGATGCCATAAGTTACCGCGGCAGTAATCGCCATGCCAACTGTCAGTGGCACCCGGAATAGCAGCGCGAGGCCGATGGCACCACCGAGAAACTCTGCCAGGTCAGTGGCCATCGCTGCGATTTCGCTAACACCCCACATGAAATAGATGGCTTTGCGAGGAAACTGTTCTCGGCACATTTCGGCCAGATTTCGGCCTGTGACGATCCCGAGTTTCGCTGAAAGCGCCTGGAACAGCATAGCGACCATGTTCGCCATTAGAACCACCCACAACAGGGTATAACCGAACCGCGAACCCGCCTGGATATTGGTAGAGAAATTGCCCGGGTCCATATAGGCGATCGATGCAATCACAGCCGGCCCGGTGAACAGCAGCGCCGAGCGCAATCCACGCCGCTTGCCGGCCAACACCTCGCGTATCGCAGTAGTCGTGCGATCGGTGAGAGTACTTCCGCTGGTAACAATAGTCATAGACTTTTCAGATCATCGCGTATTCGGCGCAAGCCTGATTTTTATCAGTACAGCATAATATATGCGCGGTAGAACGAGATTTCACGCACAACTTATGCACCTCCCGACCGGTCTGGTCGTCGAGTAAAGGATCACCGGCGACGCCACGTGAACCATCGTTCTTGCCCCGCGAATACCGCAACCGAATCGGTCACACCACGTTCGTCTACCAGATCGAAACTTGATGCAAGGAGCTCGCCGAGCGCCTCACGTTCGACGCCAAATGGCGGACCAGATGACGCTTCACCGAGCAGATAACAACCGGCGAGCCACCCGCCAGTCGGCAGCAATGCGGCCATTCGCTCGGCATAGGCGGGCCACTGTGCGGGCGATAGCGCGCAGAGAAAAGCGCGTTCGAAAATCCACTGTGGTGTGAAAGGTGGCTCATAACGAAAGAAGTCGGCCAGTTCCACGCAGTCCCGATGCGCGCCGAGATTCGATCGAGCGGTCTCAATCGCGATCGGGGCGAAGTCGATTGCCCTGACCCGCCAGCCCCGCTGTGCAAGCCATAGCGCCTCATGCGCGCTCCCACAACCCGGGATCAGCACGTTAAGTGGCTGCGGTTGGGTCAGTGCAAAGCGGCAAAACGCACTCGACACACCGGCTTGGTCCCAGGGTGTCTCGCCGTGTGTGAATCGCTTGTTCCAAAAGTCGGGCGAGCGCGCGCCATTGTCATTCAAAGTCTGCGGTGGAATTCGTGTCCGTACGGCAGTCATGTTCACCGCCCGTATACAAGTTCGTCGCTCACTCTCGCGCGCTCAACCCAGACCTGCCGTGGCAGAGCAGTGAGCCATGTCGTCAGACGTTCTTCGAAACGCATCCAGTAACGTTCGTCTAGCCGTTCCGCGCCGAGGCTTTCGATGTCCGCACAATGCTCGCCCACCAACCAGATCTCGCGAGCTATCATCAGCGCCGGCAGCGCTGCGATACTGGTCGCCGGCAACGGAAGCACCGATTCGTAACCTTGCAGCAGTGCGGTAAGCAGCGTCTTTGCCTTCTCGTCGCCGAAGCGCTTGCGCGCGTCCCATGTCCACGTCGCGATGTCGTGCACGTGCCAGCCAACACCGCACAGATCGAAGTCGAACAACGTCACGTTATTCGCCGTGAGATGGTAGTTAGAACCGTGAAAATCTCCGAAGATAACGCCATCGCCGCGCGCCGGTAAGGTCGCAAGTGCATCCATCACCTCAACATGAGCAACCTTCAATAGCGCCGTCAGCCGTGATCGCGGCGCGTGCGCCAAGGCTGCAGCAATACGTTGCAACGGACGCAGCAAGACGAAATTTGCATCGATCGCAAAACGTTTATGGTGCGATACGAACCCGATGCCGGCCCGATGCGCGTGCGCAAGCTCGCGGCCGACCGCTGCACAACGCTCGTCGTCTTCGGGAAACGGATCGAGTACGCCATTCGCGTACGAGAACAGCGCCAGATAACGTGTGCCTTCGGGCGCCGCTAGCGGCGTCAGCAGATCATCGTTCAGATTGGGCAGCGGATGGGCAACTGAGACACCCTTCGTATGCATATGCTGCAGAAACTCCAGTTCAAAGCGGCAATCCGACTCGCCGGTACCCCAATGCTTGCCGGCCAGATACACGCGGACAAATAACGGCACGCCGTTGTGCCATAGCATGTAGTTGTCGTTGTCGCCAATCGTCCACAGGCGACAGGTTACCTCGCCTGTCATCCCATGGGCCTGCGCAACAATGCGTCCAATATCATCCTGGTGTAGCAGCGAGCGCACGACGCCCGCACAGTCGAGACCGTTCATTGATGAAGCTCTCCTAGGAAGTGTTCTTGCAGCGCTTGTTGCTCGGGTTGAGCAAAATGATCACCATCAAATTCGAATACGACCGCAGATCCGCTACCGCCGGAAAACGCCACGGTCACTGTCATCGGGAAGTGGAAGTACCCGTGATGACGCCGCGTAGCGACGACAACTGCCGCTTGCGGCTCATCGGAGGATTGAGCGTACCGAAAGTCGGTGAAGTTCAGACACGCGTCAAGCAGAACGTTTCGGCCAGCAGCCCGTTCAATGATCGATAGAGGCAAGCCCGCATGAGACTCGATTCCGGCGAGTTCATCGAACGCTCGCTGGCCGTTTAGAACCGGAATCGGACAGTAAAATGGCAACAGATTCCAGCACAATCCGACCGTACCTAGAGGATCGCTCAAGCGTGCGGAGCGACCGTTTGCAACGACACCGATGACCGGAAAGGCATGCGGACGTAGTTCGCAAAGTGCATTGTGGAGCGCGGCCAGAAACAGGCTCTTGATGCTTATGTTTAGCGCTGCCGCGCGTTGCCGAAGCAGGGCTACCGTCTCTTGACTGAGCGCGACGATCTGCTTGTCCGGTTCGCACGTAGGTGTTGTCGGACGCCCCCTTTTCTGTTCATGCCCCCGCACACCTGGTAGATCGCGAGCGCGTGTCGACCAGTATTCGAGCAGTCGTGCGGACGCGGCGTGATCGCGATCGAGTGCTACGACTTCACGATATCCATGGTTGACCGGAGCGTATGGGATCTCGCCACACTGAATCAACTTCGTGCAGTGTGAGACCAGACACGCCTCCAGCTGGGTATGGCTCCAGCCGTCGTCGAGTGCGTGATGTTGAGACCAGACCAATTCGATGTCACCGGCCGCTCGCTCGAAGAACAGTACGCGACTCATCGGCTCCAGCGGCTCGCCGACCCTGAACGGTCTGGCCCGGTCAGCGCGTAGACATGCAGCGATCCGTTCATCTTGCGCCGCGGCGTCGACTACCTTCAGGTCTTCGCTCACGACCGACACCGCTTCTGGTGACAACACGATCTGCGCGTAGCCGGTTGCATCTGTGTTATCACGCACAAAGGCGGTGCGCAGTGCCGGATAACGCCGGATCATCGCCCGTATGACGTCGCGTAGCACGTCGGGACTCAACGATTTCCCCTGCAAACGCCAGCTAGATTGATTGTGATAGCTGTGCGGACTGAGCGTTGACCAATCCAGCATTCCGGCTTGCAGGTAAGTGGCAGGATAGATGTCTTCCGCAATGCCTGCGTAACGGTACCGCGCCGCCTCACCAACGGAAGGCGTAATAAGTGCCGCAGCGACAGCGCCACCACCCGGCGTGAGCCGCTCCGCCATCTGCGCGAGCTTCGGGTAGCGGTAAATGTCAGCCAGCGTAAGCGTCGCATCAGCGCGGCTCGCAGCAATCACCAGACCGACCGCGCGAAGTGAATCGCCGCCGACCCCGAAGAAGGAGCTCTCCGGGCCGATCGCACCCGGCTCGCGCAGTACCTCGCGCCACAAGCCTGCGAGTAAAGCCTCACGGGGTTGCAGCGTGATCAGGTCCGCGTCGTGTCTACCATCTGGACTAGCATGTGCCAGTTGCTCCAGCGCTTCGAGCTGCTTAACGGCAATCTTGTAGTTGTCGTTCAACGGCATGTGCTCAAGTACTGTGATCGAATCAGGCACCGCATAGAACGGCAATCGTCCCGCAAGGGCGGTACGCACGCCATGCGAATCTGGCGCATCCTCCGTGCCCGACTCGGGAGTGACAAACGCCATAAGTCGGCCAGCCGTCGTGTGCACGGCGACAACCGCCTGACCAACTCCGGGTACTGCTCGCAAGGCTTGCTCGATCTCGACCCGGTCAATCCGATAGCCTCGCACCTTGATCTGATCATCATTACGGCCGAGGAAGGCGATCGTGCCATCGGCACGCCATACGGCCCTGTCCCGCGTGCGAAACATGCGCTCCCCAGGACGCTGCGGATCAACCACGAAGCGCACGCCATCCGGCGACGGCCAGCCTAGATAACCGACCGCTACAGCCGGCCCGCCGAGACAAAGTTCACCGGGCACGCCGACCGGCATTGGATTGCCCGACCGGTCGCAAATCAGCACATCGACATTGCTCATCGGTCGACCAAGCGGAACCCGCTCGCCTTCAGCAGGACGCGTACCGATAGATGCACCGGTCGCCTCGTAGATGGTGGAGTCGACGGTTGCCTCGGTGGTGCCGTAGCTACTGACCAATCTTGTGCCCGGCGGGAGCCGCGCACGTAATGCCTCGAACTCGTCGAGAGTCCACACGTCCGAACCGACCACCAGTAGACGCAGGCTCGCCGGTGCCGGACGCTCGTTAAACCAGTTCGTCAGGAGCCGCGCCACCGCTGGCGTGAGCTCACACACATCAATCTGCTGCGTTTCGAGCAAATCAACAATCGATTTCGGGTCAGCACGCTCGACCTCATCTGCGATGACCAGGATGCCACCAATCAACAGCGAGCGGCACAGATCGCCGAGCGCGACGTCGAACGCGTGTCCTGCGAGTTGCAGCACGCGAGGTCTGTCGAGGCGATAGTCGCGCCGCCACATCTCAACCGCGTTTGCCACGCTACGATGATTGACCAATACCCCTTTTGGTTGACCTGTGGATCCAGACGTGAAATAGCAGTACGCAAGCTCGTCGCGGTCCGGTGGCACAGACCCCGTGACCTCCAGGCCGGTTTGTGCGTCATCGCGGTATAGCAGCGTCGCGCACGCGGATCCAATGCGCGGCGCCAGCTCACGGTCAGAAATCACCAGCGCACATTGGCAGATTTCGACAATCTGCCGCAAACGCTGGTCAGGATGCCGTGGGTCAAGCGGAACGTATGCATGTCCAGCACGCCAGATCGCCAGGATTGCTACGAAGAACCGCTCTGAGCGCTCGACAAGCACGCCGATCAGCATGTTACGCCCGGCCGCCGTCTGTTTCTCGATCCGGGCGGCCAGTGCGTCGACGCGCCGACCGATCTCCGCATAGCTCCACCGGTGGCCCCGCCAGACGATTGCCGTCTGGTGTGGTGTGGCGCGCGCGGCATCCAGAAAGCCGTCGAGACCCGACTTGTCGGGCTCAGCGAAATGCTGCGCCTGAAAGCGCTGCTGCAAATCGGCCAGCTCGTACGAAGACAGCATTGTCATCTGCTCGAGTGGTTGTTCTGGGTCGTCCAGCGCCGACTCGAGGAGCGTGCGCCAGTGCTCGAACATCCGTTCGATGCGTGCCGGTACGAACAACGCGTCGCTATATTCGATCAGCACTTGCAGTGATCGTGTGCCAGCCTGTACGCCTTCGACAAAATCGAAACTCAGATCGAACTTGCTACCGCGCTCTAACGACACAGGACGTTCGATGGTAATACCGTCGAGCGCGAACTCCAGATCGTCTGCTCGCTGCCACGCAGCCATTACGTTAAACAACGGGTGGTGAGCAGGATCCGCCACGTTGTCAGCCTGTTCCACCAGCAGCTCAAACGGGTAGTCACCGTGCGTGTAGACCGCTGCGCACTCGTCACCCAATGCAGCGAGCAGCGCATCGAACCGCATACCGGGAACGATGCGCGAGCGCACCATCACCGTGTTCACGAACATGCCGACCGCGCGTTCGAGCGTCGCGTCGCGCCGTTCGGTAACAGGCACGCCGATTACCAGGTCCTCCTGCTCGGTGTAGCGATACAGCAGCACATTCAGCACTGCAAGTGCCAGTGTGAAGCGGCTAACACCATGACGGGCAGCCGCGCTTGCAACGCGAGCGGTCAGCGTTTCATCCAGGGGAAAATGAAGCGTAGCCCCACTGCCGCTGCGCCGAGCGGGCCGCGCAAAGTCCGCTGGCAACGCGAGCGGCATCGGTAAATTCACGACTCGCTCCGCCCAGAACGCAGAGAGCAAGGGCAATCGTTGCCGCAAGCGTTGTGCCTGCGCGGCGACCACTTGTGGGTAGTCAGTAGCCGCGTCTGAGCGCAACGACAACTGCACGCCAGGTTGCTCGCGATATGCCAGGCCAAGGTCGTGTAGCACAATTCCAAGCGATGTGCCGTCGCACACTATGTGATGCAGTACCAGTAGCAGCAGGTGGCAATCAACATCGATTCTTATCAACTCAGCGCGCCACAACGGCCCACATGCAAGGTCGAACGGCTCAGCTACGCGTTCAGCCGCACGGAGGAATTCGCGTGTTAGAACGTCGTCAGTCCCGATTGACTCGCGTACGATGAGCCCGGCATTCTGTATATTCTTTGAACCCAGTTGCTGATACGGTAGTCGGTACCTTTCGACGATACTTACGCTCAACGCCGGATGACGATGCAACATCGAATCGAACGCGCGCAAGAGACGTTGTACATCGAGGTCGCCGCGGAGCACGAATACCTGCGCAAGATGATATGCGCTCGACGCCGGCTCGATCTGTTGCAGTGTCCATAAGCGCCGCTGCGAAGGCGCGAGTGGAAACACACCCTCGCTGGCGTCGAGCAGCGACTGCTCTTCGCCATCGACCGCTATGCGATCTGCGGCTATGTCGGCCCGCTTGCCACCTGCGCTGTGCAGCCGCGCTTCCAGCAACGCTGCGAAGTCAGCGAACACAGGGGTACGCAACACGTCTGCCACACTTACGTTGTGCCCAAACGCGACTGCAACATCTGCTGCAATCCGCATCGCCGTCAGACTATCGCCCCCCTGTTCGAAGAAGTGACTACGCAAGCTCGTAATGGCGACGCCGAGCGCGCGGCGCCAGATTTCCGCCAACCGTTGCTGGAACGGTGTCGTGGGCATTTCGGGGAGCGTGTCATCGTCCGCAGGAGCGCAACCGTCCGGCTTATCGAGTTTGTCTCCGACAGCGCGCCTCGTCGCCACCAGTGCCTGCACGTCGACCTTGCCGTTCACTGTGAGCGGGAAACGAGCGACCCAACTAAACGTAGCCGGAATCATGTATGCGGGTAAAGATTCATTCATGGCACTGCGCACCGCCTCAGTCGCCACGGTACCGTCACCCTGCAGATACGCATGTAGCGACCTCGCACGCCCATTTGCATCGAGTATTCGTTCGACGTGACTGCGCGCCACTCCGGGGTGCCGTTCAAGCGCCCGCTCGACTTCCGCCAGTTCAATCCGGTAACCGCTGAGCTTGATCTGCCGGTCAGCGCGCCCGACGAAGAATAGCTCGCCGCCGGTTTCGCACACCAGATCGCCGGTACGATACCAGCGGGTAGTACGCGTCGCAATCACAGCGCCCGGGGCCGACAACGTAGGCAGTTCTACGAACGCGCGCGTGGTGAGTTCCGGCTCGCCGACATAACCCTGAGCAAGCCCCGCGCCGCTCACGAACAACTCACCGATGACGCCCGCCGGTACTGATTGCAGGTCGCTATCTAGTATTGCAAGGCGCATGTTCTTGACAGGGCGCCCAAGCGGGATCCCGTCTGGGTAGTCACGCGCGGGATCGACCTCGTGGTACGCACAGCATATCGTCGCCTCTGTCGGTCCGTAGGTGCTGATATACGTACAACTCATCGCGTAATGTCGCGCATCCGCGACGACCGGCGCATCGCCGCCCGTGTTAAGCAGTCGCACAGATGTCGGAAGAGGCCGGCGTTCGAAACGGGCGAGGTACGCGGGCGGCAGCGACAGCACTGTCACGCCCGTGCTTTCAATGCGCTTGAGCAGACGATCGACATCACTCAGCGTCGCCTCGTCGGCCAACACTAGTGTCGCGCCACTACACAGCGGCATCAGCACCTGGAACAACGAGGCATCAAATGCCAGCGAAGAAAACTGCAGTACGCGGTCCGCGCGCGTGATACCGAAGCTCCGGATGTGATCGACAAGCAGATTGTGCAATGCGGCGTGTCCAACCGCGACGCCTTTAGGCTTACCGGTCGACCCGGACGTATAGATCACGTATGCAAGGTCTGCGCAGGAGCCACTGCCTTGCGCTTCGGTGCCTGGCGTTTCGGCGGTATCGCCGGGTGCCGCAGCGTGGACTGAGGCCTTCAGTCTCTCAATCTGCAGGCTCGCATCGTCGCCACCGGGCAAACCGGCGCTACCGCTGCGCAGTAGCAACACCGCGCCTGACCCGGTGGAGATGTCTGCCACTCGTGCCGCCGGATAGTCGTCTTTCACCGGCACGTATACCGCACCGACGCGCCAGATCGCCAACAGAGCAATCACAGTCGATACGTCACGTCCAGCGACACAAATGATGCTGTCGCGCGGCCGAACGCCAGCCTCGAACAATCGCTTTGCCGTTTCCTCGACGTATGTCCACAGCGCCCTATAGGTCCAGGCACTTGTCATGTCGCACACGGCAATGAGATCCGGCACGAATCTGGCCTGCGCCTCAATTGCGTCAACAACCGACGCAGCAGCATCGAGCGCAGTCCATGGTTTGCCGTGATGCTCGCGTCGCGTGTCCATCTGCGCAGAACGGGTGGCAATACTGCTGGTCATTTGCTCATCCCCCCATGTCGACAGAGGCGCTATTGCCGTAGACTGCGCAGCCTGGTGCGCCCATCGGACCATAGCCCGAGAATGGCGGCAAACTATACTTGCGCCAAGTCTCATACCATGCAATGTCGGCCTGAACAAGGAAATCGAGCGGCGGCGGCGGATGGCCTTCGAGCCTTGAACCTGGTTCGATGCACCATGTGTCAAGATGCGGTACCACGCCGTGCGACATCAGCGTCTCGAAGCCTTCCCGCGCCGACGCTACAGCTTCGCGCACTGACTTGAAGCCCCATGGTTGAACCATCTCGATTCCCGAGACCATGTTCGGGCTCACGTTACCCTCACCCATCACCGGCACTGCGTCGTACAGGTTGTGCAGCCAGCGGTCGTAGCCAACATACTTTTCCTTGCCCGGTGCAACAACTTCGAACAACTTTCGGTCCCACACCTCGAGATTTGCGTTGTGACTCGTCACACCGGCCCGATGCAACCGCCTGACCTGCTCGACCGGCTGCGATTCGGTGATTAGCACGATCGGCGTCTGGTTCCCAATCGCGTTACGGATGCCCTCCACATAGGGCAGGTTGAAATCGGTTGGATTGCCTGCGCCACCGCGCACCTTGCGAAGAATAGAGCCGCTCGTCATCAAAACGGTCACGAGGCGAAAGTCCGGAGACTTCTCCGCGAACATCGCGCTGATCACCTGGATGACCTTATCTTTGTCTTTCACCGGGTCGGGGAGGACGTGGTCGCCCGACTGGCGCCGCAACGAGCGCACGTGCTCGTTGATGTCACAGAACTTGCACTCTTCCTTGTCACCCCAGTAGTGGCACACCCGGAACGTGGTGACAAACGCGTAGTGGTTGTACAGGAGCGGTACCACCTGCTCGTAGCGCGTCCCGTCGTCGAGAAGGTTGCCGTAGTACGGCGGTCTCTTTGGTAGCTCGACTTCCGCCAATACTTCCCCATTCTCACAGATCGCGAGTTTGCCGTCGGCTTCGCACAGCCGGTATGGGGAATTTGCGGCAAGTACGACACGCACTGATGTACGCTTGAGTCCGAGTGGTCCACCGAGAAATGAAATGTCCTCAGGCGCCAGCGAACTGATGTCTTCACCAAGTTCGTCGACCGGTGACATGTTGTACGAGAACAAAAAATAAGCCTGCGTGCGGCAACCGCGTAGCAGCGCAAGCGCATCGCGTTCGATGCGCAGCCCGAGGCGCAGCAAGTCCTCTTTCAGGATCACTTCCGGTGGCACGTCCGGATAGCGCCTCGTGTACTGGAACAACGTGGGTTCGTGTGTTCCGATTTGTACTTGCATGATGTTTTCCGATAGAAAAGAGTGTTAGTAGTGACATGCCTCAGTGCTCTCGGGCTGCGCCCAGTAGCTTCTGTCCATCCACCGTGCCGGATCGCCCTCACCCCCAAAACCCTTGAGCTGGCGGTGCGATCCAAGTGCCGTCGTGCGACGCCGCTCCCGGACGATCGGTGCGCAACAGCAACGGCGCGTCGAGATCTGCGTATGTGCAACGGCTTGCCATTACGAACGCCGGTGCAATCGATAATGAAGTGCCACCGAAGCAACCGACCATCACCTGCATATTCAGTTCGCGTGCACGCCTTGCCATCTGCAGCCCTTCGGTCAGCCCTCCGCATTTTTCGAGTTTCACATTCACGAAGTCGTACAGGCCGGCCAACCGCTCCAGCGATGCGAGATCGCCACATGCCTCGTCGGCGGCAAACGGAATCGCACCCGAGAAACGACTTAGCTCACCGTCTGCATCGGGAGGGAGCGGCTGCTCGACCAGATCGACACGTGCAGCCTGCAACGCGGGCAGCAGCTGGGCCAGTTGCTCACTGTTCCAACCGCCATTAGCGTCAACCACGAGTGTTGCGTCGGGACGGCACGCGCGCACCAGACTGAGTCGTTCCACCTCGTCCGGGTCATTCAGCTTGAGCTTGATAGCAACGTCGAGCGGCAGGAGTCGCAGCAGGTCAGACAGTTCGGCCACGGTTGCTGGCGACAGTGTGACGAGCGAACGCACGGGACTGTCGAACGCACCGGCGTGACCTGCCAGAGCGTCGACGCGTATGCCACGCTGTTGCGACTCGAGATCCCAGAGTGCCGCGTCGAGTACCGCGCGGACGCTGCCTGGCGGCAACCACTCACGCAAACTAAAGCGCGTAAGGCCATCACCCAGTTCGGTCCGCAGCGCTTCCACCTCAGTCGCGAGCGCGTCAGCGGATTCGCCCAGATGCAGCATGCCGACCGTTTCACCTCGTCCGATATGCACACCGTCGCTCAATTCGACCAGTAGTGTCTCGTCCTCATAGAACGTACCGTGCTGTGACTCAATTGGGCTCGCCAGTTCCCAGCGCTCAAGCCGGGTCCGCAGAGAAAGTGGGGGATTGTGTGTCATGTCTGTCATCTTCCAGTTTCGTTCGCCAGTGAGATCAGATCGGGGTTGTCTTGCGACGCTGCGCCACCTTCCGCGGAAGGCGAGGTACCCGCCACGCCATTCGATGACGCCTGAGTGCCGAGCAGACGCTGGTAGGCGGAGTTACCGCTGCGGACCAGTTCGTCGTGGTTACCGTCCGCCACAATGCGCCCCCCGCTCAGCACTACGATACGGTCCGCATTGCGCAAGGTCGATATCCGGTGCGCCACGACAATACATGTCTGCTCGCCGGCAAGACGTTCGATCGCCGTCTGCGCGCTGGCTTCCGTCACTGCATCGAGATTTGCTGTCGCCTCATCGAAAATTAACAACGGTCGACCCGACAGCAGTGCACGGGCAATGGCGACGCGTTGCCGCTCGCCGCCCGACAGGCTTGCGCCGCGCTCACCGACCTGGGTCTGATAGCCATCTGGCAACGAATCGACAAGTGAACCGAGGCCGATAGCCCGTACCACCTCGTCGATCTCCTCCTGGCTGACCCAGTCGATCCCATACGTCATGTTTTCGAGCAACGTGCGCGCAAACATGGGGGCGTCCTGCGCCACGATAGCGATTCGGCGCCGCAGGCTACCGGGTTCGACAAGCGCCAAATCCTGTCCCGCAATCAAGATGCGGCCGGAGGTCGGCTGATTGATACCGAGCAGGATCTTTAGGAGAGTTGTCTTACCGCTGCCCGAAGAACCGACCACACCAACCATCTGGTTCGATGCGATGGTCAGATCGATCCCGCGGATCCCGCTGCCGGATCGACCCTCGTAGAGGAAACTGACGTTGTCGAACTGGATGTCCATCTTGCCGTCGCGAAACGCCGGCAACTCTCTCGACGCGTTATCGTCTTGAGGCGTATTAAGCAAATCGACGAATTCTCGTAGATCGGATATCGATGTGTAGAATTCACGCGTCGCCTTGCCAAACGCGGCAAGCGAACTACGCAACACGAATGATGCACCGACCACGGTAGTTGCCGCGCCTACGCTGCCGTGCCCCGCCAGCGCGCACGCCGCCACCACAGCAAGCGGCACGATGAGCGTGACCGTGGCTAGCGCGTTCTGCAACATCGCATTGTCGACAAGTTGCTTCCAGGCCGGTCCTGTCCGCTCGCGCCAGCGCTCGCAGAACCATGACAGCCGTGTAGTTTCGTACTGGTGGGTGTCCCACGCGGTAACGGTCTCGTGGTTGCCCAGCACATCGGACAACTCCGCAGACAGGCGGCTATCGAGCGCCGCCGATTCGCGTAGCAGCGGCGTGACATGTCGCCGCCCGTAAGAGACAGTAGCGAACAGCATTGGCAGCAAACACACCAGCATCGCGAGCGCACCCGGCCAGCTGTCGATCGCAGTCACGCAGATTGCGAACGGAATTCCAACGATTGCCGGTAACAGCGTGAAGTAAGCATTGCTGATTACAGCATCGTAGTTTTGCCTCGCGCGCAGCACCTTGCGTATTGCCGCGCCGCCCAATTCATCTCCCGCATCTGCAAGCATACGCTGCCGACAGCTCCTGTAACCCACCAGCACAATCTCGCAGGACACCTCCAGAATATGCAAGAGGACAGCCCGGTCGCCATAGCGACGAGCGCCGATCGCACATAGAAGCACCCCCGCAATCACTGCGAACGTCACACCGAGCTGCTCTGGAGTCAGAAGATTGCGGCCCGCTGATTCCATCGTGTTGCCGATCATACGCGTCGTGTACATCGTCACCATGACCGATATCACCTGCGCCGCTACCGCTGCGCTCAAAGACCGCCACGCAACACGTAAGCGGCCTTTGATAAACATCCCGACCGTCAGTGCGCGTTTCCCTTCATCCATCGTCTTGCTCGCAGTTGCACCTCTCGCGGTGGGCGCTTCCGCGTCATGCTTGATTGCCTCTGCCATGAATCCCGTCCCTCGATGATCTACGTGCCGACGCGGCACTCCGTATCCGGTTCCGAGAATAGAGGACCGCGAGTGCTTGCTTCAACCTATAAGACTTAAGAGTATGTGCACGCACAGTGCAAATGGCATGCTTGTCTCACGGTTGGGAATCTGAATTTTGTTGCAGGCGGGATATTTGATCTAACGTCAACAGATCACAGGACCGAGTCATGGAACAGCGCCAGTTATTCAACGACACGTGTGTCGTGCAGCCAGCATCGCGAAACAGGTCACCACTCGATGCATTCATCGAAGACGGCTATTGCACTTTTCCGAGTCCATTCAGTCGCGACGAGCTCGATCTGCTGCGTCGAAATTACATGAAACTGCTCGATTTGAAGATGCGGCGTCTTGATCTTCGCAGCATGTCACCGCACCTTTCCTTGCTCAAGCGCAACGACGCGGTTCTGAACGACTTCAAACCCGCCGGTGGCAATCACGATCTGAACCGCTGGAACATGCATTTACCGTCGCATGGATCGTTGTTCGATGAACGCATCTTCAATGACACTCGCGTGATGCAGGTGGTTAATCGGCTGATTGGTCCGAAGGCAGTGTGTTACCTGATCGCATCCGATACGCCACTTGCGGGTGCTGGTTTTCAGGGCGCTCACCAGGATTTCACGCGATTCAGTATCGCGCTGAACATTCCACTCGTCGACGTCACCAATGACAACGGCCCGACCGAAGTGTGGCCAGGCACCCACCGCAATGGCGAATTCGACACCAGGCCATATTTCATTCCTGCCGATGACGCGCGCGCACTCAGCGTGGGACGTCGCCCTGTGCGCCTGACCGTACCCGCCGGCACACTGATCGTGCGTGATCATCGGTTACTGCATCGCGGCAGCGCAAACCTCACACCGGACGCGCGCCCGATGCTATCCATTTATTACGTGCTGGCCGGTGACGCGCCGTACGGTTGGCTCGCGCAGGCCGGTGTATGGCTCGCCGCTCGAGTACGGGAGATAGGCCGTGGTAAAGGAGGTAGCGTCGCGAGCCAACGCCTCCTGAATCTGGGGAATCTGCTCGGCCGCCTTGTCGAAGAGACGTCGCACAGCGACCGAGACTATCGTCGGGCTATCGAAGCACGTACCTTTGCACGACTTTCGCCGCGCGCAAGACATTTGCTGCGTTATGCACGCATCGTGTCAGACGGTGTATCTCACCCCCAGAGACGAGGAACGTTGCGCGGTTCAAATCTCCTCATCCGGCGCTGGTTTGGCGCGTGCATGGGTTTTCTGATGCAGGCACTCCGTCACACCCCGCGGCGCCCCGATTGACTTCCACTCTAACCCGAGGCCATAACCATGACAGATCTCACTTTCCCTCCTTTCGATTTGTATCGTCTTATTGAAAGCAGCTTCGAACCCGAACCTGGAGAGCGCCTCGCTATCCTGATCGATCTGCCCGACCCGTCCCTCGTCGAAAATTTCCGCTTCCTGGATAACCCCGAGTTCGAACTACAGGCACTTGCACATAGCGATTTCTATCAGCCTCTGCGGGCCGGTGTTGCGGAGCGACTTCGACTGGGTTCAGTTGACTTCTTTGCATACAAGACAGTGTCAGGTAGTAACGCCGAATTGCCGAAAGAAGCGTTCACCCCACAAGGCAAGATGATCGATTTCGTTGACGAAATCTGCTCGAAGTACACCATCCTTTTGTGTCTGACGACCCACTCTGCCACTGCACCACTGCTGGTGCTGGCGCGTAAGACTGGCTTTCGCGCAGCCACGATGCACGGTATCAATCGCGACGTAATAAATAGCGGTCTGTGTCTCGACTACCGCACAGTAGGTGAAACCACCAACAGATTCAAGGCCGCGCTGTCTCCTGCTGAACGTGCGGAGATCGACTTTACGTATCGCGGACAAACCTTTCGTCTCGACATCGAACTCGGTGGTCGCCATGCGGGCAAGAGTGCGGGACGCTGCCCGCCGGGGCATCGCAACGTCGAGAATCTTCCCGATGGTGAGGTGTATTTCCTGCCAAAAAGTGCGCACGGTGTATTTCCACACAAGTTCCCGGACGGCACGCTTGCAGCCTTGAAGGTGGAGAACGGAAGCGTCGTAGACGGCACGCTGCTCGATGGCAATGCAGATACGCTCGCGGTTGGCCTTAATCGCTTTATAGAAGACCCGGCAAGCGCGGTGCTCTGCGAATTCGGGCTCGGTACGTCGCGTCTGCCCGTAACCGGTGCCGAAATTCAGGACGAGAAGATCTTCGGTACGTTTCATCTGGCTACGGGACGCTGCGATCACCTCGGTGGTTACGTCGGGCCCGAGGCCTTCAAGCATCTGCGTAACGCCACTCATGACGACCATCTGTACAACCTTGGTCGCACACCCGAGATCGGTGCCCAGGTACGCCTCGTTCGCCAGGGTCGTACTGACGTACTGATCGAGGATTACGTTGCGTCGCAACTGATGGAAGATCTCTTCAACGACCTTGTTGAAACGCCATGAAATTCCACTGGTTCGTCGAATTCACCTATCCTCACCTGCCGGAGGAAGCGCTTGCCGGAGGTGGGGGTATGTGGGTCACGCCTGCGCGCAAGCATTGCAATGCCGCGACCGTGGCAGAGCTCTATGAACACACGCTGGCAGGCTATCGGGCCGCCGCCCAGCTCGGCTTCGATGGCCTCGTCGTCAACGAGCATCATCAATATGCGGGCTCCGTCAGTCCGTCGCCCAACCTGTTCGCCGCCGTGCTGGCTCGCGAAACGCGCGATGCGGCGATCATCGTGCTCGGCAACAGTCTTGTACTGTACAACCCACCGACACGCGTCGCCGAGGAGCTTGCTGTAATCGATGTGTTATCGGGCGGGCGGTTAGTGGCTGGTTTCGTGCTCGGTACACCGATGGACGCGTGCTTTGCAGGGGGCGTCGCGCCAGGCGAGCTACGCAGTCGCTGGAACGAAGCGCATCGGCTGGTTCGCGAGGCATGGGCCGCAGACGAACCTTTTGCCTTCGATGGCACATATACGCAACTTGCGCACGTGAACGTCTGGCCACGCACCGTGCAGCAACCACACCCTCCGATCTGGTTACCCGGCACTGGCAGCAAGGACACGTGGGCGCTCGCGGCGGAGGAAGGATACTGCTATTGCTATTTGTCGTTCGGCGGCACGCAAAAGACCGTCGCGTTCCTCGATGAGTACTGGTCGACCGTCTACGCCAAACGCTGGGATGACAACCCGTACCGCTTCGCACTCGCACAGGTCATTTGTGTCAGCGAGACAGATGAAGTGGCTGAGCGCGAGTACGCGGAGGCCATCGAGCATTTCTTCGGCACTGTGACGGCAGGCGCGCCGATGTTCGCGCACCTTCCAGTAACCGATGCACCGGGGGATAACTCGCCCACGCAGCCAGCGCGCACTACACCCGCTGCTGCGCCGCTGCGTTACGCGGACTATGTCGAGCGAGGTCAGGTGATCGCAGGCAGTCCCGCAACTGTGACTGCCGCACTGCGGAAGCTGGCACAGCAATGCAGGATCGGTCATCTGATCTGCATTCTGCAGGTCGGGACACTATCAGCCGAACAGACTGCAAAGAACGCGCGACTATTCGCCGCAGAAGTAATGCCGCGACTGCGTAGCCTTCACGCGGAACACACCGACCGATGGATGCCGCGCCGTACGGCCCATGGGGGGCTCATATGAACAAATCCGTTTCATCCGCGATTTTGGGCACTGCCTCCCTGTTGCGTATGCGCGCAATGTACCTCGGCGGTATCGAAAGCGTTCTGCCTGAACGCTGCCTGCAGCTATTGTCGCCACTGGCTCTGTCCGCCGTGTTTGCAGCAGACATCGCAATGCACACGCCACCTGGCAGGAATCCGCTGCTTGATCTGTTGACCGGATGCGCCGCGCGTCTGTATGAGACATGCCTGGACACAAGTACAGATGCAGCTGCAGGCGATGAGACCGGCGTTGTCGCGAGCGGGTACGCTGGCGTAGGTCTTACGGCGCGGCCGCTGCTGATCGGTCAAGGGCTCGGAGCAATGCTCGCTGCGGAGCTTGCATGCTTCGCACCAGATCCAGCCGCACCGCTGGTCCTGATCGCACCACTCGGTCTCTGGCTCGATACGCATCCGCTCGCAAATCTGCTCGCGCTCGGCGGCGAAGATGCCACCGCGCTGCTGTGGCACGACCCGACGCATCCGGAGGCGCAGCAGATGCGTGCGCACTGGCCGCCGCGAGGCCGGAACGCATTGAGTCGCGTTATGTGGCCATTCGCCGAGCACGGTCTCCACCAGCGCCTCCGCCATCTGCGGCGCCGCGTGCTGGTCATTGCCGGCGCTGACGACCGCTTCACCCCGCCTGCATACGCGCAAGCATTCACCAAGTTGTTGCCTGACGCGACGCTAAGCGTGATTCCCCGTTGCGGTCATCTACCAATGCTTGAGCGCCCCGAGGAAACCGCAGGGGTAATTCACACCTTTCTCACCACCAAGTCCTCGCCAACTGGGAGAACCTCATGAATTTCGTTGCGTTTTATCTGGGTCGTCACGACAGCAACATGTGTGCGTACGCTAATGGGCGTGTCTACTATGCAAAGTCCGAGCGGATGACGGGGGTTAAGCATCATCGCGCAACGCTAGATTTTGTCGAGCGAACGTGCAAGGAATGGGGCATCGACCGGGTCGACGCGGTCGCCTTCTCCGATGGCCAGCGAAATGGGCTTGGCCGTTGTGCACCTGGCGAGCTGTTCGCTGCAAGCAAGCCCGTACTTCCGTTTCTCGGGAACGTGCCGACGTGGTGTGTTGATCATCACTACGCGCATGTGTTGAGCGGCTGGCCAATACTTGCCACATCAGAGACCGCGGTAGGGATTGCGCTTGATGGTAACGGCGACAACGGCAACTCTCAGGCAGTGATTCGCGCGCCCGGATCGAAGACGCCGCAGTTGGTATTCAGCAGCAGTAGTCGCTCGTTCGGCATGCTATTTGAGAAGATAGGCATGCTCATGAAATTGTCTGGCAATCTTGAAGACCTGGTTGGTAAGGTGATGGGTGCTCAGGCTTATGGCGACGTTGATCACGCGTATCTACAGTCGATCGAGTTTGACGCAATCGCCGACTCCAGTATCTATGATCTGATCCTGACCCTGCCATGGCGTGGCACGGCCCCGGAGGCTGCACCAGACATTGTCGTAGACGAAATCGCGCGCCGCTGGGCGCCGCGTGCGGGCAACGATTTCTTTTCGTTCGATAACCCTTCGTTCCGCGACTGGCTAGCAACACTACACCACGGCGTCGCTGAATATGTGCTTCGCTTCTTCCAGCGGTACTGCCGGCCGGATGAAACTGTGCTGTATGCAGGCGGTTGTGCGCAAAACGTCGTATGTAACGAATTGCTCGCACACCACTTTCCGCTGCTCGCCATTCCACCGCATTCATACGACGGTGGACTGTCGCTCGGTTGTCTCGAACTGCTCCGCATCCAGCACGACGAGCCACCATTTTCGAACGCCGGTTTCCCATACTGGCAAAACGATCCAGTCGAACCAGCACCATCGCCGCAGACCATCGAACAGGTCGCCGACCTGCTGGCGGCGGGCAAGATTGTCGCCTGGCACCAGGGGAAGGGTGAACTCGGGCCGCGTGCGCTTGGCCACCGCTCGATCTTGATGGACCCGCGCATCGCTGACGCGAAGAACATCATCAACACCCGTATCAAGCTGCGCGAAAGTTGGCGTCCTTACGCGCCGAGCGTACTCGAGAGCCGCGCGCCCGAGTGGTTTGAGATGAGCGGCTCGAGTCGCTACATGCTACGCGCGGTAAACGTGCGGCCGGAGCGCCGTGCGTCGATTCCAGCGGTTGTCCACGAGGACGGTACCGCGCGCGTACAAACCGTTGCCGACGGTCCCGGCGCGCCGCCGGATCCATTTCTCACACTGCTGCGCGCGTTCGAGGCTCGTACCGGCGTGCCCATTTTGCTCAACACATCATTGAACGAAGGCGGTAGCCCGATCTTCTCGGTCGCCGCACAAAGTGAAGAGTTCTATCGGGCCGTGGCGCTCGACGCACTCTGCGTCGGTGATCACCTTCACGTCAAACCAAACTAGGTGAGCAATCCATGTTTATCGAATTCGACCGTCAGCGTGCTGCAGACTACGAGCATGCAATGCGCGCCGCGCCTGAAGCCCGCGCAGAGGAACTGAAGGCTGCCGCCTGGGCGCTCGCGCAACGGCGCCGCGAGCCGGTACAGCGCATCGTTGAACTTGGAGCAGGCTCCGGATATGCGACACCAACGCTGAGCAACCAGTTGGCAGTCCATGGCGAACTGGTGGCATGCGATCCGTCGCCGTACATGCTTGACCATCTGCAGGTACTGCCCGGTATGCGCAAACTTGTCGCTACCCCGTCGCATATCGATCTACCTGATTCATCAGTCGATCTGGTGTTCTCGATGGCGAGTTTTCACCATGTGCAGAACAAGGCCGTCGCCTTCGACGAAATCCGCCGTGTGCTGAAGGAGTCAGGTGAGCTACTCCTCGTGGACGTCGAGTTCGGCACGAGTGCGCAGCGGTTCTTTGATCACGTCGTGCAGCGCTATTGCCGCACTGGCCACGAAGTCGATTTTCTTGACCGCCATTTTGTCGAGCTGCTCGCCGAGCGGTCGGGACTCCACGTTGGGTGGACTGAGTGCGTGGAGACCGACTGGCAGTTTGATGATGAACCGTCCGCGCTCGCCTACATCGCGCGCCTCTTCGGGCTTGAGATATCGACTGAGAAGTTGCGCTCGCACGTGCAGCGCTGGTTGCGGCCCGTGCTACACAAGGACGGGCGCGTCACAGTTCCGTGGAGCCTCGGTTGCTACCTGTTATACAAGTCCACGATATGAAGCGCATCGCCCCCTTACCGGGATCCCTCCCATCGATTGCGGACGCTATCGGCAACACGCCCCTCGTCTGCCTCGATCGACTGCAAGCCGCGCAGCCCACGACGTCGGACCGCCTGTATGCGAAGTGCGAGTTTATGAACCCCGGCGGCTCCGTCAAGGATCGTCTCGCGCGCACACTGTTGCTGAACGCTGCGCGAGAAGGTCGGCTCGCGCCTGGCGGAACGGTGATCGAGACCACCTCCGGTAATACAGGGGTCGGGCTGGCAATGGCCGGTGCCGTACTCGGCTACCGTGTCGTGCTGATCGTTGCCGACACGACCACACCCGACAAGATCAACTTGTTGCGCACATGCGGCGCTACCGTGCATCTGGTCAAACCTGGGCTACCGGCAGATCATCCAGATTCGGCCAACGCGACCGCGCGCCGGCTCGTGCACCAGATTCCGGGTGCATGGTTCGCGAACCAGTTCGGCAATCCAATGAACTGGCACAACGCGTACGAAGGCCTCGGACGCGAGCTATGGCATCAGACCGCAGGGCAGATCGGCGCACTTGTGTGTGGAGCAGGCACCGGCGGTACGCTACATGGCGTCGCCCGCTTTCTGAAAGAACAACGTCCGGACGTTGACATTGTGCTCGCCGAACCACCGGGCAGCGCATTTTCAGCTCGCTGGCACAGACGTTCAACGCAGTTTACCGGTAGTCTCGTGGAAGGGATTGGCAACGACGAGGTGCCCGCCGTCGCGAGCGTCGCGGACGTCGATTACGTGTACGAGGTCACTGACGCTGACGCGCGCAGCGCAAGCCAGGCGCTGCTCGAACGCGAGGGTCTGCTCGCGGGCCCCTCATCGGGCGCGATTGTTGCCGCCGCGTTACGTTTTTGTGATGAGACGTGCTCGCGCCGTAGCGCGCGCCATGTCGTCGCGCTGCTACCCGATGGCACGCGCCCATACCTGAATACCTTTTTCGACAACGCGTGGTGCGCAGCGCACGGCCTTCAAGTCAACAACATGACGTGCCCGTTCGTACATACGCTCTCAGGGAGGGATCAAGCATGAAAGTACATTTCCTCGGCCATGCCAGCCTGCTGATCGAAACCAGCGAAGGCAATATTTTGATGGATCCGGTGTTTGGATCATCTCATCAGGAAGGTTTGCTCGACATCTTTCCGAAGCGCACACTGCACAAACTCGACGAGCTGTATCCAGTATTGCTCATAATCACGCACCGCCACCTCGATCACTTCGACGTCGAGACCCTGGCAAATTTGCCGCGAGAATGCCGTGTAATAATCCCCGACGACGACCTTCTCAGTCGCGCGCTCACTAGGCTTGGTTACCGGAACGTCGAACGGGTACAGGACTTCGACGAACTGACACTCGGAAAAGTGCAGATCACAATCACCCGGTCCGAGAACCGCGTGCCGGAATTCGGCGCAATCGTTCGCGACGGCTCGTGCGTGCTGTGGAACGTCGTCGATACAATTGTCAGCGCAGCGACATCAACGCGCATCGCCGAACAGTACGGGCCTGTCGATTTGCTGATCGCACCGTGGCAGCCACTTCTTGAGAATAACTTCCCACTCAATCGCCCTCTGGCATTTCCGTACGAGCGGGTCGGAGCAATGCTTGAGCAGATCGCGCGCATCGCACCGCGCCATGTGGTGCCCGGCGCATGCATGTTCTCGTACTTGCCGCCAGCAGAATATATGAACCAGTTGGTGTTTCCGCTTACACCCGTGCGATTCACCGACGCGCTTCTGCACCGCTGCCCCGGACTCGCCGGCCGTTGTTACAGTGCGCGGCCAGCCGATATCGTTACGTTGCACGAGCAGGCCAACGGCACAGCGACGGTAACGCACGAGTGTGGCGCGAGCCCGTTTGCGTCGCTAGTGGCAACTGCGGATAGCGAGCCTCGCTTTTCGCCCGTTACCTTCGGAGTGCCATTTGTTCACCCCTCCGAGGCGGCCGCACACAGCGACGACGCTTCGCAGTGGCGCGAGATTGTCCACGAGTGCACCGCTGAACTGCCACGATATATCGCCAGTCTTAGCGCAGACATACGCGATACATATGCACGATGGAATGTAATCTACCAGTTAACCGTGGTATCGCCGACACGTACCGAGCAGTGGCACTACCATCTCGCAGAACAACAGCCAACCGCAAACCCCGGTCCTTCAGAGCATGCGAATCTCGAATCGACAGTGACCGCGTCCGCACTTCACGGTCTGATAGAAGGTACACGTGGCTGGGATTACCTGCTGCTGAGCGGAAGTTTCAGAAGCTTTGTTTCGGCATATGAAGTCGATCAGCAAGGTCTGACCTATCCGCCACCACGCACGATCGCGGAACCATTGCGCAGCCGATACGCCTACGACACCCAGATTGAGCGCGTGATCGCTCATCAGCTTGCCAGTCTCGGTAGCGTCGTCTCTAGTGATGCAACCTGAGCGAAGCCACCAGCGAGAGTTCAATCGTAAAGGGCTCCGTTCGAATTCTAGCCCGCGGTCCGAACGCACACTGAGGCAATGCAGAGACGAGATGGCGTCCGGAGAGATTGCACTTGCGGCGCAGGGTTGTAGTGACGTTTTATTTCGCGAAACAACTTCGATTTGTCGATGGTTTTCACAAATACGCAGAGGCGTAAGAACGTTTCATAGCTGGGGTAACGCGCCTCCCATCCTGTGGATCTCCGGAGCCACCTCTACTGAGGACATTCCACTGGGCACAATCGTGCTCACTCGGTAGACGAGGACTCCTTCCACGTAGTCATTCTCGGCCAATTGAGGTCTATCTATTGAGTAACGTCAACCACTTGCTCGACGGGTTGAATCTTTAACTGGCTTGGAGTTGTAGCATGTCCCAGAACCCACAATTTTCCGCCGCCGGCCGTCTCATTGCTCTTCTCGCCTACGACGGCTTAGATACTTTTGAGTACAGCTGTGCTGTGGAGGTTTTTGATCTGCCACGCATCGAAATGGGATCCGATTGGTATCGCTTTGCGGTTGTGGCTGCTGAGTCGGGCGATCTGCACGGAACAGGAGGCATTCTCGTGCAAGCTCACGGAGGTCTGGAAATGCTTCGACAGGCCGACACGATCATTGTGCCAGGTTGGCGAGGACCAGAGGCTCCGGTTCCGCTTGCTATTTGTACCGCATTGCAAGCGGCTCATCAACGCGGCTCCCGCCTGCTATCTTTCTGTGCTGGCGCGTTTGTGCTAGCTGCCGCGGGTTTGCTTTCGGGCAAACGGGCGACGACGCACTGGCAGCACGCGGCCGCGTTTGCTCGCCTCTATCCGCTTGTGGTTCTGGAGCCCAATGCACTCTATGTCGATGCGGGCGATGTTCTAACTTCGGCCGGTAGCCTAGCTAGCATCGACCTGTGCCTTCATTTGGTACGCAGAGATTTTGGCATGAATGCGGCCAATAAGGTCGCCCGGCGAATGGTGATACCGCCGCGACACGAGCGCGCCAATATTCGGCACGAAAGTGGATCTTTGAACAGACTGGCTGGAGCGCGCTTTCTTGCCTTGATCGATAAGGTAAGGTCATCACTTGAACAAGATTGGTCCATCGACCGCCTCGCGGCTGAAGTGGCGATGAGCCCGCGTAGCCTGCAGCGTAGATTCAGCATCGCAATGGGCACGCCACCAGGTGAGTGGTTGATGATGGAGCGATTGATGCGGGCACGCAAGCTCCTTGAGGAGACGAATCTGCCGATAGAGAAGATAGCCTTCACGGTGGGCTTCCATGGTGCAGCGACACTGCGCAAGCATTTCCGGGAGCAGTTGGGAGCATTGCCGACAACTTACCGTCGAGAATTGAATTCTCATCATCAGCCCTCCAGCAAGCTTGGTGACCGTGAAAGCTCGGACAGTCTGATAAGTGAAATCCCCTAAGCCCGAGTCAGTTAATCGCTGGTAAACGAACCCGAAGACGGCGAAGAGAACGAAATCTACGCCCTTGGCCGCGGTCAAGGGCGGGAGGACGGCGGCCGAACCGGATCACCGAATAGACGCGGGGATTGCGGGAGCATAAGGCTAAATCGGTTACCTGGACGTGATGGCTTCGTCATCGGATGCGAGCGTGCGATCACAATTGCTCTTGCCGCGGTTAGCACCTGGTCCTCAGCGAGAGCCCGAACTCGCAGCATGAGCGGCAGAGCGCTGGTCAATACGGTTGAATATGGAGCCACTCTGGGATCGGCGCAAATGGGGGACCTATGCGCTGCAGCTCATGACGGTCAATCTCGATGGAGCGCATCCGAGTATTTGAACAAGCGGTTCGAATACTCGCGGCTGTTGCCCGCAGAAGCAACTGGCGCCGCACGCTATGTCGAACCTACCCTCTGCGCGTCACGACGCACGGCGATCAGCCGGACATCCTCGCCGACACTCTCGACGCTGTGGAACTCAAAAGCGGGACGCTCGCCCAGCGCTCCAGTCGTCGCAAGCGCCGCCAGCTCGCGCCCTGGGCCAAGCAGCCGCGGCGAGACATAGAACAGCAGTTCGTCCACAAGGCCTGCGCAAATCAACGCGCCGTTAAGTTCACCCCCAGCTTCCACATGCAGTTCATTGACACCGTCCTGCCCCAGCTCGCCGATTAGCCGCTGCAGATCGACGCGACCCGCAACATCGGGCAGACGCCGCAGGTCGGCTCGACGGGATTCAAGAAAGCGCTTGCGGTCCTCCTGTTCATGGGCGTAGTAGATTCTCACTGGTCCGCCCGTGTTCAACAGACGAGCACCGGCCGGCATGCGTAGCGTCGAATCGACTACGACCCGCAACGGTTGTCTAACAGTCTGAACCATACGGACTTCGAGTTGCGGATCGTCCGCCAGCACAGTGCCTACACCTGTCAACACCGCGCCCGCACGCCGCCGCCATGCGTGACCATCCCGTCGGGCGGCTTCGCCGGTAATCCATTTGCTGTCTCCATTCGGCAATGCGGTCTTGCCGTCAAGCGACGCTGCCACTTTCATGCGTACCCACGGTCGCCCATGCTGCATGCGAAACAGGAAACCGACGTTCAGGCGCCGCGCATCGTCGACCAGCGCACTGTCCGGGAACTCGATCACGTCGACGCCGGCCGCGCGCAGTCGCTCAATGCCTGAACCCGCTACAACCGGATTGGCATCACGCAATGCGGTCACCACTCTCCCCACCCCAGCATCGATCAATGCGTTACAACAGGGCGGCGTCCGTCCGAAGTGCGAGCAAGGTTCAAGCGTTACGTAGGCAGTTGCACCCTTCAGCAGTTCTCCATGTGCGGCCGCGTCGCGTAGTGCCATTACTTCCGCGTGCGGCCCCCCCGCCTGCTGGGTGTGCCCGCGGCCGATCACGCGATTCGATGCGTCGGTTATCACGCAGCCTACACGCGGATTCGGATCGCTTAGACCAATTGCATCGGCGGCAAGCGTTAGTGCTTCGCGCATACGCACGTTGATAATGTCGACGTTGGCGCGATAAAAGTCTTCGTGTCTGGTCACAGAGTCAATCCATCCTGTTAAGCGATTCATCGACGTATTCGATCTTCCCACTCTCAACGTCCGTTCTGATGTTGCGCTTCATCTTCGAGACCGCCTTGTTTCCATGATGGCTCGCGATGCTTGAACTGGGCGTCGTCCATACTCGTTATTTTGCGATATCCGATACGCCGGGAGACGACGCCTTACCTGTATTTCGTGGCCAAATAAAATATCGAATCGATATTGCGGCGAGCATTATGGCTACGCCATAACTCAGCCGACCGCCCACCCTGGAACCCGATCCCATTGCCAAGGCAGCATTAGCGCCGATTGATCCGATTCTGATAAGAACTGACTGCATCGATGAAATCGTTGCACGCGCCCGCGACTCATAGGATGACGCGAATTCGGTACCAGTGATCACAAACGCAATGCTTTTCGCGGCTTCCATTGTGGCCAGGACCGCCGGTAGCGCAAGCAAAGATACAACATTCAATAAACCAAACGCGATTGTTGCGGATAACAGAACTACCATATCGGAGCGCAAACGGGCGAGCCGAGTCACCAGCGAGCTCCGCAGCAAGAGACCAAACAGGGCACCGAAAGCATTCTGTGCCGCAATGAGAATGCCGAACCATATCAGGTCCACCTGTCGGTCATATAGGTGAATCTGAAGCAATGTGGTAAATACGGGGCCAACAACACCCATCACAACGAGCAGACAGACCATCGCAAGACGTTGACGTGAGAACAGGATCTGTGCTGCCGCACGGAGAGTTTCGTTGAATTCGATGCGGTGCACACTGGAATCTTGATTCCGGCCGGGTACCTCGCGAATAGTAAGAGTAACGACCAGTGACGAAAACGCCAGTATCGAATTCACGTTCGCTACGGTCTGAAATCCAAAATATTTTGCAATGAATCCACCTAGCAGATTCGCCACGATCGTTGCCGACAATGTGACTGCATACGACGTCCCCAAGGTCCGCTTTAGCGATGCCATCGGATCTCGATGCGATTGAAGGCCATCGTATAGCAGCGAATACTCTACCCCCGAATAAAATGAATTCCCAATCGCTATCATTGTGTACGCGCCCAAAATACCCGCGAAATGAAAATTGGGAACCAGCAGCACTCCTCCAATCGCCTTTGCCAGCGCTCCAACGACAAGGCTGTTACGTCTACCGATGCGTCCACTTAACACGCTAGCCGGGATGTCCAGAATGGTCAGGACTATTGTGAACAGTGTTTGAACCACGAATATTTCCGGGGTCGTGAGCCCTCGATCGTGAAAGAAAGGAACCGCGACTGCCTGGAGCACGATCAACTGCCAGAGTCCCCGCAAGGCAAGAATCCTCGATGTCTGGCTGACCCTCATGGAAGATCTCTTGCTGCGGTCACGTACAGATAGTCGTAGGGAAAAGCTTTTGAAGCTCGCTGGCAATGCTCAAGCCGCATCACCTCGAATCCGTACTTGGCAAGGAGCTTACTTAGCGTCGACACGGTATATATCCTTACGAGCCTACGGTCGGAAAGGACGATCTCGAAGTCGTTGTGACTGGTGGTGTCATGGAACACGCTTAACATGAAGATGCCCCCTGGAATCATCAGATCCCTGATTCGATCGAGGTAGGCTCCAACTTTGTCAATGTGCTGATGATGAAAACAGCCATTGTCTATTACGACGTCAAAAGGATCCGCTCCTTCCCAATCCAGAAAGTCCTGCTGTATGAATGTTATGGGTATGGTGCTAGACATTTCGATAGCGTCCCACTCCGGCAGCCGGCAGAGATCCATCGCTGTGACCGTGTGGCCTGCTTCTGCGAGGCGAACTGCATCAGAACCACGACCTGTACCAATATCGAGAATCCGGAATTTGGGCGAGGGAGCGTTCAGGATCGGATCAATCATCGTCCGCATGGCTTGCTCGTTTGACCATGTGTCGCGTCCAGATGCATACCACTGGTTGAAACTCTCTACGAGAATCGATGCGTACTCTGATGAAGAAGAGGGTGTCATTTTGAGAAAGTCCTCACTGAAAATTAGCGATTCGCTTTGTCTACTTCGACTAGCAACTAGCGTGACTGAAAATAATTCCGGAAACGAATACGGGGTTGATAGATTTGTTCGAGATTCAGTCCACTTTTTTGATCATTCGGTATGTGCCTTCGTTATGCGGCCTTCATGAGAAGACCTGATCACAGCGGTCTGGTGACGCTCAAGCGGGGGTAGGTCTTCAGGTGTCGTCTAGGCATCCGGGCCCGCACGGTCGAGCGGCGGTACGGGAGTGAGCTCAGCTGGAGATCCAACATGACCGGTTCCGGACGTAGAGGGCTGTACCTCTTCGTAATCGACCGGCGGTATGCGGGCAATCTCCAGTCGGCCCAGCAACTGGGCCGCCGCACCCACCGCGATCGTAGTCGCCTGGTTACGGTCCGCGCCCCTCGCCAGCACATAACCGAACCGGTCTGGATTGCTGCGCAACGCAGCTACCTGGCTGCCGGTCTCGACGAACAACCCATGCGACACCACCTGCGGGTGCAGTTCGACGGGCGGCTGGACACGCACCACGATCCCATCGTGGTCACTCCACACCTGCCGAAGTGCGACGGTGGAGACAGGGTCGCCCGGGGGCGAGATGTTGCGACCTGTCGCGAGCGCGACCAGATCCATTGTCACCGACCGCCCCAGCGCTAAAGAGATCTGCTGCATCACCACGTGCCCGGCCACCCGGCCGTTCACTTCGATCAACTCGGGGCCACGCGGCGTCACCATCATCTCGATATGCACTGCGCTATGGCAGATACCGAGCGCCTTGACTACCTGCTGCGCAAACTCCGCAGCACGTTCAGCGCCGGGGAAACTCGCCGGGAAGTAACCGCCCGTCTCCGCTGTGACGCCGGGTGAGACTGCGTCGCGTTCGGCAAGACCGAGCAGGATCGGTTCGCCGCCCTGCACCAGCAGCTCCGCGCTGACATGCAAACCGGTCAGGTATTCTTCAAGCAGAACCGCAGGCTGCCCTCCGGCAAAACTCGCCGCAGTGCGTACGGCTTCGCTCCATGCTCGAATCAGCGCTGGCCGGTCGTGTACGACGCTGACACCCAGTGAGAACGACCCGTTTGCCGGCTTGATCACGACTGGATAACCCAATGCGTCGGCAGCCTCCAAGGCACTATCAAGACCATCGGCACTACGCCAGCGCACCGTCCCGATCCCGGCACTGGCCAGTCGCAGCCTCACTGCTCGCTTGTCGCCAAGCAGTAACGCGGTTGCTCGCGTTTCTCCAGGAACGCCGAGCGCCTCGGTCAATCCGGCGACTTCAAGCGCGAATGACTCGCGCCGGCAGATCACTCCGTCGGGACAGCTCGGTCCCCAGCGCTCGCGCAGTAATGCATACAGGTTGGCGTCTTGACCGAGTTCAGGAACTTCGATCAGTCGCGTCGCCCGCGCCATCTGAGCGGCGTCCTGCACCGCTCTGTGCGCCTGTAGATTTTGCGCGACGAAGGTGACCTCGATGCCCGCATCAACCATTTCCGCGACGCAGTCGAAGCCGCGCACCGACGTGGTTTCCACCAGCACAATATGCATTTGTCATGCCTCCCTGTGGCAAACGATAACTAAAAAATGGTAATTCGCATCGGAGGTGCCTCGAATCGCCAGCAAGCGTTCGGGGCCCCAGTTCGCCGATTCGAGTAACGCTACGGGTGCGAAAAACTGTATCGCCGACTCGTCGCTCCAGATGTCATCCTGGGTTCCAGGAGACGGCCTGAACGAATCGAACAACCATGCCTGCACATTCCCCCGGCTCAGGCGCCTGTTCTGTCAACGTATGGGTCATGAGAGGGCTCGTTTCCATTCCTCGGGGGTGCCGGCATCAGGGAACAGCGTCACGACAGTCGCTTCGCGCGGTAACTCGCGGGCAAGTTCGCGGGCGATCAGCCAGTTCGCGGCAGCGGAGCTGCCGATTGCGATGCCGGTCAGTTGTCTGAATTCGACCATGCCTTTAAGCGAGTCGGCAAACGACACCGAGTGATGCTCGACTGCGCGCCGATAGGCCTGCACGAACGGCTGGCACACCCTATTGCCCATACCACCTGAACCAGAATATTTGGGTAGACCATTCGGTGGTGCAGCGCTGCCATAGGGCAATTCTGCAGGCGTCACGCCGACCACGCGCAGCGACGGATAGTGCACGTCAAGCGCGCGCGCGACACCAACCAGACTGCCGCCGGTTCCGATCGACGCAACCCATGCAGACGGCACACGATCGCCGAGTTGCGAAACGAGTTCGGCGCCCGTGGTTTGCGTGTGAACGTCGATGTTGACCGTATTGCGATGCTGGTACAACAAAGTCCAGCTGGGATCGCGTGCGGCCATCTCAAGCGCGCGCTGTATGACGGGGTAGAAGCCGAGCTCCCGGTCTACCAGTTCGATGGACGCGCCGCGCGCGCGTAGCAGCTCGAGCAGACTACCCGGAGCCGCGGAAGACAATACGAAGCGCGCCGCGATACCCAGCTCGCCGCACAGCATGGAAAGCGCCCCGGCGAGATTACCGCCTGAATACTCGAGAATGCG
This sequence comes from Paraburkholderia sp. CHISQ3, assembly GCF_030464945.1. NCBI lineage: Bacteria > Pseudomonadati > Pseudomonadota > Betaproteobacteria > Burkholderiales > Burkholderiaceae > Paraburkholderia > Paraburkholderia sp. CHISQ3. The sequence goes on from NZ_JALPRG010000005.1 coordinate 562,158, forward strand.
CAGTTCGTCCAGCGGGCGATCGTCGTGTTTCATCAATGCGTCGCATAGCAACGCATAGGCCACACGATCCTTGATCGAACCCGCAGGGTTCTGCCATTCGAGTTTCGCAACGATGGCCGCACCGCCGGCATAACCCGGCACTTCGATCAAATCCGTGTCGCCAAGTTGCTGATGGAAGACCTCAAGCGCCGAATGCCGGGCGCGCAGTCTGGACGTATCGAACGGTATAACGTCGGCCAGTTCGAAATGAGCGTCGAACGCAGGTAGTGAATTCATAGGGACTCCGCAAGCCTGAAACCCATCGCATAGATCGGACTGTGATACCAGCCGTGTCGTCGCGCGCATCGCGCGAGATCGCCATAGCGCGAGAAACTGCCGCCGCGCGCTACACGGTAGGTGCCCTGCTTCAGATGTAGGTCATCGTCGACGAACGCCCCGCCTGGATAGGGTGCGTAGTTGTCCGCGGTGTATTCTTCGACGTTGCCCGCGAGATCGTCGATGCCGCTAGGCGTACGACCGGCTGGATAGATGCCGACCGGCGTGGTGCACAGAGGACCGTCTTCGACGGTGTTCGCGCGTCCGGCTTCAAATATGCTGCCCCAAGGAAATTCACGCCCGTCACCGCTTGACGCCGCATATTCCCATTCGGTCTCGGTAGGCAAACGGAACGCACGACCGGTACGCTGTGCAAGCCAGGCGGTGTAGGCATCGGCGGCCTCGGGCGGCACGGTCCAAACCGGATGATTCGCGAGATGACTGGGGTAGCCACCCAGTTGCCACGAAGAGGGCAACCAGTGTGCCTGCGTGTCTTCGAGGAACTCGCGATACTCGGCGTGGGTCACCGGATAGCGGCCCAGCGCGAACGGCTGGATCTGCACCATGTGCTCCGGACACTCTTTCTCGATCCATTCACGCACGACACCAACGTGCCGCCAACGCTCAACGACATCCTCGATTCGTTGTACCGGCAACCCTACCTTGACCATGCCGCCAGGCAACTCAACCATCGGCGGACGAAGTACGTCGATACGTGGGTCGCCCACCAACGCCAGCACGGCCCCCGCCGCGAAGCGGCGCGGCAGCGACGCGTCCTGGTCTTCCAGTACAGCAACCAGCTCCGCAGCGGAACCGCGCAGCAGATCGCGGTTGCGGCTGAGCACGTCGCGCCCCAGCCGGTCCACGAGCGAAGCCGGGAGCCCCATTGCTTCGCGTGGTGACAGCAGATTGGGATTGGTACCGGTCGCGTGCACCGCCGGATTGAAATTCACACGGCCGTTCATGCGTTTTGCCCCCCGGTAGCGATTTCGTAGATATGGCCGTCATACGAACTCGCGAGAAAACACCGGTTCACTGGGTCGAAACACATTGACGAGATGCCGGCTGGAGTCGGTCGCACGGTCGGCTTCCATCCAGATACCGCGCGATCGTAAATCGCGACCGTACCGAAGTAGGAACCAGAAGCGATATAGCGTCCGTCGTCTGAGGTCGCAACACATTTGATCGATCGCTTATGCGGCGTCTGGATTACCGCAACGCCACCGGTTCGCCAGATACGCAATTTATGGTCACGGCTGACGCTGACGAACTCGCCCTCAGGTAGCGCAGCGCATCCGTTGGCGATACGAAAGTGCGCAGCGCGAATGCGATCGGTTTCGCGGAAGTCGTCGACCGCAAACCACGATGCACCTGTATCGGCACAAACCGAAAATATCTTGCCCCCAGATACCGCCACAGCCTTGACCGCATTCGCGTGTAGCGGCAAGGTGGCTACATGTTTCACCACGCGTTGCGCGTCGATGGAAAATACAAGTCCCTCACCCGTGTACGTGCCGATCACGACATGAGGTAAGCCATCTCGTTCGAAAGCTGCGCCGCAATTGAGCGGCGAATGATGCTGAAACAGAACCTCGTTGGTCAACGCGTCCACGACCTTGCCGATCTGCCCGCCCGTCACGACGCGCTCGCCGACAGGCGTGAGGAAATTACACAGGCTACCGACATCTGTCGACGCAATGCCGTCGATGTGAAGCACGCCGCCATCGCCGATCGTCAGACGCTTGCCATGGTGAATCGTCACCGCGTTGATACCGGGCGTAAAGCCGACACCGTCCATGTCCCAACGATCGGTATCGACGTGATACACCGCATAAGATGTACCGAAGGTGGCAAACGCAAGGGTCTTGCTGTCCACGAATGCGCACGATCGCGGCCAGACCTGCGACGGTAGATCCGACTTCGCCAGTGCGGTCAACTCGCCTTGCGTTGACCAGATGCGTAGTGTGCGATCGTAGCTCAGGCTGACTAGCAAGTGTTCGCTCGCCTGATAGATCAATCGCTTGATCCCGGCGGCGTGCGCGGGATAACGGCGCGTCTTGTCACCATCGATGACGAGAATTTCGCCTTCGTCGTTGCCAGCATAAATTACACCCTGACGTGTAACAGCGATCGTATCGGTTTCGACGCCACCCAGATCAAGATCGGCAACCAGCCGGTTGGCGGACAACGACCAGCGTTTGATGGTGCCGTCGTCACTCGATGAAATGAGTTCGTCACCGTTCGACGACCACGCAACGGAAATCACATCGGCTGAATGTCCTTCGAAACAGGCCTTGAGGGCACCCTGAAAATCGTAAACGCGTACCCGATGGTCCCGCGACGCCGTAGCGATCAGTTCCTTGCCGGGGTGAAACACCGACATTTCGACGTCGTCGAGATGGTCGCCGAACACGGCTCTAAGCTTGAGGTCGGGCACCGACCACAGCCGCGACGTGTGATCGCTCGATGAAGTAACCACGTGCCGGCCGTCCGGACTGAATTCCACCTGATTAGCAAGGTGATCGTGAAACGCACGGCCGACTGGCACCTTGTGGCCAGCATCCCAGAGAATCAACTGGTTGTCGTAACCTGCTGTGGCGACAAAACGGCCGCCGAACGTGGCAACACCGCTAATGGGAGAACGATGGGAAATCATTAGATGGACTCCTGATGGGCGGGAAGATCGATGTTGTGACGAGTGTGGTTGACTTTGGCTTCGAGGTAACGACGGTTATGCGCGTGCAGAAACACCCCCGTTGGTATCAGCGAATCGACCTGGATTCCGGCCTTGAGGAGTTGCGCCCGTTTGTCGGGATTGTTGCTCAACAGCACCAGTCGCTTGACTCCCAGTGCGTTCAGCATGTCGACCGCTGCTCCGTAGTCCCGCTCGTCGTCCGCGTGTCCCAGCATACGATTGGCGGTATAGGTGTCGTAACCATCTTCCTGCAATCGGTACGCCTCGAGTTTTTTATACAAGCCAATACCGCGCCCTTCCTGACGCATGTAAAGCAGGAAGCCGCCTTCTTCGTGTAGGCGCAGCAACGCCTCGTTCAATTGCGGCCCACAATCGCAACGGGCAGATCCCATCACATCACCGGTCACGCACTCTGAATGCAGGCGAACCACCGGTGTCTCTGGATGAGGATTGCCGAGCTTTATGGCGAAGTGTTCACGTCCGTCTCGTAAGCCCGAGAAAGAAAATATCTGCGAGGCCGCTAGTTCACCGTTTGTGAGGACTAGTGGTACGTTTACGATGTTGCTTACTGCGGGCTCCGTGTTAGGAGAGATTGCCGAAAGAACGTTGCCAATTATTCGTGTATCTCTATCATTCATTTTCCATTCCTAATTGTTTATAAAATAAGGAGATCGACTATTTTCTTCGACATCGGTCGCAACCCTCTTCTTTACCTGGATTGGATGGATAGGCTCGACGCAAGCTTCGGTACCGTGACACTCCACTTCTGTGGTCCATATAGGCACAGGAACTTCATGGCTCACCGCTACAGCAAGGCATGTCTTCCCTGATAGCTGCTGGACGGACAGCAGACGTGTCGGCCCGATTCAAGAGTGAGAAAAAAAATGGCATGGCGTGCATCTGAATGTAACGCATAGAATATCTTCGTCCAGAAGGTGAGACTGCCGAACCGAATTTTTCTGCGAAGTTAAAATCATTTCCTGTAGTGGTCACGATCCAGTACGTCTCTCTTGCCAGAGGTCGCTTCTACTAAAACGGATCGCCTTCAGAAGGCATCGACATCACGGAGAAACCCGGAGCAGTAATCATCTATCGGGCGCCCGTATCAGGGATCAAGGAACGCCAGCAAGCGTTTGAAAATCCTGAGTTCGTTGTAGCAATGGTACTTAACGGAACTGCTTAGGGGTAGGCAAGAGAATGCCAGAAGTCCTCAAGATCGCGCCAAACAGTCGCCCGCTCCCATCCTGAGATATCCGCGTTCGCTCGATCCGTCCTATGAGAGGTGGCTTCAGCATTCGGACTTCCCGAACGATCGAACTGTCTCAGGTTTAGTGGAGATTCCTACTCTTGAGCGTGGTTCATCGGGGTTTGCCCGACCCCGAAGGATGATGCGCACGGGTGCCGCGGAGCGAATCTGCAAAGGGATACAACTGTGATCTGCATTAGGAAATCCGGACCAGCACGAGAGTGAGTTTTTCGGCAAACTT